>NZ_JAWRCU010000009.1:0-279900 GCF_033542235.1 Mesorhizobium sp. BAC0120 | reverse complement strand
ATCAGCGGTTGCAGGCGGCAGGCAAAGAGAAGATGGTCATCCGCATCGCGCTCGCCCGCAAGCTGCTCGTCATCCTCAATGCAAAAGCACGCGATGCGCGCATCGAGTTCGCTAATGCAACTTGACAGCCCAGATAGTCGCTCATCGCCCTGCCAGGCACTTCTCCCCGTTTACGGGGAGAAGTGCCTGGCAGGGCGATGAGGGGCGGCGCCAGCGATCAAACCTAATAGCCGCCGGCAATCCCCTTCTCCGATCCCGACAATATCGAAGCTCTACGGACGCTTCTTCGCGGTGGCGTTCACGAGGTCGGCCGAGGCGATGTCGATCAGCGCGCCCATCCTCGACCTTGCCAGGTCCGGCTGGCGCAGCCTGATGGCCTCCAGCACCTCGCCATGGGCGTCGAGCGTCTCGGCATAGTTTCGGCTGACCGACGTGGTCAGCCGGAACGAATTCTCGAGCGCCTGGCCGATCAGGCTGGCGAGCCCGGCGAACACCGGATTGTGGCTGGCGCTGAGGATGCTGACGTGGAAGGCGCCGTCGGCCTCGGCGCAGGCGGCAAGGTCTTTGAGATCGGCGGCGCGCATGGCCAGATATCCGGCCTCGATACGCGCGAGGTCGCTGGCGGTGGCACGCCGGGCGGCGAGCTCGGCAGCCGCGGGCTCGATGGCGAGGCGCGCCTCGATCAGTCCGCGCACGAATTCCGGGTCGGGATCGATCGTGCTCATCCATGAAAGCACGTCTGTGTCGAGGCGGTTCCAGAGGCTGGAATCCTGGACAAGCGTGCCGGCGCGCTTGCGTGACACCACCAGCCCCTTGGCAGCGAGCATCTTGGTCGCCTCGCGCATCGCCGTGCGGCTGACCCCGAACTCGGCGCACAGCTGAAGCTCCGTAGGCAAGGCCGAATGCTGGGGATATTGGCCCGCCAGGATCCGGCGACCGAGCTCGGCGAGCACACGCTGGCTGACGAAGCGCGACGACATGTCTGGAGCACGATGAGTTCGGGCGGAGTCGTTCATCCTGTTATGGCCGCGTCCGCTCTTGTCATTCGGCTTGCTCGTTTCCTCAGGCTCGATTCAGTCGATACTCGGCAACCAGGACAGCCAATATGAGCAGCGCACCCTTGGCAAGAAGCTGGTAGAAGGTCGGCACCGCCGTCAGGATCATGCCGTTGTTGAGGACGCCGATGATGAGGACGCCCAGAAGAGCGCCGACGATCGTGCCGCGTCCGCCCTGCAGAGCGCAGCCGCCGAGCACCGCCGCCGTGATCGCCTCGAGCTCGAGGCCCTGCGAACCGGAGATCGGCTGGCCGGAGCCCGTGCGAGCCGCCAAGATGATGCCGCCTATTCCGGCCGCGACGCCGCTCATGACGTAGATCGCGACGCGGTAGCGGTTCACGTTGATGCCGGAGAAGCGGGCGACGACGGGATTGCCGCCGATCGCATAGACATTGCGGCCGGCGATCGATTGCGACAGGAAGATCTGGAAGAGGACGGCGGTCACGAACAGAATCCAGATCAGGAAAGGAAAGCCGAGCACCCTGCCGTTCCCCATGAAGCGGAAGGTCTCGTCGAATATCGAGATCGACTGCCCGTCCGAGAGGATGAAGGCAACGCCACGGAAGATTGCCATGGTACCGAGCGTCGCGATCACGGCATTTACTCTGCCATAGGTGATGATGATGCCGTTGACCAGGCCGCAGGCCGCTCCAATCAGCAGGCCGGCAACGACACCAAGCAACGCCGATCCCGTGGCCTGCACAACCAGGGCGGTCGCCACCGTCGCAAAGCCGACGGTCGAGCCCACCGAGACGTCGAGCCCGCCCGCGACGATCACCACGGTCTGGCTCATGGCGAGCACGCCGAGGATGGTGACGGCAAGCCCGATGTTCAGGATGTTGCGCGAGGAGAAGAATACGTCGCCGCGCAGATAGCCGAAGATGGCGCACAGCACGATCAGTGCGAAGATCAGGCTGATGTTGTGAACGCCGATACGGTCGGCCGCGCGTTGCACCGATGACCGCTTGTTGGGCGCCTCCGATGCCTTGCTGCCGGGGTGTGCGTGTTCGCTGATCGTCATGTCCTTACCTCGCGCTGGGCTCGCGCCGACTGCGGCATGCTGAGCGCCAAAATCGATTGCTCGTCGGCGTCGGCGCCGAGCTCTCCGGTGATGCGTCCCTCGGCCATCACCAGCACCCGGTCGGCAAGCCCGATCAGTTCCGGCATCTCGGAGGAAATCAGCAGGACGCCCATGCCGCCGGCGGCCAATTCGGCGATGAGCTGGTAGATCTCCGCCTTGGCGCCGATGTCGATGCCGCGCGTCGGCTCGTCGAGAATGATGACCTTGAGCTGCCTTGCGAGCCAGCGCGCCAGCACGACCTTCTGCTGGTTGCCGCCGGAGAGCTTCGACACGAGCTGGTCGAGGCTCGGCGTGCGTATGGACAGCTTGCCGGCAAGCGGGCTCACCGTGGCGATCGCTTTGCGCCGGTCGAACAGCCCTGCGGTCGAGATCCGCTCTGGCACGCAGAGCGTGGCATTGTCGAGGATCGAACGCGCGAGCAGCAGCGCCTCGGATTTCCGGTCCTCCGGGGCAAGTCCGATGCCCGCCGCGATGGAAGCGGCGACGTCATTGGGCGGCAACCGCTTTCCATCGACGACGATTTCTCCGGCGAGCCGCCTGTCGTAGCCTACGATGGCGCGGGCGAGCTCCGACCGGCCGGCTCCCATCAGGCCGCCGATACCGAGCACCTCGCCGCGGTGCAGCGTCAGGCTGACATCGTGCACGGCCTCGGAGCTCAGGCCGGAGACCGTGAGTATGGCGTTGGTCTTCGCCGCCTTCTGGCGGCGGAAAAGATCCCTGAGCTCGCGCCCAACCATCAGTTGCGAGATCGCCCGCTCGGTCAATCCGGCTGCAGCCTGGTCGGCGACCAGCCGGCCGTCGCGCAGCACCGCGACGCGATCGGCGAGATCGATGATCTCGTTGAGGCGATGCGAGATATAGACGATCGACACGCCATCGGCCTTGAGGTGGCGGATGATCCGGTAGAGATGGCGGGCCTCCTCGTCGGTGAGCGAGGATGTCGGCTCGTCGAACGCAATCAGCCGCCCGCCGGCGCGAACCGCTCGCATGATCTCGATCATCTGCCGCTGAGCCGGGCCGAGACGAGCGCAGAGATCGCGCGCACGCAATTCGTTCTGCATGCCGAACCTGGCAAGGACGGCGCGCGTCTGTTCTTCCAGCCTCGGCCAGTCGAGCAGGATGCCGAGCCGGCGCGGCATCGCCCCGACGAAGATGTTCTCCGCGACCGTCAGGTCCGGCACGATGTCCGGCTCCTGGTGGATCACCCTTATGCCGGCGGCATGCGCTTCCTTCGGCTCGCGGAAATTCAGCGGTACCCCGTCGATCGCGATCTCGCCGCGATCCGGCATATGCGCGCCTTCGAGTAGCCGCATCAGGGTCGATTTGCCGGCGCCGTTCTCGCCGACCAGCCCGAGGACCTCCCCTGCCCGGAAGCCGAGAGAGACGTCGCTCAGCGCCTGCACGACGCCGAACGCCTTGGACAGGCGCTCGACCCTGACGATTTCCGTGCCGTTCGATGTCATGCTGGCTTCCGAAATCCCGATGCTTCCTGACGCCGCCCCCGGTTGGGGTCGGCGTCAGGATCACTGGATGCTCACTTGCAGAGCTTGGGCTTGTAGTCGCCGAAGTTCGCGGCCGTGATCAGCTCCGGATCGCTGTAGGTCTTTTCCGGCAGCGGCGTGCCGTCCTTGATGGACTTGAGCAGCAGCTCGACCGCGATGCGCCCATGATTGGCGGAGTTCAGCCACATCGTGCCCCGGAAGGCGGTCGGTTTGCCGCTGCCGAACGCGTCGCAAGCGCGGCTGCCGTCGATGCCGATGCCCATGCCCTGGTCGGCCGTGTAGCCGGAATTCTCCAGCGCACGCGCAGCACCCAGCACGCCGTCATCGTTGCAGGAGTAGAAGATCCAGTTAGTGACCTGCGGATTTGCGGTGAGCGTGGTCGTCATCACGTCGATCGAGTTGACCATCGTGTTGTCGTAGGCAACGCGGAGGATCTTGCTCTTGTCGAAGTCCGGCACCGCGGCGAGGAAGCCCTCTTCGGCGCCCTTGTTGCGCTGCATGCAGGTGTCGGCCTTGCGGTCCTCGATCGAGGCGATGCGCACCTCCTTGCCTGCCCAGTTTTCGGACTTGTAAAGCTTGGCGAGCTCGGTGCCGACCTGCTTGCCGATATTGTAGGCGTTGAGCCCAACATAGGGCACCGGCGAGCCGTCCTTGTAGTAAATGTCGTCATCGACCGCGATCAGCGGGATACCGGCATCCTTGGCCTTCTGGGCAACAACCGGGCCAAGCCCCTTGTCCGGCACGACGATGGCGATGCCTTTCACCCCGTCGCCGATCATGGTGTCGAGCGTCGTCACGGTCAGGTCGGCATTGAACTGCACGTCCTGCGAGACGAATGTGGCGCCGCCTGCCTCAGCCGCCTTCTTGGCGCCGGCGACCTCGGCGACGAACCAGGGGTGATCCCCCATCTTGTTGATGTAGCCGATCTTGGTGTCGGCAGCGAATGCGTGGGAACACAGAACCAGACCGGCGCCCAGCGCCAGCGAAGTTAGCCCTGACAGTTTCATTGAAAGTCTCCTCCTGCTTTTTGTGACCGCTAGTCGTGGTAGAGCGCCGATCTGCCTCCATCGATGACGACCGTCTCGGCGTTGATGAACGGCGCTTCGTCGGAAGCGAGGAACAGCGCCGTATGGGCGACCTCTTCGGGCCGGCCAATTCGTTTGGGAGGATGGATGTTCTCGGCGCGGGCACGCTCGGCGGCCGGATCGGGGAACGTCGCCCAATAGGCCTCGGCGATCGGCGTATCGATGTAGCCCGGCGCGATCGCGTTCACCCGGATGCCGCGCGCCGCATATTCGATCGCCAGCGCCCGCGTCAGGCCAACCAGCGCATGCTTGGCCACGGGATAGGGGAAACAGTGCGGGATGATCTTGAAGGAGTGGCCGCTGGCGATGTTGACGATCGCGCCCGCCCGCTGCTCGAGCATCGCCGGCAGGACCGCGCGCGAGCAGGTCCAGGCAGCCTCGAGGTCGAGGTCCATGCACCGCTTCCACGCCTCCTCCGGCATGTCCAGCGGCTCGTAGAAGACGTTTGCTCCGGCATTATTGACGAGGATGTCGATGCCGCCCGCCTCAGCCCGCGCCGTCTCGACGAGACGGGTGACCTGAGCCTTGTCGGTCACGTCGGTTTCGACGAAGAGGGCGCGCCCGCCAGCCCGGACGATGGCGTCGACCACGGCCCGGCCGGTCGCCGGGTTGAGCTCGCCGATGACGACGGTGGCGCCGTGCCTGGCGAACAGCCGGGCGATCGCTTCACCGATACCCTGCCCCGCGCCGGTGACGATGGCGCGCTTTCCTTCCAACCTTCCGCTCATGATCCTCATCGGTCCACAACTGTACCATCTGGCATTACTGCGCCGCGCGCATGCAGGATGTCGGGCTCAAGTGGACTCGCATCGATCACGGCCTCGTCGAGCTCTATGCCGAGGCCTGGCTTCATCGGCTTTTCCCAGCGCCCAGGCACCTGGGCGATCGGCCAGCGCACGACGCCACCGTATCACGGCGCCGCTCCGGACAGTTCCTCCTGTATGATCACATTGCAGGTCGAGCTGCCGAAATGCAGCGCCGCCACGCCGGCGATCGGCCCAAGCGGGTTGCCGGCGCGAGCCCGATGCCGGCTGTCTCGGCCATGGCGGCTATCTTCTTGGAGTCCCCAAGCCCTCCGGTGTGGCAGATGTCGGGCTTGGCCATGTTCGTCGGCCTCGACATGCACGAACATCCAGTTGTGCATCTCGGTATCGCACACTCGGGCAGCGACCGGCGTGATCCGCAACTGCTCCTCCCACAATCGCTCCTTATGTCATACATATTTTATGAAAGATCCTATGTCAAACACCAAGGAATCCCGACACGACAGGTCGCCTTTCCGATGCGAAACGACCCCATCGGACGTTTGCTCGCCCAACTTCGACTGAAATCAGATGGCTAGACGGAGCGCCGCCTCTAGTCGGCGATCTCGGCGGCTCAAGGCTGGCTTAGAAGTCCACCACCGGCGTATCCGGCATCTGCTGCTCGAACAGGGCCCAGAAGGGCAATCCCCAGGTCTCGGCATACCAGCGCTCGAACACTGCGAGTGCGTCATGAACACCGGTGGCAGGCTCCCCGCCTGTGAGTCCGGCCCGGAACACCGCCAACGCAACCGGGCCGAAATGCGTGATCACCTCCTGGCGTGCATCACTGTCGGAATTCCAGCCGAGGCGATTGCGCAGGGCCGCGAAGGCGTTCGCCACGGCAACCTCCTCGCTTTCGGCCGGACCTGCCGCATCGGCGATCGCCTCCATGAGATTGAGCCGCCTGAAAGCGAATGCGCGCTCTTGCTCCAGCACCGCGATTTGCTTGGCTGCCTCCTTGCGGAAGCTCGTTTCCGTCGTCTTGGCGGCGTCGGCGGCGGTTTTAAGTTCCAGGAGAAACGATGTCATGGTCATCGTGTCTCAGCTTACCTCGCGCTCGAGCATAGTTTCGCCGGCTCTTACTTCGGCTTTCAATGCAATGTAAGGAATGGCGATTGTAGGTTAATGCAAGTCAGGACTGCCAGTAAAATCAAGGTGTCGGATATGGGCCAATTTCGTAGCCGGTAACCAGCTTCTGATGGAAGCTGGCGCTGCCGGATGAGCACGTGGGTAAAATTGGAGAGAACCGGAATGTACAGCCATATTCTCATATCCACTGATGGTTCCGAAGTGGCCCAGAAGGGTGTCGACCACGGCCTGTCGCTTGCAAAGGCCCTCGGCGCGCGCGTGACCATCATCATGGTCACGGAACGTTTTCCTATCTATGCGAGTGCCGGAATTGCGGGAACATGGGTTCCTGGCCCGGAGGAAATATCGCAGTACGACGCCGCTCAGAAAGGGATAGCTCAGAAAACGTTGGCAGCAGTCGAGGCCGAGGCAAAAAAACTTGGTGTGCAGGCAGAGACTGTCCATGTCCCTGACGCCTATCCGGCCGAAGCTATCGTTGAACTGGCGAAGGCGCGCGACTGCAATTTGATCGTAATGGCGTCCCACGGCCGTCGAGGCCTGAGAAAGCTGGTGCTCGGGAGCCAGACCTCGGAAGTCCTGACGAATAGTCCGGTGCCTGTGCTGGTCGTGCGATGAAATCCGGCAATGCGACCAGAATGGCGGAAGAGAGTGGGAGTCGAACCCACCAAGGACCGGCTCGCGGCCCCTCCCGGATTTGAAGTCCGGACGCCCCACCGGGGACGAAGCTCTTCCGGGCTTGATTTGTTGCTATCGCTTCCTGCCCGAAGATAGCGACTTTCAACGGCTCCTGCTCACGGCATAGTAGACCAGCCTTTATGATCAGGCGAATACCTTCGAGCGTCTACCGGAAAATGGCGTGGCGGCTCCTGCCGTTTCTGCTTCTGTGCTATGTGTTTGCGCAGCTCACCCGTTTCAACATCAGCTTCGCCAAGCAGCAATTTTCCGATGACCTTCAGATAGACGACGCGATTTTTGGTGTCGCGGCCAGCATTTTCTATGTCGGCTATATCCTGTTCCAGGTACCGGTCGGCCTTTTCCTAAGACGTTTCGGCGTCCCAAGGACGCTGCTCTGCACCATGCTTGTATGGGGAGCGGCAGGGGCACTGATGGCGTTTGCCAGTAGCGGCGCCGACATCTACCTGCTTCGCTTCGTGCTGGGTGCCGCACAGGCCGGCTTCTTCCCCACCATCATCTTCTATCTGAGCTGCTGGTTCCCGGATCGTCTGCGCGGCCGCATCAACACCCTGTTTACCAGCGCATTGCCTCTGGCAAGCATTGTTGCAGGACCGCTGGCAGGACTGATCATGAGCGGCATGAACGATCTCCAGGAATTGCGAGGCTGGCAATGGCTTTTCATGCTGCAGGGATTGTCCGTGATGCTGCTCGGCCTACTTGCATACGCCTTCCTGCCAGACAGGCCCGAATTGGCAAGCTGGCTGAAGGACAGCGACAAGCGCACCATTCTGACCGATAGAGGACCTGAGCGAGCGGGCGCGCTGGCCGACGCTCCACTGAACTTGCGCAACATCTTGCCCGATGCAGGAACATGGCTGCTCGGATCCATCTATTTCGGCTATTTCTGCGCGCTCAATGCGTTCATCTTGTGGGGCCCCTCCTTGCTCGTGACACCGGGCGTCGAACGCATCAGTTCGATCGGCTGGATCAGCGGACTTTCGGCGCTGTTCGCTACGATCGGCATGCTCCTGATCGGGCAAAGTTCCGATCGGCTGAGCGAGCGCCGATGGCATATCGGACTGTCCGGCCTCTCCGCCGCCGGCTGCCTCCTGCTACTTCCGTTGGCCTCAAACAGCATCGCCGCAACGACGGGCCTGCTGACCGTGGCGGGGATCGGGCTCTATGCTATCATCGGACTGTTCTGGACGATCCCCACAGTACACCTCAAGCCTGAGACCAGGGCGAGCGGCCTGGCTTTCATCAACATGTGCGGCGTGTGCGGCGGGATCGTCAGTCCTGCGCTGGTCGGCTGGCTCAAGGTGGCGACCGGTAGCCTGCACGGTGGGATCAGCGTCGTTGCCATCCTGCTGATACTGAGCATGTCGGCCCTGCTGGCTTTGGTGCCCGCGCCGATCGGGACAGGAATGCCCGAAACCTAGCACATGGGCCGTTCTTCGGATCGATTGACGACATCTGCCCGTCGCTGAACCAATTAGCATCCCTGGGGCAAGTTCGCGCCGGCTCGTTCAGTCAGCGTGGCAGCGAAGACCGCGAGCCCGATGAGTGAACACCATCAACGTGGCCGGCCCTTCGAAATTGCTTCCAGTCTAATAATCCACCGCGTCCCGGATGATCGGGCAGGTCATGCAATGGCCGCCGCCGCGGCCGCGGCCGAGCTCGGCTCCGGCGATGGTGATCACCTCGATGCCGGCCTTGCGCAGCAGCGTGTTGGTGTAGGTGTTGCGGTCATAGGCGAAGACCACGCCGGGCGAGACGCAGACCAGATTGGCGCCGCTGTCCCATTGGGTGCGCTCGCGCATATAGTCGCTGCCGCCCGTCTCGACGACGCGCATCTGCTTGAGGCCCAGCGCATCGCGCACCGTCTCCACGAACGGGCGCCCGTCTCTGTGCAGCTCGACAGTGCC
This sequence comes from Mesorhizobium sp. BAC0120, assembly GCF_033542235.1. Taxonomy (NCBI): domain Bacteria; kingdom Pseudomonadati; phylum Pseudomonadota; class Alphaproteobacteria; order Hyphomicrobiales; family Phyllobacteriaceae; genus Mesorhizobium; species Mesorhizobium sp. BAC0120. The sequence goes on along the minus strand of NZ_JAWRCU010000009.1, from coordinate 270,685 downwards.
CGGCTTGGCGCCCGGCCGATAGGAGAACGCCTCGATCTTGTCGACGATGTCGGGATAGATCAGCACGCAGTCGCGGTCGGCGAAGGTGAACACGGTGTCGAGATGCATGGCCGCGCGCAGCTTCGGCATCGCCGCGACGATGACGCGGTGGGCGGCGCCCTTCTCGAACAGGGTTGCCGCGAGCTGGCTGATCGCCTGGCGCGAGGTGCGCTCGCTCATGCCGATCAGCACATTGCCCTTGCCGATCGGCATGACGTCGCCGCCCTCGAGCGTGGCCAGGCCCCAGTCCTTGGTCGGATCACCCCACCACACATTCACCTTGCCGGCAAAGTCGGGATGGAACTTGTAGATGGCCGCGGCGAGGATCGGCTCCTCGTGGCGGGCCGGCCAGTAGAGCGGGTTGAGCGTCACCCCGCCATAGATCCAGCAGGTGGTGTCGCGCGTGTAGAGCGTGTTGGGAAGCGGCGGCAAAAGATATTCGGCGGTGCCGGCGGCGTCGCGGATGAGCGCCAGCATCTCGCCGCCGATGGCCTCGGGGAATTCAACGGTCGACAGCCCGCCGATCAGGGTCTCGGCCAGCTCGCGATCGGTGAGGCCTTCGAGATAGCTGCGGATCTCGTCGATGAGCCCCAGCCCGAGCTGGTTCGGCACGACCTGGTTGTCGAGGATCCATTTCCTGGCCTCGGGAATTGCGACGGTCTGGGCGAGCGCGTTGTGCATCTCGACGACGTCGACGCCGCGGTCGCGCATCTTGTTGATGAAGTCGAAATGGTCGCGCTTGGCGACATCGACCCACAGCACGTCGTCGAACAGCAACGCATCGCAGTTGGTTGGGGTGAGCCGCTGGTGCGCGCGGCCCGGCGCGCAGACCAGCACCTTGCGCAGCTGGCCGACCTCGGAGTGGACGCCAAAAGCGGTTTCTGTGGTCATTTGTGGATGCCTCCTGGATCGGGTGTCAGCTCACAGATCGCCGGGTTCGGTGCGGATGGATCGCCCGGCGGTTTCGGAAAATGCCAGGTTGATCGGCATCAGATCTGCACCAGCCCTTTGGCGAGCAGCACGATACCGACCACCGCAAAGGCCAAGACGAGCAAGAAGACGCTGAGCCCCGGCGTCGTGAAGAGCTTCGCCTTCTGCTCCCTCCTAGCGATAACGTACAGAACGGTGGCGGGGGCGAGCAGGATGCAGGCGAGGAACAGGAATGTGTATCCCGCGGCCCATATGAGGAAGAGCGTGTACACTGTCGAGACGACCGCGATCAGCAGATCCCACCTGCGGCCATCCGAGGACACATTGTCGTAGCCGTCCCGCTGCCATGCGATCTTGACAGCGTAGGCACTCGCGAGAGCGAACGGCGCCAGCGACAGCGCGGCAGTCAGGTCGAGGCTGAAGTCGAGGGCATTGTCCACGAACTGCACCGCAAAAAGGATTGCGGACACAAGGACCGACGTCCAGAAAACGGCGTGCTCGGGTACCTGCCGAGAGTTGAGCTCTGCGAAATGGCTGGGCATGTCGTTGTCCTTCGCCGCCGCGTACATGACATCGGCGGCCAGAAGCTGCCACGCCAGGTAAGCGCCGAGCACCGATACGATGAGCCCAAGGCGGATGAACGCCCCGCCCCATGGACCCACAGCGGACTCGAGGACGCCGCCCACGGACGGCTGCAAAAGGCCGGCGATCTCGGCCTTGGGGAGGATCCCGTACGAGAGTATGGAGATGGACGCGAACAGAGCGAGCACCCCCAGAAACCCGAGCACAGTCGCCGCGCCGACATCCTCGCGCCGCCGAGCGTATCGCGAGTAGACGCTCGCGCCTTCGATGCCGAGAAACACGAACACTGTGATGAGCATCGTGCCCTGCACCTGCTGAAACAACGACTCTCCGCCGGGGACGTCGTAGCCGCCGGTGAGGTTGCCGACGAAAACCTCGCCATTGAAGAAGAAGATCACGAGCACGAGGAACAGCGCGAGGGGCGCAAGCTTCGCGACCGTCACGATGAAATTGATCCAGGCGGCTTCTTTGACGCCGCGGCGGATCAGGAAGTAGTACCCCCACACCCCTGCCACGGACACGAAGAAGGACGGCCAGGTGTCGCCTGTCCCGAACATCTCCGCAGACGGGGGAAACAGCTGCGAAACGGTCGTCATGATCAGCACCCAGTAGAAGGCGTTCCCGGCGCAGGCAGAGGCCCAGAAACCGATGGCGGCCAGGAAGCCGGGATAGACGCCGAACCCAGCGCGCGCATACACGTAGACGCCGTTGTCGAGACTGGGCTTGCGGATCGCGAGCGTCTGGAAGACGAACGCGAGAGTCAGCATGCCCAGGCCGGCGATGGTCCACGCTATGAGGGCGCCATAGACACCCGTCTGGGTCGCGAAACGCGCCGGGAGCTGGAACACGCCCGCGCCAACCATCGAACCGACGACCATCGCGGTCAGGGCTGGAAGGCTTAGTTTGTCTGCCATATCGTCGGCTTTCTCACCGGGCATCGAATGCTTCTCCAGTTGCTGCATTTCCGCAGGGCGCCCGCCGCCTGGCATTGGGCCAGGTCGGCGGGCCGTGCTGGTCCCGGCCGGGCGGGGGCTAGGGGTTAGCCGGGACTACACTTGACGCTGAGCAGCCGGGCGTGGGCGCAGTTGGGCAAACGCCGGGAAGTCTCTGCTCGGTCTGAGGTACCGTCGTGCTAGTGTCGGCATGGTCCATCGCGCTGGCCTTGGGGCCCGGGGCCGTCATTGTGCCGCTCCAAGAAACATCGTTTTCTTCGGCAGCCACATTACGTGGTGTATTAGAATTTCTTTTCGGCACTCAACTTCATGCCGCAAGCGACAGTTCTATACTGTCAATTTTCCGATGCGATTAGCAGGAAATCTCACAACCATACTTCGCGTCTCTTTTTTCTAAGCGTTCGTCTCAAGGCGAGTTACAGCGAGATCTCGTCGTCCGTCCGGCGAGGACCGCAGCGGCGCCCGCTTCGCTAAGCTAGGAGTGCTGGAGAGCGTGCTCGTGTTAGGATCCTGAAGTCGCTCACAGCCCGTATCAAAGCTCGAGCGACATCCCCCTCAGCTCCGAGGTTCGACCGGCGTAAAGATCAGTTCGTGCTCACGAGTTCCGTGAGCTTGCTCACGCAGTGCGGAGAAGGTCTCCAAAGCTGGCAGCGGCAGGCGATGGCTGAGCCCTGCTCGCCGCGGGAATTGGGCTGCCTTTTGCCGCCGCAGATCGAACCTCGCTCGGGCTGCGCCCAAATTCATGCCGGAAGGCGCGGGTGAAACTCGACGCATCGGCGAAGCACAACTCTTCGCTGATGCTCAGTATTGACCGCCTGCTCAACGGATCTGACAAGATATCATACGCGTTCAACAGCCGTTGACGCTGAATGTAATGCACAACCCCACCGCTGTGCTCGAACAACCGATAGAGCGTGGATCGTGAAAGGCCAACCATCTTGCACAGCACGTCCGGCCTGAGCGATGGTGATCTCAAGTGGGTACGAACCGCCTGGCGTACACGTTCGGCAAGAAAGCTGCTCATCTCTTCACCAGCCCCTTCCATCTGGTCGGCCGAAGGAGCCAGGCACGCGGCGATCATGTTACGAACTGCAACTCCCATACGGGGCCGAACTTCAGGCGTCGTATTTGAAAGCCATCTCTCCAACGCGATCATGTATTCACCGAGGACAATCCCCATCGGTGTGTCCAGGACGGAGCCGCGCAAAGCGTCCAATTGCCGTCCGATGTCTTGAAATAGATCGCGCGGCAACAGGATTTGGATCCTCTCGACTTGGGTACGTTCGCTCCATGATGCCTCCCCCAGAGACCACAAATACGGTACGCCGGGCGAAGCCTTCAGCACGGCGCCCCGCGTCTCGATCATGGTCACCCCGTTCTTGCAGCAACTTAACACCCAATGATCCACCGGAGCTCTGGCGATATTGGCCCTTGTTCGGGTGACGAACACTGGTGGCGCAGAGACGCGGCTTACGACCAGGCCACCCAAATTCCAGGTTTTGTTTGAAGCCTCAAAATTGTGACCAACAGACGTCTTGGGCGACACGTCCAGCACCGGCCAAAACCAATGGCGCCATGCGTCGAACTGGTCCTCAGCCGGAAGATTTACGGTCGTAAAGTCCCTCGTCATCGTTGCGGTCTTTCCTCATTTACAAGCCCGCATCCGCCCATTCGACTATATTATCATGTTCTTTCTATCCAGAATGTGAAAGTCAACTTTAGGAGGAACCGGGCCACCGCATAGCAATGGTCCTTCAGACCGATAATGACTCCTGCAAGTGACTTCAGGGTTCAAGATTGGGATACTGATCGAATCGTTCTTTCATTTCGGATGGATTTTATGAAATCACATAGTGAACGGCTCTACGCCTGACAGACTATTTCCTCCGAAGAATCCGCCTGGTGACGTTCATTGATGCTTCAGGGCGGTTCGCGCTGCACCGCCGGTTTCCGCGGCTTCGGTTAACCGCAATGCATCACGAAGAACCTGATCCTTGCTCTCGTCGATCGATGTTTTCGGCACTGCACAGCCGAAGCTCTCAATCTCCCTCAGGAAGCTGTCGGTCGTCATCAACTTGATAAGCAGAAAGAGGCCCGCGGTGCCTGGCTGCAGGCGGGCGGCCAACTTGTTGGCGAAAGCATTATTCAAGCCGACCTCGGTCAAGGCGCCGCGAAGCTTGCAGGAAGCGCCGGCCGCGACCGCACCATCAACAGAACCGAGAAAGAGAAGGCCGATGAACAACGCCCAAAAACTGCCCGACGTCGCTCCTGCGGTTGTGCTGATAAGATGATCCAATCTTATCCAGGCGCTCTCGGCCTTGGTCACGATCACAGCATCGTCAAGCGCGATCAGATGCTCTTTCTGAAGCTCGATCAGGCGCTGGCGGACCACTTCGGCACGGGCAACCGTAGGATAAACCATGACGATCAGGTCCGACATTGCGGCAGCGCTATCAAGGGGACAGCAAGGGCGACGAATCTAGAGCGCCGAACCGTCGAAGGAATTAACCGAGCATCCCAAGCTTATACGCTGTGTCTCTTTCAGTGCACGGCCATAGAATGCGGCGATATGGGGCGGGCCTCATACAATTTTCCGCAGCCCGGTAGCCGGCTCAGAGGCTCCCCTCGGATATCGGTGCGATGGCAAGCGTGTCTTCGCCGCGATTATAGGCGACGGCGAGCCGGAAACTGTGCGCGATCCGCAAAGCGCGCTCCATGAACAGAGCCGCGACCTCAGGCGGACACAGACGCTTCACGGTCGAACGAAACAGTTTCAGCCAGCGACGGAAATGCTCCTCGCCCAGCCCGGAAATCCCGAGATGCGGAGACAATGGCCGCCCGTCATAGCGGCCGGTCTTGAGAAGCATCGACGACCAGAAGTCGCACATCTTCGCCAAATGAACCGGCCACGCTTCAGGCGCGATCGCGCCGTTGAAGATCGGGCCGAGGAGAGCATCGTTACGGATCGCCGCATAGAAGCCGTGGACCACATCATGGATCATGCGCTCGTCCAGCGCATCCGGCAGGAGCGCTCCGTTGATGAGAACAGTGCGATTGGCGGCGTTGCTTTCGGTCATGTGCGCTTTCCGGATGACCTCACGCCAAGGTGACGCCGGGCAATTCCGTCCATTATCTCTCAATTCCACGGCGGTTCGTAACTCAGTCTCACGTCCACGTAGTGAATTCCGTCGATATTCCAAGCCGCGACCTGCACCGCGTCCTTGAGATACGCTGTCGCAGGGCAGGTCTGGAAATCGCGCATCATCTTGCCCAACGTTCGAAACGGGCAAGACCAATGCCACGAGCCGGCCGTCGCCTCTTTGCGCTGGAGCAAACTGCGCGTCCTAACCGCTGGCTCCTTCAGGAGCCTCTGCAGTCAGCGCTTCACCATTTTCTGTCGGGCGGCGAAACAGGTCCAGCCGATGCCTGTTCACGCGCCTGAGATCGCCACGGCGCATCGTCACACCGTGACGGTCCAGGTATTCGAGGAGCTGGATCGCGACCCTGCGGCCACTGCCGGCACGGTCGCGGAACTGAGCGGCGGTAAAATGCCCATCCTGTTTCGCAGCGAGGTCGCAGACGATCGCAATGATTTCGGCGAGTGCGGCGCGCAGAAAGAAGTGGTCGTGCGCAACCTCGTGCACTTTCCCGATGCGGCCTGACAGCTTCAGAAGCCGGCGCACTTCGACCTCCGGCTTGGCAAGCAGGCCCGCGATGTCGCGTACCCTCGGCGGATGGTAGCGCTGTGGGCCGTCGAGCAGCCGCTCGACGGTAAGCCACAGAGCCTCATCCTCCGGCCCGAGCCTGACCTCGTGGCCGGGAAGCCGGACCCAGGCCCCGTCGAGAGCAAGCTGGCCGGCGCGCGCGAGGCCGCGCAGGACTTCAGCAAATACGGGCGCCGGAAGCCTCGGCTCGAGCTGCATGCGTAGCTTTTCCATACCGATGCCCGGCAAGTCCGGATTGTCCGAGTGAAAGCTTTCCAGGGCCGCCGTCAAGCTCAGCCTTAGACCCGTCCAGCGTGACGGCAGCATGACGAAAAGCGTTGTACCGACCGCAATCCGCACCAGGCCGAGCTGATCGAGAAGGCTTTTTGTTTCATCGGTGCTCAGTGCCCGGTCGCGCGCGAACCCGACCAGTTCGAGATAGTATGGCCGTGCATCGAGCAGCGCCGCGACAGCTTTCGCTGGATCCGGCATAGCGCTTGCCTCGAGCCAGGCCAATCGTTCCGGCGTGCGGCGTTTCCGGCTCGGCGCCCTCAAATCGATGAAGCGGCCGCCCCCGATCGTCCGCCGCGCCGAGGTATCGCGCACGACATAGGCGTCGCCAACGGCGGCAGCGATCGGGCTCTCCAGGACCAGCTGGACCTTTGCCCTGCCGCCTGGCGCGATGGGCTCGTCTCCAAGAAGCACGACGCGCGCCCCGACTTCAGCCGCAGCGTGATGGAGCCGCACCGGGAACCATTGGCCGATGGGCTTCGGTTCGCTCGGCAGGACGCGCAGCTCGGCATCGATCCTGTCAGCCGGCGCATGCAGATCGGGGGCGAGGATAACGTCGCCCCGGCGGATCGCTTCCTTGCTGATGCCATCGCCGGTCAGGTTGAGCGCACAGCGGTCCCCTGCCCGGCCGAACTCGGAAACGCGGTTCTGGGCGTGGATCGAACGGACGGTCGCGCTGAGGCCAGACGGGCTTGCCACCACATGATCGCCGATGCCGACCGAGCCCGAAAGAACGGTGCCGGTCACGACCGTGCCGATGCCGCGCAGGGTGAAGCTGCGATCGACCGACAGCCGGAAGCGACCAGGGGCAGCGCGGTCGGCCAAGCGCACCGCTTGCTCGAACAGCCGGTCCCGGAGATCGTCTATGCCTTCCCCCGTGACGGTCGAGGCAGGGACGATCTCAGCGTCGGCGAGCGCGGTGTCCGCTAGTGCCGCGCGGATTTCGGCCGCGACGGCGGCGCGGCGAGGCGTATCTGCCAGATCGTACTTCGAGAGCACGACCAGTCCGCGCCTGACGCCGAGAAGATCGACGATCGCCAGATGCTCGCGCGTCTGCGGCATGACCCCGTCATCCGCTGCCACGACCAGCAGCACGAAATCGATGCCGCTGGCGCCCGCGAGCATGGTGTGCACGAAGCGCTCGTGTCCGGGCACGTCGACGAAGCCGACGATGTCCCCTGCCGGCGCCGGAAGATAGGCAAAACCGAGGTCAATCGTCATGCCACGCGCCTTCTCTTCCTGCAGGCGATCGGTGTCGATGCCGGTAAGCGCATGCACCAGTGCGGTCTTGCCATGGTCGACATGTCCGGCCGTGCCGACGATCATGGCCCAGGCTCCGGCAAGGGGGCTGTTGCCCGGCGCTCGGCTTCTGCGAATTCTTCCGCGCCGAGCGCGGAGCGCGCGGCTGCCATGTAGCGGTGAGCGAGCGCGCTGCCGCCGGCCTCGGCGCGCATGAGCCAGGCACAGGCTTCGATCTGATCGGAAGGCACGCCCGCGCCGAGATGGCAGGCCGCGCCAAGCATCGCCTGCCCGTCCGCATCGCCGCGCAAGGCGGCCTTGCGCCACCAGCGCGTCGCCTCGGCAGGATCGCGCGGCACGCCGAGCGCATTGTGATAGAGCATGCCTATGCGGGTCATCGCCGACGCAATACCCTGCTCGGCGGCAGCGAGCGCCCAATACCGCGCTTCGTTCACGTCGGGCTCGATCACGTCGCCCTCGAGCAGCATCCAGCTCAGCATGTCCTCGGCCGGTCCGTCGCCCTGCCCGGCTGCCGCACGGTAGAGCTCGGCCGCTCGGCGGTAGTCCTGTTCGACGCCCTCGCCGCGAAAATAGAGCGATGCCAGGTTGCGTTGTCCGACCGCGTCGCCGGCCGCTGCAGCGAGTGCCATCCAGCGGGACGCAAGATTGCTGTCGCGTTCGACGCCGAGCCCCTCGGCGAAGCAGGCACCGATGTTATTCTGGGCACGGGCGACACCGGCCCGGGCCAGCCGCTCCCAGATATCGAGAGCCATTGCATAGTCGCGTCGCCCGGCCGCTTCGCGGGCCCTCCCCAGCTGCTCGTCAACGTCTGCCCGAGCTGGTCGGCGCAGGATACGGTCAAGCCATCGCATCGAACCCTCCGAAGGAGAGGCCCGCCAGATTGGCTATGAAGCTTGCTTCGTCTTCGAGACAGCGCAGGTCTAGAATCAGCGCCCGCTTCTCAATTCGTCCGATCACGGGAACAGGCAGGGCGCGCAGCGCGGCCGCGAGCGCCTCCAGCTGCTGGCCGCTGCCGGAGCGCGCGGTGAGGGCAATCGCCGCGCTGGGGATGGTTTCCAGCGGCAGCGCACCGGACCCGATCTGGCTGCTGCACTCGACAATCTCGACCGTGAATGCCTCGCCCAGAACATTGGCGAGACCGGGAAAAAGACGCGCCGCTTGAGCGGCAATCTCGCTGGCCGGTCGCGCCAGCAATCTCAGCGTGGGCAAGCGCTGCCCCAGGCGTTCCGGGTTGCGGTAGAGCTTCAGCGTCGCCTCGAGCGCGGCAAGCCGAAGCTTGTCGACGCGCAGCGCCCGTTTCATCGGATTGCGGCTGATCTCGGCCAGAAGGTCCCTTCTGCCGACAATGAAGCCAGCCTGCGGTCCGCCGAGCAGCTTGTCGCCGGAGAAGGTGACGAGATCGGCGCCGTCGGCAACGGCCTCGCGCACGGTCGGCTCGTTCCGGAGGCCGTAGCCTGCGAGATCGATGAGCGTGCCGGAGCCGAGATCGTGGACAAGCGGCACACCGCGCGTTTTCGCGATCGAGGAGAGTTCGCGCGCCGACACTTCGGCCGTGAAGCCTTGCACTCGATAGTTCGACGTGTGCACTTTGAGGAGAAGGCCGGTCTCCGGGCGGATAGCGGAGGCGTAGTCCTTGGGATGCGTGCGATTGGTGGTGCCGACCTCGACGAGCTTCGCGCCGGCCCGGCCCATGATGTCCGGCATCCGGAAGGAGCCGCCGATCTCGATCAGCTCGCCGCGCGAGACGATCGCCTCGCGGCCCAGGGCCAGCGTGTTGAGCACGAGAAGAACCGCCGCCGCATTGTTGTTGACGACGGTGGCATCCTCTGCCCCGGTGAGCTCGCAGATCAGTGTGCGAAGATGATCGTCACGCTCGCCGCGCTTGCCGGTTTCGATATCGAATTCGAGCGCCACGGCTTCGCGCATTGCGGCGCGCGCCGCCTCGATAGCCTCGGCAGGCAGGAGAGCGCGACCGAGATTGGTATGCAGCACTGTCCCCGTGAGATTGAAGACCGGGCGCAACGAGGAGCGCTCCGCAGCTTCCAGCCGGGCAACCGCATCGGCGGCCAAATCCTCGGGCTCCGGTACCGTCGCGCCGCTGCGGCAAGCCTGCCGCACATTGTCCAGTACTTGGCGGATAGCATCGGTGACGGCTTGCCTTCCGAAACGCTGGACCGCTGCCGGGGTGACGGACGTCTTCAGCATCCGATCGACCGAGGGGAGGCTGCGCAGCCGGCTTGCAGGCGGGCTAGTCATCGCGCCTTCAATAGCCAATCAGGAACGGGTTGAAGGAGCCTCGGCGATAGCCGCCCTCGCGCACCAGCAGGTCGAGGCCGAGCGTGGCGACGTCGTCGGCGACCGGGTCGAGTGCCGGATCCTTGTGCTGATGCAGGATCTTCACGTAGCAGCCGCAGGAATCGCAGGTCTCAGCCTTCACGGTGCCTGGCCCGCCTTCGATCTCCTGGTAGCCGATGCCGTTGGTCGAGCCGCATAGCGCGCATTTGATGCGGACGTGGTGCCACAAGGTCCCGCATAGCGAACAGGCGCAGAAACGCGTACCGTGCGCGCCCTGCCAGCCAACGACGATCGACGACACGGGCGGGCCGCCGCAGGCCGGACATGCGCCGTCGCCGACCGGCACGAGAGCCGAGGCTTCGAGGAGGGCTGCGAGACGGGCGAAGTGAACCTGCAGCGCGGCCGCGACATAGACATGCTCGGCCAGCGCCTCCATCGGAATCGCGTCGGCAAGCACGCTGCGCATCATGGCGTCGCGCTGAAGAGGCGTGGCCTGCTTCAGCCGGTAGAGCGCATCCGCCGCGGCGGCCGGCTTCTCGATCGAAGCGGCCGCCCAAACCAGACGATCGAGCGTAGCCGCAGCCGCACCGAAGGCGAGCTTGTTGCGATCGAGCGGCGGCATCGCGAAGCTCCGCGCGCGCTGGCGGGCCTCCGCGTCCGGCATATCGGGTTCCGGCAGACCCTCCTGAATGGCGTTCTGCACCTCGGCGAGATCTGCAAGAAAGCACAAGTAAGGGCCGAGCTGATGTCCCTCGGCGAGCACGTTCAGCCGCTCTGCGCGGGCCGAAAACAAGCGCTTCGGATCAGGCAGTCGGGCAAAGGGAGGGCTAGAGATTTCGCCGATTGCGGTCGGGTCGGAACCTGCCGGAATGATTTGTCTTGGCATTCGCACCTCACGAACCGCACGGGCTACGTGGTTGCCTGATCAACACAACTAGGGCGGGATGTCCGAAAGTCATCCCTCCTTGAATCGCACTACTCGGCTGGCTTTGATCCCGCTCCTTTGCCAGGTTTGGCCGTGGTGAGCTCGCGCAGCCATTTGCGGTGGTGCCGCCAGGCCCAGCCGCCCGTGACCCTCCCGCGCACCATGCCGGGGATTGTGCCGCGGACCCAGATCGCCGAGTAGAAGTGAACGATCCAGACGCAGATTATCACCACGGCCGCAATGGAGTGGATCAGCACGGCCCAGCGCTTCTGCTCGATTGTCGTGAACTGAGCGAAATACTGATCCCAGATCACCAGGCCGCTCGAGATCAGGATCACGATCAGCACGGACATCGACCAGAACACCAGCTTCTGGCCCGCATTGTACTTGCCGACCTCGGGAACCTTGTCTTCCTGGTTGGAAAGCACGTCGCGCGCCCGCGCCAGCCAAGTTCCATCTTCAGGCTTCCACAGATTGGCTGTCCAGAACCGCAGGAAAAGACCCAGGAAGCTGAAGAAGAGGACCACGCCGATCCATGGATGGATGATGCGCGTCAGCTGGCCGCCGCCGAACAGGGTCGACAGGAAAAACAGGCTCGGATGGAACAGGGCAAGGCCGGACAAGGCAAGCAGGATCAGGCTCGCCGCCGTGATCCAGTGATTGATGCGCGCGCCCCCCGTGTAGCGGTCGACGGTGACGGGTTTGCCGGGATGGACCTTGTCGCTCGGTCCTACGTCATACGCGGCCATGGTCGTTGCCTTCCGTCAGCTCTTCGGCACGCTCCTCGTCCTCTTGCGAAACCCTGTTCGGCCCCATGATCAGATGATGGAGTATGCCGACCCCGGCTGCGACGCCGAGGATGGTCAGCCCGGCATATTTGGTGACACCCTTCCACGCCTGCACCAGAGGGCTGATCCTCGGATTGTTCGGCAGGCCCGAGTAGAGTTCCGGCTGGTCGGCGTGATGCAGCACATACATGACATGCGTGCCGCCGACGCCGGGAGGGTCATAAAGGCCGGCATTGGCGAAGCCGCGCGACTTCAGGTCCTCGATGCGCTTGCCGGCCCACTGCTTCATCTCCTCCTTGGTGCCCCAGACGATCGCCTGGGTCGGGCAGGCCTTGGCGCAGGCCGGCCCCTGGCCGACCGCCACACGGTCTGAGCAGAGCGTGCACTTGTATGCCGTATGATCGACACGGGAGATGCGCGGGATGTTGAAAGGGCAACCCTTGATGCAGTAGCCGCAGCCGATGCAGTTCTCATGGACGAAGTCGACGATGCCGTTCGAATACTGCACGATCGCGCCCGGCGCCGGGCAGGCCTTCAGGCAGCCCGGATCGGCGCAATGCATGCAGCCGTCCTTGCGGATCAGCCATTCGAGCTGGTTGGTCTCCGGATTCTCCCACTCATGGTAGCGCATCAGCGTGAACATGTCCGGCGACAGGTCGGGCGGGTTCTCGAAGACGCCGTTGAATGTGCCGATCTCGGGATGCGTATCGTTCCACTCAATGCACGCCGTCTGGCACGCTTTGCAGCCGATGCATTTCGAGACATCGATGAGCTTGGCGACTTCCGGCAGCTGGCGCTCCGGCGCGGGCACGTTGGATGCCGAGCGCCGCACAAGATCCTTCTCCGAAAAACGCGGCGATGTATCCGTCGTCGAAGGGTTCGGAACGGGAGGAAACATCTCTTCGCTCCTCCTATGCCACTGGCCCTGTCGTGGGCTCTATATTCACAAGAAATGCCTTGAACTCGGGCGTCTCAGAGTTGGCGTCTCCGACGACCGGCGTCAGCACATTCGGGCCGAAGCCCTTCTTCGCCGCGCCGGTGAAACCCCAGTGCAGCGGTATGCCGACGACATGGACCGTCTTGCCGTCGCAGGTGATCGGCTTGATCCGCTTGGTGACCATCGCCTTCGCAACGACGGAGCCCCGTTTCGACCAGACCCGCACCCAGCCGCCTTTGGTGATGCCTTTTTCGGCCGCGAGCTGCTCCGAGATCTCAACGAAGAACTCCGGCTGTATCACCGCATTTACGATGACGTGCTTGGTCCAGTAGTGGAAATGCTCAGTCAGGCGGTAGGAGGTCGCCGCATAGGGGAACTCCTGCGAGCCCGGCTCGGCAAACTGGGCGAGATCGTCCTGGAATACTCGGGCCGCCGGATTGCCCCTGATCTTGGGGGCGACCGGATTCACGACAGGCGACTCGAACGGCTCATAATGCGCCGGGAACGGACCGTCGCGCAGCATGCTTCGCGTGAAGAGACGCGAGACCCCCTCCGCATTCATGATGAACGGGCCGACCTCGCCGGGCTTGGCCGTTGGCGCGATGTCGGGAACGTCATAGCCCGACCATTTCGCGCCGTCCCATTCGATCACCTTGCGGCTCGGGTCCCAGGGCTTTCCGTTGAGGTCGGCCGATGCCCTGTTGTAAAGGATGCGGCGATTGGCCGGCCACGAGAACGCCCATTTCGAATAGAAGCCGGCATCGTCCGGGTCAGTGTTGTCCCGGCGGGCCATATTGTTACCCTGCTCGGTGAAGGAACCGGTATAGATCCAGCAACCGGCGGAGGTTGAGCCGTCGTCGCGTAGCGCCGAGAAGGCCGGCAGCAGCTTGCCCGGCTCGGCCAGTACCTTGGACGGATCGGCAGTGTCGGTCACCCTTGCTAGCGCCCTGCCGTTGATCTCCTGGGCAAGCTCCTCGGCCGTCGGATCGCCGGGATTCTTGTAAGGCCAGGCGAGCTTGACGATCGGATCGGGGAAGGCGCCTCCTTCCTTGCTGTAGAGGTCCTTCAGGCGCAGATAGAGCTGCGCCATGATCCAGGTGTCGCGCTTGGCCTCGCCGGGCGGCGTTCCGCCGGCCCAATGCCACTGCAGCCAGCGTCCGGAATTGACGAGCGTGCCGTCGTCCTCGGCGAAACAGGTTACAGGAAGCTGGTAGACCTCCGTCTGGATCTGCGAGGGATCGACGTCGTTGTAGGGCCCGTGGTTCTCCCAGAAACGCCCCGTTTCGGTATCCAGCGGATCCATGATGACGAGGAATTTCAGTTTGGACAGCGCCTCGGTCAGCTTCTTCTTGTTCGGAGCCGCCTGCAGCGGATTGAAGCCCTGGCAGAAATAGCCGTTCATCTTGCCCTGGTGCATCAGCTCGAACGCACGCAGCATGTCGTAGCCCGGCACGTCGAGCTTCGGCAGATACTCGTAGGCGAAGTCATTCTGCGGCGTCGCCGCGTCGCCCCACATCGTCTTCTGGAAGCTGACGAAGAACTTCTTGTAGTTCTGCCAATAGCTCGTCTGGTTCGGCCGAAGCGGCTTGAAGGCGCGCGTCGACATGTAGGCGGCAAGGTCCGGCTCCTTCTCAGTCGGCACCGTCAGATAGCCTGGCAGCAGGTTCGACATCAGCCCGATGTCGGTCAGCCCCTGGATGTTGGAGTGGCCGCGCAGCGCATTCATGCCGCCGCCCCGAATGCCGATATTGCCCAGCAAGAGCTGCAGCATCGCCATAGTGCGGATGTTCTGAGAGCCCTTCGAGTGCTGCGTCCAGCCGAGCGCGTACATCGACGTCATCGCCTTGCTGGGCGAAGAGGTCTCGGCAATCATCGCCGCCACTTTCAGGAACTTGTCCTTCGGCGTGCCGCAGATTCGTTCGACCATTTCGGGCGTGAAAACCGCGACGTGGTTCTTGAGCAGGTTCCAGACGCAGCGCGGGTTCTGCAAGCTGTCGTCGACGACGGCGAAGCCATCGGGGCCCATGTCATAGTCCCAGGTCGACTTGTCGTAGTCGCGCTTGGCTTCGTCATAGCCTGAGAAGAGGCCGTCCTGAAAGGTAAAGCCCTCCTTCACCACAAAGGTCGCGTTGGTGAACGCCTTCACATAGTCCCACTGCACCTTGTTGTTCTGAACACAGTAGTTGATGAGCCCAAGCAGGAAAGCGATGTCCGTTCCCTGGCGGATCGGCGCGTAGACATCGGACACCGATGCCGAGCGCGTGAAGCGCGGGTCGATGACGATCAGCTTGGCGCCCCGGTTGGCCTTTGCCTCCGTGACCCATTTGAAGCCGCAAGGATGGGCTTCGGCGGCGTTGCCGCCCATGATAACCACAAGATCCGTGTTCCTGATGTCGGTCCAGGAATTGGTCATTGCTCCACGGCCGAATGTTGGGGCGAGACTCGCCACCGTCGGGCCGTGTCAGACACGTGCCTGGTTATCGAACACCAGCATGCCCGCGCTGCGCACCACCTTGAAGGTCTCGAACGCGGTTTCGTTGGTCGAAGCCGAGGCGGCGAGGAAGCCGGTGGTGATCCAGCGGTTGACCGTCACGCCGTCTTTGCTGGTCGCGACGAAATTCTTGTCGCGATCGTCCTTCATCAGGCGCGCAATGCGGTCTAGCGCGGCTTCCCAGGTAATCGGCTCGAACTTGTCGGATCCGGGCTTGCGGACCATCGGATGCTGCAGTCTGGTCGGCGATTTGACGAAGCCGAGCAGAGCGGAGCCCTTCGGGCAAAGCGTACCGCGATTGGTGGGATGGTCGGTATCACCCTCGATATGGATGATCTCGGCCTGCTCGCCCTTTTTGAGATCGCCCTTCGAATACATGATTATGCCGCAGGCCACCGAGCAATAGGGGCAGGTGTTGCGCGTCTCGGCAGTATTGGCGAGCTTGAAGGGCCGTATCGCCGCCGCATATGCGGCCTCGATGTCGCCGAAGCCGAAAGCTCCGACCGTAGTCGCAGCCAGACCGGCGCCTGCTGTCTGCAGGAACGCGCGCCGTGAGAGTTCAACATTCATCTGGAGTCTCCTCCTGAATTCGATGCCCGCAAGGGCGCCCCGAACCAAGGGATGCAGGCGCCATATTCGGGCCGAATTTGCTCAGAGTCAAACAGACGAAAGTGCAAGGCGCATCAACGGCGACGGATTGCTTGTTCATCCGCTTTTTCCAGCAGCCTCGATTGCCGTTGCGCCAGCCTCGATCTTGCGATTGTTCTTGGCGGTCAAAGGTCACATTTGACGAACGTCGCAATTGACGCCGGTCGAAGCGCGATCCTACTGTAGTGTGTGGTGTTGCAAACGGCTCCCGCGTGCCGGGGCGATTTCACGCAAGCGCCTGCCCCGCGCCTGACCAGCCTCGCCCATGGTGGCGGCTGCGGGTGCAAACTGTCGCCGGCCATTCTGCGGGTGCTTCTTTCGGACCAGGCCGGAGCCAATCCTTTTCAGCAGCTTCTCGTCGGAACCGAGACGGGCGACGACGCCGCGGTCTGGCAGATCGATGAAAAGACCTGTGTGATCGCGACCACCGATTTCTTCATGCCTATGGTGGACGATCCCTTTCACTTCGGTCGGATTGCCGCGACGAACGCAATCTCCGACGTCTATGCCATGGGCGGGCGGCCAGTGATGGCGCTGGCAATCCTTGGCATGCCACTCGACAAGCTACCGCCGCACGTCGTGCGGGAGATCCTCAAGGGCGGCCGCGATGTCTGCGCTGCTGCCGGAATTCCAGTCGCCGGCGGTCATTCGATCGACTCTCCGGAGCCGATCTATGGGCTCGCAGTCATCGGTATCTGCCGGCCTGACGATGTCCGGCGCAATTCCACGGCAGAGCCGGGAGACGTCCTGATCCTGACCAAGGGGCTTGGCGTCGGCATCTATTCAGCGGCGATCAAGAGGGAGGCGCTGCCGCCCGGCGGCTACGAGGAAATGCTCGCCTCGACGACGCTTCTCAACCGGATCGGAGCGGAGCTCTCCAAGGATGCCAACGTTCATTCGATTACCGACGTGACCGGCTTCGGCCTGCTCGGGCACGCCCTCGAGATGGCGCGCGGCTCCGCTTGCACCCTCGTCATACGCGGTCGCCACGTTCCTTTGTTCTCGCAAGCAGCCGCGCTGACACAACAAGGATTCGTGACCGGCGCATCACGCCGCAACTGGGCGAGCTACGGCGATGCGGTGCGCCTGCCGGAAGACATGCCGGAGTGGCGGCGCCACCTCCTCACGGACCCACAGACTTCCGGCGGGCTGTTGGTTGCTTGCGCTCCCGCCAACGCCGCAGCATTAACCGAGAAAATTGTGGGCGCCGGCTATCCTTCGGCCTGCATGATCGGACATGTCGAGCGCGGCCAGCCTGCCGTCATAGTCGAGGACTGAGCTCCAGCCGAGATCCCGCCGACGCCGGCATCTGCATCTGATGTGACGAGCGTCGCCTGATATTGCCGGCCTTGATCTGACAACCTCGCCGGCTTAGATAACGACCGTCGATCAATCCTAACAGGACATGTTGAGCAATGGATTTCATCCCCACCGCAAAGCCAGTCTGCCTTGCCTTGGGAGAAATCCGTGTTCACACCTGCTTCGATCGTCCTCTCCAATCTCACGCTGTCATTATCTGACGGCCGCCCACTTCTCTCCGACCTGGATCTCAGTTTCGGCCCGGAACGGACCGGTCTCATCGGCCGTAACGGTATCGGGAAGACCACACTGCTCAGGCTGATTTCCGGGGAGCTTTCGCCCCAGTCCGGAACGGTCGCCGTCACCGGAACGCTCGGCCTGTTGCGCCAGACCGTCCAGGTGGCGCCGAACGATACGATCGCGGACCTGTTCGGAGCCACTGAGGCGCTCGCGCTGTTGCGACGCGCCGAGGAGGGCGACGCCACTGCCGAAGAACTTGCCGAAGCCGATTGGACGCTGGAAGCGCGCCTGGCGTCCGCACTCTCGCGGACAGGCCTCGACGCCGAGCCGCACACGCTTTTGACCTCGCTTTCCGGCGGTCAGCGCACGCGGGCCGGCCTTGCCGCGCTGGTGTTCGCGGAGCCCGATTTTCTGCTGCTCGACGAGCCCACCAACAACCTCGACCGGGACGGCCGGGCAGCCGTGGTCGATCTCATTGCCGGCTGGCGGGCCGGGGCGATCGTCGTCAGCCATGACCGGGAATTGCTCGAAAGAATGGATGCCATCGTGGAGCTCACCTCGCTCTGTGCCACGCGCTATGGCGGCAACTGGAGCGCCTATCGCGAACGGAAGAGATTGGAGCTCGCGGCCGCGCAGCACGATCTTGCCGAAGCCGAGAAGCGTGTCGACGAAATTGCCCGAAAGGCGCAGATGGCCGCCGAACGCAAGGCGCGCAAGGACGGCGCCGGCCGCAGGAAGGGCTTGAGAGGCGACATACCACGTATCGCTCTCGGCGGGCTGAAGGAGCGAAGCGAAAACACGAGCGGCGAAAGTGCCCGGCTTGTCGAAAGCAGGCGCGCACAGGCGATCGAGGCACTCGGTGCGGCGCGCGAGCGGATCGAGATCCTGCAACCTCTCACAGTCAGCCTGCCATCAACCGGGCTGCCAGCGAGCCGGACCGTACTGAAGGTCGATGAGGTGACTGCCGGCTACGAGCCGGATCGACCTATCATCCGCGACCTGTCCTTCACGATAACGGGTCCGGAGCGCATCGCCGTCACGGGGCCCAACGGCTCAGGCAAGACGACCTTGCTTGCGCTCATCTCGGGCGACCTGCAGCCCTTGGCCGGCACCGTGCGTGTCATGACCGGCTTCGCCATGCTCGATCAACAGGTGAGCCTGCTGGATCCGTCGGTTTCGATCCGGGACAATTTCCGCCGCCTCAATCCGGAAGCCAATGAGAACGCCTGCCGGGCAGCGCTTGCCCGCTTCATGTTCAGGGCCGACGCCGCGCTTCAGGTCGTATCGTCGCTGAGCGGGGGACAAATGCTGCGTGCCGGTCTGGCCTGCGTTCTGGGCGGGAAGGCGCCGCCTTCCCTTCTGATCCTCGACGAGCCGACGAACCATCTCGATATCGAATCGATCGAAGCAATCGAGGCCGGACTACGCGCTTATGACGGCGCCCTGCTCGTCGTCAGTCACGACGAGGCTTTCCTGACGGCGACGGAGATTTCCCGGCGGCTGGAACTCCCGTCAGGGGATATAAGCATGCCGCCCTCGGCTGTGCTCTGCTAAACAGCTAGGTCGTGCCCTTCAGACCCCCCTCTGTCCTGCCGGACATCTCCCCCTCAATGGGGGAGATTGGCTGCCATTGATGATCTCGCCAATTACCATCGTCTTAGAACGAGTGCCGTCCAAGCGGCCGGCTAATCTCCCCCCTTGAGGGGGAGATGTCCGGCAGGACAGAAGGGGGTTCCACACGCGCCCCTCTTCCGAAGACAATCTGTTCCAGAGCGAACGGATCAGCAAGGTGATCGAAGGCGACGCCAAGGTGGAACTACGTGTTGCGGGCGATTGGGTGGCCCACTGGCAAGTGAAAGCTCCCGCTGCCTAGAGCCCGATGCCGTCAAATCAGGATTGCGGGGGGCCACCACCGCTGCCGCCAGCCGCGGCCAGCCAGCAAACCCAACCTGGCCCTATTCGCTGCGTATTCCACTCTCAGTTTCGCAATGGTTCTACCGCGCTCCAAGCACTGCCGATCGCCTTTCTAACGACTGTGGTCCCCAGCGGGGCTGTGCCCTCGATATCCTCGATGGTTCGCAGCAATGTGTAGTGGTCGATCCTCTCGGCGTAACGGCCGGGTTTGATGCCGGCGCCGTAGAGCGCTGTGAATATGTGGTTCCCAATAAGGTCATCGTCCTCGTCAAAGGTGACAATCAACAGGCTATTGTGGCTGCGCGACCAGTTGGCATAGCCGCCCAGATGGGCCTTCAGCCAGGCATCGGCTCGCGCGATGGTACCGTCATGCATGTCATTAGCCAGGTTGGGGATGACGAAGCTGACCGCCGGCAGTCGCGCATAGTCGCGCGGAAATTCGGTCAGTGGCTTTCCCGCCTCCCTGGCGTCGGCGAAGGCTTCCCACGGATTGTGCTTGCGCGGCGAGCCTGCCTCGGCATAGCCCAAGAAGGCTTTGCCGGCAGCGTGAAGGCGGTCGGCAAGGTTGGGCGCGGCGATTTCGTGGAAGCCGTCGTCGCGCACCCCGTGGGTCGAGCCACTGAACAGCGCCAGGTAGTTGGGCTGGCTGGGATGAGCGATCCCATGCGAATTATCGAATAGGGCGCCGCTTCTTGCCAGCTCCTGCAAATAGGGTGCGGCGCCCGGCTGCGCGATCTGTTCGAAGGAATGGTTCTCCATAACGACCACCACGACATGGTCGTATTTCGGCGGCGCGCCGGCCAAGGCGATAGCGTCCAGGGCCAAGACAATGCCCCCCGCCAAGACAATCGACATTATGAACCGCAGAAAAATATTATGAGGTTGTCGGTTCACGCTCACGCTCACCCTCTGACGCCGTTGCTACGGAGCATATTCGTCGGACTCGCCTCATTCAATTGTGCGACAGTGATCACCTCGACAGGAGGCCAGATGAACGGAACAGTCGGCATCATCGGCGGCGGAGGCTGGCTTGGCGGTGCAATCGCCGAGCGGGGATTGTCGGCCGGCGTGCTATCCGCTTCTTCGCTCATCGTGTCGGGCCGTTCGCCGAGAGGCGATCGGTATGTCCAATGGCCCGAGGTCACGTGGACCTCGGACAATGCCGATCTCGCGCGCCGATCGGAGATTGTGATCGTTTCGGTACGCCCGCAGCAGTTTGGAAAGGTGTCTCTCGACCTCAAAGGCAAGCTCGCAATCTCGGTCATGGCCGGAGTGTCAATGGCCACGCTTCGCAGAAGGCTGAACTCGGATCGTGTCGTGCGCGCGATGCCGAACGCGGCTGCCGAGATCGGGCGGTCCTACACGCCATGGCTGGCATGCGAACACGTCACCACGGCGGACCGCGCCTTCGTCACCGCTCTGTTTTCAAGCTGCGGCGAAGAGGACGAGGTCGAGACCGAACGGCAGCTCGACTTCATCGACTATCGGGGTACGACGGCTGCAGGGCTGTCCGCGATGATTTCGGCCGGCTTGCGCGACGCCGTCGGCTCAGGGTTGAGGGCGGCCGCCACCGCCGCCGCCGATATGGCCGCCGGGAACGACGTGTAATTTGCTGACGGGCAACAGGGCGATCGTGCCAGTTTCTCAAAAAAGAATGGATCAGTTGGACGGTCCTTCCCGGACGTTCGCCCACCTGGCTAATTATCCTCAGCTGAGGCTGGGAGCCGCTGTATCCTCAGGCACGTTCCGACAGGATGCCCCTATTGCAGGCGAATCTTCGGAAGGCTTCGCGGGCTTGTTGAGCGGTTCTGTCTC
The DNA here is from genome assembly GCF_033542235.1 of Mesorhizobium sp. BAC0120. Classification (NCBI taxonomy): domain Bacteria; kingdom Pseudomonadati; phylum Pseudomonadota; class Alphaproteobacteria; order Hyphomicrobiales; family Phyllobacteriaceae; genus Mesorhizobium; species Mesorhizobium sp. BAC0120. Next base: position 249,574 of record NZ_JAWRCU010000009.1, on the reverse strand, counting down.
CCTTTAGAGCTTTGCGGCAGACGTCCAATGCGGCTTGATAGTCCATATCGGGGATGCCATTCCACTCGAGGAGCACATCGTATGCGCCCGATACGGACTCGATATCGCGAGGAAGGCCAATGCCCATGACAACTGAAACAGGTCGGTCGAACTTGAAGGTGGTCACTGGCCGAAGCTCCTTGTTTCGGATGCATTTCAGCTTCTAACTCGGGCAACAAGTGGGCCGCTCCGTCACAAATCGAGACCAGCAGTTATTCCTGATGAACGCAATCGTGATCACCTACGGTCCAGAACCCCGGAACCTTCACAGGTGAAGGATTCGAGCCTTGGCGCCTTGACCGAAGGATCCAGCTGTTCGACAGCTTAGTGCTGCACATACAGCGAACCGGATAGCCATTCTGCGGGAACACCTTATAAGAGCCTACAACAGATTGATGGGAGCGATGACTAAAGGGATGACGATGCGCTACGAGCGTCCGCAATCAATAGAAGATGCCGTTGGCTTGCTGGCCGCGGCAGACGGCACGGCCGCCATTCTCGCCGGAGGAAGCGATCTTCTGGTCAGAATGAAAGGCGGCTTTGTCGAACCCGACCTGATCGTCGACATCAAGGCGATCAATGGACTGGGCGAGATCAGAGAGACGGCCGAGGGCTTCAGCATCGGGGCGGCGGTACCGTGCGCCCAAATCGGAGAGTGCGCGTCCTTGAAGAGGGAATGGCCCGGTGTCGTCGAAGCGGCCAACTTGATTGGCTCGAAGCAGGTGCAGGGACGCTGCACGATCGTGGGCAATCTCTGCAATGCCTCGCCGGCGGCCGACAGTGTGCCGGCGCTGGTGGCTGCGGGCGCCCGGGCATTGATTGTCGGGCCGGGCACAAGGCGCATGGTTGCCGTGGAGAGCTTGCCGACCGGGCCGGGCAAGACGTCCTTGGCCAAAGGCGAAATCATCGAGGCGATCATGCTCGACAGGCGCCCGCCGCGTTCGTCCGATGCCTATCTCCGGTTCATTCCACGCACAGAGATGGACATCGCGGTGGTCAGCGCCGGCGTGAGTCTGACGCTCGACGAGCAAGGCGTCGTCAAATCGGCCCGCGTGGCTCTGGGCGCCGTTGCGCCAACGGTGCTTCTTGTGGAGGAGGCTGCCGCGGTCCTCATTGGCACCAAGGCGGATGCAGTCACGCTGGAGAGGCTCGCCGATGCCTGTTCAGCCGCCTGCCGTCCCATCGACGACAAGCGTGGCACGGTAGAGTTCAGGAAAAAGGTTGCGGGCGTGATGGCCAAGCGGGCCGCCACGAACGCCTATGCGCGGGCAGGAGGTAATTGATGTCTGGAGTGGCCGTCTCAACGACAATCAACGGCGATGACGTCGAGTTCCTCTGCCAGCCGGAGGAGACGCTGCTCGAGGTCTTGCGCGATCGCCTGGGGCTCACCGGAGCCAAGGAAGGCTGCGGTACGGGCGACTGCGGCGCCTGCAGCGTCATCCTCGATAACCGGCTGGTGTGCTCATGCCTGGTGCTCGGCGCGGAGGCTGAAGGCCGGCGCATCGAGACGATCGAGGGCATGGCGAGCGGCGACAAGCTTCATCCGCTCCAGCAGAAATTCCTAGAACACGCAGCGCTGCAATGCGGCATCTGCACGCCGGGATTCCTGATGGCTGCGAAGGATCTTCTGGCCAAGAATCCTGATCCGACCGAGGAAGAAATCCGCTTCGGGCTTGCTGGAAACCTCTGCCGCTGCACCGGGTACGACAAGATCGTGCGTGCCGTCCAAGACGCCGCACGAGTGATGAAGGGAGCATGATATGGGTTTCGATCCGCGCTACTCGGCACGAAATCTTACATCCGTCGGCACACGACCCATCCGGCCGGACGGGGTCGACAAGGTAACGGGCCGTGCGCGCTACGGGGCGGACTTCAACATGGCCGGCCAGTTGATCGGGCGAATTCTCCGAAGCCCCCACGCGCACGCTAAGATCAGGAAAATCGACACATCGAGGGCCGAGAAGCTGAACGGCGTGAAGGCGGTGATCACCGCGGCCGACTTGCCCGACCTCACCGACGGCGATTCCGCCATGTACGACATCCTCGACAACTGCATGGCGCGCACCAAGGCGCTTTATGACGGCCATGCAGTGGCCGCGGTCGCTGCAGTCGACGCCCGCACGGCGAGGAAGGCTCTGAAGCTCATCGAGGTGGACTATGAGGTGTTGCCTCATGTCACCGATGTCGACGAGGCGATGAAGCCGACGGCGCCCCTTCTGCACGATAACGTGTTCACTGAGGGCGTCGATCCCAAGCCCGCCAAGCCATCAAATGTCGCCAAGCGAAGCCAGTTCGGCCATGGCGACATCGAGGAGGGCTTCAGGCAAGCCGATGCGATCATCGAGCGCTCATTCAAAACCGAGCAGACGCACCAAGGATATATCGAGCCGCATGCGTGTGTGGCGAGTGTCAATTCAGACGGTACCGGAGAGCTTTGGGTCTGCACCCAGGGCCATTTCGTGTACCGCCAGCACTGTGCGCAGCTGCTTGGAATGGATGTCTCCAAACTGCGCGTCACCTCGTCGGAGATAGGCGGCGGTTTTGGCGGCAAGACCCATGTCTGGGCCGAGCCGGTCGCACTGGCGCTGTCGCGCAAGGCTGGCAGGCCGGTCAAGCTCGTCATGTCGCGCGAAGAGGTGTTCCGCGCCTCGGGACCGACCAGCGCGACCTCGATCGACGTCAAGATCGGCGCCCGAAAAGACGGGACAATCACCGCTGCCTCGGCGACCTTGCGCTATTCCTGCGGCCCCTACTTTGGCACGTGGGCGGAGATGGGCGCCATGACCGCGTTTGCCTGCTACAAACTAGATAACGTCAAGACCGTCGGCTACGAAGTGCTCGTCAATCGGCCGAAGACTGCGGCCTATCGCGCGCCGTCAGCACCGATGGCGGCCTTTGCCGTGGAAAGCGCGATCGACGAGCTGGCGAAGAAGGTCGGAGTAGACCCTGTCGAGTTCCGGATCAGGAACGCCGCGAGGGAAGGCACGAGATCTTCATACGGCCCGGTGTACGGCCCGATCGGCATCGGCCCAACGCTCGAGGCGGCCAAGAACCATCCGCACATGAAGGCCCCCGTCGGTAAGAACCAGGGCCGGGGCATGGCTTGCGGCTTCTGGTTCAACTTCGGGGGTCAGACCTGCGCAGACCTCAACATCGGCATCGACGGAACGGTCTCGCTTGCCGTCGGCACCATAGACGTAGGCGGCTCGCGTGCCTCGCTGTCGCTGGTGGCGGCGGAGGAACTCGGCATCCCCTATGAGCAGGTCAAGGCGGTCGTCGCAGATACCGCCAGCCTCGGCTACAACGACATGACAGACGGAAGTCGCGGCACCTTCTCTTCCTCGATGGCGACGATCTCTGCCGCGCGTAACGCCATCCAGGTCATGCGCCAACGCGCTGCACAGATGTGGGATATTCCCGTCGACGACGTGGCCTGGGAACAGGGCCATGCCATTGCCAAGGGCGAGAAATACGGCAATCTTCCGCCCCTCTCGCTCAAGGAGATCGCAGCTGCCGCGGGTAAAACCGGCGGGCCGATCGCCGGCCACAGCGAGCTCGTCGCCGACGGAGCCGGCGTGTCCTTTGCCACGCATATCTGCGATATCGAAGTCGATCCGGATACCGGCGCCACAAGGGTCTTGCGCTACACCGTCGTCCAGGACGCTGGAAAGGCGGTGCACCCGACCTATGTGGAGGGCCAGTACCAGGGCGGCGCCGCGCAAGGCATCGGCTGGGCTCTCAACGAGGAGTATATCTACGGCAAAGACGGGCGGCTTCAGAACCCCGGCTTTCTGGACTACCGCATCCCGGTCTGCTCGGACCTGCCGATGATCGACACGCAGATTCTCGAAATCCCCAATCCCAACCATCCTTACGGGGTGCGCGGCGTGGGCGAGACATCGATCGTGCCGCCGCTCGCGGCGATCGCCAATGCGGTATCGAACGCCGTGGGCGTGCGGATGACGCATATCCCGATGTCACCGCCACGCATCCTGGCGGCGCTCGAGGCGGAATAAGCAGGGTCATGGTCGAAGTGACGCTCTGGGGGGCGCTTGGCGCGGCCGCCGGAGGCAGGAACAAGGTCGACATCGATGCGAAGGACATCCGCGAGCTCTTCAAAAAGCTCGCGGAGCAGTATCCGGCCCTGGAGCCCCACATCAAACGTGGGATCGCTGTCGCGATCGACGGCGAGATCTATCGCGACACCTGGTCGAAGGAATTGCCAGAAGGCGCCGAGATTTTCCTGCTGCCGCGTCTCGTTGGGGGATAGATAGACAACCGGCGCCAAGGCCTGCGGGTTGCAACACGGGCCAGCTGCTAGACGACGCGCCGCGGTGGCCATCTTCACCCGGGCGACGGATCGGGTCAGGAATGACTCCGATCTCGACCCCATTCGAACCCACCCGCGGTACAGGGATCTGCTGAAACTGACCGAGTAGCGATTGTCCGGCCGGTGATGGCTCGAGCCAGCTGAATAGAATTCTGCCGTGCTTCAGTCGCTGCTTCGGACCGCCCGGACCTCCTCTTTGCATGTTTCGGCGCAAAGCCGGTCAAGCACGCAGGACAAGCGAGCGGATCAGCCTACCGGCGTTGACGGGTAAATAAAAATCAATATGATCTTAATTACTGAGCTGGCATCGAAGTGCCGCAGTGTTAGCGGCTATCTCGCTATGCTTCCGGAGGTCAAACGGGTCCGAATCTTGTCGACTGCGGCGTCTGGGTAATCGGACGCGCAACCAGGGCTCAAGCAGCTCAGCTCCATCCATAGAAACGAAGGGGAAACAGAGTGGTCAGGAGATTTAGAGTTGCGTCTTTGATGGGCGTTGCGCTGGCAATCGGATCAGCGGGGGCGAGTTGTCCGTCCTACGCAGCCGAAGACGGGTCAAAGATTGAGGTGATACACTGGTTCACCTCCAAGAGCGAAGCCGCGGGCATCAAGGCATTGGCCGATGCCGTGGCAAAGCGTGGCGTCACGTGGGTCGACACGGCCATCGCGGGTGGCGACGCGGCAAAGGCTGCGGCGATCAACCGGACGCAGGCAGGCGATCCACCCGGCGCCCTTCAGCTCAACACTGGTAAAGAGCTCGACGATATCTACGCCAACGGGCTCATCCGCAATGTGGATGATGTTGCAGCGGAGGGACATTGGAAGGACGTGCTCCCGTCGGCACTCTACAACGCCATTGTGCGCGACGGGCACGTTGTAGCGATTCCAATCAACAATTATGCCCAGAACCGCCTCTTCTATTCGAAAGCCGTGCTTGCGGAGGCCGGTATCACGGAGCCTCCAAAGACATGGGATGAGATGTTCTCAGCTCTCGATAAGCTCAAGACGAAGGGCTTCATTCCGCTGGCACTCGGTGCACAGCCCTGGCAGGAGCGAGTACTTTTCAACGCCGTCTTGGTCGGGGTGGCAGGCAAGGAGCTCTTCGCGAAGATATGGCATGACAATGATCCGGACGCGATCAAGTCCGACGAATTTCGCAAATCGGTCGAAATATTCGGCAGGCTCAGGGGCTATGTCGACCCCGCGTCCGCCAACCGTGAGTGGAACCAGACTACCCTGCTGCTGGCCCAGAAGAAGGCTGGATTCCAATTCATGGGCGATTGGGCGAAGGGTGAGCTCGTCGCAGCCGGACAGCGCCCCGGAGTTGATTTTGGCGGCGTCTTCGGGCCGGATCAGCCAATTTTCATCTTTGGCGGCGACGTATTCGTGCTTCCGGTCTCGAACAACGAGACGTTGAAGAAAGCGCAGGATGTCTTCGCGGGTGCAGTGTTCGAGAAAGAAGCGCAGACGAAGGCCAGCCTTGAGTGGGGCTCTATACCAGCCCGTACAGACGTCGACTTGAGCAATTTCGATGCGATTGCCGGAGATGGGGTGGAGTCGATGCGGGATCCCACACGGAACAGCCCGGATCCGAATGTTTTGGCGACAAGCGACAACGTGTCGTCGCTGTCGGATCTGATCGCCGAATATTGGGCCACAAGTTCGATGGATGTGCAGACATTCGTTGATCGCTGGTCGGAGACGGCCGAACTCGCTCGCCAATAGCGAGCAAGCGAGGGTTCACCGCGCGGAGCCTCGGCCAACGAGGCCTGCGCGCGGTGCGGCGACGAGGATGGCCAATATGCTTGACCGGGCAATAACCCGAACGACGCCATACATTGCGATGCTGCCTGCATATGCGGCCGCGTTTGTTGGCTATCTCGGGTCGATAGGCTGGATGATCTATATCTCCTTCACAGCGTCGAAGTCGCTGCCGAAATACGAGCTCGTCGGGACCTATCAATATGAGCGCCTGTTCCAGACAACCCGCTGGCTGATTTCTCTCGAAAACATGTTTCTGATCGCCGTCGGCGTCATCGCACTGACCCTGGCGCTCGGCACGCTGCTCGCCATCGCCCTTGACCAGCACGTCTCAGGCGAAAGTGTCTTCAGGACGATCTTTCTCTATCCCTATGCCATGTCGCTGGTTGTAACGGGCATCGCGTGGCAATGGCTCCTCAATCCGCAACACGGATTGGCCGCGATATTGGAAGGGATCGGTCTCGACTTTTTCGACAGCAACATTCTCAACAGGCCGGATCTTGCCCTCTGGGCCATCGTCATCGCCTGCGTCTGGCAAGGTGCCGGGCTCACAGTCGTCATTATTCTGTCTGCCCTCCGGTCGGTAGACAACGACCTCTGGCGTATCGCGAAAGTCGAAGGAATTCCCGCCTGGCGGATGTACGTCTCAGTCGTGCTGCCGATGTTGCGACCGGCATTTTATACAGCCTCGTTCCTCATGCTGCTTGGCGTCGTGTCCCTTTACGAGCTGGTGCTGGCGCTGACCGGCGGCGGACCCGGCATCTCCACCGAGGTCCCCACCAAGTTCATCATGGATTATCTCTTCCAGCGGGGGAACATCGGCCTCGCGGCCGCGGCCTGCGTGACGCTGCTGGCCATTATTGCTGTTTGCGGGCTGGTGTTCCTGATGTTGCGCAATCGCGTCGCTCTCAACCGCGGTCTGGACCGCTCTGCATCGTGACCACTGACGACACCGCCGAGCTTGCAGGTGCGAGCATCGCAGCCCACACGAAGAGCACTCGCCTCCGCCGTCGCGCGGTCGCGAAAGCCATCACATACGCCTTCCTGACACTCTGGGCTGCGGCCTTCCTGCTGCCGCTCTACGTAATGCTCGTAACGTCATTCAAGAGCATGGATGAGATCCGCGGCGGCTCGATGCTCGCTCTGCCTCAAGTCTTCGATCCGTCCCCTTGGGTGATCGCGTGGTCGAGCGCGTGCACCGGAATCGAGTGCGGGGGCGTTCGCGTCGGCTTCTGGAATTCGGTGGTCACTGTCGTGCCAGCGGTTGCCGGCACCCTCGCGCTCGGCCTCGTTTCTGGCTACGGCTTTGCTCTATCGCGGCTCGCGCTGAGGAAGGTTGTCTTCATCGCCCTCATGTTCGGCACCTTCCTTCCGTGGCAATTCTTCGTCTTTCCCCTTGGTCGTATCTACTCGGCGGTCGGGATTTACGGATCATTATGGGCAATCTGGATCACTCACATCTTTTTCTGTATGCCGATCACTGCGCTATTATTTAAGAATTACTTTGAGTCGTTGCCGGCTGAGATTATCAAGGCCGCGCGCGTGGATGGGGCCGGCTTTCTGCAACTGCTCTGGTATGTGCTACTGCCCATGTCCGGCCCGATTGCCGCAGTCGCCGCCATCCTGAACGTCACGCTGATCTGGAACAACTTTTTGGTCGGGCTTGTGTTCGGCGGCAGGGAATGGTTCCCGATGACGGTCCAGCTCAATAACATTGTAAACAGCCAGCTCGGCGAAAAAGCGTACAACGTCAACATGGCCGCAACTATACTTACAGCTGCCGTGCCGTTGGCGATATACTTCTTTTCGGGGCGATGGTTTATCCGCGGTATTTCCGCCGGCGCTGTGAAGGGGTGATCGGGCAATGAATGTCATCCAGCACAAACTCGCACAGTGGCCTGGCGAGACAAGCGTCTCGGTCCGCAATCTCACCGTCTCCTATGGAAGCCACGTCGCACTGGACCGCCTGTCGATTGATGTCGCTCGCGGGCTGTTTCTGGTCCTTTTAGGCCCTTCGGGATGCGGCAAGTCGACCCTCCTCAACGCAATTGCCGGATTGATAGATGCGCACGCCGGCGAGATCTGGATATCCGGCCGCGATGTCACCTACGCCGAGCCCAAAGACCGCGGCATTGGCATGGTGTTTCAGTCCTATGCCTTGTACCCGCGGATGACCGTTGCTCAGAACATGGGGTTCGGCCTCAAGATATCTGGCATGCCCAAACCTGAAGTGGCTCGACGCGTGCGGCAGGCGGCTGAGTTGCTCCGCCTGGAGAAGCTTCTGTCTCGACTGCCAGCGGAACTCTCGGGGGGCCAGCGACAGCGTGTGGCCATAGGACGAGCGCTTGTCCGCCATGTCGATGTCTTTCTCTTCGACGAACCGCTGTCCAACCTGGATGCGCAGTTGCGGGCCGACCTCCGGCTAGAGATCAAGCGGCTGCATCTGGCGCTCGGAAATACCATGATCTACGTGACCCACGACCAGGTTGAGGCGATGACGCTCGCCGACAAGATAGCCATCATGAAGGATGGCGTCATTCAACAGACGGGCTCGCCAACAGAGGTCTATAACCGGCCGGTCAACCGCTTCGTCGCGAGCTTTCTGGGATCTCCATCAATGTCCTTCCTCGCCGGCCGGCTGACCTCGTGGGAGGGTCGGCTCGCCGCCCGTCTCGGGAATTGCTTGCTTCCACTCGACGGCTACAGCTTCGGTCGCTCCGACGCACGTGGTGATATCGAGGTCACGGTCGGCATAAGGCCGGAGCATGTCCGGCTGGGCGAGTTCATGCCCGCGGTCTGTCGCGATGCCGGCATGGCCCCGTTAAGGGGCGAGGTGACCTTGGTCGAGCCGATGGGTGCGGAAACGATCATCTGGACCGAGCTTGGCGGACAGCCCTTGGCGATCAGAGCGTCCGCAGACGCCACTTTGCGCGTGGGGGATCAAATCGAGTTCGCTCCGGACGTTCGCCGCGTCTCGCTCTTCGATGCGACTTCGGGAGAGAGGTTGTGATTGGGGAACCGCGCCCATGGCCGTCCTTGCGGATGTCACCGATAGAAAGGGTTCGTCCGTGCCAGGCGCAAATCATTTTCGCAGCCTCATGGCGATCCGTGAGACGTGACCGAAGTGTGGGATAGGAGCCGCTTGGAATTCAAAGGGGTTTGCCCAGCAGCTTTGGCGATCACGCAAGCAGGGCATAGACGAAAAGCCGAATGATATTAGTATTCAAGAAAGGAGTTGCGGGGTGTTCATCGCAGATCAGGAAGAAATCGACGCTCTTGCGCGGGTTATTCATAGCAAATCCCTATTCCGCTATGGAATTGGAAAGGAGTGTGAGCGTTTCGAGCAGCGCTATGCTCGTCACCTGGGGGTGAGCCATTTCGCCCTGGCGGCGAGCGGCAGCAATGCCCTGGCAGCCGCCCTCACCGCTTTGGGGCTGGGTCCCGGCGACGAAGTCCTCATTCCGGCCCACACATATATGGCGACGGCGACATCGGTTCTCTCTGTCGGTGCAATCCCTGTAATCGTCGATATCGACGAGAGTCTGACGATCGATCCGGCCGCGGTCGACGCAGCCGTCGGCCCGTGCACAAAGGCGGTGATCCCGGTGCACATGTGGGGCGCAGCTTGCGACATGGGTTCGATCATGGCTGTCGCCGAACGTCATGGTTTGCTCGTCATCGAAGATGCCTGCCAAGGCGTCGGCGGGAGTTATGATGGCCGCAAGTTCGGCAGCATCGGGCAGGCCGGAGTTTTCAGTTTCAACTACTACAAAAACATGACGAGCGGTGAAGGCGGTGGCGTTGCCACGAGCGACGAGCGTGTGGCCGAACGCGTCCGCTGCGCCATCGATCCCTGCAACTACTATTGGCGGGGACACAGTGACGTGCTGCCGTTTTCTTCAAATGGTGCGCGGGCGTCGGAGCTTATGGGAGCCATGCTCAACGTCCAGCTGGACCGCCTTGAAGGTATGATCGAGGCGATGCGGACAGAGCGGCGGATCATATTGGAAGCGCTGAATTCCCTGCATAACCTCGGTCTGCGCCCTACCCGGGCCAACAGCTTCGATCATGACTGCGCTACTCAGGTCATGTTCACCTTGCCAAGCGCCACAGCCGCCGAGAAGTTCGTCGAGCATTACCCCGCCGTTATTGCTGCAAAGACGGGACGTCACACTTATACCGAGTGGGACCAAATCCTGCAGGGCCAGGGAGCCGCCCATCCTGCGATGAATCCCTATCTTATGGATGCTAACGCTCCCTGCCGGAAGACCTACTCGAAAGAAATGTGTGCTCGCTCGTTGGAAATTCTAGGACGCACTATCATGATCCCCATGCACCCGCTACATACTAAAGAGGTGATCCAGGACATGGTCGAGCGAATCGAGACAGCAGCACAAAAGTCTTTGGCGGATACACACTGACAATGATCTTGTGCAAGAACTCGCAGACCGCATTTTGCTCCTTCGATCTTGATGGCGCGCAGCTTCGCAGTCATTCATGGCCGCTATGACAAGCTCCAGGCCGCTGACTAGTCGTCAATCCACCATTCTATCGATCGTCCAAGCTAACCGCCGGATCACACGCAAGGAAATCGCGCGCGCCCTTGATCTACCGCTGCCGACGGTGACGCGTATCGTGTCTGACCTTCGGGATGAACGGTATCTCCTCGAAGATGAAAGCGAATCGAGGCCCGAGCCGGGGCGACCGAATAGCATTGTTCAGGTGAATCCTGACGTCGGATACGCAATTGGTGTCGATCTGCGAAAACACTCATGGAGCTGGGCCTTGAGCAACGCCAAGTTGCAGTTGGTTCACCGCTCAAACTCGATCGAGTGCCGAAATGCTGTATCGGCTGAATCGGTGCGATCAATCATCGCAAGTCTCATGGATGATGTTATAAATATTGGACTGCAGTGGAGGAATATTTCCACCATCGTCTTCGCAGTTCATGCGATCGTCGCGACCAACGGCGATATCTTTCTCGGATACGAAGACGACAGATGTGCGTTCAATGTCGACAGCGTTGCGTCCGAAGCGAGTGGCAAGCGCTGCGCAAGTAACGACCCCGCTCGGATGTATGTGGTCGTCGAGCGCGACGAAGCGATCGATCGACCGGATTCGGCTTATGTTCTCTATGGCCAGCGAGGTCATGGGATGGGGATCATCGTCTCCGGCGAGATCCTTAGATCGTTTAACGGGATCTGTGGCGAAATCGGACATATAGCGACCTGGACCGACGATGGTCGGCGACAGACGATCGCCGATCGCACAAACGGCAATCTGATCGTCAATGAGGCCATGGGCTCGGATTGGGGAAAGGCCTTGGCCCAGTCCAAACGTGCGCAGCTAACGCTGGCAGATATCTGCAACGCGGCAAGGGGTGGTAACTCGCACGCGACGGCACTCCTTTGCGAGCATGCCGCACGGCTTGCGCCAGCGCTCGCCGCGACAGTGAGCTTGCTGGGATCCGAAACCCTGGTGCTGGGCGGCGAATGGATCGACTCTGGCGAAACTGTTCGACGTCAGCTCTTAGCCGAGATTCGCCGCAACCTCGCGGGCGCGCTTTCGGAGCGCTTGGCGGTGCGCTATGGCCGCCACGGGCCTGATAGTATTGCAAGCGGCGGAGCTCTCTATGGCGCACGGCTCATCTGGGAGTAGTGTCTGCTCTGACTAAGGGCAGCAGCCGCCGATTGGAAATCCTGCAAAGTCGAGCTCGTCGCAACGTCGCGGGCAACATGCAATCACCTTCGTGAGCCAACAAGGCAAGCGTCGGCGGCAGCGGCGATAAACCGTCATCAATCGGCCCCGCGGTCTGCCTTCCCCATGAGGATCTCGCGCTTGCCGACATGGTTCGCCGCACCGACGAAGCCTTCCTTTTCCATGCGCTCGACCAATGAGGCGGCACGGTTGTAACCGACGCCCAGGCGGCGCTGGATATAGGAGGTCGAGCACTTCTTGTCGCGCATCACCACCTTCACGGCTTCCTCGAATAGCCCGTCGTCATCCTCGGAGGCGATGGCGCCCTTGTCGAAGACCGCGCCCTCATCGACTTCCTCCTCCTCGTCGTCCTCGTCGGCGGTGACCGTCTCCAGATATTCGGGACGACCCTGCGTCTTGAGGTGCGCCACGACCTGCTCGACCTCGTCGTCGGAAACGAAGGGGCCATGCACCCGAGCGACGCGGCCGCCGCCGGCCATGTGCAGCATGTCGCCCTGGCCCAGAAGCTGCTCCGCGCCCTGCTCGCCGAGAATGGTGCGGCTGTCGATCTTCGACGTCACCTGGAAGGAGATGCGAGTCGGAAAATTGGCCTTGATGGTGCCGGTGATGACGTCGACGGACGGGCGCTGCGTCGCCATGATGAGGTGGATGCCTGCAGCGCGCGCCATCTGGGCGAGGCGCTGGATGGCGCCTTCGATCTCCTTGCCGGCGACCATCATCAGATCGGCCATCTCGTCGACGATCACGACGATGTAAGGCATCGGCGCGAGGTCGATTTCCCTGTCCTCGAAGGTCGGCTCGCCGGTGCCCTTCTCGAAGCCGGTCTGCACCTGCATGACCACGATCTCGCCCTTGTCGCGGGCGGCGGTCGCGCGCTGGTTGTAGCCGTCGATGTTGCGCACGCCGAGCTTCGCCATCTTGCGATAGCGGTCCTCCATCTCGCGCACCGCCCATTTCAGCGCCGTCACCGCCTTCTTCGGGTCGGTGACGACCGGGGTGAGCAAGTGAGGGATGCCGTCATAGACTGACAGTTCCAACATCTTGGGGTCGACCATGATGAGGCGGCATTCCTCCGGCTTCAGCCGATAGAGCAGCGACAGGATCATGGTATTGATGGCGACCGACTTGCCTGAACCGGTGGTGCCTGCGACCAGCAGATGCGGCATCTTGGCAAGTTCGGCGATGACCGGCTCGCCGCCGATGGTCTTGCCGAGGCAAAGGGCCAGCCTGGCGCTGCTCTTGCGGAAGTCCTGCGATTCGATCAGCTCGCGGAAATAGACGGTCTCACGTGTCTCATTGGGCAGTTCGATGCCGATGACGTTGCGGCCCGGCACAACGGCAACGCGTGCCGAGATGGCCGACATGGAGCGGGCGATGTCCTCGGCGAGGTTGATGACCCGCGAGGACTTCACGCCCGGGGCCGGCTCGAACTCGTAGAGGGTGACGACGGGGCCGGGGCGTACATGGATGATCTCGCCCTTGACGCCGAAGTCCTCCAGAACGCTTTCGAGAAGATCGGCATTCTGCTCCAGCCGCTCCTGCGACATGTAGTAGCCCTGCCCCTCGGGTGCTTCCTGGAGTAGCTCCTCGGACGGGAACTCGTAAGCCTCGCCGGATGAAACCTGCGTCACGCGACCGGCCATCGGCAGTGACGGCGCCCGCGGGGCCGGCATGGTGATCTCGACCGAACGCGTGGGCTGGTTGGCAACGGCCTCCTGGCGGCTTTCCTCGACCTTGACCTCGTCTTCAACGACGAGAGGGTCAACCGCAGCGACCACCACCGGCTCGGCCTCCTGCGGCTGCGCGTAGAAAGCCTTGTCGGTCACCGCACATTCGACAACGCGATAGAGCGTAGTGATGTCGGCGTTCTGAAGCGCTGAAGCGGCGATACGCGCCTTGGCCACGGGCTCGGCACGGACGAGCGGCGTCAAGGCTGTTGCCGGAGCGGACGCCGCCGGCACATCGACAAGGTTTTCGGCCGCGAATTCGAAGAAGGCGTGATCTGAAATATTTGCCCAGCGCCGATCCGCCACGACATGAGTTTCGGCGGGCGCTGCCTCGCGCGCCGACGCGGGCGCCGACTGCCTCTGGACGGTCTTGATGGGTTCGACGCAGCGTTCGGCCGCAGCCGCCTGCCGCGCCGCAGAGCGTGGCGTTTCGGCAAATGCGGGTTTGTCAACGACAGTGGCAGGTGCGGATCTGGCAACGGTCACCACAGGAGCCGCGGCGGCAGCTGCAATATCGACAGCTTGGCTAGCAGGCGTGTCGAGATCCGCGTCATCGTCGCGCGGCTTACCGATCTCCCGGTCCGGCGTGCGGGTAAAGCGCACATTGGGGGCGAGAAAGAAGTAGTTCTGAAAGGTCGGGCGGTCGCCTTCCGAATCGCCGGAATTGGCGGAAACGTCGGCATGATTTTTCGGCTGGACGTGAGATGCACCGGCACGTTGCACGTTGCCCATACGGTGCGCCTGCGGGCTCTCATCCTCCGAAACAATCCCCGAAAAATTGGCCCGTGGAAGACGCTTGGATGACATACTCAAGGCTCACTTGATTCACTGCTCCCCCAGGCAAATAGGAAGCGATGGTTAACAGGTTCTTCCAGATTCGATCGCATGCGACGAATATGGACAGCCAAGCGCGGTCACTCTTGCCATGGTCCGAGAGATACGCCACGTTCCGTGTGCCAGGGAGCTTTTGGGTTGGTGGGAAGGCCTGAGAACTTCGACCAGCTTGGGCGGTACGCCTTGGAGCATATCGGGTCGATTGCCGGCCTTTTCATCATTCCGGGCCAGGCGCGTCTGAAACCTGGCGACCCGAGCTTGCCAGAGACTGCCGCCTCGCGAATCGCAGGATCACGCCCAACGATGCCGCGACAGGTATCGCCAGCAACACGCCGGTTAAGCCGAACAGCCATCCAAAGGCGAACAGCGCAAACATCATCCAGACCGGGTGGAGTTTGACGCGACGACCGATGACGCGCGGCGACAGCACATAGTCGGCAAGCATTTCTCCGACGATGAAGGTGCCCCCCACAACAGCGACAGGCATCCAATTCGGCCAGAACTGGACAATCGCAACGCACACCGACACGAAAAAGCCGGTGGCGGCGCCGAGGTAGGGAATAAAACTGATGAGGCCTGCGGTGATGCCGATCAAAACCGCATGGTTGAGCCCAATCACCTTCAGGGCTGTCACATATAGCACGGCCAGAACGAGACAAATAACGATCTGCCCGCGGACAAAGCCGGCGACCGTTTCGTGGATTTCGCGCCCAAGCGCCCGGATATCGTTGCGGTACGCCGCGGGAAACCAGTCGTCGACCGTCGCAATCATCCGTTGCCAGTCAATTGCGAGATAGATGGCGATGATCGGCGTGACGACGAGCAGCGAAAGGAGGGAAATCAAGGCCAGTCCGCTCGACCATAGCGACCGAAGGAAGCCATCAAGCCAGGTGCTGCTCATCGTCCTCGCGAGATCGGCGGAGGATTGCTCGATATGAAACTCGTCGCCGATCACACTGTGCAGCCAGGGGCGGCTTGCTTCGGTAACGAGTGACTGGAGCCGTGTGACGTAACTGGGAAATTCCTCGAGAAAAAATCTGAGCTCACCAATGAGGGCTGGGAGCATCACCAATAGGAAGGCGACAAAGCCCCCAACCAGCGGCAAGAAGACGGCAAGAGCCGCAAAGGAACGACTAATCCCGAACCGCTCCAAGCTGTCGACAGCCGGAACGAAGAGATAGGCGAGCAACGCACCAGCGACAAACGGCATCAGGATCTGGTGCACCAGCACCAGCGTCACCAAAGCGATCGAAGAGACCGCAATCCAGAACGCGGCTGGTCGCGCGATTCTCATCGACTTTCTCCGCACATTCGGTTTCTCGCTCAATTGCGCGCTTTGTCCCCTCGCCCAGCGCCCTGAAACATAAGATGGGTTAGCCCCGGTGACTTCCGATCACTGCTCAATCTTCTATCAAGCTGGCGAAGGCGATCTCACCGTCGGTGACGTAATGGTTGACTTTGCCGGTCTTCAAAGGTGAACCGGATTGGTGGAATGCAACATCTCCAATCACCCGCTTTGCGCTCAGCTGGGTGACGATGTAGTTGCGCTCTGCATTTGTGTCTGAATCGGTAGCATGCGTAACCTGGAAGGTCAGTCGCGCTAGCGACAATCCGGTATCTTTGGTGCCCGCCCCAACCCATAATACGCGCTGATCGGTCGACGGTTTATCCGTATTCAACCAGAAGCTCGCTGCTGTCATGTCGTCCTGGGAATGGGCAAGGCTCAGCGCCCAGAAACGGATGTGGTGGCGTTTGCGCGGGCTGTTGTTGATCGGTTGTTGGAACCCGATGTCCTGCTTTCGTCCAAAGAGATAGAGGCTGCTGAACGGAGCGGTGGGATACGAAGAGTTGAGTACAAACGCTCGTATCATTCGCCACGAGCTTGCTATCCCCAAACCATCAGCCGTCGACCAGCCCGCTGTCGCGAACGCGTCGCAGAGCTGCTGAAGAGTGCCGATCAGGACGAGATTTACAGGATCGCCGGGCAGACCATCTCCGGTGATCGTGTATCTGGGGATCAGTCCGCGGTGAAGAACCTTCAGGCCCATTCTAACGACGTTTGGCAAAATGACATAGGCAGCCAAACCGTAGGTGAGGCTCACCGCCAGAACCCATGGAAGTCTGTGGTCCGCAGTGTCGAAAACGACGAAGACAATCAGCCAAACACTGATTACTCCCAGGCAGAGTACGAGAAACCTTTGGAAAAGGAGCGTGAGGAATCTCACGGTTCTTTGTCTCGTCTTGTGTCGAGATTTCGAAATTCAGATGATTTCGATACCTTGCGAGGAGCGAGCCTCGAAATCAAAGCGGAACTCGAAATCAACAGGTTACCGGAGCCTTTTGAATCAGAATTCGCACTGCCCTTGATATCGCACTCATCTGGATTTCAGAATCCGGACACTACCCGCGGATCGGTTCGCCGTCGCCCTCGCTGTTCTTAGCCGGGATTCTGACCGGCGAATATATCCCGTTTGGTGACAGTGCCGTTTCTCATGGTGAACCGAAGCTACACGGAATCGCTTCTCGAAAGTAGTTCCTCCTCACTCTCTTCCTCCCTCGTGCATCCGGCTTCGGTGAAGTGGCGGCCTTGCTCTAGCTTACGATCACCTTGGCGCCCATTCCTGCGCGGTTGTAGAGATCGATGATGTCCTGATTGAAAAGGCGAATGCACCCCCCTGAGACAGACTTGCCGATCGACGACCATTGGGGGGTACCGTGCAGGCGATACAAGGTGTCTCCGTGCTCGTCATAGAGATAGAGCGCGCGGGCACCGAGCGGGTTGGAGAGGCCGCCCGGCCAGCGAGGAGGCACGTCGAGGCCGTATTTCTCCTTCTCGAGGGCCGTCAATGTCGGCGTTGGATACCAGTCCGGCCATTCGCGCTTGTGTCCGACATAGGCAACGCCGTGCCATGCATAGCCGGCCGCGCCGACACCGACGCCATACCGGATCGCCTTGCCGCCTCCCAGTGTGTAGTAAAGAAACTTCGGACCGGTCTCGACGATGATCGTGCCGGGCTTTTCGCTGGTCTGATAAGGCACGATCTGGCGATGGTATTGAGCAGGCACCCTGTCGATCGGGACCGCTGGGATCCGATTGCCGGCATCGACAAGGGCGGCGTATTGCGCAGAGCGTTCTTCACCGCTCGTAGCGCATCCTGCGAGCGCGATAGCCGCAGTCAGCCCCACCCAGAAATGAGCCAATTTTGCGCGCATGCGGGCGGCCGACACTTTCGAACCCTTGGCCTGCCTGATTGGCCTGCCCAATGAGCCGCATCCAGGATGAATTCTATCCCCTGAACCTGGGCTCCGGCAACCCTCTCACGCCAACATCGACGGCCAGGAGAGAGCCTGCGAGCGGCTGTTTGGCGAGTGCCTCCCCTTCGAGGTCCCAGATCGCGGAGGTGACATAGAGGATCGACAGGTCGGGGCCGCCGAAAATGCAGCTGGTGGGCTTCAGCACCGGCAATTCGACAATCCGATCGACGCTGCCATCCGGTGCGTAGCGCGTCAGGCGCCAGCCGTCCCACTGGGCGTTCCAGAGATAGCCCTCGGCATCGATCGTGGAACCGTCCGGGTCTCCCGGATCGTTCTTCGTGGAGGCGAAAAGACGCTTGTTGGAGACAGTGCCGTCAACTGGCGAAAAGTCGTATCGGTAGATGGCGCGGTCCAGCGTATCGGCGAAATAGAAGATGCTGTCGTCGGGACTCCAGGCGAGCGAGTTCGAGATGCCGATGCCGGTTTCCACTTGCGAAACCCTCAGGTCCGGATCGAGCCGATAGAGGCCGCCCGTGTGGTCGGTCAGCCGATCGTCCATGGTCCCCGCCCAGAACCGCCCCTGACGATCGCACTTGCCGTCATTGAAGCGATTGCGTGGAATGTGCGCTTCCGGCCGGGCGATCCAGTCGATTGCGCCCGTTGTCGGATCGAAGAAGGCGAACCCGCTCTCGAAGGCACAGACAAGGCCGCCGCGCTCGCGCAGCGCGAAGGAGCCAATCCGCTCCGGGAACGTCCATTGATCCACCCGGCCGCTGGCATAGTCGAAGCGTTTCATGCGCTTGCCTTCGATATCGACCCAGTAAAGCGCCTGCTCTTTGACATCCCAGACGGGGACCTCGCCGAGCTTGTCGCGCGAGGCGACGACTTCGACCACATTGCTTATTGTCATTTCGTCCCTCCCGTCATCCGCGTCAGCCATTGCGATGCCCGCTGGCGCGCCTGCGGACCGCGAAGCGCGAAGATCGCCACCGCAAGCAGTGTCAAGAACCCGGTCCAGACATATTGCCAATAAGCGGAGACGTGGAGCTGGTTGAGCACGTTCTGCAAGAGCATGACCAGAAAGGCGCCGGCGAAGCTGCCGGCGGCGGTGCCCGACCCGCCGAAAACAGGCGTTCCGCCGACCACCACCGCGGTCACGGAAGCAAGCGTGAAGGCCGAACCCGCCTGCGGGTCGCCGGAGCCGATGCGGGCGGCAATGACGAGACCCGCCACCGCCGCGGCAAAGCCACTGAACGTGTAGGCCGCGATCTTCACGCGGCCGGTGTCGATGCCCATCACGCGTGCCGCTTCCGGGCTCGCCCCCGTGGCATAAAGGCGAGCACCGATGCGACCGCGGACGAGCAGCAACTCGTAGCAGACGACCGCGGCCACCGCGACAACGAAGGCAACCGGCACATAGCCGATCCGCGCCAGGATGGCCGATCCCACGGCCGGATCGACGCTGCCACCCGGAGCCGGCCGCACGATCAGAGCCAGGCCTTGGACGATCGAGAAGGTAGCGAGGGTGGCGACCAGGTCGGGGATGCGCAGCTTTTCGACGATCAGGCCGTTGCAGAACCCGATCGCCAGGCCTGCGCACAGGCATAGCCCGATGCCGACCGGAACGGGAAATCCGGAATCGCGGGCGAGGAGGTGCGATGCTATGGCTGTGACGAGGCTGATCACTGGCCCGATCGACAGATCGATGCCGCCGAACAGCATGACCGAAAGCTGCCCAAGGGCGGCAATCACCAGCGGCGTGGCCTGGATGGCGATCGAAGAAAAATTGCGCGGGGTCAGGAAGTAGGGTGTCGCGAGCGCCGTCGCCAGGATGACAGCCACAATCAGAAGCCCGATCAGCAGCGGCGGCGTGTAGCGCCGCAGCAAGGGCCTTCCATTCGCTTGGCGCGCGACCTTCATATGAGATGAATCGTCCGCCAGGCGCGAGGATTCGCCCTTCGTGAAACCCGTCACGAGGCGCGCTTCGGTGGCTTCTTCGCTCGGCATTTCGTCGACGATCCGGCCGTCAGAGAAAACCAGGATGCGATCGGAAAGATTGATGAGCTCGACGAGGTCCGCCGACACGACGATGACGCCGGCACCGCGTTCTGCGATCTCGCGCATGAGCCGGTAGAGCTCCAGCTTCGTCGCGACATCGACGCCTTGCGTCGGCTCGTCGAAGACGAAGACCGTGGGCGAAGAAAGAAACCAGCGCCCGAACACGACCTTCTGCTGGTTTCCGCCGGAGAGCAGGCCAACGGGCTGCTCCATGGATGGCGTCTTGACGGCAAGCCGCGCTACCTGCTCTCCCACCACCTTCCTTTCCGCATCGCCATCGATCAGGCCCGCACGCATGAAGCGTGCGATCTCCGGGAGCGAAATATTGGGCCGGATACCATGGGCGAGGAACAGGCTTTCGGCCGCTCTGTCGGCAGGAACATAGACAAGGCCCTCCCGGATTGCTTCGGCGGGACCGGAAGGCGAATAGGTCTTGCCGGCGAGTTCCATGGAGCCGGCCGTCGCGCCGAGCCCAAACAGGGCGCGCGCGACGTCCTGTTGCCCCGCACCCTGCACGCCTGCCAACCCCAGGATTTCACTGCGGCGCAACTCGAAATCGACGGGGGGAGACCCTGACGCGGCGTGCAATCCCCGAACGGACAGCACCACATCGCCCTGCCCCTTACCGCGCGCCGGATAGGCAAGTTCCACGGGTCGGCCGACCATCATGCTTACCAGCTGCTGTGGCTCGGCCGCGGCAACCGGCAGCGTGCCGACCACGTCGCCGTCCTTCATCACGGTGACCCGGTCGGCAAGCGCCAGCACTTCCGGAATACGGTGCGAGATGAAGACGATGCCCCGGCCTTCCTCGCGCAGCCCGCGAAGCAGCGCGAACAGGCGCTCCGTCTCGGAGGAGGTGAGCGCCGACGTCGGTTCGTCGAGAATGAGCAGCCGGGCATCGCGCGACAAGGCGCGCGCAATCTCGACCTGCTGGCGTTCGGCGCGGGACAGCTCTCCCGCGGGCATGCCGACACCTACCTCGGAGCCCACTTTCAAAAGGGCGGCCTCAGCATCCGAGATCATGCGGGCGCGATCGACGAGCAGCGGCCCGCCAGGCTCCCGGCCGAGCGCGATGTTGGCGGCGGCGTCGAGCGTGGGCACCAGGCGCGTGTCCTGGTAAACCATAGCGATGCCCAGGCGGAAGCTTTCGGCGGGCGATGCGATCGCGACCTTTCGCCCCTCGACCAGGATCGAGCCGGCATCCGGCTGGTGAACGCCGACAAGCACGCGCATGAGCGTTGATTTTCCGGCGCCGTTCTCGCCGACGAGCGCGTGGATTTCTCCGGCGCGCACGTCGAACGAGACGCCTTTCAGCGCTCGCACCCCCGGGAAGCTCTTCTCGATGCCGCTGACGGACAGCAGCACCTTGCCCGATCCTTCAGCCATCTTATTACTTGAAGATGGCTCGCAGTTCGTCATCCGTCAGCGACGTATCGACAAACACGCCGTCCGGCAGGTCCGGCCGAATGTATTTTTCGTAGTTCGCAGAGGTGATGAGCGCAGGCGACAGGATCTGCTGTTTCGCGACCTCTTCGCCCTTGAGCAGGCTGACGGCCGCCCGAAGCGCGAAGATGCCCTGCCATGTCGGCTCGGACATCAGGCCGATGTCGAACTTCGGCTGGCTGGGCTTCTGGGCTTTGTAGAGCTTGAGAAGGCCGTTGTAATCGTCGCCGGTTACCGGCACCAGCGGGCGCCCTGCAGCGAGCAAAGCCTTCATCGCGCCGGTGGCGTTCTGCCCGCCGTCGCACCAGACGCCATCGATCTCTGGATAGGCTGCAATCAGGTCGGCCATCACGACTTTGGCCTTGTCTTCTTCCCAGAAGGCGTCCTTGAACGCCAGCACCTCGATACCGGGTCCGAACGCCTTCTGCGCGCCGTCCCAACCGGCCGCCGTATAGGAGTTGCCAGGCAGACCGCCGAGCGCCACGATCTTTCCCTTCCCTCCGAGCGCGTCGTTGAGCCACTTGCCTAGCGCGCCACCCTTCTTGACCGGATCAGTGCCCACGTAAGTGCTCCAGCCTTCGCCGTCGACCGGCAGGTTGAAAGGAACGGTGACGATCCCCTCGTCCGTGGCATTCTTGAGCGCGGGCGCCACGGCGGAGCCGGAATTTGCGATGCAGAGGATGGCGTCCACCTGCTGGTTCGCCAGCGTCTCGATATCGTTGACCTGCTTGTTAATGTCGCCCTGGCCATCGACGATGATGAAGTCGGCGATATCAGGCGTCTTCTTCGCTTCCGCCTGCAGCGCGGCGATGGCCATGGCGCGCCAGGAATTTCCCGAGAAGCCGTTGGAGAACCCGATACGATAGGGACCCGGCTTGGCGGTTCCCTTGACCTTCTCGCCTACGGGCGTGATCTGCACGCCCTCTTGCGCCAGAACCTGACCGCCGAGGGTGGCAAAAGCTACAAGTCCGGCGCCGGCGCTGAGTATGGCGCGGCGGCTGAAATAACTGTTCCCGGTTTTCATTGTTTCCTCCCGATCTACTGCCGGCTCACGTCGGGGAGCCGCTCCGCACGCCCGAAAGGGCGCGATAGGCAACAACGCTGACCAGGATCAACACTCCCTGGACGACAAACTGCGTGCCAGTAGACACGCGCATGATGTTGGTCAGGCTCGAAAGTTCCGTGATGAAGATCGCCCCGCCCACCGTGGCGAGCACGCTGCCGGCGCCGCCCGAGAGCGCCGCCCCTCCCACCACCACGGCCGCGACCGAGGTCAGCATGAACTGGTTGCCGATCCCGAGGGAGGGTGAGCCGATATAAGCGGTAAGCATCAGGCCGCCGAGCGCCGCCATCAGCGCCGAAAGCATATAGGCCGAGATCACCACGGGGCTGACGGGCACGCCCATCATGGCCGCCGCGCGGGGATTGGCCCCGGTTGCATAGAGCTGGCGCCCCCAAACGGTCCGGCGCGTGAGAACCAGGAGAAGAATGGTGACGAGTGCCCAGAAAAGTACGGGGATGGGCAGGCCCAGCAGCATGCCGTTCCCCCAATACTGAAAGGATGGCGGCGTTCCGCCCGACGGCGCGCCGCCCGTGTAGACCAGGGCAGCGCCGAACAGGATCGCATTGCTGCCGAGCGTGGCAATCAGCGGCGTGATGCCCACCCACGCAACGAGAAGCCCATTCAGAAAGCCGATCGCAAGCGACACCAGGATCGTAACGGCAAGAGCGAAAGGGACGTTATCCGGCAGGCTCGCGATCAAGCCTGTGGCCAGGATGTTGGTGAGCGTCACAAGCCCAGCCTGCGAGAGGTCGATGCCGCCGGTCAGGATCACGATCGTCTGGCCCGCCGCGATGACGCCGAGGAATGATGCAACCTGAAGGATGTTGACGACCTGCGCCAGGCTGAACATGGCCGGCGAGATGAGGCCGGCGATCAGATAGAGCCCGAGGACGGCGATCCAGACGGAACCGAAGCTGCGCAACGCAGCGAATGTCACGGCACTCACCCTCATTGAGCGGCCCTCGCCCGCTGTCGTTCCTTGACGGCTCCAGCAGGGAGGGCAACCTTGGACTGGCGACCTCCGCCCATCGCTTCACCAATCCACGATCGTGCCGTCTGAAAGCACGGCGTTGACGGTATGCAGGACTTCCGGCTTGTAAGGGTGACGCGCGCAGGCCGCCTCGTCTACCTCGACGCCGAGGCCCGGCGCGTCTGGCACCTGCCAGCAACCATCCACCATGCGGATCGGCCCCTTTACCACTTCAAAATACCAGGGCACCGCGCCCACCATCTCTTCCTGGATGACGTGGTTGGGTGTGGATACAGCGAAATGCAGCGCCGCTGCCCCCGCGATCGGCCCAAGCGGATTGTGCGGCGCGACGCCCACCGAGACTGCCTCGGCCATGGCGGCGATCTTCTTTGCTTCCGAAAGTCCGCCGACATGGCAGATGTCGGGCTGCACGATATCGATCGCGCGGGCGCGGAAAAGGTCATCGAATTCCGGCCGGTCCACCAGGCGTTCGCCGGTCGCAAGCGGCACGCGCGATTTGGCGGCCACCTGCATAAGCGCACCGGTCTCGCCCGGTGGCACGGGCTCTTCCACGAACATGGGCCGCCCCGGCGCGAGCGCGTCGATGTAAGCGAGCGCGGCGGCGGCGGAAGCGGGCCGGCCATGGAAATCGACCATGATTTCGATCTCCGGTCCCACCGTGGCGCGCAGCGCCTCCATCAGCTTCGCTACCTTGTCGACCTCGGGCAGAGGGGCTGAATAATGCGTATAGGGAATGAACACGGCTTTGAGGGCGCGATAGCCCTGCTGCACGACCTCCGCCGCCCGCTGGACAAGCGGCTCCGTCTCCATCGACTCGTAAACGGCGCGCATGTCACCGAGGCCCAGATGGGTATAGATCTTGACGCGGTCGCGCACTTTTCCGCCGAGAAGCCGCCAGACCGGCTGGTCCAGCCACTTTCCAAGGATGTCCCAGAGCGCAAGCTCGATGCCGGAAATGGCAGACATGCCGATGACGCCAAGTCGCCAGAAGGAGTGCTTCTTGAGGGTGCGCACGGCCTGCTCGATGTCGCGCGGGTCGCGGCCGATCAGCAGCGGCGCGAGGTCATTGATGGCCCCGACGACAGCCTGGGTCTTCCATTCGAGCGTCGCCTCCCCCCAGCCGTAAAGGCCCGGCCGATCAGTTTCGACGCGCACGAACACCCAGTTGCGCATGTCTGCGTTCACGACACGCGTCGTGATGCCGACGATCTTCAAGTCCTTGCTCCTCCGCTCCGATAGATCGTATGAATTCTCGCTATCATACGACAATTCAGGCGGTCAAGACTGGCGCGGCCCAAGGGCAAGCGACGTCATGACAGCCGCAGATCGTGCGCCGCGATGTCGAGCAGCCGGTTCATCGCCTCCCTTGCTCTTGCGGTGTCGCGCATACGGATCGCCTCAGCCACTTCCTTGTGCGCAAAAAGCGCTCGCGATTGCGCTTCCATCAGCGGATTCGTCACCAGGAAAGAGGCTTTCAGCGCCGCCTCGAGCATCCCGATCAGTCCACGTAGCACCACGTTATGGCTGGCGGCGATCACATTGCTGTGGAAGGCGAGATCGGCCTGGCAGACGCCGTCCGGATCATCGGGAATAGCTGCTTCCATCGCGATATAGGCTTCTTCGATCCTGGCTAGATCCGCGGCCGTGGCCCGTCGTGCGGCGAGCTCGGCAGCCGCCGGCTCGAAAATCCGGCGGGCTTCGATGAGTCCAGCTATCAGTTCCCGGTCTTTCTGGATCGCGGGGTGCCAGTTCAGGACGATCGGGTCCAGCATGCGCCACTCATCGCGCTGAAGGACGCGTACGCCGACCCGCCTCTTGGCCTCCACGAGACCTTTTGCGGACAGCACCTTGACCGCCTCCCTCACCGAGGTGCGGCTGACCCCGAGCATCGCGCCCAGCTCATCCTCACGCGGTAGCGTGTCGCCGGGGGCATATGTTCCATCGAGGATGCGGCTCCCCAGCAACTTGACTACGGAGTCGTGGACGCTGCCGCCCCCGTTTTCCCTGTCGGCAGCTTCCATGCGGCTGATCCTTTCATCGTTTTGCATGAGCCGCGACGACCGTCGCGGGGAGCGCAACAATTATCCTATAGGGGCAAAATGATATGATGTTTACAGTCCTCGCCAGCGGGCAGCAACTCAAAAACGCCCCCAAGGCGAAACCTGGCAAATAGCCAGTCCGCAAGTTGAAGCGTCAGACCTGCCGCATGCCACCGTCGACGCACAGCTCGGCACCGGCGATGAAGCTCGCCTCGTCGCTAAGGAGAAACAGCGCTGCGGCAGCGACTTCCTCGGGACGCCCGATCCGTCCGAGCGGGATGCGCGCGACCAGCGCGGCGCGGACTTCATCTGGCGTTGTTGCCAACATCGCAGTGTCGGTCGGCCCCGGGCTCACGACGTTCACGCGAATACCGCGGGGCGCGAGTTCCGCGGTCCAAGTGCGCGCATAGGAGCGCAAGGCCGCCTTGGTTGCAGAATAGGTGCCGTAGGAAGGCACGCCCGCTGTATCCGCGGCCGAGCCGACGAGCGCAACGGAGCTGCCGTCCCTCATGATGCCAATCGCCGCCTGCAAGGCGAGGAGGGAGCTGCGAACATTGACCAGGAAATGACGTTCGAAATGCTCCGGTGTTTCGTCGATCAGGAACGCCGGCTCTGAAATCCCCGCGTTTACAACCAGCGCATCGATACGACCATGCTCGTCCCGGACCGTCGCGATTGCCTCCGACACGTCCCGCGGCACGCTGGCATCTGCAACGATGCCACGCGCCCCGCGGCCGATCTTCTCGGCTGCCCTCTCGACTTCTTCGGCGTGTCGCCCGGTGAGAAACACCGCCGCACCCTCGGCTGCCAGCCGCTCCGAGATGGCAAGGCCGATGCCCTTCGCACCACCCACAACCAACGCGATCTTGTTCGTCATTCGGGCCATTGCGATGTCCTCTGCGTCCTTGACGCGCGCGCCAGATTGTTTGCGCCTGTCCAACTACATCCACTTCACTGTCAGGCCTTGTTACGAGATCCTGAACCACGCCGCCGCGGTTCCTCGGAACATCGCGTCCTTCTCGTCCTCCGAGAAGCCAGAGACAATTCGCTCATAGGCGTCGTAGAGCCGGTCGAATCCATAGGACAATCCATCGATCGGAAGGTGGCTGCCGAACATGCAGCGCTCCGGACCGAAGGCTTCTATAACCGACATGATCCAGGGCCCGACCTCCACCTCGCTCCAGCCAAGACCGAAGACACACTCGACAGCGGAGATGCTTCCACAGGTGTTATCGCAGCGGCCGAGCGCCAGCATGTCCGAGCGCCAGCGGGAGAACCCATCGGCGCTTCGATCAGTGGGCCAGCCCATCACGGCTATGGTGAAGCCGATGTCGGGATGAGCGCGGACCACGCCAAGCAGGTCGGGCAATTGCGGCGCGAACACCTCGAGCCCACAGCGCAAATCGAGCCCCTCGAGCGTGCCAAGCCCCTCGAGCCAGGCCGGGTCGCTCATGAAGTCCGGGCGCGCAGCCATCCTGCGAAGTGGAGCATTCTCATCCCAGCCCAGATGCTGGCGCACCGCGGAGAGGCCTGGTATTTCGCGATAGGCCTCGAGCCGGCGCGGCAAGCCTGGATCGGCGAAGTCCACCAGTCCCACAAGCGCGATCGGCAAGGGCGCGGAAGCGGCAAGAAGTTGCGCCCACGCGATCTCTTCCAGGCTGTCTTCGGCGATAAATTCGTGCCAGACGAGACCGGAAACGTTGCGAGACCGCGTGGCCCGCAGATAGTCGTCGAGACTGTAGCTGCGCGGCAGCGCGCCATAGTCCCCGACCAGCGCCTCAAAGGTCGGATCCCGATGCTCGAAGACGGCGTACCGAACGGCATGGCTGTCGTAGAGATGCATATGAGCATCAACGATCGGTCGTCCGGTCGGCGAGATACCGTGGGGCATGGGTGCTCCTCCGGCCATATCTGCTTTGCCAGTCGTGCTCGTTGTTCGCCATACTTGGCGTGCACGGCGCACGATCCAATCAGCCCAGATGGCAGCTGTCCAGATCTGGCAGTCTGTGCGACGCGACCTCTTCCCTCACGAAGAGTATGCTTGCGAAAATTTGCCTAGGAAGGGCTGACGTGGGCGAACTTCAGTTTTTGGTCCGGGACAGCGCCTCTCCATTCAAGGTCTTCCTGCCCTGCGGCAGGGAGCGCCGATGCTCCAGAAAGCGGCTAAGCAGGTTCCCTTTGCCCTTGCGCGGGATGAGTTCAATATCGCTGACAAGCTTTGCGCCGCCCTCGTGCCTCTCCAGTGTGATCTTGCGGCTATGGAAGCCCTCCAGCTCGGCTCGGTGGGCGACGCTTACGATCGTGACTTTCGGCAATTCATGGATCACCGTTTCCATTATTTTGTCCTGGCTCTTCTCATCGAGTGCCGACGTCGCTTCATCCAGGACGATGATGTCGGGGCGGTGCAGGAGGAGACGCGCGAAGGCGAGCCGCTGCTTCTCGCCGCCGGACAAGGTCTGGTCCCATGCCGCTTCCTCCTCGACCCTGTCCTTCAGGTGGCCGAGGCCTACCTTGTCGAGGGCGGCATTGATCTCATCGAGGGCCCAGTTGTCGGCAGCGCCGGGATATGCGGCTGCACGGCGAAGCGTCCCAGTCGGGACATAAGGACGTTGCGGCAACATGAACAGCCGCCTGTCAGGGTGGAAATTGACACTGCCGTGACCCCACGGCCATAGACCCGCCACGGCCCGCACCAGCGTGCTCTTGCCTGAACCGGATTCGCCGGCCACCAGCACCCGCTCGCCTGGTTCGATCACGACCTCGGTTTCCTTCACCACGGCGGTGCCGTCGTCGAGCGTCACCGAGAGATTGTCCAGGCTGAGCATCGCATCGCCTTCGGTCTCGCCGCGCTTGATGCGTCCGAGCGCGTCGCTGTGTTCGGCGCGCTCGAGGCCGTCGAGCGACATCATCAGTGAGGCGACGCGCCGTGCGGATGCGTTCCAATCGGCGAGACGCGGGTAGTTGTCGACCAGCCATCCGAAAGCGCCCTGCACTATGGCGAAGGCGGACGCAGCCTGCATGACCTGTCCGAGCGTCATGCTGCCTTCGAGAAACTTTGGAGCGCAAAGCAGAACGGGGATAACAGGCGCAAACAGGCTCGATCCTTGCGACACCAGCGTCGTGCGCATGTGCTGGCCCGCAAGGAGGGCCCACTGCCTGAGCACGCCGCCGAAGGTCTTGTCGATGCCGCTACGCTCCTCCTCCTCGCCGCCCAGCAAGGCGATGCTTTCACCGTTTTCGCGCACGCGCGTCAGCGTATAGCGGAATTCGGCTTCCGCCTGATTTTTCTGCTCGGAGAGCTGGACGAAATGACGGCCAATGATGGCCATCGAAGTGGATGTGATCGCAGCATAGAGCACAGCGGTGATGACTAGAAAGCCGGGAATGGTGATCGTAGAGCCCGCGACTGTGAAGCTCAGGGCGCCGCCGATCGTCCACAGCACCACGATGAAGGTCGAGGCCGACAGAAATGCGGAAATGACACCGGCAACGAAATCGATCGGCGACTCCGTGGCAATCCGCAGATCCTCGGAAAGACGGGCTTCGGGGTTCTGATGGTCGCCCGCTACGAGGTTCAGCTGGTAATAGCGGCCGTTTGCGAGCCAACGCGCGATAGCTGCAGTGGTGAGCCAGGAACGCCAGCGGCGCTGGATCATCATGCGCAGGAAGACCTGCGCAACGACGAGCGTGACGCTTCCGGCCACGAGTGGCAGAAAAACCGCGCTCAGGAAGTATACGGTCTGGGCATTGCGCTGCTCGATGGCGTCGAAAATTGCGCGGTTCCAGACGTTGATCCCGTACTGGAATCCGACATTGATGCCGATCAGGATCAATAGCCCGATCGTGCACGGCCAGGCGAGCCGATCGCCGCGCCGGCTCCAGTAACCGCGCGCGCTGATCCAGAAACGCGTCAGCAGGTACCGCTTGCGCGCCTGTTCGGCCTGCTCAGGACTTAGCTCTGGATCAATTTCGACCTCGTCCGGAGGTGGGGCGGCCTCCCCGACGACCTCGGATACGGCGTCAACAGTCGATTCTTTCTTCTGGCGCAATTTCTCGGCACCGCCCGCTTCAGGGTGATCAATCGATCTCGGTTTGGATTCTACCTCGGGCATCAGCCGACAACGGCTTAAAAATCAGAAGGTTTCATCGATCCGCTTTGATCCGGCTGCCAATTGCGCCATGGCTCTTCTGGTGTTGCGATACTCGCAGCGGTTTCAGAGCAAGCGTCCGCCTATGAGGAACATGGCGCTGCCTGCAATGCTCTACGGATGCAGTTCACGGGTCCAACTTCCGGGTTGAACCTGTCCTGCGAGTTGGCTACGCGTGAGCGTCAGGCTGCTTTCGAAGGCAAGGGATGGTGCAGGTCAAGAAGGCTGAAGTGCGCGAGGCGATCCTCGACGCTGCGGCGCAGCTTTTCGTCGAAAAGGGATACGCCGGCACTTCGGCCAACGAGATCGGCCAGCGAGCGGGCGTGGCCGCATCGGCGATCTACACCTATTTCGAATCCAAGCTCGACCTCTTCTACCAGGTGTACAGCCCCTGGCTGCGCAGCCGGCTCGAGCAGCTGGAAGGCGAGCTGACGTCGCTTGACGGGCAGCGCGCCAAGGTCCGCCATATCGTCGAGACGATCTGGTGCGACATCCCGAACGAGCAGAATTTCTTCGCCAATAACCTGATGCAGGCGGTGTCCATGGCGACCCCGGCCGACCATTACAGGGGCGAACTGCTCGAGTGGTGCGAGCAGCATGTCGCCAGGATGCTCAAGGCGGCGGAGCCGAAGCCGCTGCGCAGCAACCATCACTACGCCAGCCTGGCCCACATCCTCTTCATGTCGTTCAACGGCTTCGTCACCGGCGCCTATCTCGGCGTGCGAGGCGACAAGGTGGCGCCTGCAATCGAGGCGATGACTGACCTGATCATCGACACGCCAGCAGCGAACCTGACGCCGGTGATCGGATAGAGCTTTCTGTTTTTTGGTTGGCAGTCGCAACGCCATTTGGACCGAGGAGGATTGCCAACGGTCAATTTCTATCATCGGCGGTACCAGCTATTGACGCCACTCTCCCGGTTTGACTGGGCAAGCGTGAGGGGCTGCGTCAATCTTAAAGCACAACGCTCCTACCGCTCAGAACTCAACCTCCTCGAGCTCCCTGATCTCGGCCAGCATCGCCATTGCGGCGAAAGAAGCCTCCGCTGCCGCTGCATTGGCCGAGCCGCAGCAGTCGCGGATCATGGTGACGCGATAGCCGAGGTCGGCGGCATGGCGGACCGTGTGCTCGACGGAATATTGGGTGGCGAGCCCCATTACGGCGAGCTCTGTCACGCCTCTCTCCCTCAAGATCGCGTCTAGGCCGGTGCCGTGGAAGGCGTTGTTGCAGTTGTGAACCAGCTTGAGGTCGCCAAGCTCAGGCTCGAAGCCTTCCAACGCATCGGCGCCCCATGAGCCGCGCTTCAGCGCGCCGAGCACTTCGACGGCGCCGAACAGGCGACAGTTGCGCAGCAGGTCCGCGTAGTCCGGCTGGAAGGCGATGTGGACATGGACGATGAGCCAGCCCGCCTGCCGGGCTCCGGCGATCGCGCCGCGGCAGACGTCGAAGAAGCGCGCCGGCTCGCCTGACGACCGGTCGACGGCAAAGGGAATCTTGCCGTCGGGATGGCAGATGTCGTTCTGGAAATGCAGGGCGATGAGAGCCTTGGACATCTTGGCCCACCGCCAGTTCTAGGATTTGTCAGCGAAATAGCGGATCGCGAAGTCGATCCATTCGGGCGAATCCCAGTCGGGGTGCTCGGCGCGCACCTCGGCGGCGAGCGTCTTGACGATGTCGTCAACGCTTTCGCCGGCCCGCAGCCGATCGGCGACACGCGGCCCGAGATCCTCGATATAGCCACGCACTGCCGCGAGGATTCCCCCGCCACCGACCGAGCCGTGGCCGGGAACGACGACGTGAGGCCGGTCGGCTTCCAGCTTTCCCAGCACCTTCGCCCAGTTGGCAGCATCGATATCCGCATCGTTGGGGGGAAACCAGGGAAAGATCGGGAAGATGCGCTCCTCCGCAAGGTCGCCGACGAAGACCACGCCGGTGTCGGGAACGCGTACCACCTGATCGCCGCGCGTGTGGGCCGCACCATAGGTCGAGAGCTCCACGCTCCGGCCCCCGAGATCGATTGTCTTCGTCGGGCCTTCATACACCTCGTCGGGCATGACGAGCTCCGTGCTTTCGAGCGCTGCGGCGACGCCGGGACCGAAAGTGCGGAACATGTCGAGATATGGCTGGCCCTTGGCGGAAAGCTCGTCGCGCTGGCCGGCGTTGTAGATGATCTGTGCCTGCCCCTTGAAAGCTTGGGCGCCGAAGCCGTGCTCGGGGTGGAAATGCGTGAGCGTCAAGATCAGACGTCGACCACCGGCAAGCCTGCGGGTAGTATCCAGCACTGCCTGTCCGTTGGCTGGCCCCATGCCGGTATCGACCACGAGCGCGGCATTGGCGCCGAGCACGATGCCGATATTCGGCACGAGCGGAATCCTGCGGTCGCCGATGACGTAGACGTCCTTGGCGACTTCGGTGAGCGCGCTCGGATCGACGATGGGGGGCGGAGGAGCGTCGGTCATGGCTGGGTTTCCTCAATTCTCGTTGCTGTTTGGGGCGAGAGTTTTTGCGGAGAGACTGGGCGGCGGGGGCTCGGCCAGCCGATTTCGCGGCCGCCGGCAATGCCCTTCGGCCGGAACAGGATGATCAGCAGCATCAACAGCGCCAGCACGGCGTCACCCAACCCTCCCGGCGCGGCGAGCTTCGTGGTTCCGACGGTCACGCCGACTTCGGCCTGGCGCAGCAACTCGGTCAGCAGGGTAATGACGATCGCGCCCGTGACGGCACCTGTCAGGCTGCGCATGCCGCCGATGACCAGCATGGCCAGAATCAGGAAAGTGAGATCGAGATAGAAGGTCTCGACCCGCACCGTGCCGAGGAAATGACCGAGCAGCACACCTGAGATGCCGGAGATGAAGGCGCTGATGATGAAGGCGATGAGGCGATGCCGGACCATGTGCACGCCGCAGGCCGCCGCCGCGGCCTCGTCCTCGCGCGAGGCGCGAAGCAACAGCCCCGAGCGCGATTCCTGGTGGAGGAAGGCGATGACGACGGCCACGATCGCCCATGCCGCTGCGGTCCACAGCCCGACATAGATCGGCAGGCCCATCAGCGAGTTCTGGCCGCCTGTCATCGACGTCCAGTTGCCGAGCACGACATAGGCGACGACAAGGATCGCGAATGTGGCGATGCTGGCCGAGATGCCCGACAGTCGCATCAACGGAAAGCCGGCAACCGCTCCGACGAGGGCGGCCGCGGCCCCTCCCGCGAGCGCGCCCGCCGTGGCCGGCCATTCGGCCTGACCGAGAAAGGCGGGAAGGTCCGGCAGGAACACGCCCTTGGCCGCAGCCGGCATCGTGAGCAGCGCAGAGACATAGGCGCCGATGGCCATGAAAGCGACATTGCCGAAAGAGAGCACGCCCGAATTGCCGACGAAGATATAGAGCCCGACCACGGCGACGAGGTTGATCAGGCCTTGCGTGAGGCGGCGTTGCACGACCGTCGGCGCGAGCTCGGCCACACCGGCGAGCACGAGCAGAACAACGACGAGGATGACAAGCGGCGCGAGCCGCCCAGCCCATCCGCGGGCAGCTGGCCGAGCCTCGGGGACCGGCGTCGACGACGGGATCGCGGCCATCAGATGCGCTCCTTCATGCCACGGGCCGGAATGAGGCCCTGCGGCCGGAACAGCAGCACCACGGCCACAGCCACGAACAGGAACGCCTCCCGAAAGACGCGCAGTTCCTCGGGCAGCAATGCCTGCAGCAGGATCGTCGCGGCGCCGACCAGGAAGCCGCCGAACGCCGCACCCGGCAGGCTGCCCAGCCCGCCGATCACCGTGCCGACGAAGGCGATGATAACAAGCTGAAGGCCCATGCGCGGCTGCACGAGACCGGTCTGAGCGACGAAGAGGCACGCGACTGCCGCCGCGAGCACGCCGCTGATGGCGAAAGCCGCGGCGATCACCCGATTGGCACGGATGCCGAGCACCTCGGCCATACGGAAATTCTCCGCCGCTGCGCGCATTTCCAGGCCAAGCCGTGTCGTTTTCAGGAACGAGGTCGTGGCGGAGAGCAGGATGAGGCTTACGACGATCGTGACAATCTGGAGAAGCTGCAGCCGAACGCCGGCGATCTCCACCTGTCCGGCAAGGAAAGGCAGAAAGTCGACGCCCTTGGGCCGGGAACCGACGAACATCACCATCAGCTTTTCGATGAAGAAGCTTGCGGCGAAGGACGCGATCAACAGCGTGGCCGGATCGGCGCCACGCAGCGGCAGGAAGGCGGCGCGCTCGGTGAGGAGCGCCAGGAGCACGGCCGCGACCAGCGCGGCGAGGATGGCGAGCGCCGCCGATTGGGTGAAAAACAGAAGAATGGCATAGCCGGCCGCCATGATGAGCTGCGAATGGGCGAAATTGATGAGCCGCATCACGCCGAAGATCAGGCCGATGCCAAGCGCGGTGAGCGCGTAGAGCCCGCCCACGCTCACCACGTCGACCAAGGTCTGGACTGCCGTTTCCATCAGGTCGGACTCCGCTCAGCCGACATGGCGACACCGAAATATGCGGCGTCGAAGCGCTCATGTCGCGCAATCTCGTCCGGCGTGCCGGTGAGCGTGAAGGCGCCATGGCTCATCACGCAGGCGCGGTCGGCCAGGGCGAAGGCGCGCGCGGCGTTCTGCTCCACCACGAGCATGGCTACGCCGCGGGCGCGGATGGACTGGAGCAGTTCGTAGACCCGGTCGACGATGGCCGGCGCAAGTCCGAGCGAGGGCTCGTCCAGCATCAGCAGCCGCGGCCGCGACAGCATGGCGCGCGCGATGGCCAGCATCTGCTGCTCGCCGCCGGACAACTGGCCGGCGGGCTGGTTGCGGCGCTGGCCCAGGATCGGAAAGCTGGCAAACACTTCCTCGATATCGGAGCCCACCGCGCCGTCGCTGCGCACCGTCGCGCCAAGCCGGAGGTTCTCCAGCACGGTCAGGCTGCCGAAGATGTTGCGGCCCTCCGGCACAAGCGCCACGCCGCGGCGAACCACATCCGGCAGCGCGATACCGGCGAGCGGCTCACCGCCGATTGCGATCGAGCCGTCGGCCGGACGCACGATGCCCGCGATTGCCGAGAGCAGCGAAGTCTTGCCTGCCCCGTTGGGACCGACAATGGCGACCGCCTCGCCGGCGTTGACCTCGAGGTCAACGCCATGAAGAGCCGTGATCGATCCGTAGCGAATGACGAGGCTGCGCACCGCGACAAGCGGATAGCCTTGACCGAGTGGAGCGGTTTCAGGCGAGCGGAGTGTAAGGGATGGTTGGAGCGTCATGCGGCCGCACTGCCGAGATATGCGGTGCGTACCGCCGGGTCCGCGCGGACCGCCTCGGGCTTGCCCGAAGCGATGGTGCGGCCGCCGTTCAGAACGTGGATGCGGTCGCACAGGCTCATGATCAAAGCCATGTTGTGCTCGATCACCAGAACCCCGCAGCCATGGCGGTCGCGGATGGACAGGATCGACCGCCTCAGCTCCTCCGCTTCCGCCGCAGCGAGCCCGGCGGCTGGTTCATCGAGCAGGAGGAAGCGCGGCTCGAGCGCCAGCGCCCGCGCAAGGCCGACGCGGCGCTCCTCGCCGTAGCTCAGCGCATCGGCGCGCTGGTCGGCACGATGGCAGAGCTCGAAGTCGGCAAGCAAGACGTGCGCCTGTCGCCTGGCCTCGCCGCGGCTGAGGCCCCGGCCGACGAGACCGACTTCGACGTTCTCGGCCACGCTGAGGTTCCTGAACAGGCGCACCGCCTGGAAGCTGCGTACGACACCGGCCTTCGCGAAGGCGCTCGCACGCGCCCGCGTCATGTCGCGACCGGCGACCCGCACACTGCCGGCATGCGCACGCTGAAAGCCGGACAGGATGTTGACGAGCGTGGTCTTGCCGGCGCCGTTCGGCCCAATGAGGCCGAGCACCTCGCCCGGAGCAAGGGCGATCGACACGTCGTCGGTCGCCACGAGCCCGCCAAAGCGAACCGTCACGCGCTCGGCCGCAAGCTGCAAGTCACGTTCTCCCACGTGTCAGGTCGCAGGATATATTGTCAGAATTTCGGGTAGTTCTCGACCGAGAAGCGCCCTTCGGCTGCGAACTTGCCATCCTTGACGCCGATGATCGCCATCGGCCGTGTCGTCTGGATGTGAAGGTCCTTGGTCCAGGTGGTTGGCCCGATCACCAGCGGCTCCTTGTCGAACGTGTCGAGCACGGCCGCGACCTTGTCGCCGTCGAGAGAACCCGCCTTGTTGGCAGCTTTCGCCCAGGCCTGGACTGCAGAATAGCCGCGCAGCCCGTAGGAGACGTCGGCCTTCTTGCCATACTTCTTCTCGAAGCGATCGAAGAAGGCGTTCACATCCGGGTTCGGGTCGTCGCCATACTTCGAGCCATAGTTGACGACGTAGAAATTGCTGAGGTTCGGCACGCTGCCGATCCAGTAATCGCCGTCCATGGACTCGCCGGTGAGCACCGCGGCGTCGATGCCAGCGGCGCGCATCTGCCGAATGGCGCTCGGGCCGCCAGGCGCATAGGAGCACAGGAACACGAGGTCCGGCTTCTCAGGCAAGCTGGTGATACGGGTTATCTGCGCGGCGATCGACGGATCGCCGTTCAGGAAGGTGTCCTGCCCGAGCAGCCCGTCGGCGCCGGCGACCTCCTTCCAGCGCTCGGCAAAGCTGCCGCACAACGACTTGGTGTAGGAAATTGTGTTGTCGAGCAGAACATAGGCCTTCTTCCAACCCTTATTGTTATAAGCCCATTCAGCCATCAGCGCGCCTTGTGCCTGCCCGGCATTGGAGACCGAATAGGCCAGCGGTCCGACGCCTTGCACGCCGAACTTCGGATCGGAGGCGGCGGAGAAGGCGACCACGTTGTTCTGCTGGGCAACGAAGGCGCCGGGCGCCCCGAAGTCGAAATCGGATGGGAAGAGGATAGCCTTGGCGCCTTTGCCGATCACGTCGATGGCGCCGTCGGCGCCGAGCGGCGGCTCCGACTTGTTGTCGAACTCGACGACCTCGATGGGCTGGCCGAGGACACCACCGGCTGCGTTGATGTCATCGACCGCCAGCTTGGCGCCGGCGATGGTGTCGGCATCGATCGGCTGGAACCAGCCGCTGAACGACATCACCAGGCCGAAGACCGGCTTGTCCTGTGCCTCGGCTGCATGCGTGAAAAAAGACGTAGCGGCGACCATGCAACCGGCCGCCAGCAGAACCCGCGTGGTCATGCTGAATCTCCCAATGTTCCCCAATTCGATCCGACCGTTCTTGCGGGCCGCGATCAAAACAGAATGGTATTCACTTTTGAGCTGACTGCAAGCGGTTTCGAGCACATTGCCGGCAGTGTCCGCTCAAGCCGACGGGCGGGCATACGCCGGCAATGTTTCAGAGCGTTGGAATCTCGCGGCCGAGCGCGATATCGGCGGCTTCGGTGTCGGTTCGAACTTCAGCTACAATGTGCAGGCCTATCGCGGCTACAGCACCTATCTGTTCAACCAGCCGACCATACTGCGCGCCGGCTACCGTGCGCTATTCAACGACTACGAGACTGACGACTTCACGGGAAACACATTCCGCTGGAACGTCGTTCAGCAAGGTCCGGTCGCCGGATTATCAATGCTCTTCTCGTGTCGTGAAGTCAGTAGTGTCGTTACGATTCTGAAATTCGCTCAGAGCCCTATATCCAACTCGCGCTAATCTCAGAATCCGGACACTAGATCGCCGGGAAAGGGCCCGTCATGGCGTTTTGGAGAAGATCGTCAGCCCATCGTCTGATTGCCTGGACCTCAGCGGCCTTGCTCCTCGCCGCGCAATGCGCGGACGCCTGCACCCGATTGGTTTATCTCGGCTCAAATGAGGACGTGATCACGGCACGGTCGATGGACTGGAAGACCGATGTTGCGACCAATCTCTGGATTTTCCCGCGCGGCATGAAACGAAGCGGCGAGGCCGGGCCAAACTCGATCCATTGGAGGTCCCAATACGGCAGCGTCATCGCATCGGGCTACGATATCTCGACCACGGATGGCCTCAACGAGGCGGGATTGAACGTCAATCTGCTCTGGCTGGTGGAATCGGAATATCCGCAGTTCGATCAGACGAAACCGGGCCTGACGATTGCTGCCTGGGCGCAATACGTGCTCGACAATTTCGCTACCGTCGACGAGGCGGTACGGGCGCTCCAGCAGGAGCCTTTCACCATCGTCACCGATAATGTTCCAGGAGAGAACCGGCTGGCGACCTTGCATCTGTCAATGTCCGACGCGACGGGCGACAGCGCTATCGTGGAGTATGTCAAAGGCAAACAGGTCATCCACCACGACCGCAAGTACCAGGTCATGACCAATTCGCCCATATTCGAGGAACAGCTCGCACTCAACAAATACTGGAAACAGATCGGCGGCACGGTGTTCCTGCCAGGTACCAACCGGGCATCCGACAGGTTCGCGCGCGCCTCGTTCTATGTGAATGCGATCCCAAAATATGAAAACCCGGACATGGCACTGGCGAGCGTCTTCAGCGTCATCCGAAACGTCTCCGTGCCCTATGGCCTCAACACACCCGAAGAGCCCAATATCTCATCGACGCGGTGGCGCATTGTGGCCGACCACAAACGCAAGCTGTATTTCTTCGAATCCGCGCTGACGCCCAACACGTTCTGGGTCGACCTGAAGGCCATCGACTTCTCTGCCGACACAGGCAAGGTGAAAAAACTGGACCTTGGCCCGAACCAGAACCACACCTTTTCCGGCGACGCGACGAAAGACTTCCAGGAAGCACAGCCCTTCAAGTTCCTGGGCTTGTAGCTTCACGCAGCCGGGCACCAAGACGCGCCGCCAAGGTCAATTCGCCCATGACCACGCCGGCCATGGTTGCCATTTACGGTCGCGATGGTCGCGGTACATTGCACGAAAGACGGGCTCCGGCCAGAAGAGATCGCTCCCCTACCGAACACAGGTGAATTCTCGGCCATAGTCGTATACGGCGGATATACTTCGGCACTCAAACCGAAAGCTCGCGGCGACTTGAATTGACAGACACGGCGGCCAGGCTTACGGCAGCCGTCGCGTATGCCTTTGGCATGCGCATAGATCAAGCAGAGAGAACAATGGACGGCTATCCTAGTAGCGTCCCGGCAACCGACGCACCGTTTGCCGGGAAAGCTGAAAACCACTGGACCTTCTCCGGCAGAACCTGTCACGTGAGCGCCGTTCTGGCCTAGCCTTTCGCGTTCACCCACCGGTTCGGTCGGTTGCGACCGAAGGAGGTGAACGCAGATCATGGCCATACATTATCCAGCTCTGGCCGAAAGACGGTATGGCCCGCTGCCCAATCTGTGGGACGCGCTGGCCTTTGGCCTGCTTTTCGGGGGGTTCATTCTCCTCGTCCATGGCGCGCACGGCACGCTCGCTTCGCTCGGCACCCTGCAGGCTTCGCCGGTTTCCCTCGATCCGGCCAGGTTGCCGGAATATGCGCTCCGCACCACCATGCGCATGCTGGCGGCGATCGTAGGGTCGCTGATCTTCACCTTCGCCTACGGCGCGCTCGCGGCAAAGAGCCGGCGAGCCGAGATGGTGCTAATCCCGCTGCTCGACATACTTCAGTCGGTGCCCGTGCTGGGTTTTCTCTCGTTCACCGTGCTGGGCTTCATGGCTTTGTTCCCGGGCCGGGTGCTCGGCGTCGAACTCGCGTCGATCTTTGCAATCTTCACGAGCCAGGCTTGGAACATGACCTTTAGCTTCTACCAATCGCTGAAGACGGTGCCCCATGATCTCGACGAGGCTGTACGCGCCTTCCGCCTGACGGCCTGGCAGCGCTTCTGGCGACTCGAGGTGCCGTTCTCGATGCCCGGGCTCGTCTGGAACACCATGATGTCGATGTCGGGCGGCTGGTTCTTCGTCGTCGCGTCGGAAGCGATATCGGTCGGCGACACCACGATCACGTTGCCGGGTGTCGGATCGTATGTGGCTTTGGCGATCCAGCACCAGAATCTCGTCGCCGTCGGCTGGGCGGTGCTGACCATGCTGCTCGTCATCCTGGTCTATGACCAGCTTCTGTTCCGCCCCCTAGTGGCCTGGAGCGACAAGTTCCGGGTCGAGCAGTCGGCGTCCGGAACCGCGCCGCATTCCTGGCTGCTGGTGGCCATCCGCAGAACGCGCGTGTTCCAGGCACTGCTGCGGCCCCTCGGCGCACTGCTCGCCCGCGTGCCTCGGCAGCGTTTTCGGACCCCGGCCGCATTGTCCTTTCCTGCACCCCATTTCTGGACGGGCACCTCGGCGGACCGCATCTGGGTTGCGGTCGTGCTCGCCGCCGCAGCCTGGGCTCTGTGGTCGATCGGGCGTTTCGTCGCCACGGAGCTCGCCTGGGAGGAGATCGGGACCGTCGTCGGACTGGGCGTGCTCACCATGCTGCGCGTGGTCGTGCTGATCGCGCTTGCGACATTGATCTGGCTGCCTGTCGGCGTGTGGATTGGCCTCAGGCCGCGTGTGGCCGAGCGCGTCCAGCCGCTCGCACAGTTTCTCGCCGCCTTCCCGGCCAACATCATCTTTCCGTTCGCTGTGGTCGCGATCGTTCGACTCGGCCTCAATCCCGATATCTGGCTATCACCGCTCATGGTGCTCGGCACGCAATGGTACATTCTCTTCAATGTCATTGCAGGAGCGAGCGCTTTTCCGAACGACCTCAAGGAGGCGGCCGCGACCTTCCGCATCCGTGGCTGGAACTGGTGGAGAAAGGTCATTCTGCCGGGGATTTTCCCCTATTACGTCACGGGAGCCATCACGGCGAGCGGCGGCTCCTGGAACGCCTCGATCGTGGCCGAGGTCGCAAGCTGGGGCGACACGACGCTGAAAGCGCACGGTCTCGGCGCCTACATAGCCGGTGCGACCGAGGCCGGAGACTATCCCCGCATCGTGCTTGGCATCGCCGTGATGTCGATATTCGTCATCCTGTTCAACCGGCTGCTCTGGCGTCCGCTCTATGCGTTCGCCGGTCGCCGTCTGCGTCTCGATTGAAAGGATTGCGCCATGGCCACGCTCGAAATGCAGAGAGTTCGCGCTTCAGCGGAAAGCCAGTCTCTCGTGGAGATTTCCGGCGTCCGCCAGGTCTACAATCTGGGTGACAGCACCGATCTCGTCGTGCTCGACGATGTTTCCTTGTCGATGCGGGAAGGCGAGATCGTCGGGCTGCTCGGCCGCTCCGGATCGGGCAAGTCCACGCTGCTGCGCGTCATCTCCGGCCTCTCGCGACCGACGAGCGGCGATGTACGCTGGCGTGGCCGCCCTGTTTCCGGGCCCGTCGAAGGCGTCGCCATGGTGTTTCAGAGCTTTGCACTGTTCCCATGGCTGACGGTGCTGGAAAATGTCGAAATCGGTTTGGAGGCACTGGGGGTTGCTGCCGACGAACGCCGCCGGCGGGCGCTCAATGCGATCGATCTTATCGGCCTTGACGGGTTCGAGAGTGCCTATCCGAAAGAGCTTTCGGGCGGCATGCGGCAGCGGGTCGGCTTCGCTCGTGCCCTCGTCGTCCATCCTCGTCTGATGCTGATGGACGAACCGTTTTCGGCACTCGACGTGCTGACGGCGGAAACCTTGCGCACGGACCTGATCGACCTGTGGATCGAGGGCCGGCTTCCGATCAAGTCGATCCTCATGGTGACGCACAATATCGAGGAGGCGGTCCTCATGTGCGATCGCATCTTGATCCTGTCGTCAAATCCCGGGCGAATTGCAGCCCAGATCAAGGTCGATCTTGTCCACCCGCGCAACCGGCTCGATCCGGCTTTCAGGCAGCTCGTCGACGACATTTATGCGCGCATGACGCAGCGTTCCGCGGCTGAAAGGATAGATAAGCGGGCCGGTGACGGTTTCCCGGGAACTGGTATCAACATGGTCCTGTCCGAGATTTCGACGAATATCCTCTCCGGCCTCATGGAAGCGCTTGCCGCGCCGCCCTTCAACGGTAAGGCGGATCTTCCTGTTCTTGCAGCGACGCTGCAGATGGAGGGCGACGAGCTGTTCCGCAACTTCGAGACGCTGCAACTGCTGCGCTTCGCCGAGATGGCGGAAGGTGACGTCCAACTGTCCGAAAGCGGCCGTCGTTTCGTCGAGTCCGATGTGGATGCACGCAAACACCTCTTCGCCGAACATCTCGTCGCCTATGTGCCCCTCGCCGCCCTCGTCAGACGCGTCCTTGACGAACGCCCGAGCCACCGCGCGCCGTTCACGCGCTTTTCCGAAGAGCTCGAGGACCATATGTCCGAAGAGAATGCGGACGCCACGCTGCGGGCCGTCATCTCATGGGGCCGCTACGCCGAGCTGTTCGGATATGACGAGCAGAGCGGGCAGTTCAACCTCGAGAATCCGGCCTGAGCGGGGGCGAGCAGGAGCAGTCCTGCGGGATTGTCGGCCCGCATCCCGGAGTGCCATCCGCCTAGGCTTGGGCGGAGGCCTCCCGTCCGCCAAGCTTGGAAACGCGTCTGAACAAAAGCCACCGAGCAGACGCTCAGTCTGCTCGGACCAACGGCCTGGGAATCCCGAGTCGATCGAGCTGCATCGAAATGAGGTCGATCTGGGAGCAAGGCGGCGGAAACATAGCGCACGCCTCCCTTGCATGCTGCCAATCCGCCTGCTAGATACTGAACCATATGGTTCAGTATCTCCGCACTCACTTGGATGCCTCGTTCGCCGCGCTCTCGGACGCCACCCGGCGCGGCGTTCTGGAGCAGCTCGGACGTGCAGACGCTTCGATCACGGAGCTTGCCGAGAAGTTCCACATGACGCTCACAGGCATGAAGAAGCACGTCGGCGTCTTGGAGCAGGCGGGGCTCGTCACCACGGAGAAGGTCGGGCGCGTGCGGACCTGCAAGCTCGGCCCGCGCCGATTGGAGGAAGAGGCAGCGTGGATCGAGAGCTATCGCCAGCTCTGGGACCTACGCTTCGACGAGTTGGACAAGGTTATCGAGGAATTGAAACGGAAGGAGAAGGTAGATGGACGCAAGAAGAGAGGGTGAGGCCACACCGATGAAGAACCGCACGACTGTGGAACGGAAGTCCGACCGTGAGCTCGTCGTCACGCGAACCTTCAACGGCCCGGCGCGCATCGTGTTCGAAGCGTGGACCAAGCCCGAGCTGTTCAAGCAGTGGTGGGTGCCGAAGTCGATGGGCATGTTCCTGCGTTCCTGCGAGATGGATGTCCGTGTCGGGGGCAGGTACCGTTTGGTGTTCGGCCACGATGCCTCAAACTCTGACGAGTTCTTCGGCAGGTACATCGAAGTGATACCGCACTCGCGCCTCGTCTGGACGAATGAGGAAGGCGGTCACGATGGCCCCGTCACCACGGTGACCTTCGAGGAAAAAGGTGGCAAGACGCTGCTGGTCATGCACGAGCTTTATCCCTCGAAGGAAGCTCTCGATGCTGCCGGCACCGGGGCGGCGGAGGCGATGGGCGAGACGTTCGAGCAACTGGACGAGCTTCTCGCCACGCTGGGCGTGGGGCAGTCATGAAGCCGTCGATCTCGTGGTCGGCCGCCTGGGTCATTGGTCAAGCTGGTTCGGACAAGGGTCCGAAAGGGCGAGCGACGAAAGACCACCCGAGCCAGTGACCGAAGTCCCATCGGTGGAACGCAGGCCAATCCACCTCGTTTGCAAGTGAGCTCCGGTCCCGATCGAGTTCTTGTCTACGACGTCGGGTTAGCGACAAGGAGGATCGGAACCGAGCTTGCGCTGAAGATGGAGGCCATCTCAATCGGTGGCATCTCATGCGCGGAGCCCGTCGCATATAGGTCCCTCACGCGGCGGGCTCCTCGTTTTCGGACATCGTCGCATGTCCTCTTGGAACGGGTTTGATCTTGGCTTCCTGATAGGTGCAGGCTCGCTCGGCAATGAGTGGGGGGAATTGTCGTCCGCGTCCACACATTTGCACTCGCTCAACAAAGCCGCCGATTCCCGGATGCGCGTCTTGAACTCCTGGCACCCGGACGAACGCCGTCGCCAGGAGGTAGTGGGGACAGGCCGGCAAGGCCACGATATCAGACTTGACCAGCCTGTTGGAGGACTTCCGCTGCTGAGAGGGTTCTTCGAATGGCAGCGCCCAACTGCTCGTGTAATGGCTGGACCACGGCCTTGACGCTGACCGATGTGTGAAGCGTGCGGACCGGACAGGCCTCGATGTTCAGCACGAGGTTGATCGTCTCGACCGTTACCCGCCAGCTTTTGCTCTCGAACCCGGTCACGGACCTTGCCCCCGATGCGCGATAGGCCGCCCAGTCCGTGGATTTGCGGTCCCGCAGGTTGGGAGGTTGGCGGGCCTCGTGAGCAAGCAGGTGCTCGCAAACCGTGTAGCCAAGGTCAGCATCGGTCACGTCGAGGGACAAAACCGATGGCTTTCCGGTCTCCAGGACCACCGACCCGGGCACCCACATGACGGAAGTCACGATGAAACGGCTATCGGCATAGCGGTAGATGTGCGCCATCAGCTCACACCTGGTCGCGGCGCGTTTGCGTTTTATGGCGTGCAGCGATGATCCCGGGGCATCCTCAATGGCCACATTGACGGCAGGGTCCGTTCGCGACAGAAAACGCCGAAGCAGATCCATGATCCCTTGCCTGGTTGCACGTTGCCGCAATCTATGGGTGGTATTCGTCCCGGGTCAATTGCCTGACGGGGCCGGATAGGAAGCTGAAAATCGGCGAATGGCGATCACTCCCAAATGGGAGTGGCGAGAGACGACAGCGGGGTGCCAGTTTCGGCCTGACGATCACTGTCCTGGACAGGCCGAGGATGAGATGAACCTTCGCTGGATCATGTCTTACAGGCGCGGGCCCCACGGGAACGCCAACCTGACGGTCAGCCTTGCCTTTGCTTCGCTACTGGCTGCGCCGACTTGCGCATTTTCCAAGGACGAATACGGCGCCGTCGCAGTCGGCATGTGGCGCAACCTGAACAGCGCTAACGTCTGGGCGAGCACCGGATCGGGATCCTCCAGATCGAGTGCCGGCGATGCGGCTCTGGCGCAGTGCAACAGCAACAGCACAAACTGCCAGGTGGTCCTGACCTGGGGCTCGGGCTACTGCGGCTTCGTTACTACGGGAAAATCGCAGGACGGCTCGGGGCGGGTCGGCTACGGAACCGGCCAATCGAAGCAGGAAGCGTACGACACATGCATGTCGGCGGCGGCGAACATGGCGTGCGACGCGAACCCGATCGGATTTTGCCTTTCACCTCCCGAGCCCAAGCGCGATCCCGTCGCCGAATTCACCGAGAAATCAGCAGCAAACGGACGGCAACTCTTCGCCGAAGGCGAAGAACATTGGAATGCTGGAGACTACGAAGCTGCCCAGGAGGCCTTCAGCGATGCCGCAACGGATCTCATGCTCGGCGACGAGAAGGAGATGTCGGACCTTGCCAACG
This sequence comes from Mesorhizobium sp. BAC0120, assembly GCF_033542235.1. Classification (NCBI taxonomy): domain Bacteria; kingdom Pseudomonadati; phylum Pseudomonadota; class Alphaproteobacteria; order Hyphomicrobiales; family Phyllobacteriaceae; genus Mesorhizobium; species Mesorhizobium sp. BAC0120. Next base: position 204,807 of record NZ_JAWRCU010000009.1, on the reverse strand, counting down.
CATGGGAGAGGAGATCCTTCTGCGCACAGGAGGGCATATCCATCGCAAAGCCGGACCACATAGGTTTCTACGACACGATTGAGCAAAATCTGGCCGACAAGGCCGACTGGGAATGCGAAAGCCACATGCCCGGCTGGACCCAATGGGTGAAGGACGCGGCCTACGAGCATGGCGGAGAGGCGACCGCATGGTGCTCGTCGGATACCGTCGGATCATCGCTCGATTGCGTCAGGGAGCCCTCCCAATCCTCCTCGGGCAACTACGAGATCGCGCTAAACCCCGAATGCACGGCGGGACATTATATGGTGGCCGTCGGCGTTTTCGACGAGGACAAGCGCTGCCGCAAGCAGGTGGTCGACATCTACGCCAGCATGAGCCGGTCTTCCGCTCCCTTCCAAAGCAAATATCCGCCCGTGATCATCGACGCGATAGGCACGGACGAAAAAGGTGACAAATTCGACTCGCTACAAGACTGTTACCGGGATCGACACCAATATTATCGATATCTTTGCCCGAAGAGCAAACAACTCGATTGATGCAGTAGTGACATGGTTCCACGCGAGCCTTCGACAGGCGACTTAGGCACAAATCGAGAAGTCAGAAGTTGCAGGTGTAGGACGACGACGCGTTCTTGAGATTGACTGCGGCGATGGACGTATACTTCAACTCGGGCGCCGTTATTTCGCTGCTCAGCCCAGCAGCCAGCAGCCCGGCACTCCCCCACGACGAAAAGGCATCCCGCGCGGTCGAGTTCAGGATATCACCCACAAACCTGACGGCGACCTTCATCCCGTCGCATGAGTTCGATACGCGATAGGTCGCCCTCCCCTGCTCATTGGCGCCGACCGGAATCACCGAGATGCATTCGCAGTCTCTCGCGCTGAGCTTCCGGTCACCCAGTGCCGGCCCGTCACGACTGGCGCCGAGGCTTGCAAGATAGCTCTCGACCCATGGCCTGCAGCCCAGCAGCGCATTCTGGGCCGAAGGGTTGTGGCCCTGCGCGCCGAGAACGGAATCGAAGGGCGTCCCTCCTTCGTTGAAGAGCCGTGCGTAAGTGCCTCTCGCACCCTGGTCGCGAAAGACCCAGTCCACCGCCTCCTTCGCTTCCGTTGAGCAGACCGCTTCCGGAACTGCATTCGATTGCCCGGAACTGCCCCGATCGCAACGAAACTGTTCTCCTCGCCGATACTCTTCCAACGAACTGGCAGGACGGCCGCCCGCCTCCCGGCATTCCTTCACGAAGATGTCGTATATCCAATCGCTCTGCTGCGTCAGTCCGGTATCAGGCAACATGGCCAGGAGCCCCAGTGCCGGAATGACCGCAAGGGGGCGCAGCACAGAAAGGCTGCACCTGCTGCCGATGGGGATCATCAGTTCAGCGATCCCATGTTGTTGGCCCGGTTGGCGCATTCACGAGCCAGGTCGAAGCGACCGGCAGCCTCGTACATGCGCTGGCAGTCCTCGAACGCTCCGCGCTGGCTGTATCCCCCGGAATTCGGAAGAGTGCGAGTGGGAGACGAATAGCCGCCGCCACTACCGCCACCCGACGCGCCCGCCGCAGCGCCTGCGATTTCCAGGCCGGTGGCGGCGAGCTCAACGCCCGCATTGGCGAAATCGGCCACGTCGTCCGAAGCGCAGCCGGCAAGCAGCAGCACCGACAATATCAAGCATAGCTTCATCATCTTGGTTTTTAGCCCCTAGCCCACGGGATGCGCTGTCGTTTCCCTTTCCGTGGAGATTGAGGATGCGGCAAATCCGCGAGCGACCGCCACTCCCAAATGGGAGGTCGGTGATGCCGAAACCGGACGCGGGCGTGGCGCATGCGAGAAACCGCATCAGGGGCCGCGACGCTCGCCAATATAATGCCGGTGATCCCTGCCCCGCCGTCAGGTCGCTTTCGACAGGAGCAGCATGAGCTGCCCCTGCCGCGATGTGGAGGTCTTCTGAAGGATGGCTTTCAGCCTGGTCCGGGCGGTCCCCTCGGTAATGCCGAGATGCTCGGCGGCATCGGTCACGGATTCCCCGAGAAGCAGCCTTTTGCAGAAGGCTATCTCCGATGGCGTGAGTCCGAATAGCGTTGAGAGCGATGCGAGGTCGGCCGCTTCCGCGCGTTGAAGTCCGAGATCCACGACCAGAACCAGGACCATCCGGCGTGGAGGCAGCAAAGACAGGATGCTTGCCGGCGATGGTCGGGGAAGCGGAATCGCCGCGACCGACACCTGCCAGGCTCCCGCCGCAGTGCGGAAGGCAATGCGCGAGGCGCGTGTCGGGGTTCCCGCCGCAAGCTTTTCGAGCGTAGCTCCGAAGCGTGCATCAGCGTCCTTGTCCACGAGGTAGCAGCGACCATTGCGGACGGCCACGCCTTGCCCCGAGGAAAAGAGTTGCTCCGCCATCAGGTTTGATTCGCGCAGCAGCCGATCGCCCGAGACGACCAAGGCCGCATACCGGCTACGTTCCACCAGCGCCGCGTCGGCAACGACTGTCTCGACGTCCGTGCGCAGCAGGCGGGCCAGGTTGACGGATCGCTCAAAGTTGCCGCGGATCCGATGCAGAATTTCTAATCCGGCCTTGTCGTAGACACCGGATTGGGAGAGCGGGAAATGCAATAGGACGTGTACCGCCTCGCCGCGCTCGCCGACGAGCTTCATGCCCGCGGCAGCCTCAGTGTTCTGCGGCAGCAGCCAATCGTTGTAAAATTCTGATTTGGCGATGCTCCGCGCCGGGTAGACGTCCTCTGAAGCGGCAATGGTAGTGGTCTTGAGCGAGGCCCAATAGGCAGCCCACGGATTGACATACGCGAAGTGGTCGGCAAACGATTTGACGAAGGCCGGCTCCATGTTCTGGAGCGACATGAAATTCAGCCGATTTTCCGGGAAGTTCATGTTGTAGACGCCACCCCACGAGCCGGGGAAAGCGCTGCTCAGCGCCGCCGGCACCTCGTCCCATGACCCGGTCCCGAAGGTCGCAGCGTCGATCCTGGCAGAGACCTCGGAACTGATGGCTGCCACATGGTCTTCACCGTAGTTGTCCAGTGATCTCCGTATCATCCCCTACCCACCCAGCTGCTGCACGCGGCAAGGTCGGTTCCCCCTGATTTCCCCAACGGAACATATAAAGCTTATCAGATTGGGGTCAATGAAAAGCACTTCCGAAGTGCAGTGCCTTCAATGGGCAACTCTTCAGGCGCCTCACAGGGCGATTTCAGGCCTTTCGCGTTACTTTGACGAATCTGCTGTGGCGGCGATAGTTGCCTCAAGCACTCCCATTTGGGAGTGGCAGTCTTCGTACTTGGAGCGTATCGACCCCCATTATCTGGGCAGCGGAGCAGAACAATGCATAAGCTCGACATCGGCGGCTTTGCTGCTGCAGTTTCGATACTGTTTCTGGGGACACTTCCTTCAGCAGCAGATACTTCTTGGTCAGGGACAATCAATTGTTCGTGGGGGTCGGGTTCTCTGTCCCTTTCGGTCGATGATCAAGGGGGCGTCTCGGGCAACGTTACAAACGGGAGGGTCAAGTCCGGTCAGGTACGCGGCTCTTCAATTTCCTTCACCACATCGAACTTGTTCGGAAACCAGGCATCGTTCTCAGGGTCGATCAGCGGGGCGAGCATGTCCGGCAGGTACACCCAGTCCACGTCTGGGGAGACCTGCACCTTTCAAGCCTCACGCGTCGGCGGCGAAAACCAGAAGGCAGTGCAAAGAAAGACGAAGGGCGGCGAAACAGGCATCGAGAAGGAAGCGTGCGCCAATGTCGAGCAGGAGTTGCGCTCGGCGAAGAAGATCGAGCGACAGATCGCTTCCCTTTCGAAATCTCCGGAGGACCAGATAAAGCGCTGCACCCTCGCAACACAGGCCCACAACAACCTTGAGCAGATCTCTGCCGCTCATTGCCCGAAACAGAGAACGACCCTCAAGCAGACGATGACCAAAATGTATAACGCCCTTTGCACCGAGAAGGAGTTTGACGATTTGCAAAGGGAGATAAACGTTAGAAGGTACAACCGGAATCTGACCGGAGGCGGCGGCGTGCGAGGATAGCCTGAATGCCAAGCGGGAGATGAAGTCTAATTCGACCATTAGCGTTGGTCGAACAGGGGGGACGCAAGATGTTTCTGGAGATCCTAAGCTTTGTCGGCGGCATTGCCGTCACAGCCGTTGTCATGGCGATTGCAGGCGCAGTTGCTGGCCAATTGCTGAGGACCCTCAGTCGACGCGTCTCAGACGAACGGGTGGCGTGGCTTCTGGGAGATCTGTCCGCCGCCGAAGCGTTTGGAATGGGGCTGGTGTTGATGACTGTCCTTGTCGCGGCCTTCGATACCTGGCTTGGGGCCGCCTCGATGGGCTACGCGTGGTTCAAATATGCTGTGGGTGCTGCCATTGCGTTTTGGACATTCCTCCTCGTTTCTCGACGAACTCGAAAAGCCTCAAACCGCGGAGCATAAGTAGGTTTGCCGTGATGCGGCTACCGCCGTGGACGAAGTCAACGAACAGATGCAAGCGCGTTTGGCCTTGCTTAGTTCCAGATGGCCAGCCGGCAAACGCCTACTGCGTTGCCCCGTCGAGCAGGCCTTGCAATTCCGGCAGCTTCTCGTTGACCAGCCAGCCATAATAGTTCTCGGCCGGCAGCCTGCGGGTGCCGCTTTTCGCAGCTGCCCGCAACTCGGCCGCGCGTCGCCGCGGTTGGCCAACATTGTAGAGGGTGGCAGTGATGCCGGGGTTGCCAGAGATGTCGTAGCCCTGCGCGGCATAAGCATCGATGGCATCGCGCACGACCGCGGCAATGTAGATCACCGAGCGTTCGGGATCCATGATGTCGCGATAGATCGCCTGCGGCTTATCCGGGCTCAGCTTCGGCAAGCCGCTGACCTCATGGACCAGATCGGTGACCTGAAGCGCCGTCAACGGGCTGATCTGGCCGAAGCCAAAGGTCTGGCCGGCATAGAAGGGCTGAAAGAAGGCGCGCTGGAAGGTGACCGGCTCGTAGCTTACGCCATCCACGGTCTTGCCGCGAAAGAAGTCCTGCCAGACCTGGTCGCGACAGCTCCACTGCGCCGCGCTGCCCCTCTGGGCTGAGCAGGGAGCGAACTCCGGCCGCTCCAGAAATGGCTGGAGGGACATGCCCTTGTAGCGGAAGGCAAGGTCAGCATTGGCATAGGCCAGAGCCTTGACATAGTAGGTCTGCGCAGTGCCGACCGCGCTGACGTTGTAGGTGTGTTCTCCGACAAGCGCGCCGACGATATGGATCGGATCGATCTCATAGTCGGCCGCAGTCTTCCTGATCGACGTCATCAGCGGCTTTTCCTTCCGCAGCAGCGCGACGATCTGTCCGTATTTGGCCTCATAGGTGGTGTTGAAGGCGTGCGTCCTCTGTGCCGAGGCATTGGGGATCGGCGGCTGCGTCGCCGAACGGTTGCCGGGAGGAACCACCACGATGCTGTCAGCGTGCGCACTCGACGAACCCGCCACAACGGCTGCGGTCAGCATCGCAGCAAATCCGGCCCTGCTCAAAGCATTCATTTCAGGCACCACAATCGCACTTGCATCGAAAAGCCTACAGATCCCTGCCGACATACGGCGGCACCAGGACCTCAAAGTCATCCCATATGCCGAAATCAAACGCGCTTTCCAACCGGCTCCTACCGGGATTGCCGTTGATGCCCCTCAACACACCTAATCCACCGCGAACGAGAACCATGCTTCACCCGGCCGTGGTTCAGCTAGACGAATTATCGCGCCCGTGCCGCGAAATTGGCAAAAGCCTTTCTCGTTTAAGTCTATAACACTTGTAGAGTTTACCTGTCAGCGATGTGCGCTGGCCTTTTGGGGCACTCGAGCCTCGACCAAAGAAGGGGTAAACGCATGCGCAAACTGTTCACAGCAGCCCTCGCCGGTCTCTCGCTGATGGGCTCCGTCTCGCTGGCCCTGGCTGCGGAAGACAAGAAGGTCGTCATTGCCTATCAAACCGGCGCGGTGCCCTATCTCGTCGGCATCGCCAATGGCGACATCGCCAAGAAGACCGGGTGGGACATCGAGTTCCGCCGCTTCAATTCCGGTGCCGAGATCTTCGCGGCAATCGCTTCCGGCGACGTGCAGATCGGCGATGTGGGATCCAGCCCCTTCGCCGCCGCCGTCAGCCAGGGGCTGGACGTCAAGGCCTTCTATATCTCGTCGTTCTCACGTGATGGGGAGGCTCTTGTGGTGCGACCCGACATCGGTTCGCCGGCCGATCTGCGTGGCAAGAAGCTTGCCGCGGCGCCGGTTTCCACCGACCACTACCAGCTCCTCGCCGTTCTCAAGCAGGAGGGCATCAGCGAGAAGGAAAGCCAGGTCATCGCCATCTCCCAGCCGGAGATCGTCGCTGCCTGGAAGCGCGGCGATATCGACGGCGCCTTCGTCTGGGATCCGGCTCTCTCGGAACTGAAGAAGGACGGCAAGGTGCTGCTCACCGCCGGCGATGTCGCCGACCGCGGCGCGCCGACCTTCAGCGCGCTGGTCGCCACCGGCGAGTTCGCCAAGGAGCATCCCGATTTCCTCAGCCAGTACATCCGTGAAGTCGATGGCTATTCGAGCTCCTTCGCCACCGACAAGGCGGCCTGGGGGCCGGACTCCGAGAACGCAAAGCTGATTGCCTAGCTTCAGGGCGGCACGCCGGCCGAGAATGCCGAGCGGCTGAAATCGACTGTGGTGCCGCCGCTCGACGAGCAGATTTCCGACAAGTGGCTGGGTGGCGGCGCGAATGGCGGCGTGGCCAAAATCCTCAGCGATACCGCCGCCTTCCTGAAGGACCAGCACAAGATCAGCGCGATCCAGGAAAGCTATGCGGGTTTCGCCGATCCGCAATATGTCGAGGCGGCGAAAGCCTCCAACTGACTGGGCCAGAACGGACTGCTCCAACCGCCAATCGAGGGCGCGGGCGCCGATCTCCCCGCGCCGCTTCGGAGAACCGCCACCATGCTTCGAATCCGCGATGCCAGCGTGGTCTTTCCCGGCTCGGACGGCAGCAGCGTGCACGCGCTCGACCGCGTCTCGCTCGACATCGCGCCGAAATCCATAGTCGTTGCGGTCGGCGCCTCGGGGTGCGGCAAGTCCACCCTGCTCAACGCCATCGCCGGCTTTCTGCCGCTGACCGACGGCTCGATCACGCTCGACGGCGGCGTGATCGACCGCCCCGGCGGAGACCGCGGCGTCGTCTTCCAGAAGGACACGCTGCTCCCCTGGGCGAGCGTCGTCGACAATGTAGCGCTCGGCCTGAAATATCGCGGCATCGGCAGGCGCGAGCGGCGTGAACGGGCGCGCGAATTGCTTGCGCTCGTCGGACTCGCCGAGTTCGGCGACAAGCCGCCTTACGAGCTCTCCGGCGGCATGCGTCAGCGTGTCGGCATCGCCCGCGCGCTTGCCACCGACCCGAAGGTGCTGCTCATGGACGAGCCGTTCGGCGCGCTCGACAGCCTCACCCGCGAAACGATGCAGCAATTGCTGGCCTCGGTATGGGCCAAGACCGGCAAGCAGGTGCTGTTCATCACCCACTCGATCGAGGAGGCGCTCACGCTCGGCACTACGGTGGTGGTCATGTCGCCACGGCCCGGGCGCATCATCGCCCGCCTGCAGGCCGACTTCGTCCACGACTTCGCCGAGAGCGGCGCGATCGGGCCGATCCTTTCCGATCCCCGCTTCATCGAGCTTCGCGAGGAAATCCGGGCGCTCATCCACCAGCCCGAAACGAGAAGCAACGGAGTGCTACAATGACCCTCGCCACCACTACGAGAGATTTCCTCGCCCCGGCGATCCGCAGGCCCGCCCACCGCCCGGCAGGCGTCCCGGCAGGCGGCCCCGCCTTGCTCGGCGCCGCGACGCTTGTCGCGCTCATTGGGGTCTGGTTCGCGGCCACCCGGCTCGGCTGGGCGACGCCGCTGTTCCTGCCTTCGCCTTCACAGGTGCTCGACCAGTTCACCGTGGTCGCGAAAGACGGCTATGCCGAAGGCACCCTTGCCACCCATACGCTCGCCAGCCTCGGCCGCATCGCTGCGGCGCTCGCCGCCGGGCTGCTCATCGGGGTGCCGCTCGGACTGCTCATGGGGCTGAACCGCTGGGTGAACAGCGTCTTCCGCGTGCCGATCGACCTCTACTGGGGCCTGCCGCCGCTTGCCTATCTGCCGCTGCTGATCATCTGGCTCGGCATTGGCGAGACCTCGAAGATCCTGCTTCTGTCGCTGTCGACCTTCGCGCCGATCTGTTTCTCGGCGCAGGCCGGCGTGCGCTCCGTCCCGGTCGAGCGCATCAATGCTGCGCTGTCGCTCGGCGCCAGCCGGCTGCAACTCTTCTTCTCGATCATCCTGCCCTCGGCCCTGCCGGAAATCCTGACCGGGCTGAGGATCGCCATCGGCGCCGGGCTCTCCACTCTGGTGGCGGCCGAGCTCATCGCTGCCCGGTCCGGACTCGGCTACATGATCATGTCGGCCGCGCAGTTCCTCGCGACGGACGTCGTCTTCGTCGGCCTGATCGTCATTGCCGCCCTCGCCTTTTCGTTTTCGGCCGGCATGCGCCTGCTGGAACGCCGCCTGGTGCCCTGGAAGGGCAAGCTCTGAGCTTTTCGCGCCCAAACCTCGGATGAAAGGATAATTCCATGTCCGGCAAGCACCCGCTCGACCTTTACTGGTATCTGCCGACCCATGGGGACGGCCCCTATCTCGGCACCGACGAACGTCACCGGCCAGCGACCTTCGGCTATATGAGGGAGATCGCGCAGGCGGCGGACAGGCTGGGCTTCAAGGGCGTCCTTCTGCCCACTGGCACGCGCTGCGAGGACGCCTGGATCGTCGCGGCCTCGCTGATCCCGCTTACCGAGAAGCTCAGCTTCCTGGTGGCCTTGAGGCCGGGTAGCGGCACGCCGGCGCTGTTTGCCCGCCATTCCGCGACGCTCGACCGCATCTCCGGAGGCCGTGTGCTGCTCAATGTCGTCACCGGCGCGGATCCGGCCGACCTCGCAGGCGACGGCATCAAGCTCGGCCACGACGAGCGCTATGCGCAGACTGACGAGTTCCTGACCATCTGGCGGCGCATCCTTTCCGGCGAGCCAGCGGATTTCGAGGGCAAATATCTCTCGGCGCATGGCACCGACATCTCATTCCCGCCCGTGCAGAAGCCCTATCCGCCGCTGTGGTTCGGCGGTTCCTCCGATACCGGCATTGCCATCGCAGCCAAGCATGTCGACGTCTATCTGAGCTGGGGCGAGCCGGTAGAGCAGCTTGCCGAAAAGCTCGACCGCGTTCGGGTCGCCGCGGCCGCGCAAGGCCGCACGATCCGCTTCGGGTTGCGTATCCACCTGATCGTGCGCGAGACCGAAAAGGAGGCCTGGGCCGCCGCCGACAGGCTGATCAGCCGGGTCAGTGACGAAGTGATCGCCGAGGCGCAGGACGGTTTCCTGAACGTCTCGGAATCAATCGGCCAGAAGCGGATGGCCGCACTCCACCAGGGCCGGCGCGACAGGCTGGTGGTCGGGCCGAACCTGTGGGCCGGGCTCGGCCTGGTGCGGGGCGGCGCCGGCACCGCGCTGGTCGGTGATCCGGACAGCGTGGCGGCTCGTATCCGCGAATATCAGGAGATCGGCATCGAAACGATCATCGGCTCTGCCTACCCGCATCTGGAAGAGATCTTCAATGTCGCCGAACTGCTGTTCCCGAAGCTTGGCTTGCAGGGCGAGGCCGCGCACGCCGAGCGCAGCTGGGACGTGGAGTTCGGCCGCGGCCAGCGCCCGCGCGTCGCCTCGGCGGCGTGAGCGGCATTACCGCAAGGGAGTACCCTGTGCCTCGTTCAATGGTGGTCGGCCTTTCCGGCAACATCACCCGCCCGTCGAAAACCTTCGCCTTCGTCGATCATGTCGCCAATGAAATCATGCGCCGCAACGGGCTTGCGGCGAATTGTTATGACATCGAGGCGCTGGGCCCCTCCTTCCCCACGGCGCGGCGGGCCGGCGATCTCGACCGGCAGGCGCGGGCGATCCTCGACAGTGTTGTCGAGGCCGACCTTCTCGTGGTCGGCTCGCCTACCTACAAGGGCAGCTATACAGGCCTATTCAAGCATTTCTTCGACCTCCTCGACCCCGCCGCCCTACGCGGCAAGCCGGTGGTGCTCACCGCCACCGGCGGCGGCGACCGCCACGCGCTGATGGTAGAGCACCAGCTCCGGCCGCTGTTTGGCTTCTTCGAGGCCTTCGCGCTGCCCACGGCGATCTATGCCGCGGAGCGCGATTTGCTCGATGGCAAACCGGCCTCGGAGGCGCTTTTGAAGCGACTGGCTCAGGTGGTCGGCGAGGCGCAAACCGCGCTCAACTTGAGGCAGGTGGCGAGCATTGCGGCGGAGTGACCTCCACGCAAGACGAACTAGGGCGAAGAACGGCTGACCATTTGCCGGGCGCCCTCGTGCCCACGCTCGGCGGCAGCCTCGAACCATTGCAGCGCCGAGGCGTGGTCGTCAGGCACGTCAAATCCGCCATCTCTCATCATGCCGAGCGCAAACATGGCTCCGGCATGGCCTTTTCCGGCAGCCTTTTCGAACAGCTCCAGCGCGGCGCTGTGATCCTTCGGTCCGCCACGGCCGTTCACCATCATCTCCGCCAGTGCGGCTTCCGCATCCGCCATCCCGGCGGCGGCGGCACGCGCAATCCAGGCACGACCTGCCTCGGGGTCGGCATCGATTCCACGCCCCTCCGCAAGCGCTCGGCCATACCAATACTGCGCGGCCACGAGCTCCTCCGCCGCACGGCAGAGCCATTGAATTGCCGCTCGCTCGTCGCGCTCAACGCCGGTGCCTTCCAACAGGCAAAGTCCCAAATGGAATGCGGCCACAAGGTTCCCCAATGCGGCCGCCCGCTGAAGCCACTCGCGCGCCTTGGCAAGGTCTTCAGGCTGGCTCTCCCCGACACCGTTGAGGAGCAGGTTGGCAAGAACCACCTGCGCCGACTGATCACCACCCTCGGCAGCGGCGCGTAGCCAGTTTGACGCCTCCTTCGGATCACATCCCATTCCGGTGCCGAACAGATGGAACATACCCAGGGTTCGAGCCGCGACGACATGACCGGACTCTGCTGCCCGGCGATACCAGATTGCCGCCTCGGCATAGTTTGGAGGAAGTGCACCGGTTTCGGCGTAAATATCGCCCACCAATGCGGCCGCGTCGGAATCGCCGGCCAGTGCGGCCCTGCGAAGCCACGACTCGCCTTCCGTCCGGTTCTGTCCGACCCCCGCCCCCGACATCAGCGCGCGTCCCCAACTCGTCTGGGCGGAGCGATTGCCCATCATGGCTGCGCGCCTGTAAAGCTGCACGGCCGCCGTCTGGTCCGGCTCCGTCCCTATCCCGCGCTCCGTAAGCATGCCAAGCAAATAAATTGCCGGGGACAGACCGGCTTGCGCGGCGAGGCGGATATGCTCGGTCATCCGAGCCTCGTCGCCCTCACTTGCGATCGATTGGGCGAGCGACAATCCGTAGCCGAAGGCGCCCTGCGGACAGCCGGCTTCAGCGGAACGCTTGTACCATTGTCGTGCCTGATCGAGATCGCGCATGGATTCGGGGCCTGACGTGAGAATGTACCCCAGCAATGCCTGTCCATCGGCGGATCCATGTTCTGCCGCACGGCGCGCCCATTTCTGTGCCGCCTCGAAATCAGGTTCGGGAGCCGCATCAGATGAGAAGAGATCAGATCCGGGAGAGGCCCGCTTCCTGCAGGTAGGCGCGACACCGTCGATGTGGAGCGCCGCAAGACTCCATTCGGCATCGACATGTCCCCGCGTGGCCGCACGTTCGATCCAACGGACGCCGTCGATGCGGCTGGCCGGGACGCCAGAGCCGTCCAGGTAGCATCGCCCGACCCGGTATTCAGCCTCAGCGTTGCCGGCGCGGGCCGCACGAGCGAGGAGCACGAACGCCCTGTTCGCCTGCCCCTGCGCGACCAGCCTCGTCGCGCGGCGAAGCGCCATCGATGGCCACAGCACACTGACGACATGATCAGTCAGCCGCGATCGCCTCGCCATCCCGCCGTCCAGAGCCGGAGCAGTGTTTCCATGATGGATCATGGCTCGCGCATCCCTTCCGATGCCACCGGCAGTATCCGACCGAGCAGATAGGCGAGCACGGTGCGCCGGCCGACCTTGATGTCCGCAGTGGCGGGCATACCGGGCACGATGTGAAAGCCGGGAGGCACATCGTGCAGCTTCACCTCGTCGAGCGTGATGCGCGAGCGATAGAACGGCTCTGAACTGCCGAGGTTCACCGGAGCGGTGCCGAAGCCGGACTTATCATCGTCCGAACCCGTAAAGCTGTCGGCACTGACGGTGCGGACTGACCCATAGGCCAATCCATATTGCGACGCTGGAAAAGCATCGAACTTGACCGCTGCCGGAGCACCCTCATGCACGAAACCACTGTCGTGGCCCACTATGTTCACCTCCACCTCGAGAGGTGAGCCGGCAGGGACCAACGTGATGAAATGCTCGCCCGGCAGCAGCACCGACCCCACGGAAACCTTTGCGACCGTCAGAACGGTTGCATCGCGGTCGGCATGCAGCACGACCAGTTGCTGGCGGCGCTGCGCCTTGCTCAACTGTTTCTTGGCCTCGATCAGTTTCTCCCTCTGCTCCGACAGCTCTTGCGAAACCTTCGCGCGCCAGTCCTGATCATAGGCATCTCGCTCCGCCGTGACTGCTCCGAGATCGTGCTGCGCGCTCTCTTCGGTCTGTGCCGCGTTGGAAGAAGCGCTCGTCATTCCCAAATCATTGTCGATCGCAGCCAGCGAATCGAGCGTGCTGCCGACCTCTCGCCGCTCCAGCTCCTTGCGGATGGAGAGGATCTTTTCGGCCACTCTCTGGCGAGCCTGGAAAGTCTTCACATCTGCGGCACTGCGCGCGATGACGGCGTTCAGGCCATCGATGCGCTGCTGGTACATGTCATGTTTGAGCTTCCACTCAGAAGACCGCTCGGCCGCAATCGATGCCTGTAGCGCGAAATTCGGGTCGGATCCGGCATAAGTGAACAAATGACCTTCGGTCTCCGCCTGGAGACGCGCAACTTCGGCCCCCAACAGGGAAACTTGCGACGCCAAACCGCCGACATCCGCCTCCGTGAAGGTTGGATCGAGTTCGGCGAGCGTGTCGCCTGCGTGCACCTGCTGGCCTTCGCTGACCGCGATCGCGCGCACGATCGAGGTTTCAAGGGGCTGCACGACCAGTGCGGGTATCCGCGAGATCACTCTTCCACGAGCCGTCACCACCTTGTCGATCGGGATCAACCCCATCGCCACCAGGGATATGGCGAGCATGCCCGATATGCCCCAGATAGATCCGCGCGCTGCCCGCGGGACTGGAGCAGCGACCATCGCTTGGGATGGCGATTGAAATTCCAGGAGCACCCTGGCGGCAGCATCGTCGCGATGGCTCGCGGAGTTATCGGCTTTTGACAAACGCAGGAGCGACAAGGTGTTGTCCCTGGTAATCCTGATGACGGCTCTGCTGGGACCAGAGCTGGCGATAGATGGCGCAGCGGTCGAGCAGGATGTCATGAGGAGCGATATCGATGGCTTTGCCCTTGTCCAACACAAGGATCAGATCGCAATCGACCAGTGATGACAGCCGGTGTGAGACGATGACCATCGTCCGGCCACTGGCGATGCGAAGCAGGTTGGCGTTGAGCAGCGCCTCGCTCTCTGGATCGAGCGCATTGGTGGCTTCGTCGAGGATCAGAATGCGCGGATCGGTTATCAAGGCGCGCGCGATCGCCAGTCGCTGCCGTTGGCCGCCCGAGAGATTGGGCGAACCTTCCTCGATCATGGTCTCGTAACCACTCGGCATTCGCTCGATGAATTCCTCGGCACCGGCGAGGCGCGCGGCGTTGACGACATCACCCAGGAGCAACCCGGAGCGGCCGGCGACGATGTTGTCACGAACCGATCCCCGAAACAGGAAATTCTCCTGCAGGACCACGCCAAAACTCTGACGGAGATGGCGCAGATTGATTTGACGCACATCGTTTCCGTCGATCTTCAGGGACCCGCTGTAATCTCGGTTGATCCCCTGCAGCAGCCGGGTCAGCGTCGATTTTCCGGACCCGCTGCGCCCGACGATGCCCAGCATCGTGCCGGCTTGCACCTGGAACGAAACATGGTCGAGGGCGGGCAGTTTGGTGCCGCCGTAGGTGAAGCTCACATCGTCGAAAAGGACAGCGCCAGCGAAGCGCGGCCGCAACCCTCCGGAAATCGCCTCCGCCTCCGGCGGGCGGTTCAACACCGAGGCGGCCTCGACAATCGCGAGGGAAACGCCTTCGTAGTCCTCAATGAGACGTGCCAGTGCCACGAGCGGTTGCGCGACGCGCATGCTGAGCATCACGAAGGCAAACAGGGCGCCGACGGCGTAGCCCGAGTTGTCCTGGAGTGCCATGTAGGCGCCTACCAGCACAAGCCAGATCGACATGAACCGCTCGATCGGGGTGATGATCGTCTGGGGCCAATTTGCCAGCTTGCCGAAAGCAAGACGAGAGATCCCGACATCGGCGACCCGCTCGTCCCACAGAGCGTTCCGTTGCGGCTCCAGCGCCAGGGATTTTATCGTCTTGATGCCGAAGATCGTCTCGCCGAGCGCCGAAGCCTTTTCTGTCTCGGCGAAAATCACATCGGCAAATCCGCGGCGCAATGGACGCAGAAAGGCAAGGATGACGAGCATGATCAAGGCGGTGCAGGCCAGCACCAGTCCAGCGAGGAACGGATTAAGGAAGAACAGGAAAGGCAGCAGCACGACCAACGTCATGAGGTCCAGGAACGTGGTCAGAAGCTTCCCTGTGAGGAATTCCCGGACTTTGTAGACTTGGGCGACCTTGTGCATGGTCTCGCCGGCCGGATGTCGCTCGAAATAGTCGAGCGGCAGTCGTAGCAAGCGACTGAAGACGTGCAGGTTCAGGACGGCATCAAGTCGCGTGCCCAAGACCAGCACGATCAACCGGCGGGCGTAACTCAGGAATGTCTCGAAGACCGTGGCGACAGCGAGAAGCGTGCCGAGGAGAACAAGTGTCGAATAGCTATGGTGCGTGAGCACCCTGTCCACCACTGTCATGACCAGCAAAGGCGGGAAAATCGTCAGGAAGCTCAATGTCAGCGAGGCGACCCCTACGTCTCGGAGCAATCGCCGTTCTCGCAGAACGAGAGAAGCCAGCCAGCCTAGGTTGAACGGCGCGTCGGTTGCCGATCGAGCGCGCTTGCTGCGCACCAGCAAAGTGTCCCCCGACCAGACCTGCTCCAGTCGCAGTTCGTCGACTGCGATGCCCGCTTCGTCCGCAGCCAAATCAGGTTTCTTGACGAGGATCAGATTTTGCTCGGGATCGACCCCGGTCATCAGGCCGGCGCCGCCGTCATTGAACAGCAGGACCACCGGCCCTGTTTCTGTGAGATGGACCACGTCTCGCCAGCGCAACCGCACGGCCCTTGCCCACAGGCCCGAACTTTGAAGCCATGCGGAGAGAGCCGCCGCAGAGGGCGCAGACGAGTCCGCCCCACGTGCACAGTCGCGCGGATCCAGCTCCATGCCGTGGAACCGTGCCGCCGCCATCACGGCGCAAAGGCGCTGATGAAGCCCACCGCCCTTCGAATGGACGTGGCCGTCGGGTGGGACCGCCGCAAGTTCCGGCTCAGCGGTTAGGGCTGAATCTTCAAGCTGGGAAGCTTGGCCTACCGCGGCCGAACGCGGTCTGACGAAGAACGTCACTGACGACACTCCCCAGGCGAGTGCCTTCCCAGATGTCAGGCGAGCATATGTGCGCTGGGCATCGACGCCGTTGTCGTCTGGTGATGGTCGGTTACTGCGCCCAGTGTCCCGAAGAGGCCATGCATTTCGTTCTGCACGCCCGCAGTGAAGTAGATTTTCTTCGGATCGCTGTTTGGACCATGATTCCCGGGAACCAGCGCCCAAAGATCGCCGATCTTTATCGGCGCGCCGTTGGACCCGCTGAGCTTGCCCAGAAATTTGTCGTTGTGCGGATTGAAGACATTGATCGTCCCATCGCCGAAATTCCCGATCAGAAGATCGTGCGAGAACTTTCCGAAACCCGACGGCGCGATCGCCATTCCCCAGGGAGAATCGAGCGGCCCGCGGGATGCGACCCGCTTCACCAACTCTCCGTTGAGGTTGAACTCGTCGACGAAGCCGTGTCCCGCGCCCGCGACATCATCGTGCTTTTCACTGTTCTGCAACGCGAAGGTGACGAACAGGTGGCCATCGATGACGCTGACATTGAAGGGCGCATAGCCCTTCGGGACACCAGGATCGGTGAAGCTTCGCACATGTTTGAATTTCGAGTCGAAGACGTCGACGTTCCCGCTTCGGAAGTTGGCAGCAAAAAGCAAGGTGCCATCTTCGGTCTTGGCAATCGCAAGACCCTTGTAGACGGCCCCTTTGCCACCCTCGGAGTTGTCGACGGCCAATACGGAGCTGCCGCTGTTCACGGCTGGGTTCCAGCCCGAAATCGTGCCGTCTTCGGTTGCAAAGATGAAGACCGACGATGCCGTCTTGCCTCCGCTGGAGATAGCAAATCCGTGTCCTGTGCTATTGAACACCTGCCCGGTCGGGCTCGCCGGAGTTGTTTGTCCTGGAGGCACGGCAATCGTGATCGCTGTGTGTCCGGCAATCGTCTGCGGGTGCCCTTTCCCGTCATAGATCGTCGCGACGCCTTGACCATTATCCGACACCCAAAAAGGTCCCGTAGGTTTAAACGAGACCCCCCAAGGATTGATGAGGTTGGGGTCGATCACCGGTGCCTTGACAAGCCCATCGGAGACCAGGTTCGTCTGTTCGAATACTGCCGCTTTTGCTTTGGGGTGAGGATCAGCAACCAAAGTTACCATAGAACTTCTCCTTTGGTCTTGGCGACGTGCTCCAACGTTTTGGTATAGATGGTCCGATCGAGAGGCAGCGCCACTTCAAAGTAAGGCGCGTTATGGCCGGTGTGTGTCACGCGTCGGACCAAGTGGGATATTCTGCTCAAATAGTGTCTCTTTCGGGGCGGCAGAGCCGGAAAGCTCTAGCTGATCGCTCAAGCCGGCGGGCGAGCACGCGCACCGGCGATCCGCTTCTGGCGTGCCGTATCGAAGTCGAGCGAATTCTCAGGCGTGAAGCCGATTTTCACCTCCTCGACCTCGCCAAATCGCATGGCGACGTTGCGGAATTTGATCTTCGCCATCGCCCCTCAGCGTGCGCTTCAGCCGGCACGACATCGGCATCATCGATCGCCGCGGTAGGTTCACCCGCTTCGCTCCGTACGGGCCCCCCCGCGAACCGGGCAAACCTGCTGCAACTTAAATACTATCGGGAATCATGCCGGTCCAAACTGTCGGCAATCAACCCGGTTGAACAAGCGGTCGCGCCTCCCCTCCCTCTGACGCATTTCGCCGACGAAAAAAATCCGCCCCCATGTCACATCCGGCCTGCTCATTTCGTCCTGTCTGCGGGAGTGACCCGGACAAGAGGAATGATCATGGACGAGAGAATGAACCCCTACACGACGACGCCCGAACTGGCGAAGCTACTGATCGACTTCGGAAGCAGCGTCGAGAAAGCCGGTGTGGAGCCGAGTCTGCTGGAACTGGTGAAGATCAGAGCCTCGCAGATCAATGGCTGCGCCGTCTGTCTCACGATGCATACGGACGCCGCCCGCCAGGAGGGCGAGACCGAACGGCGTATCTATCTCCTCGATGCGTGGCGCGATTCGACGCTCTATAGTGCACGCGAGCGTGCGGCGCTCGGCTGGACGGAGGTACTGACCCGGCTTTCGCCGGCGGGTGTTCCGGACGATGTCTACGAAGCTGCCAAGGCCGAATTCACGGAGAAGGAGCTGGCAATCCTGACCTTCATGGTTCTCGCGATCAACAGCTTCAACCGGCTCAATGTCGGCTTCCGCATGAGCGATTCGGCTGTCCCGACCCGCAAGGCGGCCTGATGGCAGCGACGTCGCAGTTGGACGCAGCCGCTTCGTTCGATCCGCTGCGTCCGAAACTCACCCGCATCGCCTATCGCATGCTGGGCTCGGTAGCCGATGCCGAAGATGTCGTGCAGGACGCATTCCTGCGCTGGCTTGCCACCGACCGCGAGACGGTTCGGGAGCCAGAGGGCTTCCTGCGTCGCGTCGTGACGCGGCTTTGCCTCGACCTCCTGAAATCCGCACGGCGACGGCGCGAGACCTATGTCGGCGAGTGGCTGCCAGAACCGGTCGTCGAAGACGAGGAAGAGGAGATCGACGACGTCACACTGCCACTGATGCTGGCGCTGGAGCGACTGTCGCCGCTGGAGCGCGCGGCCTTCCTGCTGCACGACGTGTTCGGCGTCGGCTTCGACGAGATCGCCGAGACGATCGGCCGCGAGCCGGCCGCTTGCCGGCAGCTCGCCAGCCGCGCGCGCAGCCATGTGCGGGCGGCGCGGCCGCGCTTTGAGATGCCCAAGGAGCGCGGGCTGGAGATCGCGGCTGCCTTCTTTGCAGCTTCGCGCCACGGCGACATGGACAGGCTGCGGTCGCTGCTCGCGGCCGACGTAGTCGTGCATTCCGACGGCGGCGGCAAGAAGCCGGCTGCCAGAGAGCCGGTCATCGGCTTCGACAACGTGATGCAGCTGCATGCCGCGCTGGCGCGACTCTTTGCCGAGAACAGGTCGCAGCTCGTGCGTTACGGTCACATCAACGGTCTGCCGGGCTTCGTGACGGTTGAGGCCGGCGATACGCTGCAGACCACCGCGCTCAAGATCGAGAACGGCCAGATCGCTGCGATCTACGTCATGCGAAATCCGGACAAGCTCAGGCACATCGGCGCTTCCGCCGTGCATTGAGCAGGTCGAGCGACTTATTTCGACTTTTTCGGTCGGATGCGCAGAGCCTTGGAATCCATGGCCACATCGAAGCGGGACAGGAAACTCATGCCGAGCAGGCCGTCGGTTCCATCGCCATAATTGGCGTCGTCATCGACCTGAACGACCAGCTGCACCCTTTCCGCTTCCAGGGAGCGCAGCTTCACGGAATCGGCCCTGGTGAGATAGCCGTCGACCGTTCCGTTTGCCGTGTTGAGCTTGATGCGTTGGCCGGCAGCCTTCAAGCCGGCTTTCTCCGCAGAGCGCTTCTTGACGGTCACGAAAGTGGCGCCCGTATCGATCACGAAGGTCCCCTTCACGCCGTTGATCGATGCATCGACCTTGATCACGTTGCCGGCCTTGCGGCGGATCGTCTCTTCCTTCTTTCCCGTGGTCTCCTCAGCGCACCCGCCCTTGCTGCTCAACCGCCGGAGGATGCTCCTCGTCTGATCGTTTTCGTGAGAGCCCGGATCTAGCGCCACCCAGCTTTTGATCGGCACCATCGCATCGCAATATTGACCGAGCTGCTCATAGCATCTCGACATGCTTTCGTAGCCGACGCTGGAGATACTGTCCTTGTTGCCGAACAGCTCGATTGCCGAAGAATAGTCGGCAATCGCCTTTTCACACTGGTTGTCGCCCTCATATGCGACGGCGCGGAGGAAATAGCCGTTGTCGCCGTTGGGCTCCATCTCGATGAGCCTGTTGGCGAGCTCAATGGAGCGGGAATAGTCGGAGACGTCGAGCAGAAGGTTGATGGCGCGCCTTATCCCGTTTGCATAGCCGCCGCAGTTGTCCGAAAACCTGACCAGGCTTTCCGCCGCCTCGCGACGATAGCTTTCCTCTTCCAGCTCCTTGCTCAGCGAATAAGCGGCTTGCTGGTCGCAGCGCTCACGGGACAACGCGCCGAGCTGTTTGGCGACGCCAGGGCCTTCCAGAACCTCATCCGGGAGCGAGATTCCAAGCTCTTCGCTGGCACGCTGCAAGTCGGCATGATCATAGGCGTAGCCTGCAGCCCCGGAGAAAAGGACAAACAGCACCACTGCAAATAACGATATCGCGCGGGCTTTCATGAGGGTTTGGACGGTCGGCCTGTTCGGTTGCATTGCAGTCTGGTGACGCAACCATCAATGGCATTTATATATGGACGCAACAAGAATACAGATTTATTCAGTATTGGATTTTCCCCCTGTTCTCTGACGCTGCTTTCGGCAGCGTCCCAGGGCGTCAAATACCCATTCGACTACAGGGGTGCGCGACAGAACGCGAGATTGCCGAAATAGGCGCGATCAAGCGACGAACGTACATAGCGCCGAGTCGCTGCCCTGGATAAGCCTAGCCCGACAGCTTCCCAGCGCCCCGACCACGAGGCTTGGCGTCCTCTTTCCGATGCGCGCCGTAGCCGTAGCTCTTCATGGCCGCCGCGGTCTCGGCGATCTGTTCGTCGCTCAGGATGACGGGGCCGCCGATCAGCAGCGAATGATAATATTGCTTGGCGAGCGTCTCCAACTCGACCGCGTGCCACATCGCCTTATCCAGCGTATCGCCGAGCGCGATCATGCCATGGCTGCCGAGCAGACAGCCCATTCGATCCCTGAGCGCTTCGACGGCGTAAGCGGAGAGTTCGGGTGTTCCATAGCGGGCATAGGGTGCACAGCGAATGTTCGACCCTCCGAAGGCGGCGACCATATAGTGGCAAGCCGGGATCTCGCGGCGCGTGATGGCGATAATGGTGGCGTAGGTCGAGTGGGTGTGAACGATCGCGCCGATCTCCGGCCGCGCGCGCATGATGTCGAGATGGAAGCGCCATTCGCTCGACGGGTTGAGCGGCCCCTCGAAGCTGCCATAGTCGCCCTCGATCGGCATGGCGGCGATCATCTCGGGTTCTATCGCCTCGTAAGGGATAGCGCTCGGCGTGATCAGCAGGCGGTCGCCGAAACGCGCAGAGATGTTGCCTGAAGTACCCTGATTGAGGCCCGCGCCATTCATCCAGCGGCACTTGTCGATGATAGCCTGGCGGAGCGCGAGTTCGGATTTGCTGATGCTCTTGTTCATGGGAGCTTCGGTTAGCACGAGAAGTCGGAAGAACGCGACAGCCATTCCGTCCTATAGGCTGGCAAATCGACGTCGGGGAACGCGTCCACCGGCGCAAGATCAACTTTCAGGCGCGGCAGGTCGTGTTTGCCCGACATGTGGGCGACCAGTGCCGCGCCGGCGGCAGTGCCGTCGCGCAGGTCCGAGCGGAAGACGCGCTGCGGCGCACGCAAGCCGGCAAGTGCTGCGCAGAACAGCGCATTTTCGCCAAACGGTCCATCGATGACGATCTCGCTCTCGGAGCCGACCGCGTCGAGCGACTGGTCCGTCATCAGCGCGCAGTAGAGCGCGCCGAGGGCAGCGCGTTCGCCGGCCGTCCGAGGCTGCGGGCCGATGATCCTTCCCTTCCCGCCCGTGCCGGGCATGGGGCCGCCCGAATCGGTGAAAGAAGGCAGCGCGAAGGTTCGGCGGCGCACGAGATTTGCGAGATCTGCGCTCGTGGCTGCAGCTTGCGGCGCTCCGGCCTCGATCGCAGCTATCTCATGCCCACCCATGAAGCGGCTGCAAGCGACTGGCCGTCCGAATGCGTCGATGTTGGTCGCGGTGTCCCGCGCGGGGTCAAGATGCCGAAAATCCGACCTGGTATCGAAGATGATGATCCAGGTACCGGTCGAAAGCAGGGTAAAGCTGCCGAGGCCGGCGGCGAGATAGCGCAGATAGTTGGCATTCGAGTCGTGAATGCCGGCCTTCACTTCGGCGCGCCCGGAAAGCTGCGAGATCCGAAACTCGGGCTTCAGCGTGCCGACCGTTTCGAAGGGCGGCGCCTGCGGCGCAAGAAGCCGGTCCCAGCCACGCTCGCGCGAGAGCGACGAGCAACCGTTCGCGGTGACGTCGACGAGCTGGGTCTGGGCGCCAAGCTCGGTATAGCCGGCAACGGCGCGACCGGTCAGGCGGAAGGCGAAGTACTGCCCCCAGGGCAGGATGGTGCGGACCTGCGCAAAGGCTTCAGGAAACGCCGTCTCCTGCCAGAAGAGTTGCAGGCCCAGCGTGAGCGCCATCGGATTGAGCGGGCAGAACACCTCGGAAAAGGGCGGTGCGATCCTGCGGTAGGCGTCGACGATCCCGGGCGGCGGCTCAGCGAGGTAGTCCATGACCGGAAGCGCTAGTTCGCCGGCCCCGTCAAGCAGCGCAAGGGCGGAACCATGCGCACAAGGCACGATCGCATCTACCGGCAGCGTTCGGTCGAATTCCGGCAAGGTCTCGGCCAGGATTGCTAACGCCGGCTCCGGGTCGAGGCTCCGATAGGGCGGACCAGCCAGATGACGACTCTCGGCGCGGCGCTCGCGAAGCGGCCGCCCGTCACCGTCGAACAGCATGAGCTTAGTGTTGGTGCTTCCTATGTCGAGAACAAGCGTGCCGCGTGGCCGCATGGCGAATCCCTCCTGGTGAGATCAGGGACCAGAGAGAGGGATGCAGTCAAGCGGAGCTGAAGAGGCGCGCGTTCAGCCAGGAACCCACGCCGCTCTATTCTTTGTTTGCTTGTCAGCCTGCCTTCAGGCGCTCCACGCAATGGGCACGAAGAATGCGGGCCGCTTCGGCATAAGTCGCCGAGGTCCCCTCCAGCGCGGCAAGGGCTGGATCGTCGACGAGGGCCTGAACCTCGTCGAGCACGCGGATTGGCATGATGTCCGTGCAGGTGCGCATCCGGCCGAACACGGCACTGACCGCGGTCGGCCTGCCGTCGCAATCGACCCGCGGCTCCTGTTCACCGGCCTTCCAGGATTCGAAAGCCTCAAGGGCATCCTGGAAAGCAAGATGCATGAAAATGGGCGCGTGGCCTTCATGCAGGGGCGGCAGCAATTGTGTCATGCTCTTTCCTCCGTTCCCCCCACCCTAAAAATCCCACCATCCAATACGCAATCACACTCTACGCCAACTTCGACCAGGCGCGGCGCCGGCCAGGGCTCACCACTGGCCAGGATATTGCCATGTCCAGAAAAAAGCCTCGTCGTGCTGGGCGAGCTTCCGCTCGATCTCTGCAGCGGTCTGAGACCGGTCCTCCTCGCCTTCGCGAGACGGCCTTTCGTCGACCGAAGAGTCCAGCGCCAACAAACGCAGGATGCGGGAAACTGCGGATACCGTCGTCTCCGGCATCGTTTCCTCCATCTTGTACCACCCGGCGCCGCCAAATAGCCCAGATCACGCGATGATGACGGATTTTTTCAGCATGTCAAGAAATGTCTACAGTTCTTGTAGACATTCAAAAGCGCGGCTATGCCGGGGCTGCCGACAGCTCGTTGAGGGCCGGCGCGAGATCACCGGAGTGGGCAACTTCCACGCGCTCGAGCCCCAGCCAGCCGGCCATGCCGGTGATTTCCCGCATGAGCGCTTCGGCCGTTTCGGGCGGAGCACCTGGTTCGGCGAATGCGGATTGGACCTTGAGCACGCCTTGCTTGCGATCTGCCTTGAGATCGACGCGGGCGGCCAACCTGTCGCCATAGAGAAACGGCAGCACGTAGTAGCCATGAACGCGCTTGTGGGCGGGCGTGTAGATCTCGATGCGGTAGCGAAAGCCGAACAGGCGCTCCGTGCGCGAGCGCTCCCAGACCAGCGGGTCGAAGGGCGAGAGCAGCGCGGCGGCGTGCACGCCACGCGGCAGCCGTGCGTCGCGATGAAGCCATGCCTGCTGAGCCCAGCCCTCGACCTCGACAGGCAGCAGTTCGCCGCTCTCGACCAGTTCGGGAAGACGGGGCTTCACGTCCTCGGGTGCAAGGCGAAAATAGTCGCGAAGGTCGGTAGCAGTCGCGACACCGAGCGCGCGGGCCGAGATGCGCAGCAATTCGCGATGGGCATCGGCTTCCGGCACATCCGGCGCGCCGACGACTGCGGCGGGCAGCGCGCGTTCCGGCAGGTCGTAGACCCGCTCGAAGCTCGGCCGCCGCTCGGCGGCCGTAATCCTTCCCGCCCAGAACAGCCATTCGAGCGCCGCCTTGGCGTTGCTCCAGCCCCACCAGCCGCCGTTGCCGCGCTCGCCGTCGAAATCCGAGGCGGCAAGCGGGCCGCGCTCGACGACCTCGCGATAGACCCGATCGACATAATCGGCGTTGTCGCGGCCGAACCTGGCGACCCCCTTGTAGATGCGCTCGCCGCGCGCGGCCCGCTCCATGCGCCAGCGCATCAGCGGCCAGGACTCGACCGGCAGCAGCGAGGCCTCGTGCGCCCAATATTCGAAGAGCAGGCGCTTCCTGCCCTTGGCCGTGCCGTCGATCAGGTCGAGCGGATAAGCGCCAAGCCGGGAGAACATGGGCATGTAGTGCGCCCGAACGAGCACGTTTACGGAATCCATCTGCAGAAGCCCGTTGCGGGCAAGCACCTTCTTCAGGTGGCGGCGGTCGGCCGGGCCCGCGGGCCGCGGCTCGGCAAGGCCTTGCGCCGCAATGGCGATGCGGCGGGCGAGCTTGAGCGAGATTTTTTCCGGCATGAGTCTCCGACGGTTTCGGCGCAAGTATCTGCCGCGCAAAATCAATCGACGCCGCGGTCTTCGCAAGTCCATCGACGGCGGACGAGGCATCCTCCTGACAATGCGGCGGCAGTTACTGTCCGATCCAATCGTTCGGAAACGGACGCCCCTTGCCTTTCTCCAGGAGCTCCTTGAGGCTCACCAGGAAGACGGCCCAGCTCATCGAGTAGTAGGGAAAACCTTCCGTACTATCGCTGTATCCCGAGTGGCGGAAATGGACGCGGGTGCGGCCGAAATTCGGGAGGATGCGGAATTCGACCTCGGTGCCGGCCCAGTCGGACAAGTCGCTGTCGGTCGCTCGCCAACGCACCAGACGGTCGGGCTCGAGAGCACTCACCTGCATGAGTTGGCAGGCATCCTCGCTGAACCAGAACTCCAGCATCTCTCCCTGGCCGGACCGGCCGCGCGTGTCCGGGATCCACCATTGCCCGAGCTTTCGAACGTCGGTGAGCGCCTCGTAAATGGCGCTCGGGGCGGCCTCGATCATTACCTCGTGCCAGATTTCCCTCATCGCCATGATTTCTCTCCGCTACCGGGCTGTGAGGCGCCCGCCGGATGCGAGCGGCCTCTCCGGTGCCGGTGTGAATTGCCAGTCGCGATCAGGCCGGGACGGGCTCGGCCTGCGGGCGATCCTTCGGGAAGGGGCGGAACATCATGGCGATCAGGAATGCGCCGATGCCCATTGCCCAGGACCCGACATAGAGCCAAGTGTAGCTTGCGAACGTATCGTAAATCAGCCCCCCGGCGAGCGGGCCGGCCGCCATGCCGAGGCTGCCGGCCATCGCCGTGCCGCCAATAACCGTGCCCATCATGCGCAGCGGAAAATTCTCGCGCGCGAGCACCGCATAGAGCGGCATCACGCCGGCATAGATGAAGCCGAACACCGCCGCGGCCGCGTAGAAGGCTGTGAGCTGGCCGGCGAAGACGTAAGCCAGTGCGCCAAAGGCCTGAGCCAGGAGGCCCGCGACGAGCACGCGTTTCGCTCCGAGCTTGTCGCCAAGAATGCCGAAGGCAATGCGCCCAGCCATGCCGGCCAGCCCCTCGACGCTGTAGATCGTGACCGCGGCAATCATCGGGATGCCGCAGGTGATGGCATAGCTCACGGTATGGAAGATCGGGCCCGAATGGGTGGCGCAGCAGAAGAAGTTGGTGAGGAGCAGGATGACGAACTGGGGCGAGCGGATCGCCTGGGAGAGCGTCATCTCGGGTTCACCGCTTGCCGCAGCGCCAGCGTTCGGATGTTCGAGCGCCGGCGGGCGACGCACCAGGAACGCCACCGGGATCATGAGCACCGCGGCAAGACCGGCGATAATCAACATGGATGTCCGCCAGTCGTGACCCGATACGAGCCATGCGGCGAAGGGCGACATGGTCATCGGTGCCATGCCTATGCCGGCCGAGACGATCGAGACTGCGAGGCTGCGGTGGGTATCGAACCAGCCGGTCACGCTGGCCATGAGCGGGACGACGATCGCCGCGGCGGCGGTGCCGACGATTAGCCCGAAGACGAGCTGGAATTCGAGCAGCGACGTCATGCGGCTTGCCAGCGCCAAGCTCAAGGCAAGACCAGCCGATCCGATCAGCACCACCGGGCGCGGGCCGATGCGGTCGGCAATCGTCCCCCAGGCCATGCTGGCAAAGGCCATGGCGAGGAACGCGATGGTCATGGCGCTCGAAATTCCGGCGACCGACCAGCCCGTATCCTTCGAGATCGGCAGCAGGAAGACCGGAAGCGAGAACATGGAGCCGAATGCCACGCAGCCGAGCAAGCACCCCGCGGCAACGATCACCCAGCGATAGTTCGATTGGTTCATGTCCGCCTCCTCAATGCGGTAGGATCAATCCGTTGGCACACGTCTCATAGACGTTTGGACCCGGCTGATTTCGACACGGGCCGAGAAATTTTCCTTCTGGAGAAGGCGTGAGCTCAACTCCCGGGAGCAGTTTTCCTGCCTGGCAGTGCTGCGCCGGTTTCGAGCAGGGTCTTCAGGCTCGAGAGAATACGCGGCCAGCCTCGCGAGACGCCCTCCTCGATGAGCTTGTGCGGGCCTTCCGCCTCGGCCTCATGCAGGACGGTGAGCTTCATCATCTCGTCGACGCGCTCCATCTCCAGTGTGCAGCGTGTATAGCCATCGGCCTTGAACTCCGGCATGAATTCGTTGCGCCATCTGAGCACGATGCGTTTCTGCGGCTCGATCTCGAGAATTTCACCTGCGTCGGCGACGCGGCCATCCGAGAAGACAAGCTTCCACGACGAGCCCTTCTTCCAATCCGTCTCCAAGGTAGCACCCATCCAGTATTCCCGGTTGAACTCGGGATCGGTCAGGGCTTCCCACAATTTCTCCGGTGTGGTGCGGATGTAGTTCACGTAGACGAAGCTAGCCTTGCTCATCGCTTGTTCCTTCCAGCCTTCTTTTCAGGTCGGCGAGCGCCTCGATGCGCCCGCGTTCGAACTTGCCAATCCAGCGCTCGGCGATCTCGGCGATCGGCGCTGCGTTGAGGTAGTGCTCTTTCTCGCGGCCCCTGCGCAGCGTAATGACGAGGTTCGCTTCCTCGAGGATCGCCAGGTGTTTGCTCACCGCCTGGCGCGTCATCTCCATCTCTTCGCAGAGCGCATTCAGCGTCTGACCGTTCTTGGCATAGAGCCTGTCCAACAATTGCCGGCGCGTCGGGTCGGCGAGCGCCTTGAAGACTTCGTCCATGCTCATGCGCTTCAATATGCAACCTTTTGGTTGCCTGTCAAGTCAAATGAAGAAAGGGCAAAATGAAGAAGGGCCGCGCAGCTCGCCTGCGCAGCCCGGCAAATCGTTAGGGAGATCGGCTGATCTAAATCAGCGCTTGAGATTGACGAGCACCACTCCGCCCAGCGCCATCAGGCCGCCAATGATACCGGCGACGCCGGGAACCTCGCCAAGCCAGAGGAAACCCATAAGCGTTGCAGTCGGCGGCACGCAATACAGGAAGTTGGTGGCGCGGGAAGCGGGAAGCCTGGAGAGCGCGACTGCCCAGCTCCCGTAGGCGACAAAGCTCGGGACGATCCCGAGATAGATCACCGAGACCAGCGCCTCGAAACTGGCGCTCGACGCCTGGGCAATGCCGGAGGGCAAGGCCCAGGACAGCGCCAGCGCGCCGATCACCATGTTGGCCGCCGAAACAGTCAGCGGCTTGTGGCGGCGAAACAGCGGCTTCTGGACGATGGTCGTCGAAGCGGTACAGAATGCGGCGCCGAGGATCAGCAGCGCGCCCTGATCGACCTTGATCCCTTCGCCTTCGCCGAGCGCGATCAATCCGATGCCGGCAAACGAGACGAACGTGCCCAGCCATGCGAGGCGCGAAAAGCGTTCGCCGAGGAACAGCATCGCCATGAAAGCGGTGAAGATCGGAGCGACATTGATGATGAAGCTCGCGGCGCCTGCTGAAACTGTCAGTTCGCCAAAGTTGAGCAAAGTCGTGTAGAACGCCACGAAGACCACGCCGCCATACGCGAAGCGCCAGGCTTCCGACCAGGTCGGCATTTGCGGCCGGGTGTGGAGCAGGAAGACGATCGCCGGGATTGCCGCGACGCCGAAGCGGATTGCGCCAAGCTCCGCAGGGCCGAAGGCGGTAAGGCCGACACGGATCCCGGGAAAGGCGGAAGCCCAGGCAATGATCGTTACCAGAACCGCAGCAACGGTTCCGGCGTCAAGCCGAGGAACTGAGGTATTGATTGCGACTGCGGACATGGCGGCCCCTTCTCGATTATCCATGATCCGAACTAGCGTCGGCGCGAGCTGATTGACAAACGAACGTTTCAAGGATCAGCTGTGAGTATGGATCACAGCTCGCGAAGCCTGCCCCCGCTCGATACGCTCCATGCCTTCGAGGTCGCAGCGCGCACGGGCAGCTTCACAGCGGCAGCCGAAAGGCTGAACCTGACGCACGGCGCCGTCAGCCGGCAGATTGCCAAGCTCGAAGACTGGCTCGGTTTCAAGGTGTTCGAGCGGGGCGCGCGCGGCGTGTCGCTGACGATCGAGGGAAACCGGCTATTCCTGCGGGCGACCGAAGCCATCGCGCTGATCGCCGACAATACCGACCGCTGGACCGAGCCGCGCGGCGCGGCAGTGGTTAGGCTCGCCACCATCCCCTCGATCTGCGGGTTGTGGCTGATCCCCCGGCTCGCCAGGCTGGAAGCGGGCGAGCCTGCGCTGCGCATCGTGCTCGAGGTGGACCTGCGCCAGAACGATATCGGCGAGGAGGGCATCGATCTCTCGGTGCGTTGTGGGCGCGGCGGCATTCCCGGCCGCATCTCGGTGCGGCTTTTCGAAGAGCAGATCTTTCCAGTCGCCTCGCCGGAGCTCGCGAAGAAGATCGGCAGCGGCCCACCGGAGAGGATGCTCAAATTTCCGCTTATCCACGATTCCGATGCGTCAGGCTGGCGGAGCTGGCTCGGCGCGCACGGCGTCGACTACAGGCCGCGGTCGCAGGATCGCCGCTTCGAAGACTACAATCTGGTGCTCGACGCGGCGGCGAACGGGCTCGGCATCGCGCTTGCTAGGCCCCCGCTGACCGAAGGCGATATGGAGGCAGGGAGGCTGGTTGCGGTCGACGAGCGAACGGTGCTCAATCCCGTTTCCTACTGGCTCGACCGGCCCGAAGGGCGGCCGCGCCCGGCGGCGGTGGAGCTTGCCAGGCGTATAGCCGCCGAAGCAGGGCTCGACGGCGCCGAGCTGGAGCCGTTCCTGCAGGCGGAGCGGTGAACGGCAGCTAGGCGGAGGCTTCGACCGGCAATCCCGCTGCCCGCCATTCCGGCATGCCGTCCTCGAGGCGCCTCGCCCTCAGGCCGCGCTTGCGGAGCGCAGCAACAGCCTCAAAGGACAGGACGCACCAAGGCCCTCGGCAGTAGGCAACGATCTCCCGATCGAGCTCGAAGCTTGAAAGCTGCGCATCGAGGTCGGCGAGCGGGACGTTGATCGCTCCCGGCACATGACCGAGCGCGAACTCGTCCGCCGGCCTGACGTCTATGACCTTAACGAGGTCGTCGCGCATCAGTGACGCAAGCTCCTCGCGCGTGACCGGCTCCATGTCGTCGCGCTTGTTGAAATAGGTGCGCAGGATGCGGTCGACTTCCGCGACATTGCTCTCGCCCACGGTCCGCAGCGCGGCGAAGAGCGCAAGCACCGTGTCGCCGGCAAGCCGATAGATCACGAACTTACCGTCGCGCTCGGCAGCGACGAGGCCCGCGCGCCGCAAGCTCTGCAGGTGCTGCGATGTGTTGGCGACCGGCAGGCCGAGCTTTGCCGACAGGGCTTCGACACTGCGCGCTCCCTGCGCCAGTTGCTCGATGAGCTCGAGCCGATGCGGATGTCCGAGCGCCTTGGCGACGGCAGCGAATTCCGCGTAGAGAGCCTGCTTCGGATTGCGAATTGACATTGCGCTCCCAGGCGACAATAGCTCACTCAATTGAATGATTGAATGAGCCTGAGCCGGCTTGTCAAGCTCGGGCAATGCTGGAACCGCCGCATGACCTCGACAGGTCTTTCGACCGTCGCCCTCGGCCTCAAGGCAAATTGGCGCCAGTTCGCGCTCCTGGTGCTGATCAATGCCTTCGTCGGAGGCATGGTCGGCATCGAGCGCACTGTGGTCCCGCTTATCGGCTCCGAGGAGTTCGGCATCACCTCGACGACGCTCGTGGTGTCCTTCATCGTCAGCTTCGGCGTGGTGAAGGCGCTCGCCAATCTCGTCTCCGGCCAGCTCGCCGACAAATGGGGCCGCAAGCGCGTGCTTGTGCTCGGCTGGCTTGCGGCTCTACCGGTGCCGTTCATGATCGTGTGGGCGCCGAGCTGGGCATGGGTGGTCGCCGCCAACGGGCTGCTCGGGATCAGCCAAGGGCTGGCCTGGTCGATGACCGTCATCATGAAGATCGACCTGGTTGGCCCGAAAGCACGCGGCCTCGCTGTCGGCCTGAACGAGTTCGCCGGCTATGTCGCGGTCGGGGTCACGGCCTTCCTGACCGGCTATCTTGCAGCCCGGTACGGCCTGCGTCCGGTGCCGATCTATCTCGGGGTCGCCTACGCGATCATTGGGACCACCTTGTCGGTCCTGCTGGTGCGCGACACGCGCGAGCACCTGCGGCTGGAACTGGCCAGCCATCCGAGGGAGGCATCGAAGCTCGGCTTCCGGGACGTTTTCGCGCTGACCAGCTGGCGTGACCGCAACCTGTTCGCAGCCTCGCAGGCTGGGCTCGTCAACAACCTAAATGACGGCATGAGCTGGGGCATATTCCCGCTCTTCTTCGCTGCCCACGGGCTCGCCGTCGAGCGCATCGGCATGCTGAAGGCGATCTATCCCGCGACCTGGGGCGTGCTTCAGATCGTCACGGGGCCGCTCAGCGACCGTTGGGGCCGCAAAGGCTTGATCGTCGCCGGCATGTGGGTGCAGGCCGCGGCACTCTTCCTCACTGCCGCCACCGCGAATTTTGGCTGGTGGTTCCTGGCAAGCCTGCTGCTGGGGCTGGGTACCGCCATGGTCTATCCGAGCCTGATCGCGGCAGTCTCCGATGCCTCTCATCCGTCCTGGCGGGCGCGCGCGCTCAGTGTCTACCGCTTCTGGCGCGACCTCGGCTATGCAATCGGCGCGCTTTGCGCCGGGATCATCGCCGACCTCTTCGGCCTCGCCTGGGCCATCGCAACTGTCGCCGCGCTGACCTTCGCGTCAGGCGCCCTCGTGGCACTCATCATGCACAACACCGTAACGCCGGCCCAGAATTGAGCGGGCCCGGCCAGGGAGGCGCCCATCTGCCGGACGAAATATGACAAATTCATCCACGGTCACATGAATGCGCGATATCATCTATATAACGCAGGTATGGCACCCCTTCGCGCCGCGGCACCCAGTCTTGGGCCTGAGTGGCCATTCGAGGAGACTGCCATCCGGCCCGGCACCGCAAATGTCGGGCGTTTCGTGCCCTACGACGCGGAACAAGCTTGGATTTCCCTTCTCGAAGGAGCAGGAAACCCAACCCAGACGCGAGGATCGCCGCAATAATGCCAAGAATGTCGATTTGGTCGTCGCGCCGCGCTAACATCCTGTCAGCTTGGCTGTGCCCCTGTGACGCAACCAAACGTCGTCGAAACGGTTTAGTCTTGTCCTGGCGCTGCGGCGCCGGGGGGACGCCTACGGAAAATTGATTTATGAATATCCAGACCGACCCGTCCTTGCTCAAGGGCGCAGTCAAGCCCTTGCCTGTCAACGCTGCGCCGATCCGCTCAACCTTCTATCACGAAGCCAACCTCAGGAAGCTCGGCGAGGACCTCGCCCGCAAGAAGTCCGCCGTCCCTTGCTACACGGCCTTCGATTTCCAGCGCCGCATCCGCGAGAACGGCAAGAAGATCCTGCAAGTCTACCGGACGATGAACGAGGCGCAGGCCCGGGGCGAGGTGGTCACGCCGGCCGCGCAATGGCTGCTCGACAACTACTATCTGATCGAAGAGACCGTCTTCCAGGTCAAGCGCGATCTGCCGCGACGCTTCTACAAGGAGCTGCCCGCGGAATCGTTCGGCGGAGAGGCGCCCATCCCGCGGGCGCTCGCGATAGCCTGGGCCTATGTCGCGCATTCCGACAGCTCGGTCTCGGCGGCGATGTTCGAGGCAGTCGTCGAAGGCTACCAGTCGGTCGATCCACTGAAAATCGGCGAGCTCTGGGCACTGCCATCGCTTTTGCGGTTCGTGCTGATCGAGAACCTCAGGCGGATCGCGGACAGGGTCAACCGCTCGCGCGACATGCGACTGCTCGCCAACACGCTTGCCGACAAGCTCGCGATCGAAGGCGGCAATGAAGGCACCCCCGCCATGCTCGCCGGCTATGCCGCGCATGCGCTGGACACCACCTTCGCCACCCAGCTCCTGCACCGCCTGCGCGACGGCTCGCAGAGTGCGGGCCGAGCGCTGATGTGGCTCGAAGACGAGCTCGAGCGTCACGGCACCCATGCCGAGGCGACCATCTTCGCCGAGCACCAGACGCTGTCGTCCGGCAATGTGACCATGGCCAACATCGTGCGCGGGCTGAGGCTCATCAATGATGTCGAATGGACGGTCTGGTTCGAGGAGATCAGCAAGGTCGACGAGCTGCTGCGCAAGGAAGTCAGGTTCTCGGACCTCGATTTCTCGTCGCGCGACCGGTACCGCACCAAGATCGAAGAACTGGCGAAGGGTTCCGAGCTTACCGAATTCGGTGTTGCCGAGCGCGCCATCGCGCTTTCCAAGCAGGCGGCTGCCGAAGGTTCCGATACTGCCGACATCGGCTTCTTCCTGGCGGGCGATCGCTTGGGCGAGCTGGAGGCGGCGATCGGCTACCGGATCCCCTTCCTGACAAAGCTTTGGCGTGCCTACCGCAAGACCAACTGGGTCGGCATTTTCGTGCCGGTGCTCATCCTGGCAGCGCTTTTGCTGGCATTCACAGGGAAAGCGCTCGACAATATCGGCCTGTCGGACGGTTGGATCACGTTGATCCTCATCCTGTCGGCGCTTCCGGCGTTCGAAGCAGGCATGAGCATGTTCAGCAAGATCGTGCTGCTTGCGCTCAAGCCTTCCCAGCTGATCGGCTACGAGTACAAGGAGGGAGTGCCGGCGAGCGCGCGCACTCTGGTGGTGGTGCCGGCTCTGATCGGCTCGCGCGACGACGTCGACGAAAGCCTCCGCAATCTGGAAGTGCACTTCCTGGCCAATATGGGCGGCGACATCTACTTCGCCCTCCTCTCCGATTGGCCGGACAGCCCGGTCGAGCAGTCGGCCCACGACCTGGAAGTGCTGGAATATGCGCGAGCCGAAGTTCAGCGGCTCAACGAACGGCATCCGATGGTCGAGGGCGTCCGTTTCCACCTCCTGCACCGGCGCCGGCTCTACAACGAGTCCGAAGGCTGCTGGATGGGCTGGGAGCGCAAGCGCGGCAAGCTGCATGAGCTCAACATGCTGCTCCGCAACGACGCCGACACGACGTTCCTGCCATCCGACACCGAGCTGCCGAACGATGTCATCCATGTGATGACGCTCGACGCCGACACGCGCATGACGCGCGACGCGGTGATCAAGCTGGTCGGCAAGCTCGTCCACCCGCTCAACCGGCCGCGCATCGACGAGAAGGCAGGCCGGATCCTCCGCGGTTATGGCATATTGCAGCCGCGCGTCACGGCTTCGCTGACGACCGGCGACGAGGCGTCCTTCTTCCAGCGCATATTCTCGGCCCATCGCGGTCTTGACCCTTATGTGTTCGCGGTCTCGGACGTCTATCAGGACGTCTTCGATCAAGGCACCTTCACCGGCAAGGGCATCTATCACGTCGATGCCGTCGAATGGTCCATCAAGGGCCGTATTGCCGAGAACGAGGTGCTGAGCCATGACCTGCTCGAAGGCGCCTTCGCGCATGCGGCGCTCGTCACGGATGTCGAGCTCGTCGAAGACTATCCGACCCGCTACGACGTCGACGCCTCGCGCCAGCACCGCTGGGCGCGCGGCGACTGGCAGTT
The DNA here is from genome assembly GCF_033542235.1 of Mesorhizobium sp. BAC0120. Lineage (NCBI taxonomy): Bacteria > Pseudomonadati > Pseudomonadota > Alphaproteobacteria > Hyphomicrobiales > Phyllobacteriaceae > Mesorhizobium > Mesorhizobium sp. BAC0120. Next base: position 170,889 of record NZ_JAWRCU010000009.1, on the reverse strand, counting down.
GCTCGGCTATATTTTCGGGCAGCCGCCGGGCGTCCCTCCCCTGTCTCGCTGGAAGATGGTCGACAATTTACGCCGCACGCTCACCCCGATCTCATGGGTGATGGCGTCGATCGCCGGTTGGACCGCGCTGCCCTTCGATCTTGCCGCCCAGTTCCAGGCATTGCTGATCCTGATGCTGTTCATGGCGCCGACTTATGACGTCATCGATGCGATCGTGCCGAAGGACCGCGATGCTACAGTGCGCGGCCATTTCAGCGCGCTGCTGCGCGAGTTCGCCGTCGCGACCGCACAGGTTGCGATGCGTGTCGTGCTGCTTGCCCATACGGCCTGGCTGATGGCCGATGCCATCGGACGCACGCTCTACCGCGTGTTCGTCAGCCGTAAGCATCTGCTCGAATGGCGCACGGCATCGCAGGCCTTCAAGCTCGGCAAAAACACGCTCTCAGGCTACTACAGCCTGATGTACGGCGCGGTGGTCATCGCGCTGGTCGGGCTCGCGATACCGCTCGCGGCAGGCTCGAGCGGCGCAGGCGTGGCGTTCATCTTCGCGTTGTTCTGGACGGCGTCGCCTGCCTTTGCCTGGCTGTTCAGCCGCTCGGCCGAAACCGAAGACCGGCTGATCGTCGCCGAAGCCGACAAGGCGAAGCTGCGTGCCTATGGCCGCCGCACATGGCTTTACTTCGAGACCTTCACCACGGAAGAACACAATCACCTGCCGCCGGACAACTACCAGGAGACCCCTACGCCGCTGATTGCGCCGCGAACCTCCGCGACCAACATCGGCGTCTATCTCCTGTCGGTAGTGTCGGCTCGCGATTTCGGCTGGATCAGCCTCGCCGACGCGGTCCAAAGGCTGGAGGCGACGATCGGAACGATCGAAAAGCTCGAGACATATCGCGGCCATCTCTACAACTGGTACGAGACGCGAACGCTGAAGCCGCTGCTTCCTGCTTATGTGTCGGCCGTCGACAGCGGCAATCTCGCCGGCCATCTGGTCGCCGTCTCGGCCGCCTGCAACGAATGGGCGATGGCGCCCGCCGCCTTCCTGGAAGGCGACTTCCACGGCCTGCTCGACGTCGTGATGATCCTTGAAGAGAGCCTGGCGGCGCTGCCCGACGACCGCCGCCAGCTCAGGCCGCTCCGCCAACGGCTGCGCGAGCGCATTTCAGGCATACGCCGAGCAATCGACACGGTCCGCAATGAACCGGAGACGGCGGCGATCCGCACGCTCAACCTTGTCGTGCTCGCCGGCGAGATCCGCAAGCTGGCCACGGCGATCCATCAGGAGATCGGCTCGAGCCTGAGCGAGGATCTGTCGCGCTGGGCATCGAAGCTCGAGGTGACGGCTGAAGCGCATGTCAGCGACTCGCATTTCGACGAGCGCGCCATCGAGGCGATGCGTGGCAAGCTGGTGAAGCTGCGCGAGCGAGCCCGCCTCATCGCTTTCCGAATGGATTTCTCGTTCCTCTTGCGGCGTGACCGCAACCTGCTCTCGATCGGCTATCGGGTCGAGGATCGGCAGCTCGACGAGGCATGCTACGACCTGCTTGCCTCCGAAGCGCGGCTCGCCAGCCTTTTTGCGATCGCCAAGGGCGATATCCCGACCAACCACTGGTTCCGGCTCGGTCGGCCCATCGTCGAGATCGGCTTTTCCGGCGCTCTGATGTCGTGGTCCGGTTCGATGTTCGAATATCTGATGCCGCCGCTTGTCATGAAGGAGCCACAGGGCGGCATCCTCAACCAGACCAGCAATCTGATCATCAAGCGGCAGATCCAGTACGGACGCTCCAAGGGCATTCCGTGGGGCATTTCGGAAGCGGCATTCAATGCGCGCGACCGTGAGATGACCTACCAGTACACGAATTTCGGCGTGCCGGGGCTCGGCCTCAAGCGAGGGTTGGCACAGAATACGGTGATCGCGCCATATGCGACCGTGCTCGCCTCGCAATTCAGGCCGCGCGACGCCGTGCAGAATCTCGAGTGGCTGCGCTCGATCGGCGGCCTTGGCCATTTCGGCTTCTACGACGCGATCGACTTCACGCCGCAGCGGGTACCGGAGGGCAGCAATCACGCTGTCGTCTACAACTACTATGCGCACCACCAGGGCATGGTGGTGGCCGCGATCGCCAACGTCATCTTCGAAGGCCGCATGCGCGAGCGCTTCCATAGCGACCCGGTGATCGAGTCGGCCGAACTGCTTCTGCAGGAGAAAGCACCGCGCAACATCCAGACGACAGCGGTGCGCACCGAGGTCCTGGAGCGCGGCGCCTTCGACGTTGTCTCCGACAGCCCGGATAGCCGCTCTATCCCGGATCCGGCACGCGCGTTGAAGGCCACGAGCGTTATGTCCAACGGCCAGTATTCGGTGATGGTCACGGCGACCGGCGCCGGTTACAGCCGCTACGGCGATGTCGCGATCACGCGCTGGCACGCGGATCCGACCGAAGACCGCATGGGCACATTCCTCTTCCTTCGCGATGCCGAGAGCGGCGAGTGGTGGTCGGCCACTGCCGAGCCCAAGGCCGTCGAGGGCGAGAAGACAAGGGCCCATTTCAGTGACGAGAAGGCCTGCTTCTTCAAGACCGTCGGCACATTGCGGACGGAGGTCGAGAGCATCGTCATCAGCGAGGGCGATGGCGAAGGGCGGCGCGTTACGATCTGGAACGACGGGGATACCAACCGCTTCATCGAAGTGACCTCCTACGCCGAGCTGGTGCTTGCTCCGGAAGCAACGGACAATGCGCATCCGGCATTCTCGAAAATGTTCGTCGAGACGGAGATCGGACCGGAGAACCGCGTCATCTTTGCCCGGCGACGGCCGTATTCGCCGAGCGAACCGCCGGTCGAGCTCGCCCATTTCGTCGAAGACAGTTCCGGCTCGTCGCGCTTCACCGAGGCCGAGACCGACCGCCGCGCCTTCATCGGCCGCGGCCGGACCATCATGGATCCGGCGGTGCTGCAGCCGGGTGCGCGGCTCTCCGGCAATGCTGGTTTCGTGCTCGACCCGATCCTGTCGCTCAGGCGGCAGGTCCGCGTCCCCGCCCGCAAGAAGGTTTCGGTGACCTTCTGGACAGTGGTCGGCAAGACGCGCCAGGAAGTCGAGGAAACCATGGCGCGCATGCAGCATCCGGAGAGCTTCCAGCGCCAGAACATGCTGTCCTGGACCCGCTCGCAGGTGCAAACCAGGCATATCGGGCTGACGCTTGCCGAGGCGGCGAACGTTCAGCGCCTCATGCGCTATCTCCTCTATCCCGACAATTCGGTCCGCTTGCCGTCGGAGGCGCTCGCCGCCGGGCTCAGCCAGCAATCGGCGCTGTGGCCGACCAGCATCTCCGGCGATTTTCCGATTTTCGTGCTCAGGATCAGCGACGTCTCCGACCTCGAGATCGTCGCCTCCGCGCTGAGAATGCAGGAATATCTACGCGCTAGGGGCGTGGTCGCCGACCTCGCCATCCTCAACGAGCAGGCTTCATCCTATGTGCAGGACCTGCAGCAGGCCATTGAGCGGCTATGCGACAACAGCCGCATCCGCAGCGGCGAACAGGGTCCCCGCCAGCACATATTTGCGGTGCGGCGCGACCTCATGGACGAGCGCACTTACCGGACACTGCTTTCTGCCGGGGCGATCGTGCTGCACACCCGCAACGGCCCGATATTCGACCAGATAGAGCGCGCCGAGCTCGGCGAGCTGCAGGTGAAGTTCCCCGCCACAGAGGAGGGCGAACCCGTCCCGTCCGTCGCACGCCCGCTTGCCGTCGCCTCCGAGATCCCGGAGGTAGAGCCCGACGGGTCCGACCTCGCCTTCTGGAACGGCTATGGCGGCTTCGCTAAGGGCGGGCGCGAATATGTCGTGCGGCTCGCCGGCAATCGCACAACCCCGCATCCGTGGATCAACGTGATCTCGAACCGTTCCTTCGGCTTCCACACTTCGGCCGAAGGCGCGTCCTTTACCTGGAGCCGCAACAGCCGCGACTTCCAGCTGACGCCATGGTCCAACGATCCTGTCCGCAACCGCTCCGGCGAGGCGATCTACATCCATGACCAGGGCTCCGGACGAGCTTTTTCGCCCTTCGCGGCGGTCGTACGTGATGCGGCGGCAACTTACGAGGCTCGCCACGGCCAAGGCTACAGCATCTTCAGCGCCACGCACGGCAACATCGATACCGAGCTGACGCAGGTCGTCGACCCGGCCGATCCGGTGAAGATCTCCCGGCTGACGATCAGGAACAACGGCCCAAGCTCGGTAAGCCTCAGAGTATATGCCTACGCCGAGTGGGTGCTGGGCACCAATCGCACCAGGACAGCGCCTTTCATCCTGCCGTCGCAGGATGAAAGAACGGGCGCTCTGCTGGCGCACAATCCCTATGCACTCGATTTCAGCGAACGCGTGGCGTTCCTGGCGGGCGACACGGCCGCGCAGTCGGTGACGACCGACCGCTCCACATTCATCGGCAGCGGCAGCGTCGAATGGCCGACGGCCGTGACGACAGGGGCGACACTTCCTGGCACCGTCGAGGCAGGCCGCGATCCATGCGCTGCGCTCGCGCACGACCTGGAAATCTCGCCGGGCGGCGAGGCTTCATTGCTCTTCCTTCTCGGCGACGCAGACTCCCCCGGCGGGGCAAGCGCATTGGTCGAACGCCATCGAGACCGGGATTTCGGCGAGCGTCTCGCGGAAGCGCAGCAGACGTGGGACCATTTCCTCGGCACGCTTCAGGTCGAGACGCCCGATCCCGCCTTCAATGCCGTGGTGAACCGGTGGCTGCCGTATCAGGCCCTCGCCTGTCGTATCCGTGCGCGCACGGCCTTCTATCAGGCGAGTGGCGCCTTCGGCTTCCGCGACCAGCTCCAGGACACGCTGGCGTTCTTGCTGCATGATCCTTCTCTCGCCCGTGAGCAAATTCTCACCGCGGCGTCGCGACAGTTCCCCGAGGGCGACGTGCAGCACTGGTGGCTGCCGCGTACCGGCGCGGGTGTGCGGACCATGATCTCCGACGACCTCGTCTGGCTGGCCTACGCGACGGCGCACTACATCGCCGTCACGGGCGACGAGGCGATCCTGGCGGAGGAAACCACCTACATCGAAGGGCCGCAGCTCAAGCCCGGCGAGCATGACGCGTTCTACACGCCCGAGATATCCAAGACCAAGGCGACGCTCTACGAGCATTGCGCACGCGCGCTCGACCTTGCAATCAAGCGCACAGGGGCAAGCGGCCTGCCGTTGATCCTTGGCGGCGACTGGAACGACGGCATGAACCGCGTCGGCGAAAAGGGCAAAGGCGAGAGCGTCTGGCTCGGCTGGCTGCTCGCCAGGGCGCTCACCGACTTCCGGCCATTTGCAAAGGCGGCCGGCGACAAGCAACGCGACGATGCCTGGCGCAAACATGCCAAGAACCTGAAGAAGGCGCTGGAGGCAGCGGGTTGGGACGGCGAGTGGTACCGGCGCGGCAGCTATGACGATGGCACGCCGCTCGGCTCGCGCCTTTCGGAGGAATGCCGCATCGACGCCATCGCCCAGGCGTGGAGCGTCCTTTCGGGCCAGGGCGGCCCCGAGCGAGCGCTGACTGCCATGCGCTCGGGCCTGAGGATGCTGGCCGACGACGAGCTCCAGATCATCAAGCTCTTCACCCCACCCTTCGACAAGACCGAGCACGATCCCGGCTACATCAAGAGCTACCCGCCGGGCGTTCGCGAGAACGGCGGACAGTACACGCACGGAGCGATCTGGTTCGTCATTGCGCTCGCCGAGCTCGGGCTGGCCGATGAGGCATGGCGGTGCTTCCGCATGCTGATGCCGGCCAATCATGCGCTCGACCAGGCCGCTGCGGATCGCTACCGGGTAGAGCCATATGTGGTGGCGGCCGACATCTATTCGGTCGGTCCGCTTGCCGGCCGCGGCGGCTGGACCTGGTACACGGGCTCAGCCGGCTGGCTCTACCGCGCGGCGGTCGAAGCGATCCTCGGCATCCGCAGGGCGGGCAATACGGTCTCGGTCAAGCCGGCGCTTCCGCCCGGATGGAACGGCTTCGCCGCAACCCTGAAGCTCGATGGCGGTACGTATCGGATCGTGGTCGAGCGCGATCCGAGCGCCAGCGAGCCTGTCATGGAATTCGGCGGCCGGCGGCTCGAGCACTGCGCGTTCGAGCTTTCAGGCGACGGCGATTTCGAGGTTAGAGTAAGGCTGGCGTAGGCGTGCGGCCCAGTGTCGCAAAGCGGGGCAGGTCGAAGTGGATTCCTGCCTCGCCGCCATCTTGGAATTACTTGCGGTCGCCCTAAGTAGCCACTGCGACAGGGCCGCACTGGCCCGGACGCCACAATTTCGCCGCAGATGGGCCATTTTTCTTTAAATTCAGTCGGTTAGAAGATCACGAGACGTTACGCGCCGTACTTAAAACGTGTCCCTGGCCAAGGAACCCGACCTGCACCGGGGCATTGTATTGCGGCGCGTCGAACGATAGGTGTCGTTCGATAGTGCAGTGCACAAATCGCTGCGGGGTACACCGTGTCTTTGTTTGAAATCTATTTCAGAGCTCTTCGGCACCTTGCCCCAGTCAAGAACCGGGTTCTTCTGATCAGCGTTGCCAATATCGTGCTTGCGATCGTGACGATCGCCGAGCCTATCCTGCTCGGCCGCATCATCGATGCGATATCTGCGAAGGAGGGCCTGACCCTTAGCGTGTGGCTTTGGGCGAGCCTCGGCACGTTCAACATCATCTCCTACGTGCTGATCGCCCGCGGCGCCGACCGCATGGCACATGCCCGCCGCGCCGGCGTGCTGGTCGAGTCGTTCGAGCGGGTGATCTCGATGCCGCTCGCCTGGCATCACAAGCACGGCACCTCGCACGTGCTGCATACTCTTCTTCGCGCAGTCGAGTCGATGTTCGGGCTGTGGCTCGAGTTCATGCGCCAGCACCTGACCACGGCAGTAGCCCTTGTGCTCCTGGTGCCTACCGCCATTTCACTCGACCTCCGCCTGTCCTGCGTGCTCATCCTGCTCGGCATCGCCTATGTCATGATCGGCCGGCTGGTGACGCACAAGACCAAGCGTGGCCAGGCGTCGGTGGAAGGCCACTATCACCGCGTCTTCGACCTCGTCACGGACAGCATCAACAACGTGACGGTGCTGCAGAGCTACAACAGGATCAACGAGGAGACGCGCGCTCTCAAGGAATTCTCGCGTGACCTCATCAAGGCACAGTATCCGGTGCTCGACTGGTGGGCCATCGCTGCCGCGCTGCATCGGCTGGCGTCCGGCATCTCGATGATGGCCGTCCTGCTGATAGGCGCCTACTTGGTCACCTATGGCGAGCTCCGCATCGGCGACATCGTCACCTTCACAGGTTTCGCTGCGCTGCTGATCAGCCGGCTCGACCAGATCAGTGCCTTCGTCAACCAGGTTTCCGACGCGCGCGCACGGCTCGAGGACTTCTACAAGCTCGAGGATTCCTTCTCAGAGGCCGACGAGCCCGACGGCGCACGCGATCTTGAGAATGTCACCGGACACATCCGCTTCGAGAACGTGAGCTTCGCCTTCCCGAACTCGGGCCATGGCGTTAGCAACATCTCCTTCGAGGTCGGTGCAGGCGAGACAGTCGCGATCGTCGGACCGACCGGCGCGGGCAAGACCACGCTCATCAACCTTCTCCAGCGTGTCTTTGACCCGACGGATGGCCGCATCCTGATCGACGGCATCGATACCCGCACGGTATCGCGCCGCTCGCTCCGTCAGTCGATCGCCACGGTGTTCCAAGACGCCGGCCTGTTCAACCGCTCGATCGAGCAGAATATCCGCATCGGCTGCGCCGAAGCCAGCTACGACCAGGTGCACGCCGCCGCCGAGGCAGCGTCGGCCCACGACTTCATCCTTGCGAAGAGCGCCGGCTATGACTCGGTCGTGGGCGAGCGCGGCGCGCAGCTCTCCGGCGGGGAGCGCCAGCGCATCGCTATCGCACGCGCCATCCTCAAGAACGCACCGATCCTGGTGCTCGACGAGGCAACGAGCGCGCTCGACGTCGAAACCGAGGCCCGGGTCAAGCAGGCCATCGACCAGCTGCGGCAGGGTCGCACGACCTTCATCATCGCACACCGGCTGACCACCGTGCGCGACGCCGACCGTATCATCTTCATGGATCAGGGCCGCCTGGTCGAGACCGGCCGGTTCGATGAGCTCGCCTCGAGCAACGGTCGCTTCGCGGCGCTGCTGCGCGCCGGCGGACTCCTCACGGACGAGGATGTCCGCAGGCTGAGCCGCATCTCCGTGCCGAGCGAGGCGGCCTGACCGGGCCGCTCAGGGACGCAGCCCCCCCTTCCCACGTGAATTGTCGTGAATTGTGGGACGATTTTCAGTGCTGAGGCTGATGCCGGCGATGGTAGATTTTGACCGTTGGCGCTGCCCCTCATCGCCCGCCGGGCACTTCTCCCCGTAAACGGGAAGAAGGGAGCCGGCCGCATTGAAGTGCGCGTTCTGCAACCTCAGCGATTGGCGAAATCAAAGTGGCAGTCGTGCTTCTCCCCGTTCTACGGGGAGAAGATGCCGGCAGGCTGATGAGGGGCAGCGCAACGGTCAAACTTAGAGCCGCTGGCAATCCCCTCGGTCCAATTGGCATTGTTGCTGACGCATGCGTCAAGTAAAAGCAGAATGCTTTGGAGCGGCGTGCATCAAGTTGGTTGGCTACGCCGCTCCATGTCTTTGTTTGCGCGCCGGACTTCCTCGAAATCCGTTCGCAGTTCGATGCGCTAGGAATGACGAATCTCGGTTCCGAGCACTTTTAAGCATTCGCGGATGAATGCGGCGAGCGCAGTCCAGCCCTTGGCCGACACCATGGTTCCGTCGACATAGGCCTCAGTCGGCGAAAGGTCGATGTACGTGCCGCCGGCGAGAGTGACCTCCGGTTCGCATGCCCCCAGCGCGCCGACTTTCTTGCCGCGAACGACGCCGTCCACCGCGACCAGGATCTGGACGCCATGGCAAATCGTGAAGATTGGCTTCTTCGTCTCGTGGAAATGCCGGACTATTGTCTGCACGCGCTTGTCAGTGCGGATGTACTCCGGGCCGCGCCCGCCAGCACAGTAGACCGCATGGTACTGATCGAGCTGCTTTTCCGCTTCCGAGAACGTCTTGTTGATCAGAGCGTAGTGCCCGAGCTTCTCGGTGTAGGTCTGGTCACCCTCGAAATCGTGCAACGATGTCTTGATCAAGTCTCCCGCGTTCTTGTCGGGACAAACGACGTGCACAGTATGCCCGACAGCCTCCATGGCCTGCTGAAAGACGTAGATCTCGTATTCTTCGGTGAACTCACCGGTGAGCATAAGTATCTTCTTACCTGGCATGTTTCTTCCTCCTCTCCGGATTGGGAAAAGCAAGGCGCGCGAGCGCCCTGCAAGTTTGGGTATCTCAGAACGGGGACTCAGGAAAATAGTATTCCTGAGCATTGGCTTGTGTGATTAGCGGCGCATCGAGCTTCACAGCGCCGCGGACGGGTGCTTGACCGATAAGATTTGCCACCGTCATGTACATGGCGGTCTTGATCATGGACGGCGGATAAGGCGTCTCGATCGGCGTCATCGGATCGCCGTCGATCACCTTCTTGACGACGTCCTTCATGCCGTTGCCACCAAGCGCATATTTGATGTCGGTGCGCCCCGACTGCTTGACCGCTTCCAAAACGCCCAGCAGCATGTCGTCGTCGTTGGCCCACACGGCGTCGATCTGCGGATATTTTGCCAGATAGTCCTGCATCAGCTTGAAGGCGTCGTCGCTGTTCCAATTGGCATACTGGATATCAAGGATCTTGAGTTCGCTGTCCTTGATGCCGTCCTCGAAGCCCTTGATGCGTTCGTCATCGATGACGGTCGGAATGCCGCGCAGGACGACGAGGTTGCCCTTCCCACCGAGCTTGTCGACCAGGAACTTCGCTGTCGTCTTGCCGACGGCGATATTGTCGCCCGCGACGTAAAGGTCCTGAATCGTCGGATCATTCAGGCCGCGGTCCACGACCGTGACGAACGTTCCGGAGTCCTTGACGGTCTTGACCGGCGTCGTGAGCTCTTCGGACGAATAGGGCAGGATGACCAAGGCATCCAGATTGCGGCCGGCGGACAGGTCCTCCAGGGCGCTTACCTGCGCCGCGGCCGACGGGGAGGTCTTCACGATGACTTCGACGTCGGGAAATGCGGCATTCAGTTCTTTTGCCGCGGCCTGGGCGTGATAGACGACGCCAGCCGTCCAGCCATGATCTGCGGCCGGAATCGACACCGCGACCACCTTCTTGTCGGCTGCAAGTGCATGGCCGGCCGTTGTCACAAGCAAGCCGGCCACGGCAGCTGCAACCAATCTTCTGCTCAACATGAGATACCTCCCAGAGATATGGACCCTACAACACATGCGCCCGCCTGGTCCGGAGCGGGCTATTTCGACAGCCTCTGCACAAGCATGGCGATGATGATGATTACGCCCTGAACGGCGGCGACGAGGTACTCCGACACGAAGTCGGACAGCACCATCAGATTGGCGATGAGTTCCAGGATCACGGCGCCGGCAATGGTTCCCCAGACGCGACCCTTGCCGCCACGCAGCGCGGTTCCCCCGATGACGACGGCGGTTATGACCTGCAATTCCCAAAGCAGTCCGGTGGTGGGCGTGGCCGCGCCGAGCCGCGGCACGTAACAGATTGCAGCAACGGCCACGCACGCCCCTTGGATCACATAGGCGATGGTGCGCGTCCTGATGACCGAGATTCCGGAATACCGCGCCACATCCTCGTTCGCGCCTACCGCCGCGCAGTGGCGCCCGTATTTCGTCTTGTAGAGAATGAAGGCGCCGGCGGCCGCCACGAGCGCCGAGATGAGGATCGGGATCGGAATCCCAGCCACTGTGCCGAAATAGACCGGGCGATAAGCATCGCGGAGGGACCTGTCGATCGGGATCGTGCCGCCGTCGGTCAGGTAGGTGATCAGGGCGCGGAATATGCCCATCGTGCCGAGGGTGGCGATGAACGGCTCAATCTTGCCGACGGTCACGATCAATCCGTTGGCCAGGCCGCAGAGCAGGCCGCAGGCCAGCGCAATTGCGATGCCGGCGGGGATCGCGCCGAGGCCGAGTCTGGGAGCCATCATGTTCATGAACATGATGGTCATGCCGGTGATGAAGGCGACCATCGAGCCTACCGAAAGGTCGAGGCCGCCTGACGAAATCACGAAAGTTGCGCCAACGGCGATGATCGCAACGAAGGCGCTGCGCGTGACCACGTTGCTGAGGTTGGTCGCTGAAAGAAAGTCCGGGTTGATGAGAAAGCCGACGACCAGCAAGGCGGCCAAAGCGAGGAAGGGACCGGCATCCGACCACGAGAAGTCGAACCGCCTCTCGGTTCGGTCTGGCATCGAATCGGTAATTGCCGTCACGTCTTCTCTCCCTGGACCGTGTGATGGCCCTTTTCGCTGGTTGCGAGCAGCGCGATGTTGCTCTCGGTCATCTCGTCGCCCGAGACCTCCCCACTAATTCTTCCTTCGCGCATGACCAGGATTCTGTGGCAGATACCGATCAGCTCCTGCATCTCCGAGGAGATGACGATACAGCTCCTGCCCTCACTGACGAGGTGCTGGATGAAGGCGTAGATCTGGGCTTTGTTGGCGATGTCGACGCCACGCGTCGGCTCGTCGATGATCACAATCGACGGGTCGGTCAGCAGCACCTTGGCCAACAGGAGCTTCTGCTGGTTTCCACCCGAAAGCTGCCCCGCTTTCGCATCGAGGCTTTTCATCCGGATGTCATATCTGGCGACCGCCTCCGCGAGCGCCTTCTTCTCCCGGCGGCGGCGAACGAGCAGACCGGGATGAAAACGGCCGAGAGCCGAAAGCGTGAGATTCGGCGCAAGGCGCTCCTGGAGGAGCAGCCCCTTGCCCTTGCGATCCTCGGTCAGATAGCCGATGCCGGCATCGATCGCTTCGCGCTGTGAGCCTATGCGGATTGCGGATCCGTTGAGCTCGACCTGCGCCGTCCCCGGCCTGAGGCCCAACATGCCCTCGAACAATTCGGTCCGGCCGGCCCCGATCATCCCGGCAAAACCCAGGATTTCACCCTTATGCAAGGTGAAGGACACGTTGTCGACATAGCCGGGAACCGACGCGTTCCGCACGCTGAGCACCGGCTGTCGGGCCAGGACGGCATGCTTTTGAGGGTAAAGCGCAGCGAGCTCGCGGCCCACCATGACCCGCGCCATCTCCATCTGGCTCAAGGTATGGCCCGGGTAGGTCCCGATCATCTTGCCGTCGCGCAACACGGTGACCTTGTCGGCCAGCCGCTGCACCTCATCGAGCCGATGGCTGATGTAGAGAACAGCAATCCCCCTCGCCTTGAGCTGGAAGATGATCCCCAAGAGCCGCTCTACCTCTTCGCCGGTCAGGACCGCAGTCGGCTCGTCGAAAATCACGACACGGTAATCGTCGAGAAGCGCGCGAGCGATCTGAACGAGCTGGCGGTCGGCCAGCGCAATGTCGCGTACCAAGGCGGTCGGCGATACCTCGCAGCCGATCTCGGCGAGCTTCCTGGCTGCGAGACGCTTCATCGTGCGATCGTCGACAACGCCGCGGCGAGACAGTTCCCGACCGAGGAAGAGGTTGTCGGCAACAGTCAAGGCATCGGCAAGCAGGATCTCCTGGTGAACGAGGGCGATGCCGGCAGCCTGCGCCTGGTCAGGCTTCGTGAAGCTCACGCGTCCACCGGCCATCGACAAGCTACCCTGCGTCGGCTCGACATAGCCCGCCAGCAGACGCATGAGCGTCGTCTTGCCCGCTCCGTTCTCGCCGATGATCGCATGGATCTCGCCCGGCATGATGTCGAGCGTGACGTCCGAGAGCACGGTGACCGAGCCGAACTGCTTTGAGAGCCGATCTGCCCGCAGCACCGGTTCGACCGATCTGCGTTCACCGACTTCTTTGGACGCGGCTTCGGCGTCCGCTTCGATGCGCGCGGCAATGGACATCGAAAATCGCCCTAGTCGAATGCAGGCAACAGGCGATCGCGCGAATTCTCGATATGCACGCGCATCGCCCGCTCGGCGGCGGCGGGATCGCCCGCAGTGAAAGCCGCGAGGATAGCCTCATGCTCATCCAGCGCCTCCTCGGTCACCCGCGAATGATACATCAGGCGAAAAATGTGGAAGTGCGCGTGCTGGTGACTGAGCGTCTCACGGATGAGCTCGTTATTGGCGAACTCCAGGATCTTGTCATGGAAGATCCCATCCTGCCGGGCGAAGTTCGAATAGCGGAGGCGCTCGTCTTTGCCCTCCCGGCGAGCCATGACCCCCGCCGCTTCCTGCAGGACGAGCAGCCTGGCCTCATCAAGGGAGACGGCGGCCCTTGCAGCCGCATAAGGCTCCAGCAGGAGGCGCAGTTCATAGAGTTCGTCAAAACGGCGCTTGGTGATCTGCGGGGCGGCGCGATAGCCGATGAGATGCGTTTTCACGACCAGGCCTTCGCCCTCGAGCCGCCCTAGCGCCTCGCGGATGGGCGTGTGGGAGACGTTGAACTCCTTGACCAGGCTGTCGACGGTGATGCGGGATCCGGGAGCGATCTTGAGCGACATCAGCTGTGCGAAGATCGCCTCATAGACGTCCTCAACCAGGCTGTTCGATCGCTGGATCCTGCCGGTGCCGGCTACCGACTCTTTCGGGGCTACCAAGTCCGAGTTCTGCATTTTTTGCCTCTTGACAGGAACCACCGCTAACACGATGCTTCGCCCAATGCAATCCTATATCGTATACGATTTTATACAGGATAGTGCGTGAAAGTTACACGGGACGAAGCGTTGGCCTTGTCAATGGGGCTGCTGGAAGGGCGCGACACTCCGGCGAAATGTGCCCTGCTGCAATCGGACATATTGGTCGAGGCCGAACTGAGAGGCCATCCTTCGCACGGCCTGCAGCGCCTGCCTCGGCTCCTGACCCGAATCGAGAGAGGGCTGACCGATCCGCGAACGGAAGGAATGGCGAGTTGGCGGTCGGATGCAGCCCTGGAAGTGGATGGCATGAACGGCCTCGGCCCCGTTATTGCCTTCGCCGCGCTACGGCATCTGGAAACGCGCGTGGCGACATCAGGTGTCGCCCTGGCCGCGATCCGCAACAGCAACCATCTCGGAATGCTGGCCTGCTATGTCGAGCAGATCGCGAGTTGGGGCTGCATTGGTATTGCTATGTCTTCCAGTGAAGCGCTGGTGCATCCCCACGGCGGCACGCGCGCCATGCTCGGCACCAATCCCATCGCGATAGCGGTGCCGACTGCCGAACGGCCGATGGTTCTCGACCTTGCGACAAGCACCGTCTCCATGGGCAAGATCCACCACTATGCGGCGAACGGCATGCCGCTCCCGTCGGGCTGGGCGCGCGATGCCGCAGGCCGGCCCACCAGCAGTGCTGCAGCTGCCAAGCAGGGATCGATCGCTCCGTTCGGCGGGGCCAAGGGTTATGGGCTTGGCCTGGCGGTCGAACTTGTCGTCGCCGCGCTGGCCGGTTCCGAACTTGCACCAAATGTCCGCGGCACGCTCGACGCCGAATTCGTCTGCAACAAAGGCGATGTCCTCATCGCCATCCACTTGGGCCATGCACCGGATTTGGCCGCGAAGCTTTCAGCCTATCTTGAACTCATCCGCCGTTCCCCGCCAGCCGACCCTGAGCAGCCCGTAAGCATTCCGGGTGACGGCGCTGCCCTGCGCCGCGCAATCGCACTTGAGCAGGGTTTCGAAATCGAGCCGCAGCTCTGGCGCGATCTCCATGCACTTTCCCGCACATCAGTTTTCGAAGGACATTCAGCATGACGCTTTTCGCCGCTATTCGATTGCCGCGCGAAATCCTGTTCGGAAAAGGCCAACGTCACGTGCTGGCCGGCGTGGCTGCCAGATACGGGCGCCGCGCGTTCATCTGCACAGACGAGCGGTTTGCCGGGACGGCGGTCTTCGCCGAGATCATCGCGGCGCTGAAGTCCGCGTCGATCGACGTCATGGTCTACGATCAGGTGCTTCCCGATGTGCCGCGCGACACTGTTGCAGTATGCGCGCAGCAAGCACGAGATTTCAAACCCGACATGGTGATCGGGATCGGCGGCGGCAGCTGCCTGGACATGGCCAAGTGTGCCGCGCTCATCATTAGTCACGGCGGGAGGCTTCAGGACTACTATGGCGAGTTCAAGGTACCCGGGCCGATACTTCCTGTGATTGCCGTGCCGACGACGGCGGGCACCGGGTCGGAAGTGACTCCTGTCGCCGTTATCTCGGACCCCGATCGAATGCTGAAGGTTGGAATTTCCAGCCCACACCTCATAGCCGCGGTTGCCGTTTGCGATCCGGACCTGACGATCACATGTCCTCCCTCGCTAACGGCAATTGCCGGAGCCGACGCCCTAACGCACGCCATCGAAGCCTTCACTGCGGTGAAGCGCGGCGCTGACCCCAGCCTCGCGCAGCAGCACGTCTTCATCGGCAAGAGCGCATTGACCGACCATTTTGCGCTGCTTGCGATCAGGCTCCTGGGGCGAAGCCTGGAAAGAGCCTGTCGCAACGGGGCCGATGAGGATGCACGCGCCGACGTCATGATGGGTGCTTTGACGGCCGGCTGCGCATTCGGCACGGCCGGGACGGCGGCAGCGCACGCGGTGCAGTACCCCGTCGGCGCACTGACGCACACGCCACACGGCCTCGGCGTTGCGACCATGCTGCCCTACGTGATGAACTATAACCGCGCCGCCGCCGCCGAAGAGATCGCCGAAATCGGCACCGCCTTGGGCCTTCAGGGCGGATACCGTACTGTGGACGAGAAGGCTCGCGCCACCATCGACGAGATCGCCCGACTGTTTCGGGCGATCGGTATCGCGCCGACCCTCGCCGAGCTGGGCTTGCCTGCCGACAAGGTCGACTGGACCGCCGATCAGGCGCTCGGCATCGAACGGCTCATCAAGAACAATCCTCGCCCATTCGACCCTGCCGCCATGCGACGGCTGGTGAAGGCGGCCTATGACGGCGACATCGCCTCGAGCTCGAACTGAAACGATCAAGGGGAAACTAACATGAACATGTCCCAAATGACCTTATCAGACGATCAGGACATGTCGGACTTCCGCGCCTTTTCGCATGGTCTCTATATCGATGGGCAG
The DNA here is from genome assembly GCF_033542235.1 of Mesorhizobium sp. BAC0120. Lineage (NCBI taxonomy): Bacteria > Pseudomonadati > Pseudomonadota > Alphaproteobacteria > Hyphomicrobiales > Phyllobacteriaceae > Mesorhizobium > Mesorhizobium sp. BAC0120. The sequence goes on along the minus strand of NZ_JAWRCU010000009.1, from coordinate 154,749 downwards.
CGGCGACCGTCATCGAATGGCCGCGTGATCGAGGTCGTCAACCCTTCCACGGAAGCGGTATTTGCCGCGGTTCCGGACGCAACGCCTGCCGATGCTGTTGCAGCCGTGGACGCAGCAGCCAGGGCGGCAAGCGGATGGCGCGCGACGCCACCTCGAAAGCGCTCGGAAATTCTGAGAAGGTGTTTCGAGCTGATGGTGGAGCGCTCGGAGACCCTTGCCACCTTGATCTCGATGGAGAACGGCAAGGCATTGCGCGATGCGCGGGGCGAGGTCGCCTACGCGGCCGAGTTCTTTCGATGGAACGCGGAAGAAGCCGTGCGCATCACCGGGGAGTTCGGTATCGCGCCCTCTGGAACGAACCGGATCGTGGTGGACTATCAGCCGATCGGCATCTGTGTGCTGATCACACCCTGGAATTTTCCGGCCGCCATGGCGACGCGCAAGATCGCTCCGGCGCTGGCGGCGGGCTGCACGGTGATTCTCAAGCCTGCCAGCGAAACCCCACTGACTGCCTATGCGCTTGCCGCGATCTACGAAGAGGCAGGCGTGCCGCCTGGGGTGGTGAACGTGCTGACGACCTCCGACCCGGGTCCTGTGACCGCTGCCATGCTTGCCGACCCGCGCGTGCGGAAACTGTCCTTCACCGGCTCGACAGCGGTCGGGCGCCTGCTGTTGGCCGAGGCAGCGAAGCATGTCGTCTCCTGCTCCATGGAGCTCGGAGGGAACGCACCATTCATCGTATTCGATGATGCAGATCTCGACGCTGCGCTCGACGGCGCGATGGTCGCGAAAATGCGCAATGCCGGCGAGGCCTGCACCGCCGCAAACCGCCTCTACGTGCAATCCGGCATTTACGAGGCCTTTTCCCAAGGGCTCCGTGAGCGGATGGCTGCGCTCAAGGTAGGCGCCGGCACCGAGGCCGAAGTCGAATGCGGCCCGATGATCACTAGGAAGGCCGTCGACAAGATCGACCGGCTCGTCAAGGACGCCGTGGCACGCGGAGCCCGCGTCCTGTGCGGAGGATCGGTTCTCGACAGAAAGGGATATTTTTATCCGCCGACCGTGCTTTGCGAAGTTCCTGCAGATGCGGAAATGGCGCATGAGGAGATATTCGGACCGGTGGCGCCGATCTCGCGTTTTGAGGATGAAGGTGATGTCATCGAACGCGCGAACGACACTGAATATGGCCTCGCCGCTTATATCTACACGCGCGATCTGGCCCGTGGAATGCGCGTGGCCTCGAAGATCGAGTCAGGAATGATCGCGCTCAACCGGGGTCTCATGTCGGACCCGGCCGCGCCCTTCGGTGGGGTCAAGCAAAGCGGTCTCGGCCGTGAAGGGGGACAGCATCACGGCATCGCGGAGTTCATGGAGATGAAGTACCTCGCCGTGACGATGTGAGCGCCGGAATGCAACTGGACCCATTTCGAATCCGCGACCACGTCGCCGACTTCGATAGGATCGTGCAGGAGATCGTTCGCCGCAGCGAAGCGGCGCGCGCGACAATCGCGAGGGCCGCCGACGTCCCATACGGCCCGGGAGCGGCAGAGACGGTCGACCTGTTCTTTCCCGCAGGGGAGCGCCAGGCTCTCCCGGTGCACATGTTCATCCATGGCGGCTATTGGCGAATGTTCTCCAAGCGCGACTACTCCTATATCGCCGACACAGTGACGCGGGCCGGCGCCATGGCAGTCATCGTCGACTACGCGCTCATGCCGATGGTGAGGATGGCGGCAATCGTCGATCAAGTGCGTCGTGCCAAGAAATGGGTGCTCGACCATATCGCCGGATACGGCGGCGATCCTGGCAGCTTGACCGTGAGCGGCCATTCCGCCGGAGCGCATCTTGCGACCATGCTTTTCGACGAGGGCAACTCACCATCGGAAATCAAAGGGGCACTGCTGCTCGGCGGGCTCTATGATCTGAAGCCGCTGCAGAATTCCTTCCTGGCAGCCGAGATTGGCATCACCGACGAGGAAGCCGCGGAATTCTCGCCGCTCAACCACCGCTTCGACAAGAGCGTAAGCGTCAAGATCCTCGTCGGGGCCGATGAAACGGCGCCCTTCCACGCTCAAGCGGACGAGTTTGCAAAACTTCTCGGGAGCCAAGGCTTGGCAGTATCGAAAGGCACCCTTCCGGGCAGCAATCACATGAGCAGCGTGCGCGACCTCGGGGTCCCCGGAACTCAGGAAGCGAAGATGTTGGCGAGCATCTTTCGGGCCTAGAGCCCTGGACCGAAAAGAGCGCAGCTCTTTGTGACAATCGATTAAACGAAGAGATAGAGCGGCGTAGCGATTCAACTTGAACGCACGCCGCTCAAAAACTCCCTACGGAGCAAACGGCGAGCTTAGCTGCCTACAACGCTGCGGTGATGATGATCTCGACCTTGTATTCCGGCGTTGCCAGCTTGGCCTCACCGGTCGCGCGGGCGGGCGCGTCCTTGCCGTCGATCCACTTGTCCCAGACCGAATTCATCTCGGCGAAGTCGTTCATGTCGGCGAGCCAGATGATGGCCTGCAGGATCTTGGACTTGTCGCTACCAGCCTCCTTCAAAAGCCGCTCGACGGCCACAAGGATGTCCTTGGTCTGCTCGGCCACGCTCTTGCCCGCTGTGCCGACCTGGCCGGCGAGATAGACGGTGTTGCCGTGGACAACGGCCTGGCTCATGCGCGGCCCGGCTTCGATACGACGAATGGTCATGGCTTCTCCTCTTTCGAATTTGCTGGAAATCAGTTGCGGAAGCGGTCTGGTGACAGGGCTGGCACGACCGCTGCGAGGTCATCCGGAATGGATGCTCGCCTTATCAACTGCCCGGCGAGTCGTGACAAGGCCGGTGAGGTCTGGATGCCGTAACCGCCCTGCCCGGCCAGCCAGAAAAAGCCTTCCGCAGTGCTGTCGAACCCAGCCACCGGCGTACGGTCCGGCGGAAAGCTGCGCAGGCCGGCCCAGCGCGTCTCGACGCGCGTGACCGGCAGGTCGATCGCCCGCTCGAAGCGATCGAGGCCTTCGGCGAGCACCATGTCGTCGACGAACGCGTCATGCGGCTCGACCGGGTCCTCATCGGCCGGCGAGACCAGCAGGCGCCCGCTCTCCGGCTTCATGTACCAACGCTCCGCGGCGTCGTCGACCAGCGGCCAGCGCGAAACGTCATGCCCGGCCGGCGCCGGCAGCACGGCGATGCTTCGCCTCAATGGCCGGATAGTAAGCGGCGCGACCCCGCAGGCCTCTGCTACCGAATCCGCCCAGGCGCCGGCAGCATCGACGACGATGGCGGCGTCGATCGTGCCGGCTCGGGTTTCGATCACCCAGCGGCCCCCAACGCGCCGTGCGTTGAAAAGCTCGGCATCCGTCACGAGTCGTGCCCCGCCGGCCTTGGCCTTCTTCAGCCAGCCCTGGTGAAGTGCGGCGACATCGATATCCAACGCATCAGGCTCAAATGCCGCGGCGACCAGCCGGTCGCGCCTGATGAGCGGCATCAGCGAGCAGGCTTGGTCTACCGAGATTTGCTGCAGTCCAGCCGACTGCTTGAGATGTGATTCGAGCGCGGCAAGGCTATCGGCGTCGGCGATGGTGAGCATCCCGCGCCGCTTCAGCAATGGGCTGGGAAAGAGTGTCGGATCAGCCGCCTCGAATCGCGGTCGGCTCGCGCGGCTCAGCGATCGGATGACCGAATTGCCATAGTTCTGGATGAAGATCGCCGCCGAGCGGCCCGTCGAATGATAGCCGGGGCGGCTTTCCCGCTCGATGAGCACGACGCTGAAGTCACCGGCAAGCTCAGCCGCAAGGCCGGCGCCGGCGATGCCTGCTCCGACGATCGCCACATCGGTGCTGATCTGATCCATCAAGCCGACGGTCTCCTACCTCTGTTCCGATTCAGCGCTTTGTTTTTTTCAGCGAGATCTTGTCCGAAAACTCTGCATCTTCAGCTGCGCTGACCTTCGGTTCCGGATCAGGCTCCAAACGCCGGCAGGTCTCACATGGCTGGCTTCGATTTGAAAGAGGCGCGCTGGCAAGTTTGATTGCGCCACGCTCGGGATCGGGCAATGGCCCGAGTGTTGACTTGTGTAATAATATTACATATCAGTAGCAACGAAGCGATCGGCAACAAGGATCCCGAGCCCGCCCGATGACGCAACCCTGCCTGATCTTTCGCGATCTCACGCTGGGCTATAACAGGCATCCGGCGGTGCATCATCTGTCCGGCACCGTCGATGCCGGGTCCTTGACGGCTGTGGTGGGAGCAAACGGCTCCGGCAAGTCGACCCTGATGAAGGGTATCGTCGGCGTCTTGAAACCGATGGACGGCGAGATCGTCAACGCGCGCGGCGCTCGCATCGCTTATTTGCCGCAACAGTCGGAACTCGACCGTTCTTTCCCGGCGCGCGTCCTGGACCTGGTCTCGCTGGGGCTCTGGCCACGACGCGGCCTGCTCGGCCGCTACAGGCCCGAAGACCGTGAGGCCGTCGCAAGGGCTCTGATGGCGGTCGGCCTGGAAGGCTTCGACAAACGGCCGATCGATACGCTATCCGGTGGGCAGTTGCAGCGGGCGCTGTTCGCGCGCGTCCTGGTCCAGGACGCCGAGATCATCCTGCTCGACGAGCCGTTCAATGCGATCGATGCCAAGACGGTTGTCGACCTCGTCGCATTGATCAAGCGCTGGCATGGCGAGAAGCGCACGATCATGGTCGTCGTCCACGACATCAACCTGGTGCGAGAGCATTTCCCCCAGACGCTGCTTCTAGCGCGGCAGAAGGTCGCCTGGGGTGACACCAGGGAGGCGCTGAAACCTGAGAACCTGCTGCGCGCCCGACGCTTCGACGAGGCCTGGCACGAGGATGCACCGTGGTGCGAACCGGAAGAGCATGACGATGCGGAGGCTGCAGTCCATCACCATGGTCGTGGGGACGAGCATAGCCATTCCGGTTCGCATGCGGCGTGACGTCCATGTATGAGTTGCTGATCGCCCCATTCGTCGACTACGGTTTCATGCAGCGCGCGCTGCTCGGCTGCATGATGCTCTCGGTCGCAGGCTGCCCGGTCGGCGTGTTCCTGATGCTGCGGCGCATGAGCCTGATGGGCGACGCCATGGCGCACGCGATCCTGCCGGGCGCGGCCGCCGGCTTCCTGCTCTATGGCCTGCAGATCATACCTATGACCATCGGCGGGCTGATCGCCGGCGTGGTGGTTGCGATGGGCGCGGGGCTCGTCTCTCAATTCACGATCCAGAGGGAAGACGCCTCCATGGCGGCCTTCTATCTGATCTCGCTTGCGGTCGGCGTCCTCATAGTGTCGATCCGCGGCTCGAGCGTCGACCTGATGCATGTGCTGTTCGGCACCGTCCTCGCGCTCAATGACGAGGCTCTCTCGCTGATCGGAATCATCGCGGCGGTGACGCTTGCCGTCCTTGTGCTCTTCTGGCGCGCGCTCGTGGCCGAGAGCATGGATCCTCTCTTCTTGCGGTCGGTGAGCCGGCTTGGCACGCCTGTGCATTTCATTTTCCTCGGCCTTGTCGTGCTCAATCTGGTCGGTGGCTTCCAGGCGCTTGGTACGCTGCTTTCCGTCGGTCTGATGATGCTGCCTGCTGCGGCTGCCCGCTTCTGGACCGTGCGCGTCGGGCCGATGTGCCTGCTTGCCGTCCTGATCGGCTTCGGCTCCTGCGTGGCCGGCCTGCTCATTTCCTACCATGCCTCGCTACCGTCCGGCCCGGCGATCATTCTGTCGGCCGGCGCGGTCTATGGCCTTTCCATTGTCTTCGGTGTGCGCGGCATCCTCAACACGCGGGTGCGTCGCCACCGCCACCTGACCGCCTGATCCAACCAAGAGGAGCATGCAATGCTGAAATCGCTTCGTCTCGTCGCCTTGATGAGCGTTATAACATTAAGTCCGGTTGGGTTTGCCGCGGCGGAAGCCAAGACGCTCGACGTAGTGGCGAGCTTTTCCATCATCGGCGACTTCGCCAAGAACGTCGGCGGCGACAACGTGAAGATCACCACGATCGTCGGGCCTGACGGCGATGCGCATGTCTACGAGCCCTCTCCGGCCGATGCCAAGGCGATGGCCAAAGCCGATGTCGTGCTGGTCAACGGGCTGCACTTTGAAGGCTTCCTGCAGCGGCTCGTGGAAACAAGCGGCACCAAGGCAACCGTCGTCGAACTGACGAAGGGCATCACCCCGATCGAGTTCAAGCCCGAGTTTGCCGATGAGGACGAGGGCGATGCTACGGCAAATGCCGGCGAGGCACATGACCATGGCAACATCGATCCGCATGCATTCCAGGCCATCGCCAATGCCAGGATATACGTCGCCAATATCGTCGACGCCTTCTGTGCGGCAGATGCCGCGGGCTGCGAGACCTACAAGGCGAATGCAGCCAACTACACGGACAGGCTCGGTGCACTGGAGAAGGAGGTGAAGGATGCAGTCGCCTCGATCCCCCCGGAGAAACGAACGATCATCACCTCGCATGACGCGTTCGGCTATTTTGAGCACGAATACGGTCTGACCTTCCACGCACCGGAAGGTATCTCGACCGAGGCCGAGCCTTCGGCCGCCGACGTTGCCAAGCTGATCGATCAGGTCAGACAGGAGAAGGCCGCGGCGGTCTTCGTAGAGAACATCACAAACCAGCGGCTGATCGAACAGATCGCTTCGGAAACCGGCCTGAAGATCGGCGGCACGCTCTATTCCGACGCCCTGTCACCGGCGGACGGCCCGGCTTCGACCTACATCGACCTGATGAAGCACAACATCGCCACCATCAAAGGTGCGATCCTCGGGAGTTGAAGCCAGCCAGAATTGACCCCCAGCTCTCCTTGCCACATCCTCTGCCATAATCCGGAGGAGTTCGCGCCATGGCTTTCGCACGCGCAAACGGCATCGTGCTTCACTATGAAGCGAGCGGCCCGACAGACCGGCCGCCGCTGATCTTCATCAATTCATTGGGTACCGACCTGCGCATCTGGGACAAGGTCGTCGAGCGTCTCGGCAACCAATATCGCATGATCCGCTACGACAAGCGCGGCCACGGGCTCTCCGAGGCCCCGCCTCCGCCCTACCCTCTTACCGACCATGTGGCGGATCTTGCCGGGCTGCTGGACCATCTCGGGATCCGGCGCACGGCTGTGGTCGGCCTCTCTGTCGGCGGCCAGATCGCGCAGGGACTCGCCGCGCTGCATCCGGAGCGGGTGGCCGCGCTCGTGCTTTCGGACACCGCCCATAAGATCGGCACCCGCGAAAGCTGGGACGATCGCATCGATCTCGTTGCCCGCAAGGGCTTGGGCGTGCTGGTCGAGCGCGTGATGCCGCTCTGGTTCACCACCCAATTCCGCAAGCCGGACAATCCTGACTATGCCGGCTATGTCGCCATGTTCACGCGCACTCCTGTCGATGGATATGTTGGCACCTGCGCATCGGTTCGCGATGCCGACCTGACGGAATCGACCCGCGCGCTCATCGTGCCGACGCTTTGTATCGTGGGCGAGCAGGACGGCTCAACGCCGCCAGACTTGGTGCGCTCGATGGCCAACCTCATCCGCAATTCGGAATTCCGCATCATTCCCAATGCGGGGCACATTCCCTGCGCGGAACAGCCGGACGCCGTCGCCGGCCTGGTGGGCGGCTTCCTGCGCGGCCTTCACTATCAGTGATTATTTTTCGGCGATGTGATCGACATGAGCATCGTATTGTTGCGGCAGCCCTGCAATGAGACGGCGCGCCAGTTGCTCCGCTGATCGCCAAATGGCATGACAGTCGCCATATTCGGAGCCGAATGTGAGCAAGAGGATTGCCATGGAATACCGCCCGATCGCCGATGATTACGCCGTTTCCGGTCAGATCACTGCAGAGGATGTCCAGGCCATCAAGGAGGCCGGGTTCAGAAGCATCATCTGCAACCGGCCCGACGACGAGCAGCCCGGTCAACCGACAGCACAGGAGATCGCGGTCGCCGCTGCGGCTGCCGACCTCATCTTTCGACACATTCCCTTCACCAGCGGCCAGATGACCGACGAGGACGTGCGCAAAATGGTCGAGGCGCTAGACGAGATCCCGGGACCTGTCTTCGCCTTCTGTCGTTCCGGCGCACGTTCGACGAATATCTATGCGGCGGCGAAGCAGGTGAAGGAGGGCTGAGGGGCAGACCAGCGGTTCTGTCTCTTGATTAAGGCAGGCGCAAATCGCTGACCTTGGAGATTGGCTGAGACGCAAAATGCCAGGCTCCCCCTTCGCCCCTTGTGGGAGAAGGGGGAGCCTGGCATCTTAGCTTGCCGCAAATCTCGATGTTGAGATTGGCGGATCCGAAATGCTGCGGGTCCATTCCCCTCTGCAACGGCTCATCCGAGCGGCAGCGCCGCGCTCTCCTTCAGCGTCTGCAGAACGATCGCTGTCTTCACGTGCTGCACGGATTCGTGCGGCAGCAGAACGTCATTGACGAATTCCGCCAGCGATTTCAGATCGGGTGTGATCACTTTCAATATGTAGTCCATCTCGCCGGTGAGCGCGTGCGCCTCCTGCACTTCCGGCAAGCGCGACACGAGCTCGGCGAAACGGCGGGCATTGTCGCGGTTGTGGGTGGCGAGTGTCACCGTCACCATATTGACGAGTGAGAAGCCCAGCCGATCGCGATCGAGCACGGCGCGATAGGCGCGGATGAACCCCTCGTCCTCGAGCCGCTGACGGCGCCGTGAGCATTGCGATGGCGAAAGGTTGACGCGCTCCGAGAGATCGCCGTTGGTGAGCCGGGCGTCCTCCTGCAGCAGCGCTAGTATCTTGCGGTCAAACTGATCAATCTGCGCCACCACGCCGCTTCTCCACCAGTCTATGCACGATTTGTGCATAATCACAGCATCTTGCGCCATTGATTGCAACCATGGCGCAGGGATGGCGCGTTATAGTGGGCGAAATGTGATCCTTGCAGCGTCCGCGCCGCAAACGGAGGAAATCATGGGCCCCTTCCCGCACGACGGACCGCCCCCGGAAATCAGCGAAGCCAATCCCGCAGGAACCGACGGCTTCGAATTCGTCGAATTTGCGCATCCTGAGCCCGCGCAACTGGCTGTTCTCTTCGAGCGCATGGGCTACACGCAGGTGGCCCGGCACCGGACGAAGAACATTTCGGTTTGGCGCCAGGGCGAGATCAACTACATCCTCAATGCCGAGCCTGGTTCGCATGCGGTTGCGTTCGTCGAGAGGCACGGTCCCTGTGCACCCTCGATGGCATGGCGCGTGGTCGACGCACATCATGCGTTCGAGCATGCAGTTTCCAAAGGCGCCACGCCTTACGAAGGCAAGGACAAGATGCTGGACGTGCCGGCGATCGTCGGCATCGGAGGATCGCTGCTCTATTTCGTCGATCGCTACGGCCAGAAGGGCTCACCCTATGACGCCGAGTTCGAATGGACCGGACCGCGCGACCCGAAGCCGGAAGGCGTCGGCTTCTACTATCTGGACCACCTGACCCACAACGTCTATCGCGGCAACATGGACAAATGGTGGGCGTTCTACCGCGAATTGTTCGGCTTCAAGCAGATCCATTATTTCGACATTGACGGCAGGATCACCGGGCTGGTGAGCCGCGCCATCACGTCGCCCTGCGGCAAGATCCGCATCCCGCTCAATGAGTCTAAGGACGAGACCAGCCAGATTGCCGAATATCTGAAGCGCTATAAGGGCGAAGGCATCCAGCACATCGCGGTCGGCACCGAAAACATCTATGACGCGACCGACAGGCTGCACGACAACGGGCTGAAGTTCATGCCCGGCCCGCCCGACACCTATTACGAGATGTCCCATGCGCGCGTGAAAGGCCATGAGGAGCCGATCGACCGCATGAAGAAGCATGGCATATTGATCGACGGCGAGGGCGTGGTCGGCGGCGGCATGACCAAAGTGCTGCTGCAGATCTTCTCAAAGACGGTGATCGGCCCGATCTTCTTCGAGTTCATACAGAGGAAGGGCGACGAGGGCTTCGGCGAGGGCAACTTCCGCGCGCTCTTCGAATCCATCGAGGAAGATCAGATCCGCCGCGGCGTTATAAAGGTGCAGGCGGCCGAGTAGCGGCCCTATCGCGCCAGCCCCAGCCGCTCCATTTCCTCCCGCCGCAGCTTCAGGTCGTAGTCAAGCAAGAACTCATCGAGCTGCGGCGGCTTGACCGAGGTTCCCGACAGCATCGCATGCACCTGGCCGCGATGGTGAATCTGGTGAAGGAAGAGATGCGCGAGCAGGTCACCGATGCGCTCGGGGATCTTTCCATCCTCGCGGCGGTCCGTGATTACCCTGCGATCTAGATCGCCGGGCCCGAGCGATCGGCAGAAGGCGATGAGGCGCTCGTCGGATTTTGACTGCGCTTCGGCGAGGAGTTGCTGATCATCGAATGCTTCGAACCTGTCAAAGGCGTCGGCGCCGATGCCAGCTTCTTCAAGGAAATCGAGGTAGAGGTGATCGACAGCGAGAATATGATTCAGCGTCTCCTTGATCGAGGGGAAGAAGCTGACGCGCTCAGCCTCGAACTCGCCGGGCTGGAGCGCCGAAACGGCGCGGTAGAGTCGATCGTTGGACCAGCGATTGTTCTCAGCCATGCGGATATTGTGACTGAGGAGGTCCATGTCAGCCCCTCTCGACCGTCTGCTCGATCGCCCCGAAAACCGAATGGCCGGCCCGATCCTTCATCTCGATGCGGACCGTATCGCCATATCTGAGGAACGGCGTCTTCGGCCCGCCATTGAGCAGGGTTTCGACCGTGCGCATCTCGACAATACAGCTATAGCCCGAGCCGCCCTCGGCGACCGGCCTGCCGGGCCCGCCCTCGAGCTTGTTCGACACCGTGCCCGAGCCGATGATGGTGCCGGCGCCGAGAGGGCGTGTTTTGGCGGCATGCGCGATCAGCCGCGGGAAATCGAAGGTCATGTCGACGCCGGCATTGGCGCGTCCGAACGGCTTGCCGTTCAGGTCGACGCTGAGCGGCAGGCTCACCTTGCCGCCGTCCCAGGCGTCGGCCAGCTCGTCGGGCGTGACGGCGACCGGCGAGAAGGCCGACGATGGCTTCGCCTGAAAGAAGCCGAAACCCTTGGCGATCTCGCCCGGCGCCAACGCACGCAGGCTGACGTCGTTGGCCAGCATCACGAGCCGGATCAGGCCCCTTGCCTCATCTGCGCTCGTGCCCATCGGCACATCGCCGGTGATGACCGCCACCTCGCCCTCGAAATCGATGCCCCAGGCTTCATCAGCCATGACGATGGGATCGCGCGGGCCAAGAAAGGAGTCCGAGCCGCCCTGGTACATCAGCGGATTAGTGAGAAAATCCGCAGGCATTTCCGCGCCGCGCGATTTGCGCACGAGCTCGACATGATTGACATACGCGGAACCGTCGGCCCACTGATACGCGCGCGGCAGGGGCGAGTGCGCGTCATGTTCATGGAAGCGCGACGACGGCACGGCGCCGTGCTCGAGCGACTCGGCGAGAGCGGCAAGATGGGGGGCGATCCGCTGCCAGTCGTCGAGAGCGGCCTGCAGCGTCGGTGCGAGGAAGGAAGCGTCGGTGTAGCGTATCAGGTCGCGTGAGACGATAGCCAGTCTCCCGTCGCGCGTTCCGTCCTTGAGCGTCGCTAGTTTCATCCAGTTGCCTCCCCTTTTTATGTGAATGGTGAATAGTGAAGTGGTGAATGGTGAGCCGAGATAGGGAGAGTTTGTTTCACCATTCACTATTCACCATTCACTATTCAAGACCAATCGCCTTCCGGTGTGCCGTTGAAGTGCTTCCTGAGACCGCTCCAGCAGTCCGCATAATCGTGCTGAAGCGTGCCGGCTTCTGCGGCATAGCGCGTGAGATGCTGCGGAAAGCGAGTCTCGAACATGAAGGCCATGGTGTCATCGAGCTTCGCCGGCTTCAACTCCACACTTGTCGCCTTCTTGTAGGCGTCCGCGTCCGGCCCGTGCGGCAGCATCATGTTGTGGAGGCTTATGCCGCCCGGCGCGAAGCCCTCCTCCTTGGCATCGTACTTGCCTCGGATCAGCCCCATGAACTCGCTCATGACGTTGCGGTGATACCAGGGTGGTCTGAAAGTGTGCTCGGCAACCAGCCAGCGCGGCGGGAAAATGATGAAGTCGACATTGGCCGTGCCCGCCTCGCCGGACGGCGAGGACAGCACGGTGAAGATCGACGGGTCGGGATGATCGAACAGGATCGCGCCGACAGGCGAGAAAGTCGAAAGGTCGTATTTGTAAGGGGCATAATTACCGTGCCAGGCGACGACGTCGAGCGGCGAATGCGGAAGCTCGGTCTCGTAGAAGCGGCCGCACCACTTGGCGATCAATCGACAAGGCCTGTCGCTCTCCTCGAACCAGGCGACGGGCGTCTTGAAGTCGCGCGGGTTGGCGAGGCAGTTGGCGCCGATCGGGCCGCGATCCGGCAACGTGAACTTGGCGCCGTAGTTCTCGCAGATATAGCCGCGAGCGGCGGCGCCGGTAAGCTCTACCTTGAAGACCATGCCGCGCGGGATGACGGCGATCTCGCCGGGGATGAGGCCAATCCGCCCCATCTCGGTGACGAGGGTGATGCCGCCCTCCTGCGGCACGAACAGCATCTCGCCATCGGCGTTGAAGAAATGGTCGTCGGCCATCGAGCGATTGGCGACATAGACATGCGCTGCCATTCCGGCCTGGCCGAAGATATCGCCGGCCGCAGTCATGGTTCTGACGCCGCGGATGAAGTCCGTCGGCTCTTCCGGAAGCGGCGTCGGATCCCAGCGCAGCTGGCCGAGCGGTAATTCGTTGTCGCCGAGATTGGGCGCACTTTTCCAGAGCGGCTGCTCGGCGCCATGAAAACGTACGCCATGACGGACACTCGGCCGGATGCGATAGAGCCAGGAGCGCTCATTGGCGCCGCGTGGGGCGGTGAAGGGCGAACCGGAAAGTTGCTCGGCATAGAGCCCGTAGGCAGGCCGCTGCGGCGAGTTCTGGCCTTGCGGCAGCGCACCCGGCAAGGCCTCCGTCTCGAAGTCGTTGCCGAAGCCCGGCATATAGGAAAGCGGCATGGCTTCCTCCCGAGTTGACGCTAGATAGTTGCGAATGTAACCATCGAAAAATGTAACTAACAACCGATATTCGCCCTTCCGGGTTTTGGGCTGGCGAGCCATTTGAAGCTCGCTTGGGGATGAAGCAGCACCGAAACGCAAATGGCCGACGAACCGATCCTGTCGCTGGAAGATTTCCTGCCTTACCGGCTCAATCGCCTCGCCGAGGCCGTGAGCCGCGATTTCTCGAAGCTCTACCGCGAGCGGTACGGGCTGACGCGGCCCGAATGGCGGGTGCTCGCGACGCTCGGCGAATTTCCGACCATGACGGCGACCGAGATCGGAACGCATTCTTCCATGCACAAGACCAAGGTGAGCCGCGCCGTCGTCGAATTGGAGCGCCACGGGTGGCTGACACGCAAGACCGATGATGCCGACCGCCGGGTCGAGCATCTGGCGCTCACCAAGGCGGGGCGCGGTGTCTATCGCGAGATGGTGCCGGTTGCGAACGCGTTCCAGGCGCGACTGCTCGCGAAGCTCGATGAAAAGCAAAGGGACGCCGTCATGATGGCGCTCGGGGCACTCGAATTTGCCGAACTCCCGCTTCAGGGGAACATGCCGGCGGAGCAGTGAAAGCGTTGGAGCCGCATATTTTCACGGAAGCTTCCATCCAGTTCCGCGCAGTTCCAGCCTGATACGGCCGGCAATTGTCCGACTCGCCTCACCATTTCTGGGCCGCTATATTGTTGCCATGAAACGGGACGAAGTAATCCGCCGCCTCAAATCAACCGAACCTGCGCTGCGCTCCCGAGGCATCGCGGCGTTGTTCCTTTTCGGATCTCACGCTCGGGATGCCGCCAAGCCGACATCTGACATAGATGTATTCGTCGATCCGGATCGAGATAAGATGTTTGGCTTCGATGAATTCATGGACAGTTACGAAACGCTCAAAGCCGCGCTGCCAGATCAGCAAATCGGGTTCAGCACTCGCGAAGGCATCGACAGACATGTTCGCCCTTATGTCGAGCGCGAAGCTGTTCGTGTTTTCTAATGGCGGCGACGGCAAATCCACGCGCCCGGCTTCTGCACATCCTTGAGGAGATTGACGGAGTTTCAACCGTAATCGAGGGCATGGACTACCGCGGCTACCATGACAACTATGTCGCCATTCGCGTGGTTGAGAGAGCGCTAGAAATCATTTCGGAAGCCGCGCGCGCCTTGCCGGATCAGTTCCTCAGCGCTACCCGGAGGTGGATTGGCTCCGGATTCGAGGAATAGGGAACTTTCTCCGACACGAGTACCATCGGCTCGACGCGAGCCTGCTCTGGGATATCGTAACCAACAAGCTGCCGCCGATGCGCCCGGTCATCGTTCGCATGCTCGATGACCTTCAGAGTGATCAGGTGGAGTGAGCGTCGATCCTCACCAGTCCATCACCACCTTGCCGGAATTCCCGCTCTTCATGGCCTCGAAGCCGGCGATGTAATCGTCGACGCCGATCCGATGGGTGATCAGGCCGGAGACGTCGAGCGGGCCCTGCACCAGCGCGATCATCTTGTACCAGGTCTCGAACATCTCGCGGCCGTAGATGCCCTTGAGCGTGAGCATCTTGAAGATGACCTTGTTCCAGTCGATCTCGAAGCCGGTCGGTGCGATGCCTAGAATGGCGATCTTGCCGCCATTGTTCATCACGTCGATCATGTCGCGGAAGGCGCCGGCGGACCCTGACATTTCCAGCCCGACGTCGAAGCCTTCCCTCATCCCCTCCTCCCGCATCACGTCGCGAAGGTTCTCCTTCGACGCGTCCACGACGTGATGGATGCCGAGCTTCTTTGCGAGCGCCAGGCGGTGCGGATTGATGTCGGTGATGACCACTTTGCGCGCGCCGACCACCTGCGCCACCAATGCCCCCATGATGCCGATGGGCCCGGCGCCGGTCACCAGCACGTCCTCGCCGACCAGGTCGAAGGAGAGCGCCGTATGCACGGCGTTGCCCAGCGGATCGAAGATCGCGGCAATCTCGTCCGGAACGTCGTCGGGGATCGGCACGACATTGTGCTGCGGGATCGACAGATACTCGGCAAAGGCACCCGGCCGATTGACGCCGACCCCGAGTGTGTTGCGGCAAAGATGCCCTCGCCCGGCACGGCAGTTGCGACAGTGGCCGCAGACGATGTGGCCTTCGCCGGAGACACGCTGGCCGAGCTTGTATTCCGTCACGGCCGAGCCGAAATCGGCGACCGTGCCGACAAATTCATGGCCGGTAACCATCGGCACAGGCACGGTCTTCTGAGCCCACTGGTCCCAATTATAGATATGCACGTCGGTGCCGCAGATCGCGGTTTTCCTGACCTTGATCAGCACGTCATTGGGGCCGATCTCGGGAACGGGCACTTGCTGCATCCAGATGCCCGGCTCGGCTTTCGCCTTCACCAGGGCGCGCATCATGTTGGACATCATATCACTCCAAGCTCACGCCCGACCTCGACGAATGCGGCCACCGCGCGATCGACATCGGCGATGGAATGTGCGGCCGACATCTGCGTGCGGATGCGGGCCTGGCCCTTCGGCACGACCGGGAAGGAGAAGCCGATCACGTAGATTCCGCGCTCGAGCATCTTGGCGGCCATATCTTGCGCCAGCTGAGCATCGCCCAGCATGACCGGGATGATGGGATGACCTGCCCCGGCCAGCCTGAAACCTGCCTTCGTCATGTTCTCGCGGAAGCGAGCCGCATTCGCGTAGAGGCGCTCTCGCAGTCCATCGCCCTTGTCGATCAGCTCGAATACTTTCAGCGAGGCCCCGGCGATCGCTGGCGCCAGTGTGTTGGAGAAGAGATAGGGCCGCGATCGCTGGCGCAGCCAGTCCACCACTTGCGCCCTACCAGCCGTGTAGCCGCCCGACGCCCCGCCCAGCGCCTTGCCGAGTGTACCGGTGATGATGTCGACGCGGCCCTCGACGCCGCAATGCTCGGGCGAGCCGCGGCCGTGCTTCCCGACGAAGCCGACGGCGTGGCTGTCGTCGACCATCACCATCGCATCGTATTTCTCGGCAAGGTCGCAGATGCCCTTCAGATCGGCGATGATGCCATCCATCGAGAAGACGCCGTCCGTGGCGATCAGCCGGAAACGGGCGTCCGCGGTCTCCTTCAGCCGTGCCTCCAGGTCGGCCATGTCGTTGTTGGCGTAGCGATAGCGGCGCGCCTTGGAAAGCCGGATCCCATCAATGATGGAGGCGTGGTTCAGCGCGTCCGAGATGACCGCGTCTTCCTCGCCGAGCAGCGTCTCGAACAGGCCGCCATTGGCGTCGAAGCAGGAGGAGTAGAGGATGGTGTCCTCCATGCCGAGGAAGCCAGAGATCCTGGCCTCGAGCGCCTTGTGCTCCTCCTGCGTGCCGCAGATGAAGCGCACCGATGCCATTCCGTAGCCGTAGCGATCGAGCGCAGCCTTGGCTGAGTTCCGCAACTCCGCGCTATCGGCGAGGCCGAGATAGTTGTTGGCGCAGAAATTGAGGACTTCTTGACCGCCCGCCAGCTCGATCTCGCCGGACTGCATCGAAGTGATGACGCGCTCGGATTTGTAGAGTCCGGCGGATTTCAGCCCCTCCAGCTCGTTGGAGAGATGGGAAAGAAAAGCTTCGTTCATGGATCGCTCGATCCTTCTGCCTTGCCCCTTGTTGCCGCTTCCCAGCTTGCATGGCTATTGCAAAATCGACGCCGTGCGGGGGAACGGATGCGATGCCCTGTTGTTCTATAGCAGACGAACGGCTGTCTGCCGGACGCCAAAACATGTGTTTGGGCTGAAAGGTGGGCTTGCCTGCCGACCCCCACCACTTGAACCGGCGCACAAGCGAATTAAATCAATATCTAAGCGCGTTTGTGCGCGAAATCAAAGCTTTGGTCAGCTTCATATGGAATATGGAGGTTGTCATGGCTAACTCCCTGACGGAAGACCGGACGGCACAGGACTGGATCAACCTGGTTCTGGCGGTCTTATTGTTCATCTCCCCCTGGGTCGTCGGATTTGGAACCGACACTCACGCCTCGTGGAATGCCTGGATTATCGGCGTCGTGATCGCCATCCTTTCGATCGCTACGCTCTCGGCATTCGCGGAATGGGAGGAATGGATAAATTTTGTGCTCGGCCTATGGCTGATCGTCTCGCCATGGGTGCTCAGATTTGCCGCCGATACACACGCGATGTGGACCCACGTGATCCTGGGGATACTCGTCGCTGCCGTTGCGGCCTGGGCAGTCTGGGGCCACCGTCATATCCCTCACGCGCACGCGTGATCGAGACGGCGAGCGGGATGTGAGTCTCAGCCCGCCGCGCAGGCGGCGGGCAGGATTAGTGTGGCAGCTTCAGAAGAAGGCCTGCAGCCCTGTCTGCGCACGGCCAAGAATGAGGGCATGGACATCGTGCGTGCCCTCATAGGTATTGACGGTTTCAAGGTTCTGCGCGTGGCGCATGACGTGATAGCCGATCTGGATACCGTTCCCGCCATGCATGTCGCGGGCCTGTCGCGCAATATCCAGCGCCTTGCCACAATTGTTGCGCTTGACGATGGAAATCATCTCGGGCGCGAACTTTCCTTCGTCCATCAGCCGGCCGACCCGCAGTGAGGCCTGCAGGCCGAGCGCGATCTCGGTCTGCATGTCGGCAAGCTTCTTCTGGAAGAGTTGGGTCGCGGCCAGAGGCTTGCCGAACTGCTTGCGATCGAGGCCGTACTGGCGGGCACGAAACCAACAGTCCTCGGCAGCTCCCATGGCGCCCCAGGAAATGCCGTAGCGGGCGCGGTTGAGGCAGCCGAATGGGCCCTTCAGGCCTGAGACGTTGGGCAGCAGGGCATCTTCACCGACCTCGACATTTTCCATCACGACCTCGCCGGTGATCGAGGCGCGCAGGCTG
This sequence comes from Mesorhizobium sp. BAC0120, assembly GCF_033542235.1. NCBI lineage: Bacteria > Pseudomonadati > Pseudomonadota > Alphaproteobacteria > Hyphomicrobiales > Phyllobacteriaceae > Mesorhizobium > Mesorhizobium sp. BAC0120. The sequence continues at coordinate 136,835 of NZ_JAWRCU010000009.1, read as the reverse complement.
AGCTTGCCGCCGATCTTCGGCGCCGAGAGGCCCTTGGTGCCCTTTTCCAGGACAAAGCCCCTGATCTGATTGTCATGCGCAGCCGACTTCGCCCAGACCACGAACACATCGGCGATCGGCGCGTTCGATATCCACATCTTGGAGCCGTTGAGGCGGTAGCCCGAAGGCGTCTTTTCGGCGCGAGTCTTCATGCCGCCGGGATCTGAACCGGCATCGGGCTCGGTCAGGCCAAAGCAACCTATCCACTCGCCGGAAGCGAGCTTCGGCAGGTATTTCCTGCGCTGATCTTCCGAGCCATAGGCGTGAATGGGATACATCACTAGCGAGGACTGCACGCTCATCATCGAGCGGTAGCCGGAATCGACACGCTCAACCTCGCGGGCAACCAGGCCGTAAGTGACATAGCCGGCGCCCAAGCCGCCATATTCCTCCGGAATCGTGATGCCGAGCAGGCCTGCCCCTCCCATCTCCCGGAAAATCGAAGGATCTGTCTTCTCTTCGATGTAAGCTTCCTCGACGCGGGGGGCGAGCTTGTCGGCAGCAAAGCTTGCGGCTGCGTCGCGGATCATGCGCTCGTCTTCGGTGAGCTGATCCTCCAGCAGGAAAGGGTCGTTCCAGGCAAAGGAAGCGGCGGTTGCGGGCTTGGTTTCGATGTTCATCGTGAGGTCCACATTTTGGCCGGACGAACCGGTTTCGGGGGTGCTCTGTAGCGCGGTCTGCAAGACCGGTCAAAAGCCGAGCTCAAGATGACCCTATAGCTCTTCACGCATCGTCCTTCTCAAAAATGCGCATGGGCGGCGAAACAACCCACCAGCCCCGGAAAGAAGACCCGATTTTCCCGCCGGAGCAAATCCCGGCAGAGACGGCGACCATCAGCCCGGCTCGCCCACATTGGCGCGCAACCTTCTCAGCAGTCGATCGAGATCGGCGATCTCGTCTTCGCCAAGGCCGGCCCGCAACTGCTTGTCGAAAGCGATCGCGGCCTCGCGCAAACGCAGGAACAGCGCTTCACCTGCCTGCGTCAGCTCGATCTGGTGGGTGCGACGGTTGGCGGGGTCACGACGGCGAACAAGCAGTCCCTCCGCCTCCATCCCATTCAGGTGATGCGTCAAGGTCGCGCCCTGAATACCGATGCCGGCAGCTATCTTCCGCTGGTTCGCAAGCTTCTGCGTCTTCACGGACAGCAATGCCAGCCAGACTGGCAAGCTCCCTCCGGCAGCGGCCAATGCCTCATCGAATGCCCTGCTGACGAGCTTGGCGGTGCTGGCCAGCGTAAGGCCTATGGGACTGCGTTCAGACGAGATCATGCGCGAAGGATAGCACGGGCGCGAAACGATTGACATCGAACTGTTAGATATCTAACATAACATATTCAGGTGTCACGAGGAGCAGATGTCATGCAATATGTCTTTATCGGCGTCCTTGGGTTGCATGTACTGGCCGGCGTGTTCTGGGCAGGCAGCACCATGACGCTCGCTCGCGCACCCGAAATTCGGGCCGAAAAATTCTTCCGCCCGCAAATGGGAGCTGCCGGGCTCGCCATGCTCACCGGTGCGCTGCTCTGGTACTTCTTCCACGGTGCCTATTTCGGCGGCATGGAAACCGTGCTTGCCATTGGCATCGTCGCGGCGTTTGCCGCGGCAGGTGTGCTCGGCGCCTTTGTGGGCCGTGCCCAGCGGCAGCTCCCCGGCGCGAACGCGGCTCAGGAGAGTGAGCTGCGTGCGCAAATGGCGAAGGGCGAGCGTATCGCGGCACGCCTGTTGGTGGTCACGGTAGCCTGCATGGCGATCGCCCGCATGTTCTGACCCAAGGAATAGCTGCGCCGGCCGCCGAGACCGCGCTACAATACCGGTTCGCACGTTTGCCGTTGGGAGGTGGCAAATGGAACCGACACAAGAAGAGCAGGCAGCAGCCGAACAATTCCTGGGAAATTTTGTAGCACCGCCACTTCCGACTACATCCTCCGAGTTCATAACCGCGCTCGCGCATTACCACCGTGCGGAGATCGCCCGAATGGCGGGTTGGAGAGACCGCATCGACCGGACGACCAACTGGGCCATCACGGGCGTCGCGGCGATGCTCTCGCTGTCGCTCTCAACTCCGTCGGCGCATCATGGCGTGCTTCTGTTCGCCATGATCCTGGTATTGCTGCTTCTGTTGATCGAAGCGAGGCGGTACCGGTTCTTCGATGTCTACCGGCGCCGCGTGCGGTTGATCGAGCGGAACTACTTTGCCCAAATGCTGGCACCGGCCGATGAAATCAAGGAGAGCTGGACGCAGTCCTTGGGCGAGGACTTGCGTCGGCCGAAGTTCCTGATGAGCCTTCGGGCGGCAATGTCGCGCAGACTGCGGCGAAACTATGCGTGGATGTTCCTGATCCTGCTTCTCGCCTGGATTTTGAAGATATCCACGCCAAAGCTTCAGAACCTGGGCGTAAGCCGCGATGTGGCCGGCTCCCTGCAAGAGATCATCGGCAACGCCAGCCTCGGTCCGCTGCCCGGCTGGCTTGTCGTGGTCATCGTCTTCGTCTTCTACTGCTGGGTGGCGTATGCCACGTTCCGCAGCACGGAACCGGCGGGGGAGTTGTCCTACGGCGATGTTCACGTATGAGTTCGGGAGGGGTGCATTCCGCTCCACCGAAGTCTATAAGGCGCGCCAATCGGTAGCGACCATGACAGACACTACAAAGCTCAACCAGCTCGGCCATCAAACGGCGCAGCCCGCCTCGCCTGAAGAGGCGGTGCTGGAAACCGTGCCGATCGAGCGTGGCGACGGGGCGCCGGCCATTGTGCGCTTCACCTGCCCAGAATTCACCTCGCTCTGCCCTGTGACCGGTCAGCCGGACTTCGCGCACATCGTGATCGACTATGCGCCCGACGCGCTGCTCGTCGAATCGAAATCGCTGAAGCTGTTCCTCACCTCGTTCCGCAATCATGGGGCTTTCCACGAGGAATGCACCTTGATGATCGGCCGGCGCGTCGTCCAAGCGACGAAACCGTTATGGCTGAGGATCGCGGGCTACTGGTATCCGCGCGGCGGCATTCCGATCGACGTGTTCTGGCAGACGGGCGAACCGCCCAAGGATGCATGGGTGCCGGAGACGGGAGTGCCGCCTTACCGAGGGCGAGGCTGATTGAGGCCAGAGCAGGATGAATTCTAGTAGCCGCTCATCCTGAGCCTATTCGCAATTGAACTGGCTCAGCGCCCAATCCTTGGTCATCGAGATGATGTCGGCGACCTTCCATTTGCCGTCGACATTCCTGAGCTTCCATTCGAGCCGCGCCACACCATCGGCCACCTTGAATGCCACGACGACCTTGGCGTCTTCGCCCTTCACAAGTTCGGCGAACTTGAGCGACTTCGTCACCTCGGCAAGATCGTAATCCGTGTCGTCGAAGGGCAGATTGGGATCGAGGCAGCCTTCCGGGCTGCCGCTGGCCTTGATGGCATCATTCTGGTCAAGAACCTTGCGGGCCGGGTCGACGAAGCGGTCTCGGGCCGACGGTTCGAGCTCGAGCCCAGGATGATCGTAAAAGGCCCTCACCGCGTCGGTCGCCTCGCCGGCAAGGGCATGACCCGGCAAGGCGAAGAGCAGAACAGCAGCCAGGCAGACCTTCGTGGGGTGTCCTACGAAAGTCCGCTTGGTTTCCTGGAATTGTCGCAGGCTCTCAGATCGTGAAACGGTTCTGCCGAATCTGCCTGGGCCGCCGAAAGCCGGCAGCGGCGTCATTGGCAGTCGAGCGAGCTGAGTTTCCAGTCTCCCGTCTTCGATGCGATATCGGAGATTTTCCATTCGCCGCCGGCCTTCTGCAGTGACCAGATGACTTCGCCCGCCGAATCCTGGTTCTCGAACAGGTTGAATGTGGCCGTGACCGTCGCCTTGTCGCCGTCCTCCTTCTCGGAAAGTTTCAGCGTCTTTGCCAGTTCCTGTTCATCATAGTCTTGCGCGTCGATCGATAGAGCCCAATCGATGCAGCCCACTTCTTCGCCATTGCCCGAGAGCTTGTCGTTTTCCTCGAGCTTCGACTTCGCTGGGTCGACGAACTTCGCGCGGAACTCCGGATCCGTCTCGTATCCCACCTTGTCGTAAAATGGGCGCACGGCATCGGCCGGCCCGCCGGCATACGCGGCAGAAAGCATCGCCACCAGCATGGCGGCAGCAATGAAAAACGTCGGTTTCATAGATCCCCCAAAATCGGCAGTTGAGCAGCGCGACCTTTTAGTGGGACAATGCGTTCGGCTCCAGCGCTTTTGTTTGGCCGAAAGCTCCGCGACTTTCGCAGTCACACTATAGTGTCATTAATACCACGCGTCAGCCAGAGCTACTTTCTTCCTGCTCATGCAACCTCCCGGAGCTGACGAACAGGACATCCCTCCGCCGTCGCTCGGCTGATGAGGAATGCATCTCAACGCAGCACGGGTCGTCAGTTGCAGTCGAGCTCGCTGAGCTTCCAGCCTCCCGGTTTCGAAGCAATATCAGAGACTTTCCAGGCACCGTCGACCTTCTCCAGCGACCAGACGACTTCTCCCGCCGGACCCGGCTGGTTCTCAGCCAAATAGAATGTGGCCGTGACTGTCGCCTTGTCGCCGTCCCCTTTCTCGGAAAGCTGCAGGGTCTTCGCCAGCACCTCTGCATCATAGTCTTGCGCGTCGATCGACAGGATCCAGTCGATACAGGTCTCGCCATCGCTCAAGAGCCTGTCGTTCCCCTCGAGCTTCGACTTGGCGGGATTGACGAATTTCCAGCGGAACTGCGGATCCACCTCCGATGCCAAATTGGTGTAAAATGGACGAACGGCATTGACGGCCTCGCCGGCATGGGCGGCAGAAAGCGTCGCCGCCAATATGGCGGCGGAAATGAAAGGCGTCGGTTTCATGATGCCCCCTGGAGGATGATATCCCTCATACCACGCATCAGTCATAGCGGCTTTTCCATGACGCCGGGACGAAGTTCCAAGGTGTAAGCGATCGCGAAGCTTATGCGCTACTGTTGGAGGAACGGACAGAAAAGCCGCGGGCCGGCTGCGTGAAATAACAGATGCCTCGCCATATTCTCTCCACTCCCTGCTCGAATCCGCTATTATTCGCACATGCCCATCCGCCAGCTTTCCGAAACGATGATCAACCAGATCGCCGCAGGCGAGGTGATCGAGCGGCCCGCGAGCGTGGTGAAGGAGCTCGTCGAAAATGCGCTCGACGCGGGCGCGACCAAGATCGAGGTCGTGACCTCGGGCGGCGGGTTGTCACTGATCCGTGTGAGCGACGACGGATCAGGCATCGCGCCCGGCGAATTGGAGCTGGCTGTCGCGCGTCACTGCACGTCGAAGCTCTCCGACGACATTCACGACATTCGCTCGCTCGGCTTCCGTGGCGAGGCGCTTCCGTCTATCGGCTCGGTGTCGAAGCTTTCGATCCGCTCGCGCACGGCAAGCGCGGATAGCGCGACCGAGATCCGCGTCCAGGCAGGCGAGCTCTCGCCGGTGCGCCCGGCCGCCGCCAATCGGGGCACGACGGTCGAGGTACGCGACCTGTTCTTCTCGACGCCGGCGCGTCTGAAATTCATGAAAGGCGAACGGGCGGAAGGCTCTGCGATTGCCGATGTGATCAAACGAGTCGCCATCGCCTTCCCCGCGGTGCGCTTTACTCTTGCCGGCAGCGACCGTGCCGGCCAGGACTATCTTCCCGCCGACGATAGCCCGGGAGGCCGGCTCAAGCGCATCGCGGACGTGGTCGGTGCGGATTTTGCTGATAACTCGATCATGGTCGATGCGGAGCGCGAGGGGATCCGCCTCGAGGGCCGCATCTCGCTGCCGAGCTTTTCTCGCGCCAATGCGTTGCAGCAATATGCCTATGTCAATGGGCGGCCGGTGCGCGACAAGCTTATCGCAGGCGCGATCCGCGGGGCATTTTCCGACGCATTGCCACGCGACCGCCACGCTGTCACTGTGCTCTTCCTCACGCTCAATCCAGCGGATGTCGATGTCAACGTGCATCCTGCGAAGGCGGATGTGCGCTTCCGCGACCCCGGGCTGGTGCGCGGATTGATCATAGGTGCAATCCGGGAGGCGCTTGCTTCGGCCGGCATCCGGCCCGCGACCACCGGCGCCGAGGCGATGCTGAATGCCTTCCGCACCGGCCACCCCGCCTATTCCCATCCGGGGCCGGCCAACGGCCACCGGACATTCAATCCCTTGTTCCGCGCCGCAAGCGCTGGCTTCGACTATGCACGATCGCCCTCGCGCCCTCTAGAGACCGGGTTCGGCGAGCCTACGCAGGCTGAGTTCGATGCCGGGCCGCTGGACAGCGGCGATGCGCGCGCCGGCTCCGCGGCCGTCGACGAAGCGCTCGTCCAGATGAGCCTGGGCGCTGCACGGGCGCAGATTCACGAGAATTATATCGTGGCGCAAACCCGCGAGTCGCTCGTCATCGTCGACCAGCATGCCGCCCATGAACGGCTTGTCTACGAGGCGCTGAAGCAGGCGATGCGCATCCGTCCCCTCGCCGCGCAGATGCTGCTCCTTCCGGAAATCGTCGACCTGCCGGAGGATGATGTGGCGCGGCTTTCGGCCCATGCCGAAACGCTCAAGCGCTTCGGCCTCTCGATCGAGCGCTTCGGTCCGGGTGCGATCGCAGTGCGCGAGACGCCGGCCATGCTGGGCGAGATCGACGCTGCGGCGCTCATTCGCGACCTTGCAGACGAGATCGCCGACAACGATACTGTCGAGACCTTGCAGGCCCGGCTCGACCGTATCGCCGCGACCATGGCCTGCCACGGTTCGGTGCGGTCGGGGCGGCAACTCAAGCCAGAAGAAATGAACGCGTTGCTTCGGCAAATGGAGGCGACGCCGGGCTCGGGAACCTGTAATCACGGCCGGCCGACCTATATCGAGCTCAAGCTCAGCGATATCGAGAGACTGTTCGGGAGGCGCTGAGTAGCGTCACGAGCATTCCCCTCGCTTGACGTTCCAGCCGTTTTATGGCCGAAGAAATCGTTTGAAAGACAGAGACTATGAACCGCTTTGAAGGTCCGGGCGCGCGCGAGGCCCGCATTCGTTATCTCGACGGCGATTTCCAGGTGACGAGCCCGGGTTCGTTCGTGCGTTGCGCGGTGACCGGCGATCCAATCCCGCTCGACGAGCTGCGCTACTGGAGCGTGGCTCGGCAGGAGCCCTATATCAATGCGTCCGTCTCGCTGAAGCGGGAACTTGAGGCCAACCCCTCGCTGACTCACGTTGCGCCGAGCTAGAGCAGGAAGCCTCTAGCTGGTTCAGAATACGCCGCCGATGCCGATGCCGCCGCTGATGTCCGGCGGCGGGGCAGCGGCCGGACGGGACGCGCGCTTGCCGGGTTTCTTGCCTTTGCCTGCGGTGGCGGAGTTCGAGCCTTCGCTATCGTCCGCCAGAACCGCCGCCTTGACCTTCTTTATGACGACCGGCTGTTTGCAGATGCGACCGGAGCGCAGGAAGAGATCGCTGAGCAACTGAACGGTCGGCCCGGTCGAGGCCACCTGCTGGTTGGTGTTCTTGTAATAGTCCGTCAAGGCGCGCTCAGAGCCCTTGCCCCAGTCGCCATCGACGACCGATCGATAGCAGCCCACCCGCCGCAGTTCCGTCTGGATGCTGCGGGCAAGGTCTTTTGCCTTGTCTTCACCCTGCTGGGCCGCCGAGGTGTCTATCAGCGTTTCGATCCCGGACACTGCACTCTTGCGGGCGCTCTCGATACCCTCCGTGCCGGAAAGACTGGCCAGCTGAGTAGCGCTGGGTTGGCTCGGGGCGGTCGAGGGTGGCGAAACCGCGACGGATCGCATGGTCTTGCCAACCAGGACCACGGCGGTCTGCAGATCGTTCGAGGCAAGCTCCGCCTGCAATTTCTGCTTGGCGATAGGGTCGGCCAGGATGAGCGAAAGGCTGGTGCTCAGTTGCACCGGATCAAGCACTTGCTGCTCGGTAAAATAGAACTGCTCGCGCAGATTGGACTGATCCCATGGGACCTGCCGGCCGAGCGTCTGCTTCTCGGTCTCGTTACGAACACGGATCATCATGTCCGAGATACTCAGGCCTGGAAGTTCGATGCTGTCTATGAGCGCCTGGGTAAAGGGACTGTTGTCGCCCACGCCATCGACAGCCACGTTGCCCGGCTGGGTAGCGAAGGCAATGAACGCATTCTCCCCCACTTCGACCTGGGCCAGACCGGCCGGGGCGTTGGTGCCACTACCCAGAGGGTTGTCGCGGCAGGCGTCCAGGAACACGAAGGTCTGCCGGTCGCGGCTGGAGAAACGCGCGATCACGTCGTTCAGCTTGATGACGCGACCCATAACCTTTTCGAGGCTTTCGGGATCGGAAGCATCGGTGGGCAGCAGATAGTTCTGCCCCTGTAGCTGGAAACCGTGACCGGAATAAAAGATCAGGACCGCGCTCACGGTCGGTAGCCTGGCGTCAGCCTGGCGAAACAGTTCCTCGAAACCGTTAGTCGAGAGGTCAGTACCCAACAGCACATCGAAATTCAGCCGCTTCAGGCTGTCCGCAAGCTTGGTCGCATCGTTCCTTGCGTTCGGAAGGTCCTCGATACGCGTGCTCTTGTAGTCGGTGTTGCCGATCACGATCGCCAATCGGTTGTGCATAACGGAAGTCGGGACCGTTTCGGTCGCAGCCTGAGCCCCCACCGAAAGGAGGACAAGGAAAAGCGGCAGCAACGGAAAGCGCAGCAAGAACTGGCAGCGATATGTCATGTCAGCGTGCTCGATTTTCGCGGTTACCAGTCCGGACCTCTCGTTCCACAGACTTGAAGAATTTCTACAGCAAAAATCCCGGCAGATATAGGGCAGCACTCGCCTCGCCGGCAGAATAGACACACGAGCTATTTCGGGCCCTGCTCCGCACTAGCACCCCACCGCGGCCTAGGACAGACTATGACCTCGTTGGCCGCAGCTGGTGAACGACGGCATTTGCCTTTTGGGCAAGCCCACGAACGCTCCCCAGGCAATTTGGAGACGAAGGAGTCTGCCTTGAAGCGTACCATCGTAGCGACTGCCTGCGACGCCGCACATTTTGCTCTGGCGGAAGACCTGCTCCGATCCTTGCACCGGTTGAAGGAGCGCGCCTTCAAGATCGGGTTCATCCAGGTCGGCGAGAACGCCGCGCCCGCCGCCCTCGTCAATATGGCCGATGAGGTAAGGGTCGCGTCCAACGGGGGGGCTCAACTGAAAGAGAACGAAGGCTTCGCAGTGGCCTATCTCGCCATCAAGCCTCGGCTGCCCGAGTTCTTCCCTGGCTATGACACATATGTCTGGCTGGACAGCGACACCTGGGTGCAGAACTCTGCCGGAATAGCTCATATCGTCGATCACGTGCACTTGGCAGATATTTGCGTCCATCCGCAGTTGGACCCGAATTATTGGGGATGTCTCTATCCCGACAATTACACCGTGCGAGTGTACGACCTGATCTTCGGGGCCGATGTTCGGCGGCAATATTTTCGCTATCCGATGATCAATGCAGGGGTGTTCGGTGCGGCGGCACAGTCACCTCTTTGGGAGCGCTGGGCCAATCTCCTGGGAGAAATAAGGGACAAGCTGCAAGATCAGGAGAACCGGTTCTTTTCCGATCAGATCCCGCTGCATCGCCTGATCTACTCGGGAGCTCTCAGGCCCTACCCTCTTCGGGCGGTCGACAATTGGCTGGTGCAGCATGCTGTCCCCAGGCTCGATCTGGCAAGCGGCCGTCTGACGGCACCTTCCTTCCCCTACGAAGAAATCAACATCGTCCACCTGGTCGGAGCAGCGAAATCGATGGAATACAGGCTGGGAGAGCTTCGGGTCCGGCTCCGCTACCGCGACATGGTTGAGAAATATGGTTGGTCTGCGGCGACGCGATAGCGCGCGCGTGGTCATTACTGCAACTATGGGCCCAGCCGCCCGGCTACGGCTTTCTGCCGTGGGACCAGTTCGGCGGCCCGCCCACCGCATTGGCGGGTGCGACCCTTAATGCCGCAGCAAAGTCGCCCTCATAAACATGAGTACCTACGTGCCTGAGGCAGGCGGTCGTGTCGATGAATATCTTTCCCCCGAGGTCCCGCCATCGCCTGCAGAAGGCAAAATCCTCCGAAAGGTAACGATTTGTCTCGGGCTCCACCATGACGTCGAAGAAGCGGTAGCAATGCGCCTCTTTTACCGGGTCTGGTGGTCCATCCGGCACGTACTTCAAGGTTGGATACGCCGTTATCATCTTCTCAAGGACGGTGCGCCGGATGCACATGAACCCGGCGGGAGCCTCTGTGACCTCAAGCAATCCGTCTTCATCCACTTGCAAGGGCAACATCGAGCCATCCGCCTTCAAACCGTTGACGGGATATCGGAGCTGTGCGGCAACGCGTTCGCGCGGGGTTAGACGCGCATAGAGGTCCTGTGACACCGGCCAAAATCGCTTCTGCGGATAGGCACCGGCAACTACATCCTTGTCCGTCAGCAAAAGGCGTAGCGCTGAATCGGGCTCAAAGCCTATGTCGGCATCGATCCAGATCACATGTGTCAGGCTGGAATCGGAGAGAAAATAGGCCAGTGCGTCGTTGCGCGTCTGGGTGATCAGGCTCGACCCTGGCCACAAGTTGATCCTTCCGGTCATGCCTCTGGCAATCATGGCCCCCGTCAGCTTCAAAGCGCTGGTCGCATATTCAGCGGTGACCAAGCCCCCAAAGCAAGGAGTCAGGATCAGTGGCTTCACCTCTTTGAGCCATTCCGGCGCGCGCATTGCGATTCCTAGAAATATCCGTGGCAGATTCTATACGAGGATTTGCTCCCGGCCACTACGGTCCCGCCGCCAGCTCCATGGATAGACGTCACGCGCACCCGAACAGCTGCAAAATTGCAACTCGGGCTACTCAAAGATACTTGGCTCATTTACTTCGGGAGAATTGAGATTGCAGGGCCAAAGCTGTTATGGCAGCGTTCGGCAAAGCAGGTGGGGGACACCCGAACATGCTTAACAAATGCGCGAAGCCGCGCCATTTGGGTACTGTCTCGGCGCTTGCGCTGATCGCCGCTGGTTGCCTGATTTCTTCCCCCGCTGCGGCATGTGAGGCAACGGCTTCCGGCACCACGCAGATCACCTCGGTCGATGTCGGATGCTTCCTCAACACGAGTGGTCTGACAGCGCCTTTTGCCACAAGCATCGTCACTGTTGGGCCGGGTGATCCGGCCGCCTACGCGGGCGACGGCGGCGACACGATAACCATCAATGGGGAGACGATCAGTGCAACTGGTGTCGAGGTCGTACCAGTAACGACCCCCTTTGGCGGCCGCACTTTGACCCAATCGGCAGGATCCATTCAGACACTTGGGGGCGCCGACCGTTTCACCTTCATCAGGGGTGAGATCGGAAGTCCAACCGGACGGGTCGACGTCGATCTCGGAGACGGAAACGACGCATTCACGATCGGCGGATCAGGCACCGACGCGATCCTCTACGGCGCGGTCATCGGCGGCGCGGGAAATGACGAAATCACGGTCGACACAGGCGGCACCGTCATATTCGGGATCGATGCAGGCGCGGGTGACGATAATGTGCATGTCCTGGGCGGCACGATCGGAGCTGTCGACGCTCCGGCGACAGTGGCCCTCGGCCCCGGCAACAACACATTCACGATGAGCGGAGGCACGATCTACGGATCGGTTCTCGGCGGCCCCGACCGCGACACATTCGAAGTGTCCGGCAATGCGTTGATAACCGGGGTTGCCGGCGTAAGCGCAGCTATCGAGACCGGCGGCGGAAGCAACAACAGCGTCCGTATTCTGGGCGGAACGATAGGTACGGACCCAAGCGTCATGGCCGTGTTCCTCGAGGGCACCGCCAACACTCTCCAGATGACCGGCGGCACCGTAAATGGCAACATAGTCGGCCAGGGCGGAGGAAATACCTACACGATCGGCGGCGGCACCATCAACGGCTCGCTCTTTGCCGGTAGCGGAAACGATCAAATCGCGATTTCCGGCGGGGTGATCAACGGCGATGTCGAGGGCGATAACGGCATCGATGTGATCACCATTTCCGGCGGCAGTATTTCGGGCAATGTGACGGGTGAGACCATTCGGCTTTACGGCGGCACCATCGGCGGCAACCTTACCGGCATCGGCCCCGACACGCTCGTCATCAATGATTCGCTGTCGCCCAATCCGATCAGCCTGACCAACGGCGTCGTCTTCAGCGGCACCAGCGCCAATGCGTTCATAACCAACACCGACCTGGCCCGGGGTGGATCCAGCTTCCAGGTCTTCTCCGGCTTCGACAACGTGCAGGCGAACGCCTCGACGCTCGGCTTCAGCACGGGCGCGATCGGCATCGATGCGCTGACGCTGCTCAATGGATCGACGCTCTTCATCAACGGCAACGTCATCATGCCGAGCGGCACAGTCAATGTCACGAACTCGACCATCAGCATGATCAACGGCGTGACCGGCGACGTCCTCACGCTCGGCGGCATCACTCTTAACAACGCGACCCTCGGCTTCGACGTCAACCAGCAGACCCTGCAGGCCGACCATATCGTGGCAGGCGCCTTCTCCGCGGCCGGCACCAACACGATCCTCGTCAACCTTCTCGGCACGCCGCAGTTCTCGCAGGCGACCGACATTCCCATCATCATCACCAACAGCCCGATCGTCGGCAATTTCGTCATCGCGGGCGCGAGCAGTATCGTCATCCCCGGGGCGCCCGGCGCGCCCGGGACGGTGTTCGTCTACCAGCTGGTGTTCGGTCCGGGCGGCGACCTTCTTCTGCGAGCGACCCCCATCGGGGCGCAATTCGCTCTCGCGCCCCAGAATGCAATCGACGTGGCCACCGTGGATACCGCGCTCGATGCGCTCGACGGCATCAATAACGATGCCATCATGTACAATCTCGGCCTCATCAACGGCGTGCAGGCCTCAGCCCTCACGGACACTTTGACCGTGTTCGCCTCCGGCCAGCTTGCGCACACCGAGCACAGCGGCTTCGACATCAGCAGCGGCGGACTGACCGGCGTCGGCCCAAGCTTCGGGGTCCACGAGTTCTCGGCGGCAGTCAATCTCGATTTCAACGCAGCCAAGGCCTTCGAGCTCGATCAGCAATACGGACTGAACTTCGGCGTGTTCGGCGGCTATGCGCAGGCCGATGTGGACAATGGCGGCTTTCAGAGCTTCACCGACAGCGGCAGCTCGACGAACCGTAGCGGCATGTTCGGCAGCTATGGGCTCTTCCGCCAGAACGCCAATTACGCGCTCGTCTCGGCGCTCGCCTTCATCGGCAGCACGGACACGACCAACGACCTCCTCGGCACGACGGGCGAATACGACACGCAGGGCTACGCCGCGACCGCTTCTGTCGGCCACATATTCGTGCTGAACGAGAGGCTGCGCTTCGACATGCGCGGCGGGCTGCTCGGCGTCACCTTCACCGGTGGCGACTATGTGGACAGCGGCGGCACCCAGTTCGGGGAAAGCCGCATCTCGTTCGGCGCAGTCAAGCTGGAGCCGGGCATCTATGCCGACTATCGGCTCGAAAACAGCATGACCTTCAGCCCTTACGTCCGTACTGAGCTCCAGCAACGCTTCGGCTATACAAATAAGGCGAGCATCGACGGCGTCAGGGTGGACTTCGAGGACGCGGACTTCTCCGCGGCGCTTTACGGCGGCTTCAATCTGAAGATGTCGGAGCGATCAACCCTTTCGACCGAAATCCGCGGAAAATGGTCGAGCGACAGCACCACCCTCGCCGGCAAGCTCGGCCTGAAGGTCGCTTTCTAGTCTCCATCAGCGCCTGTGGCGCCGATCGCGCCATTCCTTCAGCGTGGCTTCGATAATCGCACGGGGCGCATGCTCGACCTCGAAGATGAGCTCGATCTCGAGCACTGAAAGGCGGGAGGCGAACTCCCGCTCATGCTCCGTGCCATGTCGCAAGCGGACGGCATCCTTGGCAGTGGTGATCAGCTCAAGCTCGTTTTGCCCCGCCACTGCGATCAGCTCTGCTAGATCCTCTTCCGCGAAGAAGTGGTGGTCGGGGAAGCTGCACGTCATCTCGACCTTGCCGCCGGACTGAACGACGCTGCGAAAGAACTTTTCGGGGTCGCCTATTCCCGCAAAGGCCAGGAATCGGCGTCCGGCGAATCGCTCGGGATCGCGTATCTCGGCATGCGCCTCGTAGATCGCTCGCCCGGCGCGCGAGCCCATGCGGATGATGGCGTTCGCAGCATCTCCGTCGCCGACCTTCAGCACCGCCTGCGCAAAGCGAAGCTGATGGACCAGAGGCGCACGCACCGGTCCGCCTGGGATGACATGGCCATTGCCGAGACCGCGCCGACCGTCGATCACCAGGAGCGCATAGTCCATATGGATGCGGGCGCTCTGGAAGCCGTCGTCCATGATGATGAGGTCGCAGCCGCGCGAGGTGAGCAGCCTGGCGCCAGCGGCACGGTCGCGCGTCACCACGACCGGCGCGTGCTCGGCAAGCAGCAGCGGCTCGTCCCCGACATAGCGCGCACTGTCGTGATCGGCGTCCACCACATGCGGGACCGAAAAATTGCCCCCGAAGCCGCGCGACAGGAAGCCGGGTGAAAGCTGCATGCGCTTGGCCTGTTCGGCGAGCGCTATCGCCACCGGAGTCTTGCCTGCTCCACCTACCGTGAAATTGCCGACGCAAAGGACAGGCACATCGATCTTCTCGCGCCGGGCGCGAGTCATGCGCCGCCGGGCGACCGCACCATAGACCACAGAGGCGGGGTAGAGCGCATAAGCGCGCCAATCCGGCTTTTCCCACCAGAAAGGCGGCGCTTCACTGGCCATCAGGCAGGATTCCCGCTGCCGTTCTTGAGCCGTGATGTCACCATCAGAGGCTGAATGAACGGATCGAGCGCACGGAAGGTGCGGTCGAGCGCGCCGCGCATCTCCTCGACCGCGGCGGCGCCGGCTGCGATCATGTCGCGACGCACCGCCGGGTTCTTGAGGAGATAGTTGACGGCGCCCGCGAGCATGTCCCGATCGCGAACGAGCTTGGCACCGCCGCCTTCGATCAACCGCTGGTAAGTGTCTCGGAAATTCTGCACATTGACGCCGGCAAGCACGGCTGTGTTGAGCATCGCTGGCTCGACCGGGTTCTGCCCGCCTTCGGCGGTCAACGAGCGGCCGACGAAAGCGATCTCGGTAAGTCTCAGATAGAGACCCATTTCGCCGATCGTGTCGCCCAGCAGAACGTCCGTATCCGACTGTATCGGCTCCTCGAGGCTTCGTCGCGCGACCTTCAGCCCCTGTGCGTTGAGCGTCTTGACGATCGCTTCGGCACGCTCGGGGTGGCGCGGCACGATGATCGTCAACAGCCCTGGATGGCCTTGCTTGAGCAGCCCATGTACCTCTCCCGCAATGACCTCCTCGCCGTCATGGGTGGAAACGGCGGCCCAGGTGCGGCGAACGCCGATCTGCCGCTTCAGCTCGGTAAGCGCAGCTTCGTTCGCCGGCGGCGGGGTCGTGTCGATCTTAAGGTTGCCGGAAACGGTTACCGGCCTTGCCCCGAGCGAGGCGAAGCGCTCGCCGTCGGTCTCGCTCTGGGCAACGACATGGGCGAGATTCTCGAACAGGGCTTCCGCGAGAAAGGCGCGCTTCTTCCACGACGCGTAGGAGCGATCGGAAAGCCGGCCGTTGACCAGAACCTGCGGCACGCGACGCGCGCCGAGTTCCAGGATCGTCATCGGCCAAATCTCTGATTCGGCGATGATGGCGAGGTCGGGCTTCCAGTGGTCTAGGAAGTTGCTGACGGCCGGCTTGAGGTCGAGCGGCACGTACTGATGGATGATGCGGCGACCGAGCCGCGCTTCGGCAACCTTGGCCGAGGTGACAGTGCCGGTGGTGAGCACGACGTTGATATCGTTCTCGAGGATGCGTTCGATCAGAGGCACCACGGCATTGGTTTCGCCGACGCTCGCGGCATGCATCCATACCAGCGGCCCGGCGGGGCGGCGGCGGGAGGTAAGCCCGTAACGCTCACGCCGGCGACTCGACTCCTCCTTGCCCTTCGCGGCACGCCAGGCGACATAAGTGCCGATGAACGGATAGGCGACCGCACCGGCCCACCGGTAGACGGAAAGGACTGTGCGGGCCAACATTTCGCTCATGCCTGTCCATCCGCCCTGGAATAGGCACGCTCAGTCGCGGCGTTGAGCGATGCGGTGAGCTCCCGCCTCTTCTCTTCCATCAGAGCATCATCGGCTCCGGCTGGCACCATGACCGGCTCGCCCATCGCGATCGAGGCATGGCCGAAGGGCAGGCTGATGGTGGTCTTGTCCCAGCTCTTCTCGATGACCTTACGGCGGCTGGTTGCGAGCGCCACGGGCAGGATCGGGCGGCCGGACAGGCGGGCGAGTGTGATGATGCCTAACCCGGCATCACGGGGGGTACCGTGCGGAATGTCTGCTATCATGGCGACGTTGTTGCCGGCGTCGAGCGCCTTTTTCAAGGCAATCAAGGCCCGCGCTCCGCCCTTCTCCAGATGCCGCGAGCTGTCGCGTCCGCCTGATCCGCGAACCGCCTTGAAGCCGATCTTTTCGACGACAAGAGCGTTCATCTCGGCGTCGGCGCTTCGCGAAACCATGACGATGAGAGCCTTGCCACGCGGATAATAGAACGGAATGAGAAGATGCTGGCCGTGCCAGAGCGCGATAATCGTCGGCGTGTGTCTGGCGTAAGCCTCGGCGATGTCGAACTCCTTGTGCTTCAGCGGGTTCGTCCACCGGATAAGCCAGAGGGCCCCGGCCAGCAACGACGCCAGCGTCTGCTTGAACAGGTTCGACTGCATCAGCGGCCGGCGGATCGCCCGCCAGGCAGCGCGCAGCCGGCCATCGCGGCGCCCCTTCGATATCGGCCGCGAAGCAGCGGCCGGCCTCTCCACCCCATCCGTCATGTCAGATTTTGCTGCCGCTCTCGGGATCGAGGAGCCGGTGCAGGTGAACGATGAAATAGCGCATATGGGCGTTGTCCACGGTTGCCTGGGCTTTCGCCTTCCAGGCCGCCTCGGCGCTCTTGTAATCGGGGAAAATCCCGACGATGTCGAGTTCCTCGAGATTGCGGAATTCGGTTCCGGTGAGCTTCGTCAGCTCGCCGCCGAACACCAGGTGCAGTAATTGTTTCTTCCCGTGCGCGCCGCTCATGGGGTGCCTTGAATCGTGTTTGCAGACGTGCCGGACAATTAGACCAAAATCGCCGGCTGCAAAACCTTTTCAGACAGTCGACGCCGACATTGCGGCGAGCGCCCCGACCATAGACCGCAGCAATGGTCCGCTGCCGGCAACGAGAGCGCCGTGACTGGGATCGGCCGAGGCATAGACCGGAGGATTGCCGGTGGGCCCGAAAAGCCGGCCTCCTGCTTCGGTAAGGATCAGCTCGGCGGCCGCCAGATCCCAGTCATGCGAATTGGGCTTGATGAAGGTAGCGTCGAGTGCGCCTTCCGCCACCATCGCGACGCGATAGGCGAGCGAAGGAATGTAAGGGGCGCGGTTGACGCGTCGATCGAGACTTGCAGAAGCAAGCATCGCCTTAGGCCCGGCGATGAGGGCCGGCTCGCGCGGCGGATTGACCTGGAGCGGCCGACCATTCTTCGTCGCGCCGCCCCGGAGCGTCGCAACGAAAAGCTCCTGCTTTGCCGGGCAGTCGAGCACGCCCGTGAGCGGTCGGCCTTCCTCGACGATGGCGACGCTGACGCACCAGGTCGGCTGCCCGTCGAGAAAGGCGCGGGTGCCGTCGATAGGATCGACGACAAACGTGCGGCGAGCGGCACGCCTTTCCAGCTCGTCTGTTGTCTCTTCCGAGAGCCAGCCATAGGTGGGACGCGCCGCCGTCAGTATCTCGCGAAGGTAGCGGTCGACCGCGTAGTCGGCCTCGCTCACCGGCGAAGTGCCGCCCTTCATCCAGACTTCCGGGCTTTTCCCGAAGAAGCTCAGCGCGATGCGACCGGCTTCCCTCGCCGCATCCTTGATCAGTGCGAGATCATCGGCAGGCGTGAATTCTCTAGTTTCCGGCAAGCGTCATGCCCTCGATGACCAAGGTCGGCGCTGCCGTGCCGAAATTGCGGTCGATGTCGCTGGCGGGCGTGATCGCCAGGAACATGTCCTTCAGGTTCGAGGCGATCGTGACCTCCGAGACCGGGTAGGTGATTTCTCCATTCTCGATCCAGAAGCCGGATGCGCCGCGACTATATTCGCCCGTCACCATGTTGACCCCCTGGCCGAACACCTCGGTCACATAGAAGCCCGATTTGATGGCGCCGATCAGTTCCTCCGGCGTCTTTTCGCCCGGCTCGATCGCGATGTTGGTCGAGGTCGGCGAAACCGACGTCCCGGAGCGTGCGCCGCGACCGTTCGTCTTGAGGCCAAGCTCGCGGGCTGCCGAGGTCGACAGGAACCAGTGCTGCAGAATTCCATCCTTGACCATTTCGAGCGCCTCGCCTTCGATGCCCTCGCCATCGAAGGGCCGCGAAGCAGGCCCGCGCATGCGCAGCGGATCGTCCGTAACGGTGACCACGCTCGACGCCACCTGCTTGCCCATCATGTCGCGCAGGAAGCTCGTCCTGCGCGCCACCGCGGCGCCGTTGATCGCGCCTGCCAAATGCCCGGCAATGCCACGCGCGACGCGCGGCTCGAAAACCACCGTCACCTGCCCGGTCTTGACCTTCCGGGCATTGAGCCGGCGCACTGTGCGCTCACCGGCCTTGCGGCCGATCTCCTCGGGCGAGTCCAGGTCGGCGAAATGGATGCGCGAGGAGAATTCGTAGTCGCGCTCCATGCCCGTCCCCTCGCCGGCGACGACGCTCGTCGAACGCGAGAAGCGTGAGCCGACATATTGTCCAAGGAAGCCATGGGAAGTGGCAAGCACCAGCCCGCCGAGGCCGGCGCTGGCGCCACTGCCGCTCGAGTTGGTCACGCCTTTCACGGCGAGCGCGGCTTCTTCTGCCGCAAGCGCGTCCTCCTTGAGCCGGTCGCTTGGAACCTCGGTATTGTCGAGGAGATCGAGATCGCGCACCGACGTAGCGAGCAGCGAGGGGTCGGCCAGCCCCTGGAAGGGATCCTCGGGCGAAACCCGCGCCATCGCCACAGCCCGCTCCGCGAGCGTCTTTGCATCGGAAGCGGCAGTTGCCGAGACGCTTGCCACCCGCTGCCCGACGAAGACGCGCAGCGAAATGTCGTCGCTTTCGGCCGACTGCGTCGATTCGACCTTGCCGAGCCGCACGGAAACACTGCTCGAGCGGCCCCTCACTGCGACAGCATCCGCCGCATCGGCGCCAGCCTTCTTCGCGGCCTCGACGAGTGCGGCGACGCGATCGACAAGCTTGGAGGCATCGACGCTGTTCGACATGGGATTTTCCTTACGGTGCGTAAGCGATGCAGCCGCTTTGCGAAAAACGGCATTGAGCACCATCTATTGTTCCGGCCATGCTTGTGCAATGGGTGCGGGCGAAGGGTTTGCCGACCGGCTGCCCTTTGGCCATCCCTGGTCAACCGGAATTGGCCATCCCAAACAAGAGGAATCATGCATGGCAGTGGCAGCGGAGCCGACAATCTATTCCGAAGCTCTCCTTCTGCTCGGGGGCGCCGTGGTTGCGGCCCCGCTCTTCAAGCGCATCGGCCTCGGCACGGTGCTCGGCTATCTCGCGGCCGGCATCGCCATCGGTCCTGCGGCGCGGCTGATCACCGGCGGTGAGGAGATCCTGCATGTCGCCGAGCTCGGCATCGTCTTCCTGCTTTTCATCATCGGTCTCGAGCTGAAACCTTCACGGCTGTGGAGCCTGCGCCGCTCGATCTTCGGGCTTGGTCTGAGCCAGGTGTTGGCCACCGGCCTGATCCTCGCCCTTCTCGGCTATCTGTTCGTCGGGCTCACGGTGGGGGGCGCCACGATCATCGGCTTCGGTATGGCCCTCTCCTCAACTGCCTTTGCCTTGCAGATCCTCGACCAGGAGGGTTCGACCAACACGCATTACGGCCAGACAGCCTTCTCCATTCTGCTCTTTCAGGACCTGGCGATCGTGCCGCTGCTGGCGCTCATTCCGCTGTTCGCCCCCGAGAGCGCCCACACTTCCCAACCAGGCTTCCAGCAGTTCCTGGTCGCGATCGCGGCGATCGCCGCTCTGCTCGTAGCCGGCCGCTACCTGCTCAATCCGCTCTTCCGGGTGATAGCCAACACCGGCGCCAAGGAGGCAATGATCGCCGCAGCGCTTCTCGTCGTGCTCGGGTCGGCAACGCTGATGCAGCTCGCCGGTCTCTCCATGGCGATGGGCGCCTTCGTTGCAGGCGTGATGCTGGCCGAATCGTCCTATCGTCACGAGCTCGAAGCCGATATCGAGCCGTTCCGCGGCATTCTGCTCGGCTTGTTCTTCATGGCTGTCGGCCTCTCGTTGGATCTCGGCGTGGTGATCGCGAACTGGGCAAAGATACTCATTGCCGTGCCGATCCTGATGGTCGTGAAG
Source organism: Mesorhizobium sp. BAC0120 (assembly GCF_033542235.1). NCBI lineage: Bacteria > Pseudomonadati > Pseudomonadota > Alphaproteobacteria > Hyphomicrobiales > Phyllobacteriaceae > Mesorhizobium > Mesorhizobium sp. BAC0120. The sequence goes on along the minus strand of NZ_JAWRCU010000009.1, from coordinate 116,364 downwards.
GGTGCCTCGATCTACGGCGTATGCCGCCTGTTCGGCTGCAATCGCGACGATGCCGTGCGCATCGCCTTCCTGCTGCCGCAGGGCGGCGAGTTCGCCTTCGTTCTGTTCTCCGCCGCAGCTTCGGCGTCAATATTCCCGCTGGAGACCGCCTCCATGCTCATCGCGATCGTGAGCTTGTCGATGGCGATGACGCCGGTCTTCGTGCCTGCCACCCGTTTGTTCCTAGCGCCGCCGGTCGCGGAAGAGCTGGAAGAGGATTTCGACGGGGCTGGCGCCGACGTGCTGATGATCGGCTTCTCGCGTTTTGGCCAGATCGCCGCACAAATCCTGCTTACCGGCGGAACCAGCGTCACCATCATAGACCATTCGGCGGAACGGGTCCGGAGCGCCGCCAAATTCGGTTTTCGCCTCTATTTCGGCGACGGTACTCGCAAGGAGGTGCTGGAGGCCTCCGGCATCCGCCGTGCAAAGATCGTCGCCGTATGCACCAACAGGCGAGAAACCACCGACCGCATCGTCGAACTCATTCAGAGCGAATTCCCGGACGCCAGGCTGTATGTGCGGTCCTACGATCGCGCCCATACGCTGGAGTTGAGAGCGAGGGGTGTGGAATACGAGCTGCGCGAGACCTTCGAGTCCGGCCTGCGCTTCGGGCGCGAGACGCTACAGGGGCTTGGCATGGACGAAGGCACGGCGGCCGAGATCCTCGAGGACGTCCGTCGCCGCGACGAAGAACGGCTGGCGCTGCAAGCCGTCGAAGGTATCCAGGCCGGCTACGACCGCTTCGTCACCAAACCTGTCACGCCGGAGCCTCTCATCAAGCCCACACGCGAAGCAAAGCGGCTTGACAAGGAAGGCCGGACAGAGGAGGCCCAATCCGCTAAAGTTGCAGAGCCAGCCCAGAGCTGAAGGGAGGGCCGCGAGGCCCTTTCGCCCGCTGGAGCAGGTCTTTGCGTGTCGAGGGCCATTGCTGCGCGGAAGATCGGCGGCGAAAAGACCGGCACAATGACCTTTACCTCCTCCCATCCGGCCAAATTCGTCACCGGCTCCACGATGCGTCACGTCATCGTCATGACGGCGACGGGTTCGGTCGGTCTTGTTGCGATCTTCATCGTCGACGCCCTGAACCTGTTCTACATCTCGCTGCTCGGCATACAGTCGCTCGCCGCGGCGGTCGGCTTCGCGGCAACGCTGCTCTTCTTCACCATCTCTTTCGCGATCGGGTTCACCATAGCCTGCTCGGCGCTGGTCTCTCGCGCGCTCGGCCGCGGTGATCGGCCGGAGGCGGCGCGGCTCGCCGGCGCCTCGATGGTGTTCATGGCGCTGGTGACGGCTGCGGTCACCTTAGCCATCTGGCCCTTCCTGCACGAGCTGCTCGCTCTGCTCGGCGCAACGGGCGAGACGCTGACGCTCTCGGCGCGTTTCCTCGACATCGTCATACCGTCGACCCCGATCGTTGCGCTCGGCATGTGCACGACCGGCATATTGCGCGGCGTCGGCGACGCGCGGCGCGCCATGTATGTGACGCTTGGCGGCGGCATCGCTGCCGCGATCCTCGACCCAATTCTCATCTTCGGCCTGAAATTGGGCCTCGAGGGGGCGGCAATCTCGACCGTGCTGTCGCGTTGCGTGCTCTTGGCCATCGGGATCTACGGCGCACATTACGTCCACAGGCTGATCGCATTGCCTGACTGGAAGCGGCTCGTCGCGGCAGCACGGCCGTTCTTCTCGATCGGCCTGCCGGCGTTGGCCACGCAGATCGCCACGCCGGTAGGCAACGCCTTCGTCACAGCCGAGATCGCCCGCTTCGGCGACGATGCCGTCGCAGGCTGGACGATCATAGGCCGCATCATCCCCGTCGCCTTCGGCGTCATTTTTTCGCTATCCGGCGCGGTCGGCCCGATCATCGGCCAGAATTTCGGCGCTCGGCGTTTCGATCGCCTGACCCAGACGATGCGTGACAGCCTGACCGTGACGATCGTCTACGTGCTTGCCGTCTGGGCACTGCTTGCGCTGCTTTCCGTTCCCATAGCTTCGCTGTTCGGCGCGACTGGCCTGGCCCGCGAGCTGGTCATCTTCTTCTGCGTGTTCGTGGCAGGGTGCTTCGTGTTCGACGGCGCGATCTTCGTGTCGAGCGCGGCCTTCAACAATCTCGGCTACCCAACCTATTCGACCGTCTTCAATTGGGCCCGCTCGACGCTCGGCATCATCCCCTTCGCCTGGGTCGGCGCGCATTATTTCGGCGCCAACGGCGTGCTTGCCGGGCGCGGCCTCGGCGCCGTGATCTTCGGCGTCGTCTCCATGGCCGTCTGTTTCCGGACGCTCGCCGGCATCAGGGAAAGGGCGCTCCCGAAGAAGGAAGAGGCGAGCCCTCCCCTCCCGCCGGCGGCGAATTCACCATTCTCGACCGGCAAGGCCGCGACGTTGCCGTAGAGCAGGATGAACGGGAAGCGTTCACCCTGGTCTAGCAGTTTGTTTCGCCGCATGATCTTATCCGAAAAGTCTGCAACTTTTTGCTGCCGCTGACCTTCGGTTCGGGATCATGCCGTAGCCGCGTCAGCCCGCCTTGCGATGTCGTTCGCTGGCGTCGACCGCATGGTCGATCGCTCGCTTCAGCTGCTCCTTCAGCGCAGCGGTCTCGGCAAGCACCGAGTCGATCTTCAGGAAATCGAGCACACGGAAACCGGAGACCGGCGGGCGCAGGAACACGGCCGGCTGCATCTGGTTCAGTTTCGTGGCGATGATCGACTGCATCATGAGTTGGCTCGCACCGAACACGAGCTCTATGCCCGTGAGCCGCTTGCGGCCCTCGACCGGGGCGCCCACCACATCGATGGCGATCACCAGGTCGGCCGCCCCACTCACGAGATCGAAAGGCACGGGATTATAGATGCCGCCGTCGATATAGAGCCGCCCGTCGCGGGCAACTGGACGAAATACGGCCGGAATTGCTGCCGAGGCGGCCAGTGCGGAAAACAGATCGCCGCTGTCGAGAACCGCGAGCCCGTGGCCGAAGAAATCGGTCGCGGTGACCTTGAGCGGGATTTCGAGCTTGGCGAATTCGTTCGGGATATCCGAAGGCAGAAACGCTCGGAGGATGCGCTCTATGTTGAACTGGCCGACGCGAAAGCCGCCCTCCATCATTTCGCGAAAGCTGTCGGGCCTTGCCCGCCACATGCGGCTCGCAACCTCGGAGCGTTTGCTCAGCACCGAGCGGGCATATGCGTGGATTTCCTTGCCGGTCATGCCGGCGGCCATTCCGGCGCCCATGATCGCGCCGATCGACGAACCCGCGATCGCAGTCGGGCGAATACCGAGCTCGTTCAACACCTCGATGACATGGATGTGGGCTAGACCGCGAGCACCACCGCCGCCCAGCGCCACGGCGAAGCTCGGTCCACCCTCGGGTTTCGCGATCGGCGCCGCAGCGGCTGTTTTTGTCAACCTTTCCCTCCGTCGAGCGCCTGTCCGAGCACCATTATGGTGGGGGCGACCGAGAGCAGCTTTCGCGCCTCAGCCTGCACCTCGTCAAGCGTGACGGTATTGATCAGATCGACCCGACGTTCCATATAGTCCGCCCCGAGCTTGTCCAGCTGCAATCCCACCAGCGTATTGGCGATCGACGCCGAGTCGTTGAGATTGTTGATGGCGTAAGCGCCGATCACGTACTTCTTGGCAGCGGCAAGTTCTTCGGCCGTAACACCTTGTTCGGCCATGCGCTTGACCTCGTCGCGGATCACCTGCACCGTTTCCGCCGCTCGGTCGGGCCGAGTGGCTGTCGAGATGGCGAGCACTGCCGAGTGATCATAGTTTACCAGTCCGGAGGCGACACCGTAGGCCAGACCGCGCTTTTCGCGCACCTCCTGGAAGAGCCGTGACGTGAAGGTGCCCCCGCCAAGGATATGGTTCATCAGATACGCGGCGAAGTATTCCGGCTGGTCACGCGACACTCCGGGGTAGGCAAAGCGCAGCGTCGTTTGCGACAGATCGTAGGTGACGTCGATCTCGTGCCCGAGCTTGGGCTCGACGTCGGTTACCGTCGTCAGCTCGGATTTCTCCGGCAGCCCGCCGAAGAGCTTGTCGAGCTCTTTCTTCAGCGTCTCCGCATCAATTGCGCCGACAACCCCGATAATCAGATTGTCGCGCGCAAAGAGCTTGCCGTGGAGAGCCTTCAGGTCATCCGGGGTGATCCTGGCGAGCGATTCCCGAGTGCCTTCGTCCTGGCGCGAGTAGGGATGATCGCCATAGAGAGCCTTCGACCAGGAGAGCCGGGCGGTGGTTTCGGGATCATGGGCATTGGCCATGATGCCCGCGACGACCTGGCTACGAATGCGATCGAACGGCGCCTGGTCGAAGCGCGGCTTCTCGACCGCAAGCCTCAGCAGCTCCAGAGCCTCGTCCTTTTGTTCCGCCAGCATGCGCATCGAGCCGTAAAGCGCGTCCCTCCCGGCATCGAAGCTCATCTCGGCGCCGGCATCGTCGAGGCGGTTCTGGAAAGCTTCGCTTTCAATGTCGCCGGCGCCCTCGTCGAAAAGGCCCGTCATCAGGTTGACGAGGCCTTCCTTGTCGACAGGATCCTGCGTCGTGCCGCCGCGAAAGGCGAACTTTATCGAGATGATCGGAACCGAATAGTCCTCGACCAGCCAGGCTGTGATGCCGTGCTCGGATTTGACCTGCTGGATGGTCACCGCAGCACGTGCCGGCATGATCGCCGGCAGCGTCAGGAAAATGACGGCCAGCAAGGCTGTGACGGCAACATGGGTGAAGGCGTTCTGCCGAAGCGCATTCATCGTCTGCTAATCCAATCTCAGTTTTCAGCCGACTCGGGCGGCAGCAGATAGCCGGCGACCGAGCGGTCGGGGTTGAGGTATTTCGCGGCGACGGCTTTCACCTGGTCGGCCGTCACCGCCTTGATGCGCTCCGGCCATTCCGCGAGGTCTTTCACGGTCGAGCCCGTCGTCAGCGCTGCACCGTAGATGTTGGCCATTCCCGACTGGCTGTCGCGCGCGAAGATCATAGCCCGCACGAAGCGGTTCTTCGCCTTTTCCAGCTCGCTCTCGGTGACCCCGTCCCTGACGATCTTCCTGATCTCGGCATCGATGGCAGTCTCGACCTGTTCGATGCCGGCCTCGCCGCGCGGGGCGCCATAGATCGTAAAGCTGGTGTCGTCGAGATAAGTTCCCGAGTAGCTGGCGCCGGCGCTGGAAGCTATGCCGGTTTTGACGACGAGCTCCTGGTATATGCGGCTCATCGTCCCTCCGCCGAGGATTTCGGACAGAACGTCGAGAGCCTCGGCCTCGCCATCCTTGGCAGTGTGATAGGAGGGCACGACCCAGGATTTCTGGAAGCTCGGCACGCTGACGCGCGCATCGCGCATCGTCACGGTACGTTTGGTGTTCTGCTCCGGCTCGGTCGGACGGATACGCGGCGGCAGGTCCGGACCACGCGCCACCTTGCCGTAGGTTTTCTCGGCAAGTGCTTTCACCGTCTGGGCGTCGACATCGCCGGCCACCACGAGCACCGCATTGTTGGGCGCGTAGTACCTGTCGTAGAAGGCGACCGCGTCGGCGCGGTTCAACTGCTCCATCTCGTGCATCCAGCCGATCACCGGGATGCGATATGGCTGGTTCTGGTAAAGCGTCGCATTGATTTCTTCCGAAAGCAGCGCCTCAGGGCTCGTCTCAATTCGGGCGCGGCGCTCTTCCAGCACGACATCCCGCTCCGTTTTGATCACGTCGTCCGTCAGGATCAGGTTGCGCATGCGATCCGCCTCGAAACTCATCATGGTCTCGAGCGCATCCGGCGAGACCGTCTCGTAGAAGGCCGTGTAATCGTAAGACGTGAAGGCATTCTGCTGGCCGCCGATCTCGGCGACCTTGGCCATGAACTCGCCGGGCTTGTGGTTCGTCGTGCCCTTGAACATCAGATGCTCGAAGAAATGCGCGATGCCGGATTTCCCGGGCGGCTCGTCGGCGCTGCCGATCTTGTACCACACCATGTGGGTGACCACAGGCGCGCGATGGTCCGGGATGATGACCACTTCCATGCCGTTGTCGAGCATGAACTCGTCGACATCGCTGTCCTTGGGTTGGTCAGCGGCGGAGGCGACGCTGGAAATCGCCAGCGCAAAGGTCAAGAGCGCAGCAGTGATGCATCGGTGTCTGGTCCAGCGAACGGCGTCCGCAATGCTCGTCATTTTCAGGCTCCCGGGAAGTTGGAGACGGCGGCCGGGGTTACAGGTCAGCTTGCCGTTTGGCCAAATGAATTGTTCGTCATCTTTCGCAAAAGCGGCCGAAGTCGGGCGTTTTGCGAAAGCGGCCGAACTCACGCGGTCTCGATGATGCGGATCACCGTATCGCCATAACCCCGCTCATCGGCGATCGAGAAGCCGGAGCTGAGATCAAAGGGCGCGGCAGCGCTTTCCTCGACGATGCAAAGCGCGCCGGGAACGAGCCAGCCGCCGGCCTTCGCCGAGCGCAAAGCACGTTCGCCGAGGCCCTTGCCATAGGGCGGGTCGGCAAAAAGCAGGCCAAAGGGCTGCATGGTGCCGACCTCGCCGAGGTCGGTCGCGTCGCGGCGAAAGATCTTGCTGCGACCGGTCAATCCTAGGCTCTCGACATTGGTGCGGATCAGGCCGCGCCCTTCGGCGGATTCTTCGACGAAGAGCGCGAAGCTCGCGCCACGAGAAAGGGCCTCCAGGCCAAGCGCGCCGGTGCCTGCGAAAAGGTCCAGCACGCGTGCGCCTTCGAGCTTGTCGGCAAAGCGGTGGGACAGAATGTTGAAGAGCGCCTCGCGCGTGCGATCGGTGGTCGGGCGAATGGCATTGCTGCGCGGCGTCGCCAGCGGTCGGCCGCGGAATTCACCGCCGACGATCCGCACCGCCCCTGCCCTTCCCCTTGCCTTGTCCTTCTGTCCGCCCGCGAGGAGAACGTCCGTCACGGATTGATGAGGCGCCTTGCTCCCCCTGCGCCTCAGTTCTTTTCTTGAAGCGCGGGCGCTGCCCCTCACCCTTATCCTCGCCTCGTGCCTTCGACGGGCTCAGGCGGGGAGCGGGGGGCGCCGACGTATCGGGCGTCTTCTTGCCTTGGGGTCTTGCGCCTGGCGCCATCCACACATTGGAAGTCCTTGCGCGAGGCGGCTCCTGCCGTTGGCCGGCCTTTTCCGTACCCGGGCCGCCGAAGGGCTTGTCCTTGCCGCCTTTGCTCCCTCTGGAGTCGGGCTTTGTGGTCAGCCGTGAGAGCAGCGAGGCACGTTCATCGCCGCGGTCGCGGCGGCGCTGCTTGATGAGGCCGCCCTCGCCGATCTTGCCCTGAATGCCGTCGCGCACGATCCTGGGCCGTGCAGGACGGTCCGGATTCGGTTCCTCGCCGACGCGCACGGGCTTGTTCGAGAAGGGCGTCACGACAGGCGCGTCGAAATTGGCGCCAGCCTCCTCGATCAGCCGCTCGCCCAACTGGTCACGCAGGGTACGGCCCTTGAGCTCCTGGAGGGCACCCTCCGCAAGGTCGCCGAGCTGGAACGGGCCATAGGAGATGCGGATCAGGCGGGTCACTTCGAGTCCGAGCGCGCCGAGTATGTTCTTGACCTCGCGGTTCTTGCCTTCGCGCAGGCCGATCGTGAGCCAGGCATTCGAGCCCTGCTCACGGTCGAGCGAAGCCTCGACGCTGCCGTAGAAGACGCCGTCGACGGCGATCCCTTGCTTCAGGCCGGCAAGCGCCTCAGCGTTCACCTTGCCGTGTACGCGCACCCGGTAGCGGCGCAGCCACCCGGTGGAGGGAAGCTCCAGCACCCGCGCCAAACCGCCATCATTGGTGAGAAGCAGCAGACCCTCGGTGTTTATATCGAGACGGCCGACCGTGATGAGCCGCGGCAGGTCTTCCGGCAGCACGTCGAACACGGTACGTCTTCCCTCGGGGTCGCGATTGGTCGTCACCACGCCTGCCGGCTTATGGAACAGGAACAACCGCGTGCGCTCGACCGGCGGGATTTCGGTCCCGTCGAGCTCGATGCGGTCGGAGGCCGTCACATTGACTGCGGGCGAAGTCAGCACGACCCCATTCACCTTGACCCGTCCGTCGACAATCAAAGCTTCGGCGTCCCGCCGCGACGCTATACCGGCACGCGCCAGCCGCTTGGCGATGCGTTCTGTAGATTGGACAGCGACCTCGCCCGTCTCATTCGACGGCCGGTTGCCGCCAAAGGAGGCGGCTGGGCGCGGGCCCCGCTGCGCGCTGCGCCCAAATGGCTTGTCACCGTCCGTGCGTTCGTGCCGGCTAGAGCCCGATCGTGGTTGACCCGGCTTCTTGAAGCTCTTGCGGCCTTCGCTCGAACCCTTGCCGAAGGGGCGGGCCGGGCGCTCACCGCCTTCGTCGCCACGTTCTGCAAACGGTCTGAAGCTCTTGCGGCCCTCACCGGAGCCCCTGCCGAAGGCACGGGCCGGGCGCTCACCGCCTTCGTCGCCACGTTCTGCAAACGGTCTGAAGCTCTTGCGGCCCTCACCGGAGCCCCTGCCGAAGGCACGGGCCGGGCGCTCACCGCCGCCGGCTTCGTCGCGACGTTCCGCGAACGGCCTGAAGCTCTTGCGGCCCTCGCTGGAACCCTTGCCATATGTTCGGGCCGGGCGCTCGCCGCCGGCTTCGTCGCGACGTTCTGTAAACGGCTTGAAGCTCTTGCGGCCCTCGCTCGAGCCCTTGCCGAACCGGCGGGCCGGGCGCTCGCCCCCCGCTTCGCTGCGACGTTCTGCGAACGATTTGCCGCCGGAAGGCTTGCCGGCGAAGCCGGGTCGGTCGCCCCGCTTGGCGAACGGCTTTTCGCCTGCCCGCTTCGGACCGCGCCTCTCGTTTCGTTTGTCGTTATCCTTGTCTGCCATGTGGCGTTCGCCTTTCCGGGCGGCTAGTTATCAGCAACGATTGTTGACTGCGAGGACAATGTGACCGCATGAAGCGGCCGGATTTCATGGCGATCGCGCTAGCCGAGGCCGAGGCCGCCGCTTTGCGCGGCGAGGTCCCGATCGGCGCTGTCATCGCCCTCGACCACGAGCCTGTCGCCCGGGCCGGAAACCGTACGCGAGAGCAAAACGACCCGACCGCGCATGCCGAGATGCTCGTCATCCGTGAGGCGGCGGCCAAGCTCTCAGCGGAGCGGCTGAGCGGGGCAGACCTTTACGTGACGCTCGAGCCTTGCACAATGTGCGCTGCAGCGATCTCCTTCGCTCGCATCCGGCGGCTCTATTTCGGCGCGGTCGACGAAAAGGGCGGAGCCGTGGTGAGCGGCGTCCGCTTCTTCACCGCACCTACCTGCCACCATGTGCCCGAAATCTATTCAGGCCTCGCCGAGACGCGCTCCGCCGACATGCTGCGCAGCTTTTTTCGGGAAAGACGCCGTAGCTAGAGTAGGATGAATTGAAGCGGGGTGATCCATCCTACTCCAGCTCTTTGTTTTTGCAGCATGATCTTGTCCGAAAAGTCCGCAACTTTTTGCTGCGCTGACCTTCGGTTCGGGATCATGTAGGGTCAGAACGGGTTGATGTCGTCCCACCAGGTCCTGTTCTTGGTGGCAGCGCGCTTCAGGCGCCGCTCCTTCCTGTACTCGTCCTCACCGACCTCGCCTTGCGGCGCATCGGCATAGGCCTGGCGGTACTCGGTCGGCGGCTCGCTTAGATATTTGCGCTTGTTCGGATCGCCCTGCTGGGTTTCCTGGAGGCGTTTCTTGTACTCCGCCCGCTTCGCTGAATCCGACGTCGTCGCCGTCCTGGTGTCGTCGTTGCCGGCCTCGAAGCTTCGCCAAGCCTGTCCGGGCTTCTTGAAATTGTCTTTCTGCGCAAGCGAAACATCCGGCACCACCGACGACTGATACTGTGGATTATCGACATTGGCATCAGCCTCGGCACGGACGCGCGCCAGCCGCTGCTCGGGCGATTCGGGCCAGTTCGCGCTGGCTGTGGTGACGTTGTCCTGTGGCGGCGGCAGCGTCTCGCCGCGCTTCGCCGACTTCACCAGATCGGGCCGCGGCGTATAATCGATCGCCGGCTTCTGCTTGTCGCGGAACGACGTGATGCCGCCGAGGTCAGACATCAGCTGAGCGCTCGCGGTCTTGTCTGTGCCGTAGGTCGGCGAGCTCATGCAGCCGGACGCCAGTCCCGCGGCGCCGACAAGCGCTGCACCGGCAACAAGTCGCCAGCGCGCATTCCAACGATCTTGCATCAGTCCCACTCTTTACCCCACCTCTCGGCGTGCCTGTCCCTCTCCCAAGAGGCCGGCATTGTCCCGCTCATTGCTTAAAAATCCGGCGACAACGTGGCCGCCGGGCGGAACCGTCTTTTAAACCAGACGATCCGCCTCGGCAATGTCAGCCTGGCGGAGCGGGAATTCGGCCGCCCCGCAGCGTTCAGATGCGGCCGAGCGCAATGAGCTCGCGGAGCGCAGCCGCATCGCGGGCGGAGACATCGGGGAATTCGGGATCGGATCCGACGTCGTGCGTGAAGCGCCAGGAACGCGCGCATTTGACCCCTGTCGCCAGCCCGGGGACAACGGCGACGCCCTTCACCTCGTCGAGCGTGAAAGCCCCGGCCGGCGCCGGGGCGTCTGTCACGGTGATGTCGCTCGTGATCGCGATTTCGGCCAGATCGAGGCCGTCGAGCGCGGCGCGCAACTCGGGATCGGTGACGTGAACCACCGGCGCAGCCTCCAGCGAAGAGCCGATCACCTTCTTGGCGCGCTCGATCTCCAGCGCGCCGGTGACGACGCGCCGAACCTGCCGGACCTTGCGCCATTTCTCGGCCAGCGCATCGGCCCTCCACTCGGCCGGAACGACGGGGAACTGCTCGAGATGCACGGACTGCGCGTCGGGACGCCGGTCGAGCCAGGCCTCTTCCATGGTGAAGGGCAGCATCGGCGCCCACCACTTCACCAGGCAATCGAAAAGATGGCGGACCACCTGGACCGATGCCTTGCGGCGCACGCTCGACGGCGCATCGCAGTAGAGCGCATCCTTGCGGATGTCGAAATAGAAGGCCGACAGATCGACCACCATGAAGTCGAGCAGCGCCTTGGCGATGCGCTTGAAATCGAAGGCGTCGTAGCCGGCCTGAACGACCTGTTCCAACTCGGCGAGCCGGTGCAGCATCAGCCGCTCCAGCTCGGGCATGCTGGCCAGCGGCACGTCCTCGCCCTCGTCATGCGCAAGCGTGCCGAGCATCCAGCGCATCGTGTTACGCAGCTTCCGGTAGGCATCGATGTTGGTCTGCAAGATGTTCTTGCCGAGCCGCTGATCCTCCCAATAATCAGTCGTGGCGACCCACAGCCTCAGGATGTCGGCGCCGGATTGCTTGATCACGTCCTGCGGCACGACCGTATTGCCGAGCGACTTCGACATCTTGCGGCCTTCCTCGTCCATGGTGAAACCATGGGTGACGACCGCGTCGTATGGCGCGCGGCCGCGCGTGCCGCAGCTTTCGAGCAGCGAGGAGTGGAACCAGCCGCGATGCTGGTCCGAGCCTTCAAGATAGACGTCAGCTGGCCATTTCAGGTCCGGCCTGTCTTCCAGCGTGAAGGTGTGCGTCGAGCCGGAATCGAACCAGACGTCGAGGATGTCCTTGACCTGCTTCCACGGCTCGTTGGCGCGTGATCCGAGGAACCGCTCGCGCGCGCCCTCGGCGAACCAGGCATCGGCACCTTCTTTCTCGAACGCTTCCGTGATGCGCTGGTTGACGGCCTCGTCCTTGAGCACCTCACCGCTCTCGTCAGCGAAGACGGCGATCGGCACGCCCCAGGCTCGCTGGCGCGAAAGCACCCAGTCGGGCCGCTCCTCGATCATGGAGCGCAGCCTTGTCTGGCCGCCGGCCGGCACGAAGCGCGTCGCATCGATCGCCGCCAGCGCCCTTGAGCGAAGCGTCGTGCCGTCGCCGAGCGGCTTGTCCATATAGACGAACCATTGCGGCGTGTTGCGGAAGATGACCGGCTTCTTGGAGCGCCAGGAATGCGGATATTGGTGCTTCAGCCGCCCGCGCGCGAACAGCATGCCCTTGGCGATGAGCGCATCGATGACGGCCTTGTTGGCGTCGCCCTTCTTGCCGTTGTCGTCGATCACTCGAGCGGCGCCGCCCGGCCGGTCCGGGCCGAAGCCCGGCGCATCCTTGGTGAAATAGCCGGCATCGTCGACCGTGAACGGGATCGACGTGTCGATGCCGCGCGCGGCGAGCTCCCGGGCATGCTCCATCCAGACGTCGAAGTCCTCGCGGCCATGGCCAGGCGCGGTGTGTACGAAACCGGTGCCGGCGTCATCGGTGACATGATCGCCGGGGAGCATGGGGACGCAGAACTCATAGCCGCCGGCGAGGCCTTTGAGCGGGTGGGCAAGCGTCAGCCTCGCCAGATCGTCTGCCCCGACGAAGCGCAGCCGCTTGAACTCGAGCTTTGCCTTGGCGAACGACTCCTCGGCCAGCCTGTCGGCGAAGATCAACTTCTCGCCCGGTTGAGGACCGAAATCGTTCTCGGCCGCAGTGACCTCATACAGTCCGTAGTCGACGCGCGGCGAGAAGCTGACCGCCCGGTTGCCGGGGATCGTCCAAGGCGTCGTCGTCCAGATGACGACGCATGCTGAAGTCAAATCGGACTGCACGGCATTTGGATTGGGCGCCATGACAGGAAATTTCGCCCAGATCGTATCGCTCTCATAGTCCTGGTACTCGACCTCGGCCTCGGCGAGAGCGGTGCGCTCGACCACGCTCCACATCACCGGCTTGGAGCCGCGGTAGAGCTGGCCGGACATGGCGAATTTCAGGAGCTCTCCAGCGATACGAGCCTCCGCATGGAAGGCCATCGTCGTATAGGGGTTGTCGAAATCCCCCTCGACGCCGAGCCGTTGGAACTCGCCGGTCTGCACCTTGATCCAGTGCGCGGCAAAGTCGCGGCACTCCTTGCGGAACGCGTTGATGGCATTGCCGTCGGCAAAGTCGGGCTTCTCCTTGCCCTTGGCACGGTATTGCTCCTCGATCTTCCACTCGATCGGCAGGCCGTGGCAGTCCCAGCCGGGCACGTAATTGGCATCGAAGCCACGCATCTGGAAGGAGCGGTTGATGATGTCCTTCAGCACCTTGTTCAGCGCATGCCCGATATGGATGTTGCCGTTGGCGTAGGGCGGCCCGTCATGGAGCACGTAGAGCGGCCTGCCCTTCGCGTCCTCGCGCAGCCTCTTGTAGAGCTTCATTTCCTGCCAGCGCTTGACGAGCTGCGGCTCCTTCTCGGGCAAGCCGGCGCGCATCGGAAAATCCGTGCGCGGCAGGTAGAGCGTCTTCGAATAGTCGAGTTTTTCGATGGTCTCGGTCATTGCCTTACCAGTGCCAGCGGCGCAACGCGCTTAAAACGCGCGGCCGTCACCTATCATGAAATGGAGAAAGCGCCAGTGCGCAGCGTCCCGGACCTCCGGGCAGCGTCAAACCGCCCGTGAGGCCGGGCCGGTAATTCGTATCGCGGTCGCGAAGAGGGCGAGCATCTTCATCGAAATGGCTTTTAACCGAGCCGGCGAACAATGAAAAGATGTCATCCGGCACGCGGAACAGGAAAGCCGCCGCTCCGTTGCAACCTGGCGTGGGCGCAGATTGCCGAAAGGCAGTGCCCAAACGGCCAAAGTCAGAGTAGACTTGCGGTACCACAACGGATGCATCCGGCGCTCCCGGTCTCTTCCGGCGCTCCGGGTGAGCCACATGGGAGGAGGTTACCATGGCAACCACATCCGAACACCCGGCCGACCGCCCCAGAGGGCTCGGCGTCATCTCTGAACTGCGATCCAAATGGGGCTGGTTCGTTGCGCTCGGCATATTGATGCTGATCGCCGGCCTGCTTGCCATGCTGAACCTGTTCCTGGCCACGGTTGTGTCGGTCTTCTACGTCGGTGCGCTCATGCTGATCGCCGGCGCTTTCCAGGTTATCCACGCTTTTGGCGTGGCAAGCTGGGGCCGCTTCGCCTGGTGGCTGTTCAGCGGCATTCTCTACGCCCTGGCGGGCATCTTCGCCTTCATGAACCCGATCCTCGCCTCCGCGGTGCTGACGCTGCTTCTGGCGGCAGCGCTCGTAGCTGCCGGCGTGATACGCATCTGGATCGGCTTCGAGCACAGGCCCGAAGCAAATTGGGGCTGGATGGTCGCCGCCGGCGTGGTCACCACCCTTGTCGGCGTGATCATCGCGCTCGGCTGGCCGGTCAACAGCCTCTTCGTGCTCGGCATATTCCTGGCCATCGACCTTTTGTTCCAGGGCGCGACACTGACGACGCTCGGTTTTGCACTGAAGCGGTGAACCAGAGCATGATCCCGAACCGAAGGTCAGCGAAGCAAAAAGTTGCAGAGGTTTCGGACAAGATCATGCTGCAAAGACAAGGCGCTGGAGCAGGATGAATTACTTCAATTCATCCTGCTCCAGCTTCAAAGCTGAAAATCGAACCGGTAGGTCGCGGAAACTCCGAGAAGATACTGGTTCGGCGAGCCGCGCTCGCGCACGAGGCTGGAGTCCGCCGCCGGACCGGTCAGCCGTGAATATTCGGCAAAGAGGCTGGTCGTCAGCTTCTCGGTCGTCTTCCAGTCGACCGCGCCGCCGACGCCGTAGGACTTCAATCCGCCGCCCGGCGAGTAGGGGCTGAGGCCTGACGCGGTGGCCTCCGCCGCGTCGACGCCGTAATAGGCATCGAAATATTCGGCCGAGGCGAAGGACAGTCTCGGGCCGCCCGAAAGGCGCACTTCCGGCGTGACGTCCCTAAAGGCATCGATGTTGATATCGCCGACGACCCCGTCATGCGCATTGAAGCCGCGCCGAAGCTCGCCGCGGAGGCGCAGCCAGTCGGTCGGGTAGAATTCGGCAAAGCCGCCGACCTCGACACCGACCTCAATGGGGTCAAGCCCCTCGAGATCATCCGAATCGCCGCTGTCGCGCGACAGCACAATCCTGCCGACCGGGCCGGCGCGAAAGTTTCCGGTGTCGATCAGCCCCAATGAGATGCCGTCGTTGCGCGAAGAGAAGCGCGCTTCGTTGCCGGCCTTGCCGAGCGAGATGATCGGGGATAGGGCGAATTTGTAGCTGTCGTCACCGTCGAATTTCGGCGCGGTGAAGCCGGTGGCGCCGACCTCAAGATACCAGTTGCCGGAGAACCAGCGGCCCTCGGCAGACGCCGCGGCCGGCAGCACGAGCATGAAGGCGCCGGCAAACGCCGGACGGATAAGGAGATTTCGCATCAAGCCCCAAGCCCTGGTGCCGGCGAGTGAAGCCGGCAGCAAATGGCGCGCTTGTCGCGAAGTTCGGTAAAATTTGATTTAAGTGAGGAAGATTGCCGTGGGCTGTTGCGCTCAATGTGTTCTGCAAATCGCTTGACGACCTACAAACACAAGGCGAGATCAGCCTAAAACGCGATCCTCGCGTCGAGTTCGGACAACGGCCGAACGCCTGAAAGCAGCGCCTTTGCCTCGGCCTCGTCCCGCTTCATCTGCGCTGTCAGAGCGTCGAGCCCGTCGAACCTCTCCTCCCCGCGCAGGTAGCCAAAGAACGAAACCTCGCAAGTCTCCCCATAGAGGTCGCCGGAAAAATCGAACACGAAGGTTTCGAGCAGCGTCACGCCGTGCTCGTCGACGGTCGGCCGGCGCCCGAAGCTCGCCACGCCGTCGTGCAGCGTTCCATTCGCACGCCTCAACCGCACCGCATAGATGCCGTGCTTCAGTTCCGTCGTGTCGGCAAGTTTCATGTTGGCGGTCGGAAAGCCCAGCGTTCGGCCAAGCTGCTTGCCGCGCACGACCGTTTCCTCGACCGTGAAGCGGTAGCCGAGCAAGCCGGCGGCCTGCACCACATCGCCTTCCCTGAGCAGGACACGGATGCGGCTCGACGAGACAATCTCTGCGCCCTCGTCGCGGAAGGGATCGACCAGCGTGACAGCAAAGCCGTGCCGTTCGCCGGATTGCATCAGGAACGCCGGGCCACCCTGCCGGTTCTTGCCGAAATGAAAGTCGAAGCCGGTCACGGCGTGGCTGATCCCGAGGTTGCGGTCGAGAATACGCGTTACGAACTCCTCGGCGCTTTGCCCCGCGAATTCGCGAGTGAAGGGCTGCTCGACCACCGCATCAAAGCCGAGCCTCGCGAGGAGGCGCGCCTTGACGGCGGGCGGGGTCAGGATGAAGAGCGGGACATCTGGACGAAATACCGTGCGTGGATGCGGCTCGAAAGTCAGCACCAGTGCAGGTACACCACGGCGTGCGGCCTCTTCCAGCGCCCGCTGGAGAACCGCCTGGTGGCCGCGATGCACGCCGTCGAAGTTGCCGATCGCGACCACGCCGCCCCTGAGTTCGGCGGGAACCGCCGCATCTCCGGAAACGCGCTGGAATTGCGTGGTCGTCATCCCTGCCGCATTCCTACCGCAATGTCGGGATGATCGCGACGGGTTGTCGGCCATGCGCCTCGAGGAAGGCGGCGAGCAGCTTGGGATCCGGCTTTTCGACCCCGCCATACTCCTTCGCATGGATGCCGCCCGAGACATAGAGCACGTCGATACCGTTGTCGTCGGCGCCCTTCACGTCGGTCAGCATGCCATCGCCGATGGCGAGCGTGTCGTTCACGCCGACTTCGCGGCCAAGCGCCTTGCCCGCCATCTTCAGCGCAGCCTCGTAGATCGGCCGGTGCGGCTTTCCCGAAATCAGCGTACGACCGCCGAGCAGCGCGTAGTCGCGCGCCAGAGCGCCGGCACACCAGATCAGGCGCTCGCCCCGCTCGACGACAATGTCGGGATTGGCGCAGATGAAGGGCAAGTCGCGGGCGCGCAAGCGACGCAACGTCGCGGCATAGTCCTCCGGCGTTTCCACCTCATCCTCGAACAGCCCGGTGCAGACGACACCGCTTGCATCGAACTCCTCGACCAGCTCGACCTCCAGCCCGTCATAGATCGTTCGGTCCCGCTCGGGACCGAGGTGATAGACCCGGCGCGGGCCTTCTGCGATCAGGTCTCGGGTCACATCGCCGGAGGTGACGATCGCATCATATGCGGCATCGGGGACGCCGAGCAACTTCAGTTGCGCGATCACATCCGCACTCGGCCGCGGCGCGTTGGTGATCAGCACCACGGCAATCCCCTGCTCTCGCGCGAGCGCCAGTGCCGAACTGGCAGCCGGAAACGACCGTTCCCCGTTATGAACGACGCCCCAGACGTCGCACAGGATTGCCTGGTAACGCGGCGCAATGTCTTCCAACGCGCGGATGATCGGCGGCAGCTCGGCCATTCCCTGTCCTGCGATTTCCTGGTTGCAACGGCGGCCCGCGAGCGGACGCAAAGGAGCCCGGCCATTAACCGAAGCCGTTCACCCTGTCACCAGCTTTCGCTTAACTGCAACCGCCCTCTATGCGAAACAATATCGCGAAGGGGCGGCGCTTGTCTTGTTCGAAGCCGCGAATTCCGCCCACCAGGGGACTGCTCGATGCTTCGACTGGCTATCGCCGGCGTCGGCGCCGCTCTGCTATGCGCGGCGACATATCTCATTTCGCGATCGCCCGTTGGCGGCTATCTTCCCGACATGGAGCCAATCGTCACGCTACTCGCGCTTGTCATTGCGCTCGTCGCGGCGGCAGTGGCGCTGCGGGCCACCATGCATCTTTCAAGACTGAGAGCCGACGTCCACCTTCTTGCCCGCTCGATCGACATGGCGCTGCGGGATGTTTCCGAGCGGACCGACAAGGACGCGGCCACTCTCGGTGACATGGCCGACCGGGTGATGCAGGAGATGGACAAACTCTCCGAACGCGTCGGAACGCCCGACGCCGGCGACAGGAGACGCGTGGAAAATGCCGGCAACGTGGTGCCTCATCCATCCGTACGGGGCACCCGCGGCATGTCGCAGGAACCGGTTCCGCAGGCGTCGTCCGATCCAGGTGGGAACTCGGTCGCCGCCGCTTACAAAAAAGCGATCGACGCCGGCAAATTCGAAATAGCGCTGCAGCCGATCGTCTCGGTGTCGGGCGGCGCAGCGATAGGGTTCGATGTCTATGCGAGCTTGCCACTCGAAGGCGGGGAACGCATTGAGCTCGGCCGGCCCGCCAAGCAATCCCAGCAGGCAAGGGCGGCGGCGTTCGAGCGCATCCTGCTCACTGCAGCGCTGCAGGCGGGCCGCAAACGGCCTGGTGCTGTGAGCCTGCCGCTGCATGTCGCCATATCCGAGGCGCTGCTGTCCCACCGTGATGAACTGGGCGGCGCGATCGACCTGCTGCAGTCAGATCCGAACGTTGCACAATTGTGCGTGTTGTCGGTGCCAGCTCATCTCTCCGATCGGTCCAGCCGGCATCGGCAGGCACTCGATCTCCTGGCGGCGACGGGAGTCGGGTTCGCCGTCGAAGGCTGGAACGAAGCGGATGGGCCTGACCAGCCGAGCTATGGTGAAGCGGCGTATCTGAAGCTATCCGTCGACAGGTTGCTCGATCGCGAGCGCCAGCGCCGCAAGCTTACGCCTGCAATGATGATCGTCGAGCAGGCGAGTGCCGCCAAGCTGGCGATCATCGCCACCAAGGTCGCGACCGACGAGGACGCAGTGGCCCTCCTCGACCTCGGCATCGACCTGATGTCCGGGCCACGCTTCGGCGGGCCGAAGCTGCTGAAGCCTGAGGCCGGCAACCGTCCCGGCCGGCTCGCCCGGAGCTGATCCGGCTGAAGCAGAATGAGTGGCATGCAGGCAGTGATCCTGGGCCGAAGCGATAGTTAACCGGGCTTGAAGTGCATTAGAGTCTTTTAATCTTCCGAGAAAACGGGTGATTCACGGGTTTGTGCGAATTTGGCCGCTGCGAACCGGGTTTGCAGGGGGCCCAAGGCATGTTCCGCAGGTTTTTCCGCAACGACAGCGGCAATTTCTCGCTCATGACGGCAATCGCAATCGTGCCGATCATGGGCGCGCTTGCGCTTGCGGTCGACTACACGGAAATGTCCAAGCAGCGGCAGCAGACACTGAATGCGCTCGACGCGGCCGGTACCGCCACCGCGCACCGCATCATCGAAGGCGTCACCGACGACGAAGCCAAGGCCTATGCCAGGAAATTCTTCGAGGCCAATCTCAATTCGGTCGATCGGGCCAACGCCACGCTCTCTGTCCTGCTGCCGCAGAACAATACGGGCGGAGGCACGCTCAAGCTCTGCGCCTCGCTTGTCTACAAGCCGTTCTTCTTCCCGACATTCGCCAAGCTGATCGGCCGAGCCGGCCCTACCGACCAGGACTTTTCGGCATGTTCCGAGGTCCGGCTGAAGAACACGCTCGAAGTGGCGCTGGTCCTCGACAATTCGGGATCGATGAACGACAAGGGTACCGGCTCCGGCCAGAAGCGTATCGACCTTCTCAAGGATGCCTCCAAACAGCTTGTCGACACGATCGCCGGCCAGGCCGCGCTGATGAAGCAGATCAACAAGCCAGTGCAATTCGGCCTCGTGCCATTTTCGGCGTCGGTCAATGTCGGACCTAAGTACTACGATGACAAGGCTACTTGGCTGGACTTGAACGGTCTTTCACCGGTCCATCATGAGAATTTTAACTGGAAGAGCATGCCAAGCGGTTATGAAGTAACCTTGGTTAATGGAGTTTACCAAAAGACGGGAAAGAGCTGGAGTTCTTCTGAGAAGAATCAAACCGTAACTCGCTTTTCCATTTTTGAGTCCATGAAGTATTATACGAACAACTTGCAAACCACGAAGGATAAATACACGAAATGGTATGGATGCGTGGAGGCAAGGCCCTATCCGTACAACATCGACGATACGGCCCCGACTGCCTCTAATCCCGCGACCCTATTCGTACCAATGTTTGCACCGGATGAGACCAGCGGCGCCAATAACAACTGGTACCTATTCACATATAATGGAACAAAATATTATTGGGACGATGTACTCCCTACCGGCACCCCTTTAGCCAAGCAGCAGTACCCTGGAAAATATTTCGACATCGGGTCGGGTGGATTCGTCGCCCCCTACAGGACAACGCCAGCTGGAATGGACGAGGGCCCAAATTTGGGCTGCACCACGAGCCCAATCACGCCTCTGACGGACGTCAGCACTGTGGCGGGTAAAACCGCAATCAAGAACTCCATCGACGCAATGACACCTACCGGCAATACCAACGTCCCGGAAGGAATGGCCTGGGGATGGCGCGTCCTCTCGCATGGGCCACCCTTCAGCGAAGGCAGGCCAGAAACAGAGAAGGGCAACGACAAAGTCGTCATCGTAGTGACGGACGGCGCCAATACTTACTCTGCCGTCAATGACTCCTCTGGTGCCAATAATAGGTCCACCTACGCAGCCCTGGGCTATGCCGGCCTTAAAACCCTGGGCTACTCCACGTCGCGCATCTTTCAGGGCACATCGGTCAATACGGCCGATTATTCCAGCACGAACTACACCAAGGCGATGGACCAGCAGTTCGCGACGCTGTGCAACAATGCCAAGGCGGCCGGCATCATCGTCATGACCGTGTCGCTGGACCTCAGGACCAGCGTGACCTCGGAGAACAAAGCTATCAACGCGCTGAAGGCCTGCGCTTCGGATTCCCGCTTCCGCAAGGATTCGAGCGGCAACCCGGTCAAGCTCTATTGGAACACGACCGGAGGCAATCTCTCCGATACGTTCAAGGATATCGCCAGCGAGCTTTCGAACCTGCGCATCGTCGGCTGACCCGCAAACTGACGTCCGAGATAAGCAAAGGCCTGCTCTCTAGAGCATCGGACCGAAAAGTGTGAAGCGGTTTTCGGATAAATCCGATGCATAAACAAAGAGATAGAGCGGCGTGGCGATCCAACCTGAACGCACGCCGCTCTATCGGGCCTTTGTCATTTCATCTGCCGCCACTCAGAGCCAGCCGCGCCGCTTGAAATAGGCGAATGGCAGGATTGCCGAGAAGATCATGATCATGATTGCCAAGGGATAGCCGAAGTCCCAGTGCAGCTCCGGCATGCTGTTGAAGTTCATGCCGTAGATCGAGGCGACCAGCGTAGGCGGCAGGAAGGCGACCGAAGCCACTGTGAAGATCTTGATGATCTGGTTCTGCTCGAGATTGATGAGCCCGAGCGTTGCGTCGAGCAGGAAGTTCACCTTGCTCGACAGATAGGCAGCGTGGTCGGCAAGCGCCGTGGCGTCACGCTGCAGCGTCTTCACTTCCTGCCGGAACGCAGCCGTCGCCTTCTTGCCCTCGCCTCCGACCTGATGGAAGCTGGTCAGCCGGATGATGCTGAGCAGGCTTTCACGGGCCATCGTCAAGAGCTCGCCCTTGCGTCCGATGCTCTCGATCACCGACTGGAGATCCTGCGGCCTTTGCTTTTCGCCGGCGCGCGTGCGGAAAACCTCGTGCGAGATCACGTCGATCTCATCGCTGGCGTTCTCCAGCACGTGGGCCAGGCGGTCGATGAAGGCTTCGAGAAGACCGATCATCACAGCCTCGCCTCCGGCGAGGATGATGCCGCCAGGCTTGGCCGCGCGCATGGCGTAGAGCTTGAAAGGCTTAGGATCGGCATAGCGCACCGTGATGAGGATATTGTCCCTCAGCACGAAGGTTACCGGGGTCTTCACCGGCTCGTCCGTGTCGAGCCTGGTCATCGCCGTTATGGTCATGAACTCGGCGCCGGCTTCCTTGTAGAGGCGGGCCGACGGCTCGATGTCCTGCATCTCCTCACGCGTGGGAATGTCGATGCCCAGGCTTTCTCCGACGAAGCGCTCTTCTTCCGGAGTGGGCTTCAGGAGGTCATACCACGCCGCACCCTCGGGCCGTGCCGGAATGCCGGCGAGATCGCAGGCGGCAACCTCGAGATGATCGTTGCTTCGGACGAAAAGACGCAGCATCGCTTGCTCCTTCATGCGCTTTTCGCGCCGGAGCCGATGCGTCAACCCCCGGCGCAGAGCCTTATTCTGAAAGTCGAACTTCGACCGTCGGGGTTCATGGTTCCTGTCTCTGTCGATGGGGTTGGGCGGAATTTTTGCAGCCCGTCGCGTCCATGCGCCACCCTCTCGGGAAAGTCAAACGGTTCGCATCTGTTGCGCGCAGCGACCAAAAGTAGCGGGTCAAGGGCCGCTGGCAAGTCGCCCAGCAGATAGCGCTGGGTTACTCGATTGTGAACGAGCGGGGGAAAATTCGAAAAGTTTCCCTCACGGCTCGTTCAAAGCTTTCTGCAATTCTTCATTCTGGAAAATGCCGGCTTGGGGTCGCGAAAGCGATGCGCAAATTTTTGGCGGACCGTCGGGGCAACTATGCCCTGATGACGGCGGTCGCGATGGTGCCGTTGATGGGCGCCGTCGCCATGGCTGTCGACTATTCGGAGATGAACCGGCAGAAGCAGGCGGTCGCGAATGCGCTCGACGCGGCCGGAATTGCGACGGCCCGGCAAGTCGTGACGGGTGCGTCCGACGACGAGCTCAAGGCCTATGCCAAGAAGTTCTTCGAGGCGAACCTTTCGCATGTGAAGCCCGCGGACACCGCGCTTACCGTCACGCTGCCGACCAAGCAGAACGGCGGCGGCACGCTGAAACTGGCCGCCCGGCTCAACTACAAGCCCCTCTTCTTTCCAGCCTTTGCCACACTCATCGGCCAGACGGAAGGCGTGGCGGACGCTGACATCAATTTCACTACCAAGAGCGAAATCCGTTTGAAGAATACGCTCGAAGTCGCGCTGGTCCTCGACAATTCCGGGTCAATGGACAACTACTCCGCGGCCGGCCAGAAACGCATCGAGCTCCTCAAGGCGGCCGCCAAGCAGCTCGTCAGCACCTTGGCGGATCAAGCAAAGCTCATCAAGCAAGTGAACAAGCCGGTCCAGTTCTCGCTCGTTCCATTCGCGGCATCCGTGAATGTCGGCCCACAGAATGCCGGAGCGTCCTGGATCGATATCGATGGCCTTTCTCCCATTCACCACGAGAATTTCGATTGGACGACGCTCAGTGACCCGAACAAGCGCGCCGAGAAAATCGGCGGCATCTGGTACAAGAAGGGGAGCGGCTGGGGCGGTCAAGAGGGCGAGACCCTCACGCGGTTCGCGCTCTACCAGGACATGAAGGTCGTCACCAGCCATGAGCGCGTGGCCGGCAGCAAACGCACTGTTTGCGACGAGTACGACAAAAAGCATGTCTGCACGAGCAGGCACGACGAGTACGACTACATCGACACATACGGGCCATTCGCGAGCTGGCAGGGCTGCGTGGAAGCCCGGCCCTATCCCTACAATGTGAACGACGCCCCCGCTTCCGGCGGCTCCAACAACACCGGCATCGGCTTTGGCGATCCCGCCAGCATGTTCGTGCCGATGTTCGCGCCCGATGAACCCGGCAACCATTGGAAGGTGACGCAGGATCCCAAGGAAGCCAATCCGGTGAAGTATGGGGCTGCGAATAGCTGGTGGAACGACGACCCATCCAGCACGACCGGCCGGACGCGCGAGACGAACATGGCCAAGTATTTCATGCCGAGGCCGATCGACGCGCCGGTTCTGCCTGCGGGAGCCGGTCCGAACTACAGCTGCACAACGGAGCCCATCACGCCGCTCACCGACGTAACCACCCCCGAAGGGCTCACTGCCCTCACTGCCGCGATCGACCGCATGAAGCCGAACGGTAACACCAACGTTCCGGAAGGCCTCGCCTGGGGCTGGCGGACTGTTTCCCATGGCGAGCCTTTCACGGAGGGACGGCCGGACAATGAGAAGGGCAATGACAAGGTGGTCATCGTGCTGACCGACGGCGCGAACACCTATTCGGTCCCCTCCTCCGACCCTGCCGGCAACAAGTCCACTTATGCGGCCTATGGCTATTTGCAGCCCGGCTATAATGGAGGCAGCGTCGGTCGGCTCCTGCTCGGCACGAGTGCAGGACAATTCAACTATACGAACAGCAACTACACCGCCGCTCTGGACGACCATCTGGCGAAGGTGTGCGCCAACGCGAAGGCCGCCAATGTGCTGGTCATGACCGTCTCGCTCGACCTCTCGACCAGCAACTCAAGCGAGAACAAGGCCATCCAGGCGCTGACGAAATGCGCGTCCGACTCGCGCTTCCGAAAGGATGCGGCGGGCAAGCCCGCCAAGCTGTTCTGGAACGCGACTGGCAGCAATCTCGCCGAAAAGTTCAAGGAAATCGCCGACGAGCTGTCCAATCTCAGGATCGTCGGCTGAGACTTCGACCGCCGCTCAGTCGGCGTGAACGGCGGGAGCGCTGCCTGCCATCGGCATCGTCTTCGGCTTGCGCAGCATGAGGGCCAGCGGGATTGCCAGAAGCGTCACCAGCATCATCAGCCAGAAGTCGTTGACGTAGGAAATCATCATCGCCTGCTGGTTCACGAGCTGATCGAGCTGCGCGAGCGCGGTGAGGTTGCCCGAGGCCGCCGACGGCGACACCGCCCAGAGGTTCGGATTGAACGGGTTGATCGCCGCCCCGACTTCGGTGTGATTGATCTGTGCGCTTTGCGTCAGCACCACCGTGACGATCGAGATGCCGATACCCGAGCCGATGTTGCGTACCAGGCTGAACAGACTGGCCGCATCGGCGCGGAACCGCGGCTCCAGTGTTGCGAAAGCGATCGTCGACAGAGGCACGAAGACGAGACCGAGCCCAAGGCCCTGGATGACGCCGCTGGTGACGATCAGGTAATCATCCATCTGCGGCGAGAAGCCCGTCATGTCGTAGAGCGAGGATGCGGTGAGGAGCAGACCGGCAATGACCAAAATCCGCGCATCGACAATACGCACCAGCCTTCCGACCAGGAGCATCGAGATCATCGTTCCGACACCCCGCGGCGCCATCACGATGCCCGTCGTGACCGTCGGATGATTGAAGAGGTTCGAAAGCATGGGCGGCAGCAGCGCCAGGCCCGAGAACAGGATGATGCCGATTACGAAGATGAAGAGGAGCCCCGTCGCGAAATTGCGGTCGAGGAAGATCTTCGGGTCGATGAAGGTGTTCTTGCCCGTGAGCAGATGGACGATGAAGACCCAAAGGCCCGCGATCGCCAGGCCAAGCTCGATCCAGATCTCGGGTGATGCAAACCAGTCGATCTGCTCGCCGCGATCGAGCATCAGCTGCAACGCCCCGACTGCGATCGAGAGCATCAGGAAGCCGAAAAAGTCGAAGCCTCGCAGCCGCTTGGGAACACGTGGCAAATAAGCGGCAGCGATGAGGAAGGCCAGAATGCCGACCGGCAGGTTGACGAAAAAAGTGTAGCGCCAATTGAAGGTGTCGGTGAGCCAGCCGCCGAGCACCGGGCCGGCGATGGGGCCGACCATAATGCCGGCACCCCACATAGCCATGGCCTGGCCGTGCTTCTCCTTGGGATTGATGTCCAACAGCACGGTTTGCGAAAGCGGCACGAGGGCCGCGCCGAACATGCCCTGCAGGAGGCGGAATGCGACGGCGGAATTCAGATCCCAGGCCATTCCGCAAAGCATCGATGCGATGGTGAAGCCGATCACTGTAACGAGGAACAGCTCGCGACGGCCGATGCGGTCGGAAAGCCAGCCGGTCATCGGAGTCATGATCGCGGCAGCGACGATGTATGAGGTCAGCACCCAGGTGATCGTATCCTGGGATGCGCCAAGGTCGCCCGTCATGTTCGGCAGCGCGACGTTGGCGATCGTCGTGTCGAGCGCCTGCATGATGGTCGCCAGCATGAGCGAAAGCGTGATCAGCCCGCGATGTGGGACTTCCTTGAAGGGTTCGGCCTGACTCATTGCCTTGTTCCTGTGAGATAGAGCGGCGCAACGCCGCTCTATCCTTTTGTTCCGCTGCGCCTTTCGGTCTAATCCGCAAGAGGACTGCCCGGAGAGACCTGCTACTGCGCGGCGTGGGCCGTTCCGAACAGGCTCGCGAAGCCGCGGCTATGGCCCGTGTCGACGGAGACGTCCGCACTCATGCCGGTGCGCAAGGCAAAGGCCGCGTCGGGGTCCTGAACCTTCAGCCGCACGGGAATGCGTTGTGTGACCTTCACCCAGTTGCCCGTGGCGTTTTGCGCCGGCAGCAGCGAGAATTCAGCGCCGGTGCCGGCGCCGATGCTTTCCACCACGGCGCGGAAGGTATGGCCGGGATAGGTATCGACCACCACCTCCGCCTCCTGGCCCGGCTTCATCTTGGTGAGCTGCGTCTCCTTGAAGTTCGCTTCGAGCCAGGTCTCGCCCGTCTCGACCAGGCTGAAGAGCGGCGTGCCGGCCGTCACATATTGGCCTGCCTTGAAGGCGGTCGACTGCGAGATCACGCCGTCAGCCGGGGCGCGCACGGTCGTCTGGGAGAGGTTCCAGGCGGCGTTGTCGCGCGCCGCAAGCGCGGCGAGGACCGAAGGATGCTTGTCGGTCGGGATGTCCGGGTCGCCGCCGATCGCCGCGCGGGCGGCGGCGACGGCCTGCAGCGCGGCCGCATGCTCGTCCTCAGCCTTGGCGAGATTATGTGTCGCCTCGTCGAGCGCGGATTTCGTATTGACGCCCTTTGCGTCAAGCTCGGTCTGTCGCTTGAGCTGTGTCTTCAGGTAATCGACTTCGTTGGCGGCCATGCGCTCCTGCGCCACGGCCTGGCTGTAGGCGGCGCGCAGCTGCTCGACTCCCAGGCGGGCGGCTGCTAGCGAAGCATCCGCCTGCGCCAAGGCAATCTTGTAAGGCTCCGGATCGATGTTGAAGAGCACCTCGCCCCTCTTCACCGGCACGTTCTCGGCGATATTCACGTCGACGACGCGCCCGGACGTATCCGATGCGATCGTGACCTTGGACTGACGGACATTGGCGTTGTCGGTCTGCTGATAGCGGCCCCCGGTCACCCAGAAATAGCCGCCGCCGGCGGCCAGCAGCAGCGGGACAGACACCATCAGAACCAGGCGCAGCCAACGCCTGCGCTTGGGCCGCGGTGCGATTGGCCGTGGCTCGACCGCCTGAACCGCCGTCACCGGAAGAGGCGTCGGCGCTGCCTCGGCGGTCTCCTGTTCAACTTTGGCCACTGCGTTCATGATACAGCCCCTTTGACTTTCGTATGTTCGATGGACGGCATCTCGCCGACCGAAAGGTTTTCGACTATCCGCACCAACCCATGGACCAGAGCGCGGCGCTCCTCGCCGGAAAGCCCGGTCAGCGCCTCTTCGTAAACTTCCCCGGCAATGCCCTTCACGGCCGCGAAAGCCGCCCGGCTCTTGTCGGTCGGGAAGATCATACGGATGCGGCGGTCGTTCGCGTCCTGCCGCCGGGTGATCCACCCCCCCGCCTCCATGCGGTCGAGCAGGCGGGAAACGCTGATCGGCTCGATTTCGAGAAATTCCGCGAGCCGAGCTTGCGGCGCACCCTCGTCCTTGACCAGCCTGGCCAAGAGCCGCCACTGCGCAGACGACAAGCCATAATCTGCAGCACGCGCCTCGAAGCGCTTGCGCATCAGGCGCTGGGCGTCGTGGATTAGAAACCCGAGCCTATCGGTGCCTTCAGAAGTCATGAGCGAGATATATTATAA
Organism: Mesorhizobium sp. BAC0120; assembly: GCF_033542235.1. NCBI lineage: Bacteria > Pseudomonadati > Pseudomonadota > Alphaproteobacteria > Hyphomicrobiales > Phyllobacteriaceae > Mesorhizobium > Mesorhizobium sp. BAC0120. The sequence goes on along the minus strand of NZ_JAWRCU010000009.1, from coordinate 88,920 downwards.
GCGTGCTCACTATTCAATTGCAGCCCGCGCATAGGTGCAATGCGCAATTGTCGCAGCCCGCAGAGATGTCTGGGCCTGAAAGCAGACCGTCTTAAGCTTGTTCGAGTCGCTCCAGGAGATCCGGCAGATCGGCGACCGTGTCGATGACATGGTCGGCGCCGGCGGTCTTCAGCCTCGCTGTCGCGCCCTTGCGCAACCGGGCAAGGTCAGCCGGTGAAAGCGCCGAGAGCTGTTCCGGCGTCTTGCCGACGGCATTTCCCGAAAGTGCGACACCGACAGTCAGACAACCGGCAGCGACGCCTTCGGCAATGCCGGGCTCCGTGTCGTCGACCTTGATGACAGCCGAGGCCGGCCAGACGTCGAGTTCGATGAAGCACTGGTACATATTCATCGGCGACGGCCGGCCGCGTCGCATGTCGTCCGCGCAGATCACGCAGTCCGGCCGATAACCTTGCGCCGCTGCCAGCGGCATCACCCGTTCCATGATCGAGCGCGTGTAGCCGGTGGTCGAGCCGATCTTCAGCCCTCTCGCGCGGAGCGCCAGCACGGTATCGAGCGCTCCAGGCACGAGCGTGGCATAGTCCGCTACGACCTCTTCATTCATGGGCACGAACACCTCATAGATTGCGTCGGCATCGCGGTCCGTCGGCTCTGCGCCATGCACTTTCGCCCATTCGGCGGCGATCCGCGGTTCGTCGAGCATCGCCCGTATATGGTGCCATTTCGGCAGGCCCATCGGGCCACGCGCCTCGGCGATCGTGACGTCCACTCCGAATTCCCTGAAGGTCCTGACGAAGACGCCCATCGGCGCGAATGAGCCGAAATCGATCATTGTGCCGGCCCAGTCAAAAACCACAGCCTTGAACCTAGCCCGCATTTCTCACAGTCCCAGACTGCCGACGACTTCCTCACCGAGCGCGAAGCCCGTCGAGGCACCCGTCCCGCCGGTCACCAAGACGATACGCACATGCTCCTCCGGCGCATCGGTGAAGACCACATCCGTTTTCGACGAAGCGTAGCTACCAGTCCAACGTTCGCTGACCGACCAGCCAGAAATATCGAGCACCTTCTCCATTTCGGCGAGAATCAGCATGTCGTAGCGGTCGGACGCGAAGGGCTTTGGTGCGTCGCCATAGATATGACTGTCGCCGACGACCAGCGAGCCGTCGCCGGAGCGCACGACGATGAGATGAACGCCGGCCGCCAGCGCCTCCGTTTCCTCCCGTGCGAGCCTTGCCTTCAAGGGTGCGGCCTCGGGCAGCTCGGCGAAGCCGTCATATCGGCCGAGGCTCAGATCCGACATTACCGCCGCGTGGAGCGGGGGCGGCGAGGACGCCGTGACCCTCAGCATCTGGAGCGTGCAGATCTCGAGTTGAGCCTTGCCCAGCCGCTCTGCATAAAGCGTCGAAAGGTCATGTCCGGGACAAACGATGCAGGTATCGGCGTTAATCTCGGCGCGGCTGGTGAGGATCCACGGCAAGGCGATCTCATGTACGGCAGTCGACCAGTAGAAGTCGACCTTCATCTCCGACTGAAGCCATTTAGCGAGCTTGCCGATCGCCGTATGCGACTCCACGCGCAGTTCGTGCGGGCTGTAAAGGATCTCCGCTCCCCTCGCACGCCGCAGAATTGGGGCTAGCTCGCCCGCTTCATTCGCCGAGAGAAGACGGCAGCCCTCGCCCATTTCGGTGCGCAGGAATGCGTCGGCTACGGCAACTGCCTCCGCGCGCCGCGCCAGGATTGTCGTCCCACTATGGACGATTTCGATGCCGGCCTTCGGCGCGATCTCTGCCCAGACGTCGCGGCTTCGCTTTGCTCGCTGCCAGTGGGTGCCTCTGCGCTGTCCGGACACGGTGATGAAACCGAAGTTGCGAATCGACGCGCCGACACAGCTCGCGTCGCGCTCGATGACTGCGACCCTCCTGCCCTTGCGGGCCGCGGCAAGCGCGGCGCCCATTCCGACGATGCCGGCGCCCACAACAGCGAGGTCGTAGTTCTTCATCGCGCCCTGCCGCCGGCCAAAGCCGTGTTCCTTTCAGAGCCGATCGGCCAACCCGAGCCGATCTCCGCAGGTCGCCAGTCGTCGCAATCCACTCTCGTCCAGGCCATCCCCACCCCGCGGTCAAGGCCAAGATTAACCTTGGGGGCGGCTATTGTGAGCAATGCGGTCCGCGTCGCCTTGACAGCGTGAAAGCTAGCGACTATTTGCGCGGCACGTTAGCACTCTCCCCCGATGAGTGCTAACAAGGTCCGGCTGTCCGGACGGAGGACATCTTCAATATCATCCCACCGAGGAAAGCAATATGGCAAAGACGAAGTTCCGCCCGCTTCATGACCGCGTGGTCGTCCGCCGGGTCGAATCCGAGGAAAAGACCAAAGGCGGCATCATCATCCCGGATACGGCCAAGGAGAAGCCGCAGGAAGGTGAGATCATCGCTGTCGGCTCGGGCGCTCGCGACGAGGCCGGCAAGCTCGTTCCGCTGGACGTCAAGACCGGCGACCGCGTGCTCTTCGGCAAGTGGTCGGGCACCGAGGTGAAGCTCAATGGCGAGGACCTTCTGATCATGAAGGAATCCGACATCATGGGCATCATCGGCTGATCGCCCTCACTTCACCATCCAATCTGATTTTCTGGTAACCCAGGAGCTGAAGCAACATGGCTGCTAAAGACGTAAGATTCTCCCGCGATGCTCGCGAGCGCATGCTCAACGGCGTCAACATCCTCGCCGACGCGGTGAAGGTCACCCTCGGCCCCAAGGGCCGCAACGTCGTCATCGACAAGTCGTTCGGCGCGCCGCGCATCACCAAGGACGGCGTCACCGTCGCCAAGGAAATCGAGCTTTCCGACAAGTTCGAGAACATGGGTGCGCAGATGGTCCGCGAGGTTGCCTCGAAGACCAATGACGTGGCCGGCGACGGCACCACGACCGCGACCGTGCTCGCTCAGTCGATCGTGCAGGAAGGCGCCAAGGCGGTTGCCGCCGGCATGAACCCGATGGACCTCAAGCGCGGCATCGATCTCGCCGTGGCAGACGTGGTCGCCGACCTCGTCAAGAAAGCGAAGAAGATCAAGACCTCGGAAGAGGTCGCGCAGGTCGGCACGATCTCGGCCAACGGCGAAGAGTCGATCGGCGGCATGATCGCCGAGGCGATGCAGAAGGTCGGCAACGAGGGCGTGATCACGGTCGAAGAGGCCAAGACCGCCGAGACCGAGCTCGAGGTCGTCGAAGGCATGCAGTTCGACCGCGGCTATCTGTCGCCGTACTTCATCACCAACCCCGACAAGATGATCGCGGAGCTCGAGGACGCCTACATCCTGCTCCACGAGAAGAAGCTCTCCAACCTGCAGTCGATGCTGCCGGTTCTCGAGGCCGTCGTTCAGTCCGGCAAGCCGCTGCTGATCGTCGCCGAGGACGTCGAGGGCGAGGCGCTTGCCACACTCGTCGTGAACAAGCTGCGCGGCGGCCTGAAGATCGCTGCCGTCAAGGCTCCGGGCTTCGGTGATCGCCGCAAGGCCATGCTCGAGGACATCGCGATCCTGACCGGCGGTCAGGTGATCTCGGAAGACCTCGGCATCAAGCTCGAGAACGTGACGCTCGCCATGCTCGGCCGCGCCAAGAAGGTGCGCATCGAGAAGGAGAACACCACGATCGTCGACGGCGCCGGCAAGAAGGCCGAGATCCAGGGCCGCGTCGCCCAGATCAAGCAGCAGATCGAGGAGACCACCTCGGACTACGATCGTGAGAAGCTGCAGGAGCGTCTTGCCAAGCTCGCTGGCGGCGTCGCGGTGATCCGCGTCGGCGGCGCGACCGAGGTCGAGGTCAAGGAGAAGAAGGACCGCGTCGATGACGCCCTCAACGCGACCCGCGCGGCCGTCGAGGAAGGCATTGTCGCCGGCGGCGGCGTCGCACTGCTGCGCGCCACCCAGGCGATCAAGGCCAAGGGCGTCAATGCGGACCAGGATGCGGGCATCGCCATCGTGAAGCGCGCCATCCAGGCCCCGGCTCGCCAGATCGCTGCTAATGCCGGCGCAGAGGCTTCGATCGTTGCGGGCAAGATCCTCGAGAACAAGGGCGCGACCTTCGGCTACAACGCCCAGACCGGCGAGTATGGCGACATGATCACCATGGGCATCGTCGACCCGGTCAAGGTCGTGCGCACCGCGCTCCAGGACGCTGCGTCGGTCGCCGGCCTGCTGGTGACCACCGAGGCCATGATCGCCGAGGCTCCGAAGAAGGAAGCGGCTCCGGCTATGCCGGGCGGCGGCATGGGCGGCATGGGTGGCATGGACTTCTAAGTCCAGCCTGTCCGAGACCATCACACGAAGGGCGGCAGCGATGCCGCCCTTTTCGTTGGGGCTGGTGGAGCTTTTTGTTTCAGAGGCAGGTTCAAAAGCCGACTGAGAGGACAGAAGCTGGCTAATTTTTTTGCTTCGCCTTGGAACCGGATCGCGGATGGGGCGTTGGTTCGCATCCAAGGCAATTCGCTGGAGAAATCCAACTGGAAAGCCATGGATAAGGCGCCCCCGGAGTTCGCAAGGATTCCGAGGGCGCACTTTTTTCGCCCAGGGGCACTTTTTTTTGGCCTAGGGTCAGGGGCCGACCAGAGGTCGCCCGGTGCAAGGCCCTACATCACAGCCGCGATCATCGGCAGTATCTCATAGCGTAGCCCGATGCCTGCTTTGATGGCCGGATCGGCTTCGCTGATCGCACGCATCTTGCCTTCGTCCGAGGCCTTGAAAATCCCGAGGCCCCAGATGCCGGCGGGGTCGGCAACCGGGCCGAACAGCACGGCGGTGCCGCCGCTGAGGAGGCCCTTCAGATACTCGCCATGCGCCTTCATCGCGGCCGCCTCCTTCTCCGTCAACGTTGTTGCGAAATCGGGGCGCGGCGGTTTCAGGCGGCAGAAAAAAACTTGCAGGGCAGCTTGAGGCTCGAGATAGGCGCGCAGCCACTCGAACACAAGCGGCCAGCCGGTCGCATGATTGGAGCAGGACGATGCCGTTTCGCCGAAGCCTTCGTGGCGAAGCGTCAGCTTGGTTCCGTTCGCGGTCGGCTCGAGCAGATAGGTGACGGTGGTGACACTTCCCTCGTCCCAGCCCGGCTTCCATGTCATCACCAATCTGCGCGGCGGATCGATCTCGAGATACTCGCCCTCGACGGCGAATGGCTCGCCATCGGAGCCCTTGCCTTCGGAGCGCCACTTACCGCCGGGCCGGACATCCGCGACATGGTTCGTCGTGCGATAGAGCTCGTCGGAACCCCACCAGCGCGGCAGCTCCGTCGGATCGGTGAGCGCGTGGAACACGCGCTCGGGGCTAGCTGCGATCGTCACCGTGGCAAGGATCAGTCCAGCCGAGACATCGGCTATGGCGCGGGGCTGGCCGTCGCTCATTTCTCGCTCTCCAGATAGGTTTTCAGATTCCCTAGGCTCACCTGCCAGAAGGCGCGGTAAGGGAGGATCCAGTCGGCAATCTCCCTCAGTTGCTCCGGTTCCAGACGATAGAGCCGCTCGCGGCCGGAACGCTCCTCTGAGACGACCCGCGCCTCGCGCAAAATTCGAAGATGCTTTGAGATCGCAGGCCGGCTTTGCGAGAATTCCGATGCGAGCTCGTTGACCGGCGCCGGCCCTCGCCGCAACCGATCCAGGATCGCTCTGCGAGTGGGATCGGCGATCGCCCGGAAGACGGAGCGCTCCTGTTCAGCAGCCTGCATAATGCGTATCCATTTGGTTACATATTATGCGCGCCCGGAGGCATAGTCAATGTCGGCTGCTTTTGCGGAGTCAGCGCTCCTGATCAGTCGGGCGGATGAGTATCTCGTTGACGCTCACGCGCGGCGGCTGCGTCACCGCATAAAGCACGGCGGCCGCGATATCCTCGGAGAGCATCCCCTCCATCGCCGTCTTGCGCTGCTCCAAGCCTGCTTTCATGGCAGGATTGGTGATGTGGTCGCCGAGCTCGGTGAGAACCAGGCCGGGCTCGATCACCGTCACGCGCACCTTGTCGGAATAGACCTCGCGCCGCACGGCTTCCGAAAACGCGACTACGCCGAACTTCGTCGCCGCATAGCCTGATGCGCCGGCATTTGCGACGCGGCCGGCGACGGAGGCGATATTGACGATATGACCCTGGCTTTTCCTGAGATGCGGCAGCGCTACCCGGGTGAGATCCATCAACGCTGTCAGGTTGAGCTCGACCATATGCCGGAGGTCCTCACGGCGGGCCTCGGCAAGCGGCGACAGCAACATGACGCCTGCATTGTTCACGAGGATATCCAGGCGGCCCCACTCGCTCACGGTCTTCTCGACGATGCGATCGATTTCGGCCGGCTCCGTGACATCGACAACAAGTTGCAGGACAGCGCCGCCGGCTTCTTCGAACTTCCCGGCGAGTGCTTCGAGGCGGTCGCGGCGGCGCGCCACAGCTGCCACGTTGGCGCCCGCGACTGCGAGCGCCGCGGCGGTCGCCTCTCCGATGCCGGACGATGCGCCTGTGACGAGCGCAACCTTGCCCGCAAGCGGGCGCGACGAAGTTGCAGCGTTCATAAGACCTCCTCCTGAGCTCAGGCCTAAGATAGGCGCCCACGGGCTGCAGGGAAGCCCGCTTGAGCCGTCCGGTCCGGGGATCCGATCTCTCCTCCAGGCAATGCCACCATAGCGAGAAAAATCCGGTCAGCCAGCATCCAGCAAGCCGGAACCAATGCGATCAGCCATCGTTCCGATCTTGAGGGATCGTAGTCGAAGGAGAGCCGAAGATGGCCTTGAGAAATCTGCTAACAGGCGTCGCCGCGGCGGCGCTTCTGTCGCTTCCGGTCGCTCAACCAGGAAATTTGCCGCTCGGCGCTGCTGCCGTGCAGGCGCAGGAAAAGAACGTCTCCATCAACGTCTTCTTTGATACGCTGAGCGATCAGGGAGAATGGGTCAAGCACCCGACATACCGCTATGTCTGGGTGCCGAGCAACGTGTCCAGCGATTGGGCGCCTTATACCCATGGACACTGGGCGCATACAGACCGCTTTGGTTGGACATTCGTGTCGGACGAGCCATTTGCCTGGGCAGTCTATCACTATGGCCGGTGGGGCTATGATCCGGACATCGGCTGGTTCTGGGTTCCCGGAACGACCTGGGCTCCGGCCTGGGTCAGCTGGCGACGCGGCCATGACACGGTTGGATGGGCCCCGCTTCCGCCGGAAGGCGAAGGCTTTGCTGTAACCACACAGATCTCGTCGCAAGAGCCGCCACGCGGCTACTGGCATTTCGTGCGGGCGCGCGAATTCCTGAAACCGGACCTCGCGACCGTGATCATTCGTGACGAAACCCCATACGAAGAGACCCAGGTGGTTGGCCCTGTCGAGGTGCAGAACAACGTCGTCGTGAACAACGTGATCGACGTCGATTTCATCCGGCAGGAGAGTGGGCAAGAGGTGAAGACGACCAAAGTCCAGGTCGTGAACGACCCCATCCAGGCGCGGCAGGCAGCCCGTCAGGGTACAGTCGTTGCCTTCGAGGGCCAGCTCGCCAAGCCGAGCAATGATGTGGCGCCAACCAAGGCCGTTGAGCCGAAACAGGTGAAGGCTCCGACTGTCGGCCAGAACATCGAGACGACGGGCAGCATACAACGCGGCCAGCAGAAATTGCCTAACGAGCAACCCTCCGGTACCGGCCAGGCGACCGGTGGCCAGCGGGCCGGCGGCAACGCGACCACCGGCAATCAGGCCGGCACGGAGCAGCCAAACGCCACGGCCCCGGGTCAGGCGACCAACCAGGAAAAGTCCGCAAAGGGCACGACCGGTGAGGAGAACGGCGGCGCGTTGACCAACAAGAAGATCGAAGAGCAGAACAAGTCCGCCAAGGGCGCAACCGGTCAGGAGAACAACGCCACGGCGAGCACCAAAAAGCTCGAAGAGCAAAACAAGGCCGCAAAGGGCGCGACCGGAGAGGAGAACGGCGCCACGGCAAGCACCAAGAAGCTCGAAGGGCAGAACAAGACCGCAAAGGGCGCAACCGGTCAGGAGCAGTCCGGGTCGGCCAAGTCGAACGGCACGGCCGAGGAGCAGGGGCAGGCCAGACAGGAGCAGTCCAAGACCAAGCGCAAGATCGAGCAAGGCGCTGGCGAAACCCAGTCAGGTCAGGCTCCCGCCGCCAAATCGGATCAGGGTGGCCAAGCTCAGGGCACCACTGAGGAGAACGGGGCTGCCAAATCGGCTCAGAAGAAGCTGAAGAAGCAACCCGCTGAAGGGAACCAGGGCGCGCAGAACCTTGAGAAGAGCAACAAGGGTGCGGCTGCCGACCAGAGTCAGGCGGAGGGGCAAGGGCCCCGTGAGGCTCAGAGCGCCCCTGGCAAGGGCCCACGCAAGCTCCAGCAAAGCCCGTCCGAGGAAACGACCGGCGCGATCTCCGGCGGCAAGCGCAATGGCGCACAGGGGGGCGCCGAGCACAGCATGAAGCCGGAAGGTGCTGCTCCCGGAGCACAGGGCAAGACAAAGGGCTGCTCCACGGATCAGTCGGCCGGCAATTGCTGAGGCAAGATGCTCAACAAGCGCAGCCCCGCCGTCGATTGGCGGGGCTGAGCCTTTCCCCTGGGAACTCAAACGATTTGATCCTGCCCCTCAACAATTGACCGCTTGAAGGGGTGCCGAGCCTGCGATAGGCCACTGCCGTTCCGAATGGCGGAGGCAGTGGTGGCGAGCGCAGAAAAGAAGACCAGAACCGAGACGGATACTTTCGGCCCCATCGAAGTGGCGGCCGACCGCTACTGGGGCGCGCAGGCGCAGCGCTCGCTCGGCAACTTCAAAATTGGCTGGGAGAAGCAACCCGCGTCGATCGTGCGTGCACTCGGCATCGTCAAGCGCGCCGCGGCAGAGGCCAATATGGAGCTCGGACGGCTCGACCCGAAGCTCGGTGAAGTGATCGTGAAGGCCGCTCGGGAAGTGATCGATGGCAAGCTGGACGAGCATTTCCCGCTGGTGGTCTGGCAAACCGGCTCAGGCACTCAGTCCAACATGAATGCCAACGAGGTGATCTCGAATCGGGCGATCGAGATGCTGGGCGGGGTGATGGGCTCGAAGAAGCCGGTGCACCCGAACGACCACGTCAATATGAGCCAGTCGTCGAACGACACCTATCCGACGGCCATGCATATCGCCGCAGCGGAGCGGGTGATTCATCACCTGTTGCCGGCGCTGAAGCACCTGCATGGCGCACTCGACGCCAAGGCCAAGGAATTCGCTCATATCGTCAAGATCGGCCGCACGCACACTCAGGATGCGACGCCGCTCACGCTCGGCCAGGAATTCTCCGGCTACGCCGCGCAGGTCGCCTCTTCGATCAAGCGTATCGAGCTGACGCTGCCCGGACTTTGCGAGCTCGCCCAAGGCGGCACGGCAGTCGGCACCGGGCTCAACGCGCCGGTCGGCTTTGCCGAACTGGTCGCCGACAAGATCGCCAAGATCACCGGCATCTCCTTTGTCAGCGCGCCGAACAAGTTCGAGGCGCTCGCCGCGCATGATTCGATGGTGTTCAGCCACGGCGCGATCAATGCCGCGGCAGCGGCGCTGTTCAAGATCGCCAATGACATACGCTTGCTCGGATCGGGCCCGCGTTCGGGCCTTGGCGAGCTCGCCTTGCCGGAGAACGAGCCCGGCTCGTCCATCATGCCCGGCAAGGTCAACCCGACCCAGTGCGAAGCGATGACTCAGGTCTGCGTGCAGGTGTTCGGTAACCAGACCGCTCTCACCTTTGCCGGCAGCCAGGGCCATTTCGAGCTCAACGTGTACAATCCGCTGATGGCCTACAATTTCCTGCAGTCAGTGCAGCTTCTCGCGGACGCGTCGGTCTCCTTCACGGACAATTGCGTGGTCGGCATCGAAGCGCGGGAAGACAATATCAAGGCGGCCCTCGAACGATCCTTGATGCTGGTGACGGCGCTCGCGCCGAAAATCGGCTACGACAACGCCGCCAAGATCGCCAAGACCGCGCACAAGAACGGCACCACCCTGCGCGAGGAAGCCTTGAAGAGCGGGTTGGTGACCGGCGAGGAATACGACCGGCTCGTAAGGCCGGAGGACATGGTCCATCCGGGCTAGTCGTTGTTCATCGATCGGATTTTTCCGAAAACGGCGGCGCAGTTTTCGCTGACGCGGTCCTTCGGTTCGGTCCTGTGCGCTGGAGCCCGCGCCATCTGCGACGGTGCGGGCTGCGTTCGATAATCATGAACGCAGCGTCGCGGATACAATCGGTTCGCAAATGCGTTTTCGTCGGATAGACGGGAGATGCAGGCATTCCAGCCGCGAGGAGAACACTATGAACAATGTCGTCGTCCTTATCGGCCGCATCCTGCTGTCGATCATCTTCATCCTTTCCGGCTTCCAGAAGTTGACCGCCATTTCGGCAACAGCCGGCTATTTCGCGAGCTACGGCCTGCCGGGCGGCGCGGCGACGGCAGTCGTGGTCGGCCTCGTCGAATTCGTTGGCGGCCTTGCGATCCTCCTGGGCTTCCAGACGCGGATTGCGGCGTGGCTGCTGGCCGTCTTCTCGGTCGCGAGCGCGCTCGTTGCCCACACCAACTTCGCCGACCTGATGCAGCTCATCAATTTCCAGAAGAATCTCGCGATGGCCGGCGGCTTCCTGGTGCTCGCGACCTACGGGCCTGGCGCGCTTTCCATCGATGCGCGCCGTGGTGCGACATTCGCTACTGCCTGACCGAGCTGCATTCAGTGCGGTTGTAAAAGGCCCGGACTATTCCGGGCCTTTTTTCGTTGTTAGTCTGGGGCTGGCAGGTAGGCACCGATAGGCTCGAGGTACGGCATGGCATCGAGCGCACTACTACTTCTCGCGCGCATGCTGCTCGCGGCGATGTTCCTTGCGAGCGGCTATTCGGCGCTTGCCGATATTCAGGGAACCGCAGGCTATTTTGCCGGGCTGGGCCTCGGGCCCGCGCCCGTGCTGGCGTGGGCCGTCGGGATTTTCGAGCTTGTTACCGGCATCCTGCTGGTGATCGGGCTCCAGACCCGCGCAGTCGCGGTGCTGCTTGCCGTATTCACCATCGTGGCGACTTATCTCGGCCACTACGGCCAGGGCGGCGGAGACCCGGCGGCCACCTTCACGCACAACCAGGCGCTGCTCAAGGACGTCGCCGTCGCCGGCGGCATGATCTTGCTTGCGATGCTCGGGGCGGGCCGGCTTTCGCTGGATTCCATGTGGGGGTGGTAGCGGCGGCTGCTGCCCTTAGAGCCAGATTTGGATAGGTGGGTCGCGCTAACGAGAAGCAGCGGCTCTAAGCAGTCTTCGCCTGCACCAGCCCCAATTCGTCGATCATCGCCTCGCGCATCAGGAACTTCTGCGGCTTGCCGGTCACCGTCATCGGCAGTTCCGTCTGCTGTCGCACGTAGCGCGGGATCTTGTAGTGGGCGATCTGCCCCTCGCAGAAGGTGCGGATCTCTTCCGCCGTGATCGTCTCGCCCGGCAGCGTGACGATCCAGGCGCAGAGCTCCTCGCCGTATTTCTCGTCCGGCACGCCAAACACCTGCACCTCCTTCACCTTGGGGTGCCTGTAGAGGAACTCCTCGACCTCGCGCGGGTAGACGTTCTCTCCGCCGCGGATCACCATGTCCTTCACGCGGCCAACGATGTTGCAGTAGCCATCCGCATCGATCGTTGCGAGGTCGCCGGTGTGCATCCAGCCTTCGGCGTCGATCGCCTCACGCGTCTTCTCCTCGTCGTCCCAATAGCCCTTCATCACGGAATAGCCGCGCGTGCAGAGCTCACCACGCCCGCCGACCGGCACGATGTTGCCGTCGGCATCGACGATCTTCACCTCGACATGCGGATGAATACGGCCGACGGTGGAAACGCGCTTCTCAGACGGATCGTCCGTGGCACTCTGGAAGGAAACCGGGCTGGTCTCCGTCATTCCGTAGGCGATCGTTACCTCGGACATATGCATCAGTGAAACGACCTTGTTCATCACCTCGATCGGACACGGGGCCCCGGCCATGATGCCGGTGCGCAGCGTGGTGAGATCGAAATTCCTGAACTCGGGATTGCCGAGCATCGCCACGAACATGGTCGGCACACCGTAGAGGCCCGTGCAGCGCTCCTGCGACACCGCCTTCAGCGTCGCGCCTGGATCGAAGCCTTCGCCCGGGAACACCATCGTCGCACCCTTGGACACGCAGCCGAGCGAGCCCATCACCATGCCGAAGCAGTGATAGAACGGCACCGGGATGCACAGCCGGTCGTCGGCCGTGAATCTCATGCCCGCTGTGACATTGTTCCCGTTGTTGACGATGTTGTCGTGCGAGAGCGTCGCCCCTTTCGGCGCGCCGGTCGTGCCGGAGGTGAACTGGATGTTGATGGCGTCGCCGGGCTCCAGGCTCGCCGTGATCGCATCGAGCCGGGCCCGCTCCGCCGGACCGCCCATCGCCATCACTTCCTCGAAATTGAACAGGCCTGGCGATTTCTCCTCGCCCATGCGGATGACGATCTCGAGATCCGGCAGCTTCGCCGCCTTCAGCCCACCGGGCTCTGCAGCATCGATCTCCGGCGCCAGCGTGCGGATCATGCCGAGATAGTCCGACGTCTTGAACTTCACGGCCGTGACCAGCGCACGGCAACCGACCTTGTTCAGCGCATATTCGAGCTCTGAGAGCCGGTAGGCCGGGTTGATGTTGACGAGGATCAGGCCGATGCGGGCGGTAGCGTACTGCGTGACCAGCCATTCCCAACGGTTCGGCGACCAGATGCCGATGCGATCGCCTTTCTTGAGGCCGAGCTTGAGCAGCCCGGCGGCAAAAGCATCGACGGCCTCAGCCAGTCCGTCCCATGTAAAGCGCCGGCCCTGTTCGACGAAAACCGCCGCTTCGCGTGGGCCGTATCTGGCGACCGTGTCGGCAAGGAGTGCTGGAATGGTCTTGTGCAGCAGCGGGACGGAGCGATCGCCCGAGACGTGCGAGAGGCCCTCGCGCGGTGCGATGAAGGTGTCGGCGTGGCGGGGCGCATGATCGCGCTCGTGCTGATCGATGGCCATCTTGGCGTCCTCCCCATGGGCGCCGGAGGTTAGCATTTCGGCTGGAGAGCGAAAATCCCGCGAAGTCTCGCCCGTCGCGCCCCCCTCTGTCCTGCCGGACATCTCCCCCACAAGGGGGGAGATTGGACGGCCGGTTTGGTTTCGCCAATCGCCAAGGTTCGAGATTGGCGAAATCAATAGTGACAGCCAATCTCCCCCCTTGTGGGGGAGATGTCCGGCAGGACAGAGGGGGGCGCCGTAGGGCGCGGCACTCAAAGGCGGGTCACCCAGCCGCCTTCGCCAGCCTCTCAGCCAATTCCCTGATCACCCCAGCCTCCCCCGCGCCCCGCTGCTTGCGCGCCGCAACCAGGCAGGCCTGCGAGCGCAGGATCACGCCGTCCGTCAGCACCTTGAGGTGGTTGGCGCGCAGTGTCGATCCTGTTGTCGTGATGTCGACGATGACGTCGGCCGACCCGGCCGCCGGTGCGCCTTCGGTAGCGCCGAGGCTCTCGACGATGCGGTAGACCTGAATGCCGTGCTTTTGGGAAAAGAACTGCTGTGTAAGCCGCCAATATTTGGTGGCGATCCTGAGGCGGCGCCCGTGGCGCTGGCGGAAATCGGCTGCGACATCGTCGAGATCGGCCATGGTGTCGACGTCGAGCCAGACGTCGGGCACGGCAACCACTACGTCGGCGCGGCCGAAGCCGAGACGCGCCGTGATCTCGGCCCGAGCGTCCCACTCGGCCAGCGTCTCGCGCAGCAGGTCCTCACCTGTGACGCCGAGGTCGATATTGCCGAGGCCGAGCTCGCCGGCGATCTCGGAAGCCGACAGGAACGACACCTCGACATCGGCGCGGCCGGCCAGCCGTGCGCGATATTTGCGCTCGTCAGCCGGGAGCTCGACGGCAAGGCCGGCGCGGGCGAAAAGATCGAGCGCCTGATCCCGCAACCGCCCCTTGGAGGGTAGTGCAAGCGTCAGCGTCATCGGCCGCCTCCGCGCAATTCATCGATACGGTCGAGCCACATCGAAAAGCCGACACCGGGAATCGGCGCTTTCGCCCCGAGCAGCGTGAGCAGCCGGTCGTAGCGGCCGCCGCCGACAAGCGGGCGTGCCCCACCTGTTGCGGAAATCTCGAATACAAGGCCGGTGTAATAGTCGAGCGGCCGGCCGAAAGCCGCGTCGTAGCGGATCTCGGCAGCTGGCCCAGCATGACGGGCGATCGCCTTCGCACGCGCCGAGAACAGCTCCAGGCCGCCATCGAGCTTGAGCCCGGCAGCTTTGGCGAACTCCGCCAGCGTGTCGACGGCACGATCGAGCGGCACGTGTATGCCGAGGAAAGCCTTCAGCGCGGCAAAAGCCGAATCGGGCAGCCGCACACGGGCGAGTTCGGCCTTCTCGATGAGCCGCCGCGCGATGTCCTCGGGCGTGCGGCCGCTGCTCGTCGGGAAGCCGGCCGCTTCCATCATTTGGCGCACCTCATCGGCAAGTGCGGCAGGATTGCCAGTAGCGATCCCGGGAGAGGTCCGGTCCGGCACATTCCCATTCGCCGGCTGCGCCAGATCGGTCAGCGCGGCCTCCAGAAGGTCCGGCGCGCCGAATGCGCGCGCCAGCCGCTTCTGCCAGCCGCGCGGCAGGCCGAGCGCGGCAAGCACTGCCTCGAACACGGCCTGGTCGCCGAGCGTGACCGTCAGCGCCCTGCCCGGCAGCGTGACCTCGAGCAGCGCAGCGGCATCGGCCACCGAGCGCGCGTCGGCCTCGGCGACGTTCTCCTCGCCGATGTCCTCGATGCCAGCCTGGAAGAATTCGTTCGCCCCGCCGCGGCGCTGACGAAACACCTCGCCGAGATAGGCATAACGGCGCGGCGTGCCGGCGCGGCTGGCGATATGGTCCAGGCAGACGGGAATGGTGAATTCGGGCCTGAGGCAGAGCGCCTCGCCCGTCTCGCTCTCGGTGAGGAAAATGCGGCGGCGCAGATCCTCGCCTGCCATGTCGAGGAAGGGATCGGCGGGCTGCAGCACCGGCACGTCGATCGGCTCTGCGCCGAGCGCGGCGAAGAGGGCGAGGATATCGGCAGCGAAGACCGGAATTCGGCTCATGGCGCAACCCGCTGCATCAGCTCGATGCGGTTGCCGAAGGGGTCGTAGACGTAAAGCCTGTCATAGCCTTCGAGCGGCTCGTCGTCGGCTACCCTGTAGCCAGCGTTTTCCGCCTTGCTTGCCAGCAGCGCGACGTCCCCTACCAGGAACGCCGGATGGGCTTTAGCGGCCGGATGAAAGTCCGGATCGACGCCGAGATGGACCTTGATTGCACCCGCCTCGAACCAGCAACCGCCGCGCCGCGCCAGATTGGCTGGTTTGGCGCGTTCCTCGAAACCCAGAACGCCGGCATAGAAGGCGCGCGCCTCGGCTTCCCGCCCGGCCGGCATGGCGATCTGGATGTGGTCGAGCGCGAGGAGGGTCATTGGGGTAGGTGCCAGCTCGCGCACGTCGGCGCTCTACGGCGCCCCCCTCTGTCCTGCCGGACATCTCCCCCACAAGGGGGGAGATTGGCTGTCATTGATGGTTTCGCCAATCTCCGAATTTGGCGAATAGCGAAACCAGAGCGGCCGTCCAATCTCCCCCCTTGTGGGGGAGATGTCCGGCAGGACAGAGAGGGGCAACGTAGGGCGCGACCTCTCCTAATTACCACGACGCTCCTCCGCCTGCGCATCGCGTATGCGCTTCACGGCAGCCACCAGCTCGCCCTCCGGTACAGTCACCTGGCCCGGCCGCGCCTCCTTGTATTCGTCATGGCCGGCGATGTTGGCGGCAAGGCGGGCACCGACGACGAGATCCTTGATCTGAACCGTCCCCGCAGCACGCTCGTCGCCGCCCTGGATCACCACGCAAGGCGAGCCGCGGCGGTCGGCATATTTCATCTGCGCCTTCATGCCGGCGCCGCCTAGATACATCTCGGCGCGGATGCCGGCCTGGCGCAGCTCGGAGACCATCCTCTGGTAACGGCCGAGGCTTTCCGTGTCCCTGTCCATGACCAGCACGACCACCGGCGCGACGACATCAGACGTGTCGAGCTTGCCGAGGTTCTTCAACGCCGTCATCAGCCGCGAGACGCCGATCGAGAAGCCGGTCGCAGGCACCGGCTCACCGCGGAAACGCGAGACCAGCCCATCATAGCGCCCGCCACCGCCGACCGAACCGAAGCGGACGATCTGGCCTTCCTCGTTGGGAATCTCGGCCAGCAGCTCGGCCTCGAAGACGGGGCCGGTGTAGTATTCGAGGCCGCGGACGACGGAGGGATCGATCTTGACGCGGTCGTCGCGGTAATCAGCTGCTTGAACGAGGGCCTGAATTTGCTCGAGCTCTTCGATGCCTTGCCTGCAAGCCTCGACGTCCGCCAGTGCCGATTTTAATTCGGCCAGATCGCCGACGGCCGTTGCACCGGAAAGAACTCGTTCCACTTGCGCCGGACTTAACCCCGCGCCCTTTGTAAAATCGCCCTCGCCTTCCTTGCCGCCGTCCCAGCGGCCGGGGCCCAGCAGCAGGCGCACGCCCTCCGGCCCGAACTTGTCCAGCTTGTCGATCGCCCTCAGCACCGTCAGCCGGCGCCCGGCATTCTCGTCGCCGCCGAGGCCGATTGCCTCCAGCACGCCGTCCAGCACCTTGCGGTTGTTGACACGGATGACATAGTCGCCGCGCTTGATGCCGAGCGCTTCCATGACGTCGGCCATCATCATGCACATCTCGGCATCAGCCGCGACGCCCGGGGTGCCGACGGTGTCGGCATCGAACTGCATGAACTGCCGGAAGCGGCCCGGCCCCGGCTTCTCGTTGCGGAACACCCAGCCCGCCTTGTAGTTGCGGTACGGCTTTGGCAGCCGCTCGAAATTCTCCGCCACGAAGCGCGCCATGGGCGCGGTCAGGTCGTAGCGCAGCGACAGCCACTGCTCGTCATCGTCCTGGAAGGAGAACACGCCTTCGTTGGGGCGGTCCTGGTCCGGCAGGAACTTGCCGAGCGCGTCGGTATATTCGATGAGCGGCTGGTCCGCCGGCTCGAAGCCGTAGAGCTCGAAAACCTCCTTGATCTTCGCCATCATCTTCTCGGCGGCGCGGATGTCCTCCGGCGAACGGTCGATGAAGCCGCGCGGCAGCCGCGCTTTCATTTTTTCTGATTTGTCGGCCATCGGAGTTCGGCTCGTTCTTTGCGGCATGTTGAAGAATGGGTTTGCCGGTCGGCAAAACGCGGGGTCTCCCTACCCCGACAGGTGGACGGCGGCAAGGCGGTTACAAACGGCGGATTGCCGCGACATTGCCCGGATACATGGCGCTAAGAATAACGCCGCGAGCACAAAACCAAGGATTCGGGCAAAATGAGACTTCATCCTATTATGAACGGTCGTAAAACGGGCAGTCGCAGGCAGATCAAGCGGCTGCTTCGTGCGGCAAATTCCAACATTTGCCACAAGATCGGCTTGAGACCGGCGGCCGAGCTGAAGCCTGGCTCGTTCGACGCGTCCGAACTCGACGAACGCATCTACAGTCCGGTGAACACGCTGCTCGCCGCGGTGCTGATCATCTATCCGGTCGTCGCTTCCGTGGCCGTAGCACTGGCGGGAATGTGGTTCCTGGGCTCGACCGGCCCGATCTGAGGCCCGGCAATGTTTACCGGATACTCGTCAGCACCCGCGCTGGAGGCAGTGCGCGGGGGACAGTTTTCTTTTTTCCGCTCGCGCCAGCTTTGAAACGGCACAGCCTTTCTGCGGAAAAAAGTAAACTGTCCCCGATGCCTCCCTACCCCGGACGCTTGAACCGCTCCCTTTCCTCCTCCACCTCGCGCCGGCACACGCAGCCCTCGAGGTGGTCGTTGACGAGGCCCATTGCCTGCATGAAGGCATAGACCGTGGTGGGGCCCACGAAGCTCCAGCCGCGTTTCTTCAGTTCCTTCGATATCAGCGTCGAGGTCTCGGTCTTCGGCATAGTCATCAGCGTGGCGCGGTCGATCAGCTTCGGTCGCTGATGCGCTTCGGGCTCGAATTTCCAGAACCAGGCCGCGAGCGAGCCGGCCTCGTCGGCGAGTTCCCGCGCACGCCGCGCATTGTTGATGGTCGATTCGATCTTGCCGCGGTGACGGATGATGCCGGCATTCTGCAGAAGCCGCTCGACATCCTTCTCCGTGAAGGAGGCGATGCGCTCGAAATCGAAGCCGGCGAATGCCTCGCGGAAATTCTCACGCTTCCTCAGGATCGTCAGCCAGGAAAGACCCGACTGGAAGCCCTCGAGGCAGATCTTCTCGAACAGCCGCTGATCACTGGCAACCGGCCGCCCCCATTCGCGATCGTGGTAATGGCGATAAAGCTCGTCGCTGCTCCCCCAGGCGCAGCGCAGCACGCCGTCCGATCCGGCGATCAGCCCGTCGCTTTGTGCTTCCATCGTCCTCTCCCGGCATGATTTACGGCGGCTTTACCAGATTCCTGAACCGGGCGGTAACCACACCGGAAGCTTTACTGACAAACTGACTTTTTAGCGATTTCCGTTCACCTTTCAGTTGCAGCCGCTCCGCCAACATGCTTCACGAAGCTGGGCGCATTCCCTCTGCCCGGTGGATCCGACGATAGAGTCCAGAGTGCGTTCGATGAGACTTCCCCTGTTCCTTGGCCTGGCCGCGGCCGTTGCCGCCCCAGTGCTGCCCGCTGAAGCGAGCGACCGCTATGCGGAGCGTCCGCCGGTAATCGTCAGCCCCGACCTCGCCGCGCCCTGGGTGATGCAGCTTCGCCGCAACCCCGTTTCGGGATGGCAGGCGCGAACGAGGCAGATACCCGATCAGACCTACGGCTCGGGAACCAGGACCAGTGGATGGCAGACCAGAACCAAACAGCTGCCGCCGCAGACCTATCCTCGTGTCAGATGGCAGCCGCAGCCGGACGCGGTGGAGACCGCCGCGGTACCGCCGCAGCCGCAGATGTACACCAAGCAGGAGATGCAGCGGAAACTTGACCCGAAGTTCCTGCCGCGCGAGGTCGCTTATGACGGCCAGGAAAAGCCCGGCACCATCATCATCGACAGCGGCGAGAAGTTCCTTTACTTGGTGCTCAATGGTGGCAAGGCGCGGCGCTATGGGGTCGGCGTGGGCAAAGAGGGCTTCGGTTGGAGCGGCACAGAGAAGATCACCCGGAAGGCCCAGTGGCCCGAGTGGCGCCCGCCGGCCGAGATGATTGCGCGTGAGCGCGCCAAAGGCCGTATGCTTCCAGTCATGATGGCCGGCGGTCCTGAAAACCCGCTCGGCGCGCGGGCGCTCTATCTGGGCAGCACGCTCTACCGCATCCACGGCACTAATGCGCCCTGGACGATTGGCACCAATGTCTCTTCCGGCTGCATACGCATGCGCAACGAGGATGTGGTCGACCTCTTCGAGCGCGTAGATATCGGTACCAAGGTCGTGGTGATGTGAAGTTTCATTGCGGGGGGCGCTGGAGCCACAGAGGGGGGCTCCGGCGGCCGCAAGGGGGCAGCGCGCCTGAAACGGCAGCGCTGCCCTTTCTTTTTTGAAGATATCTCCCTCTTGTCGGCAAAATCGACTCGTGTAGAGTAAGGAAAAGCTTTTCCTAAGCCAAAAACGCCTCCGGGATCGTCTCCGGCGGAAGGGGAGCTTTTGCCGGGAAGAGGAAGCCGGCAGCAAACTGGGAGGAAGTCATGAGACTGGTGAAGCTTGCCGGCGCATTTGCGCTCGGCGTTTCGATGCTTGCCGCGGGGGCCTTCGCCGCCTCTGCAGCCGAACTCAGCATGTGGGTGCGCGCAAGCGGCGCCAATGCTGCGCAACACCTCGTCGATCTCTGGAACATGAAGCACGACGACAAGATCACGCTCACGGTGATTCCGGACGACCAGATGGTGACCAAGCTTGCCACCGGCGTGCAGGCAGGCGACGTGCCGGACATCATCTCCTTCGACCTGATCTACATGCCGGACTTCATGCGTGCCGGGTTCCTGGAAGACTTGACCGACTTCCTGAACGCCGATCCGAACCAGGCCAAGGTCGCTCAGGCCTACAAGGACCTAGCCACCTATGAGGGCAAGGTCTATGGCACCGGCTTCACGCCCGACGTTTCAGTGCTGGTCTGGAACAAGGACCTGTTCAAGAAGGCCGGGCTCGACCCCGAAAAGGGGCCGACCACACTCGACGAGATCCATGAGGCGGCGAAGAAGATCCGTGCGCTGGGCGGCGACACCTACGGCTTCTGGTTCTCCGGCGCCTGCCCCGGCTGCAACATCTTCACCATGTCGCCCATGATGGTGGCGAGCGGCGCCAAGATCCTGCCGAAGACCGCGGATGAAGAACCGCTGCAGGGCCCGGGCGTCGAGGAGGTCCTGCAATTCTATCGTGATATGTGGAGCGAGGGTCTGATCCCCGCGAGCGCGGAAGCCGACAACGGCCAGAACTTCGTCGGCAACTTCAAGACAGGCAAGATCGGCATCCAGGGCGCCGGTGGCTTCCTGATTTCCGACCTGAAGCGCGACGTGCCCGACATGAACTTCGGCGTCACCTTCCTGCCAGGCTTGAAGGCGGGCGAGAAGTCGGCTTTCGTCGGCGGCGACGTGGTCGCGATTCCGAAGGGCTCCAAGAATCTCGACGTCGCCAAGCAGTTCATCGCCTGGCAGCTCAGCGACGAGGGGCAGCTCGAGGGGCTTGCCAAGAACAACATCCTGCCCTCGCGCGCCGACCTCTCCAAGAACAAGTATTTCGAGGACCCCCGCGTAGTGACCACCGCCGAAGCGATCGGCCTCGGCTATGTCCCCTGGGTTTTCCACTTCAACGACATGGTCAACAGCAATTCGAGCCCATGGATCCAGATGATCCAGACCGCCGTGTTCCAGGGCGACGTCAAGGGTGCGGTCGCGAAGGCCAAGGAGGCGATGAAGGGAATCGCCAGCGAGTGATACCGGACGAAGCCGCGGCTCCGGGGGGGCCGGCGGCTTCGCCAACCGGCGCGGCAGGGGGGCATGCCGCGCCGGCATCGAAGATGCCGATGTCGGGACCAAGAGCAGCCATGAACGCAGTCAAGGGCAAATATGTCGGATTGCTCTATCTTGCGCCGGCGATCCTCTTTGTGGCGGTGTTCGTCGCCTATCCGCTCGGCCGGCTGGTCTGGCTGTCGCTCACCAATGCGTCGCTGCTCGGCGGCGCCCGTTTCGACGGCATCAAGAACTATGTCCGGGCCTGGAACGACGCGACCTTCTGGACGTCGCTGCTCTTCACGATCAAGTACACGCTCTATATCACGCCGATCCTCATGGGGCTCGGCTTCCTGGCGGCGCTGCTCACCGCCGAGAACACGCCGCTCAAGAAACTCACCCGAGGTGTCATCTTCCTGCCCGTGGTAATCGGGCTCGGCACGTCGAGCCTGCTCTGGTGGTGGCTGTTCGACCAGCAGGTCGGATTGTTCAACCGCGTGCTCGTCGACCTCGGCATCCTGTCGCAGCCGATCGTCTGGTTCACCCGAGCCGATCTGGCGCTCTGGGCGGTGATCATCTCGGTGGTCTGGAAGGTGGTCGGCTTCGGCATGATCCTGTTCGTCGCCAACATCCAAGGCATCGACAAGGAAATCAATGAGGCGGCAATGATCGACGGCGCCGGCTACTGGCAACGCGTCGCTCGCATCGTGCTGCCGCTCAGCTACCGCACGATCGTGTTGGCGACCCTGATCAGCGCGATCGGCTCCATGCTTGCCTTCGAGCAGTTCTACATCATGACGAATGGCGGACCGCAGGGGCGGACATTCACGTCGGTGTACTGGATATACCAGAACTCGTTCGTCTTCTTCAAACTGGGCTACGGCTCGGCGCTCTCGGTGATCCTCACCGTCATCATCGTGCTCGGCACGGCGACGCAGATCGTGCTGACCAGGCGAGGCGAGCGGACATGACGGCGATCCCCCACGAGCTCACCGCCAATCGGAGCGTTGCTCTCGGCACGGCGAAAGCCCGCAGCAGCTACCTGGTGGCTGCGGTCTGCCTCGTTATCATCGCCATGATGATGTTTCCGCTGGTCGTCTCGTTCTTCGCTTCCATCAAGACGCCGCAGGAGGCCGTGGCGGTGCCGCCGAATTACCTGCCTCACGCGTTGAGCCTGGCGAACTACATCAAGGTCTACAACTACCAGGCAGGCCTGCCGACCTATGTCTTCAACAGCCTCTCGGTCGCCTTTCTGACAATCCTGTTCTGCCTGGCACTCTCCGTGCCGGCCGGCTATGGGCTGGCGCGCTTCCGCATCCCCGGCAAGGAAGCCATCTTCCTGTTCCTGCTCGCCAGCCTGATGATCCCCTATCAGGCGCTGCTGACGCCGCTCTACCTGATGTTCGCCCCGCTCGGCCTCACCAACAGCCATGTCGGGCTCGCAATCGTTCACACCGTCCTGCAACTGCCCTTCAGCATCTACCTGATGCGCCATAACTTCGAGTCCGTGCCGCGCGAGCTCGAAGAGGCGGCCATCATGGATGGCTGCACGAGTTGGCAGGCGCTGCTGAAGGTATTTCTGCCCGCGGTACGCCCGGGCATGGTGACCGTAGTGCTGTTCGCCTTTATCCAGTCCTGGAACGAGTTCATCGCAGCGCTGATCTTCATGGGCAGGGAGACCTCGTTCACCGTGCCGATCATGCTGGTGGCCGTCCGGCTCGGGCGCTTCGGCACGGTCGACTGGGGCGCGCTGCAGGCGGGCATCATCATCGCCATCGTGCCCTGCGTCGCCATCTATGTGCTTCTGCAGCGCTACTACGTCTCCGGCTTCCTCAGCGGCGCGGTGAAGTGATGGACGACGAGACGAAGAGTAGCGCGGAAGTCACTGGACCGGAGCGGCTGAGGCCGACCATCCGCGACGTGGCGCGCCATGCCGGCGTCAGCATCGGCACCGTCTCCAAGGCGCTCAACAAAGGCGGCAATCTGGCCCTCGAAACCCGCGAGCGCATCATAGCCGTCGCCAAGGAGCTGGGCTTTCGACCGAACAGCCTGGCGCAGAGCCTGCACCGCAAACAGAGCTTCACCGTCGGGCTGATTTCCACCGATTCCTTTGGCCGCTTCACCATGCCGATCATGGAAGGGCTGGAGGAATGCCTGACCGACCGCCGCATGCAGGTCTTCATGTGCAACGCAACGGACGATCCGGCGCTTGAGGCACAGCACGTGGAATCGCTTCTCGGCAAACGGGTCGACGGGCTCGTCGTGACGGCGCGCCGCGCCGACAAGCGTCCGCCGATCGGTCCCCTCGCGCACGGCCTGCCCATCGTCTATGTCTTCAGCCATGCGGACGATCCCGACGCGCTGTCGCTGCTTCCGGACGACGAAGGGGGCGCGGTGCTGGCAGTCCAACATCTCGCGGAACTGGGGCGCAAGCGCATCGCACACATCACCGGGCCGGAGCATTTCGAGGCGGTGCGGCTGCGCCGCGCCGGCTATTTCTCGGCGCTCGCGGCGGCCCGGCTCCCCCGGGATGATGCCTATTACCTGCCGGGCGTTTGGTCGGAAGCCTGGGGCCGCGAGGCTGTGGCGCGGCTCCTCGACGGAAGGGTCCAGAGCCCCGACGCGCTGTTCTGCGGCAACGACCAGATCGCGCGCGGCGCGGCCGACGCGCTGCGCGAACGGGGGCTCGACGTCCCCTCCGACGTGGCGATCGTCGGCTTCGACAATTGGGACGTGATGACGCTTGCGGCGCGCCCTCCGCTCACCAGCATCGACATGAACCTGAAGGCGCTCGGCCGCGAGGCCGGCGAGCGACTGATCGACATGATCTCCGGCGAGAAGCTCGGTGGCCTGCAGCGCCGTCCCTGCTCGCTGGTGGTGCGGGAGTCGACTGGGCGATGACACTTAAGGATAAGCAATGAGCAAGTTTCTACCGGTGCGCTTCGTGGACGTTCATCTCGAAGGCCAGTTCTGGCGCGAGCGCCTGGAGACGGTGCTGACACGCACGATCCCCAGTCAGCATGTCCAGCTTGGCGCTCACGGCATTCTGGAATCGCTCACCCTGCCGAACCCGCCGCCGCCCTTGCGCTTTCCGCGCAACGACCACGATTTCACCGTGCAGGTGTTCTGGGATTCCGATGTTGGCAAATGGATCGAGGCGGCCTCCTATGCGCTTTCACACCGGCGCGACCCGGACATCGAGGCCAAGATCGAGAAGATCATCGATGACCTCGAGAAGGCGCAGGCGCCGGACGGCTATCTCAACTGCTGGTATCTGCAGCGCGAGCCCGAGAACCGCTGGACCAACATGCGGGACAATCACGAGCTCTACAATCTCGGCCACCTGATCGAGGGCGGCATCGCCTATTTCCTGGCGACCGGCCGGCGGCGCCTGCTCGATATTCTGGAACGCTATGTCGACCATGTGCGCGCGACCTTCGGCACGGGCCCGGGGCAGAAGCGCGGGTATTGTGGCCACCAGGAGATCGAGCTGGCGCTGATCCGCCTCTACCGGCTCACCGGCGATAGGAAGCAGCTGGACCTTGCCACCTATTTCATCAACGAGCGCGGAAGGCAGCCGCATTATTTCGACCAGGAGGCAATCGCGCGCGGCGAGGACCCTAAGAAATTCTGGGCAAAGAGCTACGAATACAACCAGTCCCACAAGCCCGTCCGCGAGCAGGACAAGGTCGTTGGCCACGCAGTGCGCGCCATGTACATGTATTCGGCCATGGCCGATCTCGCGGCCGAGCTGAAGGACGACAGCCTGAAACACGCCTGCGAGGTGCTGTGGAAGGACGTTATGTCGTCGAAGATCTACATCACCTCCGGGCTCGGACCGGCGGCGGCGAACGAAGGCTTCACCGAGGATTACGACCTGCCCAACGAGACAGCCTATGCCGAGACCTGCGCCTCCGTGGCGCTGATCTTCTGGGCGCAGCGCATGCTGCATCTCGACCTCGACGGCAAATATGCAGACGTCCTGGAGCAGGCGCTGTTCAACAATGCGCTGGGCGGCCTTTCCCGCGACGGCGAGCATTACTTCTACTCGAATCCGCTCGACAGCGACGGCCGGCACAGCCGCTGGCTCTGGCACACCTGCCCGTGCTGCACGATGAACGCCTCGCGGCTCGTCGCCTCGGTGGGCGGCTATTTCGTCTCCGCAAGCGAGGATGCGGTTGCCTTCCATCTCTATGGCGGGATCTCCACCGAGGTCGCGCTGAAATCCGGTAAGGTGCTGCTTACCGAGGTGAGCAGCTATCCCTGGTCCGGCGACATTTGCATAGAGGTTTATCCGGAAGCGTCGGCAGAATTTGCGCTGAAGCTGCGCATCCCGGGCTGGGCGCGCGGGGCGAAGGCATCAGTCAACGGCGAAGCCGTCGCAGTCGAGCCGAACAGCGTCAACGGCTACCTCACCATCGCGCGGCGCTGGCAGCGAGGCGATACGGTCCAGCTCGAACTGCCGATGCCGCCTGAGCGGATGTACGCTCATCCGTCGGTGCGCGCGGATCTCGGGCGCGTGGCGCTGAAGCGTGGCCCCCTCCTCTACTGTGTCGAGGAGACCGACAATCCCGGCGGGCCGGTGCAGCGGCTAAAACTGCCGCGGCAGTCGGACATCAGGGTCGAGCAGCGCAACGATCTCTTCGACGGCGTGGTGACGCTCACAGCCGAGGCCTCGCGCATTCGCGGCGACGACTGGAAGGGCAAGCTCTACCGAGACGAGCCGCCGGCCGAGGAACCGGCAAAACTCACCGCCCTGCCCTACTATCTCTGGAACAACCGGGGCCAGGGCTCGATGGCGGTATGGGTGGTGGAGAAATAAGAGGCGAGTTGGACAGCATCCTGTCCCGCGACCAACACTGGCACTGCGCTGCCGTGAACAGCGCGGCGCTTGTGCCCCCCTCCCCCTTGTGGGGAGGGGGCACCGACGCCGCGCCTTTCAGCCCATCATCCATTTTGCCAGGCGCTGCGCGGCCTCCTCGACCTGGTCGAGGCGGCGGAGGTAGCAGAGCCTGAAGGAATCCTCGCCGCCTTTTCCGAATGCGGTGCCGGGCGCCAGACCGACATTGGCTTCGTCGATGATCTGGAGCGCCGCCTGCCGGGAATCGGAGATGCCCGCCACCGAGAAGAACAGGTAAAAGGCGCCGGCCGGGACGCTGAAGCGCGCCCTCCCCGTTCTGCCGAGAATATCGCAGACCAGATCGCGGGCCTGCCGCGCCCGCTCGATCTGGCCCGCGACGAATTCGTCGCCATTGTCGAGGGCAGCGACCGCGCCGCGCTGCATGAATTGCGCAACGCCCGACGTCGAATACTGGATCAGGTTCTCGAATACCGTCTTGAGTGACGGATGAATGCCGATCCAGCCGATGCGCCAGCCGGTCATGGCCCAATTCTTCGAGAAGGTATTGACGAAGAGGATGCGATCCTCCGGCTCCATCACGTCAAGAAAAGACGGCGCTCGGCTGCCGCCGTAGTGGAACAGCGAATAGATCTCGTCCGCGATGATCCAGAGGTTGCGGCGCCGGGCGAGATCGAGGATTGCCTTCAGAGTCTCATGATCGGCCGTCCAGCCGGTCGGGTTCGACGGCGAATTGACGAAAATCGCCCGCGTGCGGCTGGTGACTGCGGCCGTGAGGCGCTCGACGTCGCAGGACCAGCCATTGCCCGAGCGCTGTAATGCGACGGGAATCGCCCGTGCGCCGGCAACCTCGGCCGCAGCCGGGAAGTTCGGCCAGGCCGGCGAGAAATAGAGGACTTCATCCCCGGCCCCTGCCGTCGCCTGCAGCGCAAGCTGGATCGCCTGCATGCCGCCGCCGACGACCAGGAACTCCTCGCTCGAGAAGGCCCGGCCGAAATGGCGTGTGTGATAGCGGGCAAGCGCATCGCGCAGCTCCGGAATGCCGCCCTGATAGGTGTAGAAGGTCTCACCGTCGCGCAGCGCCTTCTCAGCGGCTTCGGAAATGAAGCCCGGCGTCGGGAGATCGCCTTCGCCAACCCAGAGCGGGATAATGCCTGGCCGGCCACGCCCGTATGCCGATACGGCCGCAATGCCGCTCGACGGCGCGCGACGTGCTTCATCCCTGAGGGAATCGAGAATGCTCATGGCATGATCCGGATTTCGCTGGTGAAGTTCGAATAGCGGCTTGGCTGGTGCTAGGCGAGGAAGATCGATTGGTGCAGGCGGAGGCGAGACGCCGAAGTAGCGGCGTTTCTTCTTCCGAGATATCGGAAGACCTGGCGCCCTACGTTGCCCCCCTCTGTCCTGCCGGACATCTCCCCCACAAGGGGGGAGATTGGCTGTCATCGTTGGTTTCAACAATCGCAAACGCTGCAGGTCGGCGAAATCATCGCGGCCGTCCAATCTCCCCCCTTGTGGGGGAGATGTCCGGCAGGACAGAGGGGGGCGCTGTCCCGCGGGCCTATCCGCGGTAATCCCAACTGCCTCCCAGCCAGCAATTTGCAGGAGAAAATGTCGCCTGTCTTATTTCCTCGCCAGCAAATCCCGGATTTCGGTGAGGAGCCGAACATCTTCCGGCGGGGCCGCTGCGGGTTTTTCAGCCGGCTTCTCCCGCTCAATCTGGCGGCGCAGCGTGTTCACCGCCTTCACCATGAGGAAGATGATGAATGCCAGGATCAGGAAATTGATGACTACCGTGATGAAGTTGCCATAGGCAAACACAGCGCCCTGCTTGCGCGCCTCTGCCAGCGAGGTCGCATTCACATTGTGGGAGAGCGGCAGGAAGTAGTTCGAGAAGTCGAAGCCGCCGAAGATCGCGCCGACGATCGGCATGACGATGTCGTTGACCAGTGAATTAACGATCAGGCCGAACGCGCCACCGATAATGATACCGACGGCAAGGTCCATGACGTTGCCTTTGGCAATGAATTCCTGGAATTCCTTCAGCATCGTATCCTCCCAAAAGCCGAACGGACCGCGCATCGCGAATCTCGCCATGACAAAACCTCTGCCGTGGCGACCATAGCAAAAAGGCTGCGACGTGAAAGAAGGACTTAGGGTTGATCTGCCGATTGGCACGGTTGAGCGAGAGGCGCTATTGTGCGGCTCGGATGACAGTTTCAGGCGAGCAAGCATCGCCAGGGAGCTGTTCTTGGCCAACGTCAAGGGAGGAATGGCGTGCAGGGCCTGGCTATCGCGCTCATCGCGATCGCCTATGTCTCGCTGCTCTTTGCGATCGCGAGCATTGGCGACCGCCGTGCGGCCGCGCACGGCGCCGGCAAGCCGCGGCCTTACATCTATGCGCTCAGCCTCGCCATCTACTGCACCTCCTGGACCTTCTTCGGCTCGGTCGGCCTTGCCTCCGAGCGCGGCCCGGAATTCCTGACGATCTATATCGGACCGATCTTCGTCTTCGTGTTCTGCAGGCCACTCCTGCAGCGCGTGATCCGGCTCGCCAAGGCCGAGAAGATCACTTCGATCGCCGACCTCCTCGGCGCCCGCTACGGCAAGAGCTTTCATGTCGGCCTGATCGCAACGTTGATCGCGGTGATCGGCGCGATTCCCTATATCGCGCTGCAGCTCAAGGCGATCTCCGGCTCGGTCAGCCTGATGGTCGAGCACTATTCGGAAATGCCGGTGAATTTCGATCCGCTCGCCAACGACATCTCGCTGATGGTCGCGATCCTGCTTGCGATATTCGCTTCACTCTTCGGCACGCGTCATGCCGATGCGACGGAACACCAGGATGGGCTGGTCCTGGCGGTCGCGGTCGAATCGGTCGTCAAGCTCGCCGCCTTCCTTGCCGTCGGCGCGACGGCAACCTTCTTCCTGTTCGGCTCGCCGGCCGGCTTGGTCGATGCGGTGATGGCGAGCCCGAGAGTGCAGGCGGCGGTGGAGTATCGCACCTCTCTGGGCACCTGGGTTGTAACGACGATCCTTTCCGGCTTCGCCGTCATCATGTTGCCGCGGCAGTTCTACGTGACCGTCGTGGAGAACCGCAGCGAGAGCGAATTCAAGACCGCGAGCTGGGTCTTTCCCGTCTATCTCGTGGCGATCAACCTGTTCGTCATCCCGCTCGCCTTCGCCGGCGCAGCGAAGGTGGGCGAGCGTACCAGTGCCGATCTCTACGTGCTGTCGCTTCCGCTGCTCAATGGCTACGATTTCCTTGCCATGGCCGCCTTCATCGGCGGGCTTTCGGCCGCAACCGCCATGGTCATCGTCGCCAGCGTGGCACTGTCGATCATGATCTCCAACGATCTGGTGATCCCGCTCTTCATGCGGCGGCTGCTCAAGCATAGCGGCGGCCAAAACGAGGACTGGTCGAGCGTTATCCTCAACATCCGCCGTGCCTCGATCTTCGTCATCCTGTTCGTCGCCTTCCTGTACTACCGCAAGAGCACCAACGATGCCCACCTCGCCTCGATCGGGCTGATGTCGTTCGCGGCGATCGCGCAGTTCGCGCCGTCCTTGTTCGGCGGCCTCATCTGGCGCCGCGCCAATGCGCGGGGGGCCGTCCTTGGAATGTCCGCCGGCATATTGGTCTGGTTCTATACACTGATGCTGCCGTCGCTTTCCGCGCCCGACACATCGATGCTGACGGAGGGCCTCTTCGGCATCGAAGCGCTCAGGCCGCAAGCCCTGTTCGGGACGGTTGCCGAACCGCTGAACCACGGCGTGCTGTGGAGCCTGGCGATCAACACGCTGTTCTTCGTGCTCGGCTCGCTGTCGCGCGCTTCGCTCCCGCTGGAACGCATCCAGGCCTCGATCTTCGTGCCCCGCGACGCCAATCCGGTGCCGTCGCTCCGGCGCTTTCGCACCGCGGTCACGGTCAACGACCTCAAGGACACAATCTCGCGATTTCTAGGGGTAGAGCGGACGGAGCGCTCGTTCCAGACCTTCGAGACGAGCATCGGCGGAAGCAAGCTCGCCGGCAACCAGCCCGCGAGCATGGATCTCGTCCGCTTCTCCGAGCAACTACTTGCGAGCGCCGTCGGCTCGGCCTCGGCGCGGCTGATCCTGTCGCTGCTCTTCCAGCGGCACGACAAGACCGCGAAGGACGCCTTCCGCCTGCTCGACGATGCTACCGAGGCGCTCCAGCACAACCGCGATCTGCTGCAGATCGCACTCGACCAGATGGAGCAAGGTATCACCGTCCTCGACAAGGACTTCCGCTTGACCTGCTGGAACAGGCAGTATCGCGCGCTGTTGGACCTGCCGGACAAGATGGGACAGGTGGGCGTCTCGCTCGACCATATGCTCCGCTTCCTGGCCGAACGCGGCGACCTCAGGCACGATGCCATCGCTCCGCTGCTCGATCGACTGACGGATTTCAATGCACGACCCTGGCAGATCGAGCTGAAGTCGCTTGGCCGCATCATCGAGATCAGGTCCAATCCGATGCCGGACGGCGGACTGGTCGCCACCTATGCCGACATTACCCAGCGTGTGGGGGCTGACCTCGCGCTGAAACGCATCAACGAGACGCTGGAGCAGCGGGTGAGGAGCCGCACGGCCGAACTCACCCGCGTCAACGAGGAACTCGCGCAGGCGCAGATGCTTGCCGAGGAAGCCAATCTCGGCAAGACGCGCTTCCTTGCCGCAGCAGGTCACGACATACTCCAGCCCCTCAATGCGGCGCGGCTCTATTGCGCGTCCCTCATGGAAAAGGCCGGCAAGGGCGAAGTCGGCGAGGCGGCGACGAGGATCGGGTCCTCTCTGGAATCGGTCGAGACGATCCTCGGAGCAGTGCTCGACATCTCGCGTCTCGACGCCGGCGCCATGAAGCCGTCTGAAAGCGTGTTCCAGCTTGGCGGGCTGATGCGGCAGATCGAGACCGATTTCATGCCGATGGCGGCCGAAAAGAAGCTCGAGCTGCGCATCGTTCCTTCTTCCATCGCCGTGAACACGGATCGCAGCCTTTTGCGCCGCCTCGTCCAGAATCTCGTCTCCAACGCGATCAAATACACCCGCAGGGGTCGGGTGCTCGTCGGAGTGCGCCGGCGCGGCGAGCTGGTCGAGCTGCAGGTCATCGATACCGGCATCGGAATTGCGCCGGAGAAGCTCAGCACCGTGTTCCGCGAGTTCACGCGCCTCGACGAAGGCGCGCGCGAAGCGCAGGGGTTGGGGCTCGGCCTCTCGATCGTCGACAGGATCGCGCGCGTGCTCAGGCTCGAGATCAGGATTTTCTCGGAGAAAGGCAAGGGCACGAAGTTCTCTGTCATCGTGCCGGCGGCTGCGTGCGAGCCCGCGCAAACAGTCGCGGCCAGGCCCGAGATGCATACCGGTGCAGCGCTCAACGGGCTTGCAGTCTTCTGCATCGACAACGACCCGCGCATCCTCGACGGCATGCGCCTGCTCCTCGAACGGTGGGATTGCCGGGTCTGGACTTTCGCGGGCTCGGCCGCGTTCGAAGCACAGCGCGCTATCCTGCCGGCGCCGGACGTCGTGCTTGCCGACTACCACCTCGACGGCGAGACCGGCCTCGACACTATCCGCAAGCTGCGCGCGATCCATGGCGCGGAGACGGCCGCTATATTGATCACCGCCGACCGTTCAGGCGAGGTCCGCGCCGCCGCCCAGGCGATGGACGTGCCCGTCATCAACAAGCCGGTCAAGCCGGCGGCACTGCGCTCGATGATGACGCGCGTGCGGCGCATGGCGGTAGCGGCGGAATAAGGGCGTTCTTTTGCGATAGCTCCGCGTCAGCCGACCTCGATTTCATGAAGCTCACACCAGTCCCTCAAAGCCTGCTCTGTAGCTTCCTGCTCGAAGGCGTGCCATCGATCAACCGCGTGCCGGTACGCCAACAGGTCCTTGAAGCGGGAATAGGCACCTGACCGGCTGAAAATCTCCCAGACTTTATCGTAGTCGTCCGGCAGGTGGTCGCGCGCGAATTTCAGCACCACGGTTTGCCGAGATCGAGCTGTCTCTTGTCCGGAATGGCGAGGTATTTCGCGGGAGCCCCGAGATCGTCCGGCAGTTCTTCGACATCATCGTCCCACTGCGATTTCCAATAGATCTTGCCTGTCTCTCTGCACAGATAGGCCCTGTTCACGCCGCTTCCGTCGAAGCTCACGAATTCGAACGCAAGTAGAAGATCAGTGAAGTCCACTTTCATCGTCGTTGCTCTGCTCACGAAGCTGTAATCGCCGATGGGCTGCGTCTCGAGCAGCCTTTTGTCAAGCATGCTCAATGCCGAGCTGTCGGCGATTCCAAGCCCAACATTTTCTCATGGCTCAGTCCAGAATTGATCATTTGCCCAGGGGAAATGCAGCCGCCATAGTGCCTTGCCAGAGGTCCCTAACTCGCGGGCTCCGCGGCCGACTCTCTATCCTGCACCAATCGGAGGGGAAGATAGGAATGACAAGGCTATTGTCACGCCGGCAGGTGCTTGCCGGCGCTTTGTTCGCTGTCCCGGCTGCCACCCTGCAAACCGGAACGCGAGCCGGGCTTGGAATTACCGCGGGCGTTTCCTTGTCCTTCAGCACAAGCGCGTATGCCGCAGAGGGCAGCGGCCAGGCCGAGCTCGCCCACCTTGTCCAGGCCGCGGTCGGGCCGGTCATGAAAGACAATGGAATTCCCGGCATGGCCGTGGCGATCACGGTGCGGGGCGAGCGGTATGTCTTCAACTACGGCGTCGCGTCCAAGGAGAGCGGGCAAAAGGTCGGCAACGACACCATTTTCGAGATCGGCTCGGTCAGCAAGACCTTCACCGCAACGCTTGCATCCTACGCCGAGGCGCTCGGCAACCTGTCTCTCTCGGACAGGGTGAGCAAACATTGGACCGCTCTCTCCGGAAGCAGCTTCGACAAGATCAGTCTTCTCGACCTCGCGACCTACACGGCGGGCGGCCTGCCCTTGCAGTTTCCGGACGATGTCACCGATCAGGAGAAGATGACCGCGTATTTCAGAAGCTGGCGACCGGCGTTTGCCGCAGGAACGCATCGGCAATATTCGAACCCGAGCATCGGCCTGTTTGGCTATCTGGCCGCCAGAAGCATGGGCGAGCCTTTCGATGAACTGATGCAGCAGAAGCTCTTCCCCGCGCTCGGCCTGACCAGCACCTACATCAGGGTTCCGCAAAACCGGATGGGCGACTACGCTTACGGATATTCCAGGCATGGCAAGCCCGTTCGGGTGACGCCGGGCGTTCTGGACTCGCAAGCCTATGGCGTGAAGACAACGGCGGCCGACATGCTCCGCTTCGTTGAAGCAAACATGAGCGGCGCGGAGCTGGACGAAACGTTGGGACGCGCCATCGCCGCTACGCACACCGGATACTACGAGGTGGGCGACATGGTGCAGGGACTGGGGTGGGAGATGTATGCCTATCCGACGGATCTCGCCCGGCTGCTCGCGGGGAACTCCAGGGACATGGCGCTTAAGCCCAATCGAGCCGAGCGGCTTTCTCCGCCGCTGCCGCCCCGGGATAGCGTGCTGATCAACAAGACCGGCTCCACCAACGGTTTCGGCGCCTATGTCGCCTTCATTCCCGCCAAGGGCGTCGGCATAGTGATGCTGGCCAACAAGAACTATCCCATCGCGGAGCGGGTGAAGGCCGCATATCGAATCTTGGCCGCGCTGGATAAGAATGGCTGATCCCCGGGACAAATCCGGGCTTATGCTCTATCTGATTGTTTTTGCTGCTTTTGTGCAACGCCAAGTGATTCCACTTGGTTGCAAAATGCTCTGGCGTCTGCAGCTTTTCGCGGTCATGCTCTATACCTGCAATGGATCCGTGCCGATCTTTGCGAACAGGATCACGGCCTGGGTGCGGCTATCGACGCCGAGCTTCTGCAGGATCGCCGACACATGCGCCTTGATCGTCGCCTCGGACACATCGAGCTCGTAGGCGATCTGCTTGTTGAGCAGGCCTTCGGCGAGCATGCCGAGGACCCGGGTCTGCTGCGGTGTCAGGGTGAGCAGTCGGCGGATCAGGTCGGAGATCTCCGGGTCGCGCTCGGTGCCGAGCTCGATATTGCCGGGCGAGACGATGCCACCTGTCAGCACCGCCTGGACGGCACTGCGGATTTCCTCGATGCTCGCGGATTTGGAGATGAAGCCGGAGGCGCCGAGATCGAGCGCACGCCTAATCGTGACCGGATCGTCATGTGCGGAGATCACCACCAGAGGAACGGAATGGTTTAGCCCGCGCAGCGCGATCAGGCCGGAGAGGCCGCTCGCTCCCGGCATGGTGAGATCGAGCAGCACGAGGTCGAGATCCTCATTTGCCGTAACCAGCGACTTGGCGATGTCGAAATCGCCGGCTTCGAGGATCTCCGTGTGCTCGGCAATCCCAGCCAGGGCCTGCTTCAGCGCGCCGCGGAACAGCGGATGATCGTCGGCGATGACGAACTTATAGCCAGTCGTCAACCATTCCCTCCCGTAAGCCCCCTGGCGCCATCGCTGCGCCTTGGGTGCCCGCCGAACTATGCGCCGATTCTCGGCGCGATCAAGCCGAGGGATTCAATCGCGAATTGCAAAGATTTAAGACAAGGACGTCACGTCTTCTGAGGTTGAGCTTCCGGACCGTTCTTTTCTTTGCCGAAGTCCTTCATGATGCCCATGAAGCGGTGGAAGAACTTCTCCATGTAGTCCATAGATTGATTGAATTGCTGCTCGGTCGGCAGCAGGGCCTCGGGAACGGCGGGCCGCGCCTCGAGCTTGGCGATGCGCGATTCCATCGCATCGAGCCTGGCCTGCAATCGGTCGATCTCGTCCTTCGGAGCGCTGCCTCCCTGTTCCGTTGCTGCCCTGCAGATGAGCTCGTTGCCCTGCTCCTGGCAGATCGATGTTTGGCCAGTCTGCGTATCCATACGGACATAGCCGTTTTGGGTTCTCTCGAGCCTATAGCGCTCCTCCGCGCCGCTGGCCGATCCGGCAAGCCAGGCAAAGAGCAGGATTGGGACAAGCAAAACGACCGACCGCATGACAGCCTCCTCCGGCAAGCCAATCCAGTCTACGCCGGTTTTGTGCCGGAAATGCGATAAAAAACGTGGTGCGGGAGGCACCGTTCCCTTCAACCGCTGAAACTTGCTCGGGGTATTGAGCAGGACGAATTGGGGCGGAGCTATTCATCCTGCTCCGATCCTGTGTTTGTCGCATGATCTCGATCCGAAAAGTCTGCAAGTTTTTGCGATCGTGCTATAGCGCGACAATGCATTCGACGATCTACAAGATTTGCCCCGAAGACCTCTGGCGCGAAGCGGAGGCGAAAGGCCGTTTCGACGGCGCTCCGGTCGACAGGAGCGACGGCTTCATCCATTTCTCGACCGCTGATCAGGTCGCCGAAACGGCGGCGCGGCACTTTGGCGGACAGGAGCGGCTGCTGCTGATCGCGGTAGACGGGCGGGCGCTCGGCGACGCTTTGCGTTACGAGCCCTCGCGCGGCGGAGCAATGTTTCCGCATCTCTATGGACCGCTGCCGCTATCCGCGGTGGCATGGGTGAAGCCCTTGCCGCTCGGTACCGACGGCAAGCACGTCTTCCCGGAGCTTGCCCGTTGACGAGCGTTCTCGATTGGCTCGGCCGGAACGCGCTCTTTGCGCTCGATCCGGAGACGGCGCATGGGCTCTCCATCGCAGCGCTGAAGAGCGGCGTGCCGCTTTGCCCGACGCCGGCGACGGACCCGCGCCTGAAGGTCAGCCTCGCCGGGCTCGATTTTGCCAACCCGCTCGGCATGGCGGCAGGCTATGACAAGAACGCCGAAGTGCCGGACGCTTTGCTGAAGCTCGGCTTCGGCTTCGCCGAAGTCGGCACCGTGACGCCGAGGCCGCAGCCCGGCAACCCGAAGCCACGCATCTTTCGGCTTGCCGAGGACGGCGCGGTCATCAACCGGCTCGGTTTCAACAACCAGGGGCATGACCGTGCCTTCAAGCGCCTCAAAGCGCGCGGCGCGCGGGCGGGAATCGTCGGCGTCAACATCGGCGCGAACAAGGATAGCGACGATCGCATCGCGGACTATGCCGCCGGTGTGCGCCAATTTGCCGGCGTCGCCTCCTATCTCACGATCAATATTTCTTCCCCCAATACGCCGGGTCTCAGGGCGATGCAGTCGCGCGAGGCGCTTGGCGAGCTTCTCACGCAGGTGATGACCGCAAGGGACGAGGCTCTTTCGACCAGCCGGAAGGTGCCGGTCTTCCTCAAGATCGCGCCGGACCTCGGGGAGCCGGAACTCGCCGACATAGCCGCCGAGGCGACCGAAAAGTGCATCGACGGCATCATTGTCTCCAATACCACGCTCTCCCGCTCCGGCCTCACCGGCAGAACATATCGCGAGGAGACTGGCGGCCTTTCCGGGCGGCCCTTGTTCAGGCGTTCGACCGCAACACTCGCGCGGATGCGCCGGCTGGTGGGCAACGACATGGCGCTGATCGGAGTGGGCGGCATCGACTCCGCCGAGTCTGCGATCGAAAAGATCCGCGCCGGCGCCGATCTCGTTCAGCTCTATACCGGCATGATCTATGCCGGGCCGTCGCTCCCCGGCCGCATTGTGAAAGGCCTCGCGGAGGCCTGCGACAGGGAGAAGGTCGCCAATATCCGCGATCTTCGCGACAGCGGACTTGACCGCTGGGCGGTGACGCCTCTCGACTGACATCCTGATTTTCGAAACGTCATCTTATCCCGAAAAACTCCGCAACTTTCTTGCTGCGGTGCCTTCGGTTCGGGATCACGATCTACGAAAACGCGTTGCGTGCCCTGACCGGAAGCCGCGACAGAAGGCTGAAGCCGCGCGTCCACAGAAAGACATGCAGCGCCGCCCATAGACCATAATTGCCGTAGGTCGGCGCCAGCAGAAACAGCGCAATGCAGTAAGCCACGAAAGACAGTATCATCATGTTGCGCATGTCGCGCGACCAGGTTGCGCCAATGAAGATGCCGTCCATCTCCCAGGCGAGCACGCCGCTCATTACCGTGAATGCTGCCCAAGGAACATAGCTCATGGCTTCTGAGCGGACCTCCTCGGCCGTCGTCATCATCGCAACCAGGCTGGTCCCGAAGGCCAGGAAAATGGAGGTCGCAATGCCGGCGAGCACGTATCCCCAGACGAATGTGATCGAAATTGCTTTGCGGAATGCGCGCTCGCTTCCGGCACCGACGGCGCGGCCGGCCAACTGCTCGATGGCGCTCGCCAGCCCGTCGAGGAAATAACCGCCCACGAAGAAGAAGTTCATCAAGACGGAATTCGTTGCAAGCGTCAGCGTCCCGAGTTGCGCCCCCTGGCGCGTGAAGAGGGCGAAGGCGGCGAGCAGAACGAAAGAGCGGATCATGATGTCGCGGTTGAGCGCCATCATGGACAACAGAGAGGCCGGCTCGAAGATGTGGCTGCGGGAAGGCCAGGCCGAGTTGCCGAAGCGCCGCGCCAGAATTGCAATAGCGACAAGTAGGCCGATCAATTCGCCGCCGACCGTCCCCCAGGCCACGCCCGCGACGCCCCAGCCGAGCACAAGGCCGAACAGGATTGCAAGCGCGACATTTGAACCGTTGAGGATCGCCTGGAGCAAGAGGCCGAGCCGCCCTTCCCCTCGGCCGAGCACATAGCCGAGGATGGAATAGTTCGCGAGCGCGAAGGGCGCGCCAAGCAGCCTGATGCGGACATACGTGTCCATCGCCTTGAGCACGCGCTCTTCCGCCGCCATGAAGGAGCCGCCGATCATCGAAACCAACGGCCCAAGCAAGGCAAACGCGCCGCCGATGACGAGCGATATGGCGAGAGCGCGCAACAGTACCGCCTTCTCCTCCTTGGGGTGGTCGCGCCCGAAAGCCTGGGCGACCAGTCCGGTCGTGCCGGACCGCAGGAAATTGAAGGTATTGAAGACGATATCGAGGATGATGGCGCCGGCCGCCAGCCCGCCGATCAGGGCCGCGTCGCCCATGTGACCGACAACCGCGGTGCCGACGAGACCGATCAGCGGGGTGGTAAGATAAGCCAGCGTCATCGGCACGGCGATCGCAAGAACCGTGCGGTTATTGATGACGAAGTCGCCGCGATATGACGCGGGTGTCTTCAAACTCTGATCCAATAGAGACACCCTGACTCAAATATCAATGGTGCTGAGGCTCTAGTGTCATAGTGCCGGCTCGATCGAAGGGCAACAACCCGAAGATTGCAATTAAGTAACGAAGAAGTACGCGTTTCGCTGTTTTCGCAAGCTAATGCGCGATAGTCGCGAACGATTCAGCTGAAATCGCAGCCTATCCCGAACAAGACACCACGGTCGTAATCGTTGCTATACGGACAAACTTCATTCGAAGCAGCCATAACTCTCGGCTACAGGAGCAGGCCGGACGTTCAACCACGACGATAGTTCAGGACGCGCAGAATGATGAAGAGCGGCACGACCACGACGGCGCCAAGCAGGAAATAATCGAAGAAGCGCTCGATTGCGGCAAAGCCCATGTTCCAGATGTGGAGCACGAAATTGCGCAGCTGTTGCAGTATGTCGAACGGCGTCCAGCCGAAGGCGCTCATCACGAGGCCCAGGAGGAACGAGACGACGATGAGCTTGAGCGCCACCCTGAGCGGCGTGTCGCCGAGAAATCGCGTGATTACCGACATGTTTTCCCTGCTGTTTGCGCGCCGCGGGAGATACGCATTGTGAGCCAGCTCTTCAAGCTTCGGGAGGATTGGCCGCGGATCCCAGCGACATTGCGCGCGTGACCTGGCCCGAATCACGCCACTTAACCATCAAATCTGCTCGATTCTGTTCAGCTGCGAAAATCGGCATATTATCTCTATTGGCGGAGGTGACGTTAGGTTGTCGCCGGTTTCGGCCGGCCAGGCAATGGAGAGCGTGATGCGTAGACTTCCTCAGGTGCTCGCGGTTTCCGGAACTCTGCTGTTCGTCGCCACATCATTCTCGGCGGCTGCTCCCCTCAACTCGATGAACGAAGTCGGTAAGGCTTTGCTTGCCTGCTGGAACCCGCCGGCGAATTCGAAGGGCTCTTCTGTGACGCTGATCTTCAGCCTCAAGCGCGACGGGACGCTGATCGGGCCGCCAAGGCCGACCAACATCAGCGTGGCCGGTGACGAACAGGCGAAGAAGCACTTCCTGGACGAGGCGGTAGCCGCCCTGCAACACTGCACCCCGCTGCAATTTTCTCCCTCTATCGCGCAGGGCATCGGCGGCCAGGTTTTCGCAATCCAGTTCGCATCGCCCAAAAAAGACTCGTTGACGCCAACGAATTGAGCGCAGGCGATTCCAGGCAGTTGTCCCCGCGAGCGTTTTCCGCGCCAGAGCGGCGTGCGTTCAAATTGAACCACCACGCCGCGCTATCTCTTTGTTTGCGCATCGGATTCGTCCGAAAACCGCTTCGCAGTTTTCGGCCGATGCGCTAACCCCTGCGGCAGGCGCTGGATAAAGCAATCTTGCGATTGCCGATCGGCACCCAGCCATGCTAACCAACAGCGGCCCCAGGCGGGTATGATGTAATGGTAGCCTGTCAGCTTCCCAAGCTGAACGCGCGGGTTCGATTCCCGCTACCCGCTCCAGCTTGCGCCACAAGACTTTGCGCCCGAATACCGGCGTCCTGGCCGACGTCCAACCATGAGAGCTCGATCAGCTCCCCAACTCTCAAACCCGTGTGAGCCGCCAGGTCGATCGCATGCCCGATTTCGACCAAGCACATCTCTTGAAGTGCGCCGGTATCGGTCCAGATGACATGTCGGGGGTCCGTATAGCCGGTCGCCTAAATCTCGACTCGCGCCCTACAATCAGAGGCTGTATTTGCGCTCGAGCTCACGCCTGGCATAGCGGCGCGCCGGTTGCGATCAGCATCCGCCTGCTGCCGGCGCCGCAGCGGCGCAGGATGAAAGCCTTGGCCTCCTATTTCGCTCTATGCCAGAACAAAATGGGGACATGAAGCAGCTCGTAGGCGGCACCACAGTATCGCCGTGACCCACTATGAAAGGGCGATTTGCCTGGTTGGCGGAGCGTGCATGTGATGACCAGATCGGCCGCTCACCAGTCCATTCGGCTCATCTCAAAAACTCCGGCGGTGCCTTCTTCCACGGCACGCCGTTACGGCCCATTTCGTAGCCTTTCTCGTACAACGCACGTATGTAGTTGCCGTCGAACGGGCTTTTTGGTTCGAGAGCGAAGTCGATCGGGATGTCAATGTAATTGTAGTCGATGCCGTCGCGCTTGGCGATCGCGTAAAGTCGATAGAGATCTCCGATCCCGTCCGCCTTGATGAGGGAAGACACGCCCTTTTCGGCCACATCGGGCAGTGTGGCTTTGACAATGCTTGGTTCCGGCGTCGTCCTGCCGTTTCGGATGATGTAGAGGCGCGCCTTTACGCTCGCGTGGAATGTCTGCTCAAGCTCGCGCAGTCTAAGCCCCGCGGGCATCAAAAAGACTTGGTTGCTGGTGCCACCATCGACATGCATCTCCTGATAGGTCTTACCCGCCGCGGTCACCTTCACCTCGACGGGCGGAAAGATGGCTGGGATAGACGTGGAAGCCAGGATGACTTCCTTGAAAAGCTTCAAACGGTCCGGCTGGTTGCTTGCGGCAATGGCACCCATATCCCAGATTACCGGCCGATCCGCGTCGAGGTTGGTCGTTCCGATGAAGAGCCGCCGCCCCTTGCTTGACTCTCGAGCGATCTTATCGAGCATGTCCTGCGTGATGTGTTCATCGAGCATCTTGGCAAGCGGGGCGTTGCTGGTGAGGGAAGCGCTCGACAGCACGCCGAAGATGCTGTGTTTCGTATAGATGTTGGCCTCGTTGATTGTACTGAAGCCCTGCTTGATCTCATCGTCATAAGCCGGGCCAAGAAACGCGAATGGCGCAATCAAAGCTCCAGCACTGACACCGGTGACGATGTCGAACTTGGGCCTGGTGCCGGCCTTAGCCCAGCCCGCGAGAATTCCAGCACCGAAGGCGCCATTACTTCCACCGCCCGAAAGTGTCAGCGCATCGAGCTTACGCAGGCTTATGGATGGGTCATGCCTAGCCGCCCTGATCCGTTGGTCGCGAAGTACGACGAGCCGATCAGTCGGGAAACTTGCATAGGAATCGCCCCAGTCACGTATGTGGCCGGGATAGCCACTCACTTCGGCTGTGGCCATGTATCGTACGGGCACACCATTACGTGGATATGCCACGATGCAGGCTGTGAGCTGAGTTGCGAATAGGCCAAGGAAGATGATCCTCAGCAGACGTTCCGGTATCCTGAAGCGTCGCATCGCGTCGCTGGCGCGCGACAAAAAACAATGAACAGCCGCCAATAGAGCGTAGCACACGCGGACCCCCTCCTAACCGCAGGCGAGTGGCATGGAAGGTTCCCCCGGACATCATCGTAGGTGAATGATCTCCGCTCGGCAAGACTCCGCGAACGTGCGCAAGATATCATGGGCTGTAATTCGTGCGTTCCGCGCCTCCCGAGCAGTCGAAGGCGACTCGTATGTCTCCACGATACGCTCGAGCGCTGCTTCGGCAGCGCGCATCGTGCCCGAAGTCGCAAAAAGCCGGAGTTTGTTCATGGTGCCATACATGGGAACAAGCTTGGCAGGGTCATCCAAACACCCACTCACGACGTGAGCGTTCCTGCATGAGCCGCTGCATGTGACCCAGATGGCGGTGTGTGAGCCAAGTCGTTGCGACGGACACCAATGCACCGATGGCGGAGCCGGCTAACGCCGATAGAGCCGAGATCGTCGCTGGATCCATAGTGATGACTCCCTCTGGAAAGTTCCGGTGGGGCGCCAGCTTGGCAATGGACGTGTAATCGCCGAGCCAAAACTCGCCCCACGCGGCGGAATAAGACGTTGGCCGAAGGGTCAAGCGAGACCGCTCGAGTTCAGCCCTTGCAAACATTCATGTGGGCGACGTCTCCCGCATACACTTTTCCCTGCTGCTTCTCCGGGTGCGCCGAGATTCGAATTTGCGGCTGGTTCCACGGTCGTTCTGCCTTCACTTGGCTAGGTACGCAGCGGAGCGTGGATCCTCCGTGCGACTACGGCTCAGCCTTATGCCGATCCGCTCCCAGTGACCGCGACTAACGGTGTCCGCTCACAGCCAGCTCACGGTCATCCCGATGTCGCCGGGAATCCCGTTCGGAAAAGTCACGACCTCGGCCTTGGCCTTGTAGCCTCGCGACCGCAAGTGCTTGTGCCAGAAGTCGTACATTTCCTTGGGCAGGCCGGTTAGCGTCGTCTCCCAGCCCGGCTCTTGGTTGTTAATGGCCCGTCCGTCGTCGGTGCAGAGGGCGCAGGGAAAGCGGAGGACCTCGACTTCGGTCAACCCGTCGCCGATCGCCCGGCTGATGAAGGCGGCCGCCCGCTTGAACGCTTCTTCTTCGGAAATGCCCGTGGGCTTTGACAGCGCCTCGATCAAGGCCTTCTTTTCGGCATCTGCCCTCTCCTTCTGGCGCAAGGCCGCCGCCGCCTTCTCGGCCTCGGCTAGAGCGAGCTTTTCTCTCGCTTGGATTGCAGTCGGCAGTAGATTCGATAATTCGACAGCAGTCGTATCCATCATTCTCTCCACTCAGAGCATTGCTACCCCCAGCGTCACTTTTCAAGTTCCTCACTTTCGTCGTCGCTATGACCTATTCGTCAATTCGACAATTTGGGTCCGTGCTTCCGGCCAAGGGAGCGGCCGAGCAGAATGGACGGCTTCGGCATCGCTGACTCCCTTCTCATTGTCGGGACACGGGGCCTCGGCACGCGCCAGCATCCCGGACTCTCCACCTTTGTTTCGACCTTCACCTCGCGACGTGCATAGCGGCATGCGCATCTTCCTTGTTCGTATGGCCGAATTTGGCGCGGACCCACTCGCGCATACTCTGGAAGACTACATAGAGCATCGGGATCAGGAAGATGCCGATGGTGCTGGCACCGATCATGCCTGCGAAAACCGGCGTGCTCACGTTGTGGCGGGCAACCTCGGCCGCACCCTTCGCCCACACCAATGGAACGAGGCTCACGATGAAGGCCAGCGACGTCATCATGATCGCACGGAACCGCAGCCGGGCGGCTTTCGCTGCGGCGTCTCGGATCGGGGCGCCGCTCTCGCGCTGTTCCTTCGCGAACTCGACGATCAGGATGCCGTTCTTCGCGGCAAGCGCGATGAGCACGACGAGCCCGACCTGGCCATAAAGATCAAGCGTCAGACCCGCCCACAGGACGCCGGCAAAGGCCGCGGTCACGCCGGTCGTGACCGACAACAGCACCGGAACAGGGATTACCCAGCTCTCGTAGAGGGCAACCAGGAACAGGTAGGCGAACAGGATCGCAAGACCGAGGATGATGCCGGTCTGCCCGCTTGCGCGCTGCTCCTGGAAGGCGGTTCCGCTCCAATCGTAGGCGTAACCGGCCGGCAAGGTTTTCGCCGAGACGGCCGCCATCGCGGCCAACGCGCCGCCCGACGACACGCCCGGTGCGGGACTTCCGTTGATGGTGACTGCACGGTAGTTGTTGTAGCGCGTGATAACCTGCGGGCCCGTTACCGTACGGACGGAGGCGATCGACCGCAGCGGCACCTCGTCGCCGTTGCTGTTCCGGATCTTCAGGTTCCAGAGATCCTCAACGTCTCGCCGATTTGCTGCCTCACCCTGAAGGTTGACCTGCCAGGTGCGCCCATACAGGTTGAAGTTGTTGACGTAATAGCCGCCGAGCGTCGATTGCAGCGTGTTGAACACTTCGCTCATGTTAAGACCAAGCGCCTGCGCCTTGGCGCGATCGATATCGAGGTAAACGGATGGCGCTGCTGCGGTGTAGGTCGAGAACACACGTGTCAGCCGCGGATCCGCGTTGGCCGCTCCGACGAGAGCGCGCATTGTGCTGCCCATGGCCGCCGGATCGGCCCCCTGCAGGCTTTCCAGCATGTATTCGAAGCCGCCGGTGGTGGAGAGACCAATCACCGGAGGCAGGTTGAACGGCAGCACGTTGGCGGCGCGGACCTGCTGAACAACCAGCCCGAATGTCTTGCCGATCAGCGCCTGTGCCGAGTCCACTACCGCTTTGCGATCCTCGAACGGCTTGAGCGTGGCGATCATGAAGGCCGAGTTGCTGGCCGAGAACTCGTCGAGAAACGAATAGCCCACGACCGAGCTCACGTCCTTGATCTGCGGCATGGCCCTCAGGATACCCTCCACCTGGCTGACCACCTTTTCGGTGCGGGCGACCGAGGCGGCATCCGGCAGCTGCACCACGACGAAGAAGGTGCCCTGGTCCTCTTCCGGCAAAAACCCTGTCGGCGTCCGGAGCGAGAGGAGATAGACGCCAGCGCCGAAGGCCACGACCAGCGCCAGCGACAGAACGGACAGACGCAATATCTTTCCGACGATTGCGGCATAGCCATCGCGCACATTGTCGATGCGGCGGGATACCCAGGCCATGATCCCGCGCCTGGTACCCGTATGCCGCAGCAGAACACCGCAGAGCGCCGGTGAGAGCGTAAGCGAATTGACGGCGGAAAGCAGCATGGCCCCGACGATTGTGACCGAGAACTGACGAAAGAGCTCGCCGGAAATCCCGGGAATGAAGGCGAGTGGCACAAACACGGACAGCAGCACCAGCGTAATAGCTATGATTGGCGCAGTGATCTGCCCCATAGCTTTCTTGGTGGCCGCGGCCGGAGAGAGCTCGGGCTCCTCCTCCATTACACGCTCGACATTTTCGACCACGACGATGGCGTCGTCGACCACGATGCCTATCGCAAGAACCATGGCCAGCAGGGACACCGTGTTTGCGGAGTAGCCCAAGGCAAGCAGTACCGCGAAAGTGCCAATAATGCTGACCGGGACGGCGATCATGGGGATCAGCGTGGCGCGCCAGTTCCCCAGGAACAGGAACACGACCGCTGCCACGATCAGGAACGCCTCGACAAGCGTGTGCAGCACGACCTCGACCGTCGCGTTGACGAAATCGGTGGAATCGTAGATTGCGCGGAGCGTGACGCCATCTGGAATGCGATCCTTGATCTTCGCGAGAGTCTCCCTGACGGCTTTCGCCGTATTCACGGCGTTAGCGCCGGGTGAGAGATAGATGCCGATACCGACTGCAGGCTTGCCGTTGATGCGGGCGTAGGTGTCCTCGTTTTCGGCTCCCAGTTCGACACGCGCGACATCGCGCACGCGCAGCA
Source organism: Mesorhizobium sp. BAC0120 (assembly GCF_033542235.1). NCBI lineage: Bacteria > Pseudomonadati > Pseudomonadota > Alphaproteobacteria > Hyphomicrobiales > Phyllobacteriaceae > Mesorhizobium > Mesorhizobium sp. BAC0120. The sequence goes on along the minus strand of NZ_JAWRCU010000009.1, from coordinate 43,923 downwards.
CCGAGCCATCCGGATTGGCGCGCAGAACGATCGCGCCGAACTGCTCGGCATTTGTCAGGCGCCCCTCTGTCTGCAGGTTCATTTGCAGACGCTGGTCGTCCGCAACAGGACGGGCTCCCAGCCGGCCGACCGGAGCCTGGATGTTCTGGGCCTGAATCGCCTTGATGATGTCCGATGGCGAAAGATTCAGGCTTACCAGCCGGTCGGTGTCGAACCAAATCCGCATCGAGTATTTGAGCCGGCCGAAAATCGTCGCCTGCCCGACGCCGGGCGTGCGCGACAGCTCATCAAGAACGTTGATGACAGCAGTATTGGTGAGGAAAAGCTGATCATACTGATCGGAGTCGCTGTACATGGCGAGGAATTGCAGCAGCGACGACGACTTCTTCTGAACCGTTACGCCCTGCAGCTGAACCTCCTGCGGGAGCTGCGACAGAGCCGTCTGGACGCGATTGTTCACGTTGACGGTGTTGATGTCGGGATCGGTGCCAAGCTCGAAGCTGGCGGTCAGGGTATAGCTGCCGTCGTTGCCGCTGGTGCTCTTCATATAGAGCATTTTGTCGACGCCCAGGACCTTGGACTCGATCGGCTGCGCCACTGTCGATTCCAAGACTTCGGCAGAGGCGCCGGGATAGACAGCCGTTACCGAGACCTGCGGCGGCACGATGTTAGGGAGCTGGGCGACGGGAATGCGCATCAGCGCAAGGGCACCGGCAATGGTGGTCACGAGAGCAACTACGATAGCCAGCCTCGGCCGATCGATGAACGTGGCGGAAAACATGACATCAGCTCCTGCTGGCCGGGGAAGTATTGACGGTTGGCGAAGTCGTATCCGCGGCTGCCGGAGCAACCTCGATCCCCGGCTTCACGCGCTGCACACCCTCCAGCACGACGCGCTCGCCTTCTTTCAGCCCATCCGAAATCACGGCGGTCTCGGCCGTCGACTGCCCGACCTTGACGGCACGCCATTCTACTTTGTTGTCCGCACCGACCACGTACACGAAGTCGCCGCGCTGATCCGATAGAACGGCCTCGCGGGGCAGGGTCAGTTGCTCGACGGGCTGCGCCGCCTCGAGAACGACGGTCACGAATTCACCGTCCGCGAGCTCGCGTACGCTCGTGCCGCCGAGCTGCGCGCCGGGCAGGACAGGGTTAGGTATGCTGCCTCGCAAGGTGAGGGAGTCGGTGTCCTGGCCAATGCTGACATCGGCGAAGTTGAGAGCGCCCGTTTGTCCGTACATGCGGCCGTCCGGCAGACGGATCTTGACCGCGACGGCATTGAAACCGCCCTTCGCGGCATAGCGGTTCCGGAGATCGACTGCAGTACGCGTCGGGACCGGGAATGTGACATACATCGGATCTTGGCTGACGATCTTCGCCAGGTTCCCGGAAATGGGTCCGACCACGTTGCCTATGGTTACGGACGAACGGCTGATGCGGCCGCCGATGGGCGCCCTGATCTCGGTGTAGCCCAAATTGATCTCGGACTGGCGTTCTGCCGCCTGCGCCGCCTTGAGCTGCGCTGCCGCGCTTAGCTGCGCGGTTAGGGCATCGTCGCGCCGCGCTACCGAGCCTGTTTGGGACTTGAGGAGTTCCTGCGCGCGCTGGAGTTGCGTGTCGGCATTCGTAAGCTGTGCCTGCGCCTGAGCGACCGCGGCCTGCTTGGCCGCGAGGTCTGCCTGATAGGGCGGTTGTTCAATGAGGTACAACAGGTCGCCACTTTTTACTTCGGTTCCCTCGGTGAAGAACTGCTTCTCCAGAAAGGCGTTTACGCGAGCCACGAGATCGACCCGATCGGTCGCCTCGACTCGACCCATGAACTCGTAGCTCGAGGTTACCGGATGGCGCGCGGCCTGGACGATCCCCACCGGCGGCGGCGGCGTGCTCGGTACCGGTTGGGAAGATTCCGGTTGCGCAGGAGCACACGCCGCCAACGAGGCAAGAAGGCCGAAACTCGCAGGTCGGCGAAGAAAGGAACCGCACATGGTGCCTCCAAGTCGCTGAGAATCGGGGCGTCTCATCGTGATCTCCTATGTCTGGCGAGCGTCCAACCAGCTCGATCTCGACTTGAACTTATAAGTCAATTCGACTATATAGTCAATATGAGAATCGGGTGATTTCGCCGCGCAACGGGAAAATGACCCATGGAAGACAAGCTTCGCGCGCAGACGGAGATTGTCAGGCGAGACGCAGGCATAGAAAGGGCCGCGCCGTTCGCGTGGGCCAAGCCGTGGCAAGCGCTAGGCCTAGCCGGCCGCACCGCGAGCTGGTCTCCCGATCTATGGTCGTTAGCGGGGGGTATTTGATGCTTTGGCGTCCAGATCAGGATTGCAAGTACAGGGCTCTCGACCATGAGCAAGCTCCGTCCGTTTTTTGGACGATGGAGGTGGCTGGCCGCTTTACGCCATTTCTAAGTTGGTCAAATTCTTAGGCGAAAACGCAAGAGCGCGCGGCTATTCATGCGCGCGTTGCTTATTATACTTGTTTATATGTCCAGCGGTGAGCCACTTGTCACTTGTATGATAGCGCGCTTGAGTTTGGACAATGTTGATCTGGATCAATTGCCGCAATGAGTGAAGCCGACGAGGCGGTGTGAGGACGCCGCCAAGGACGGGCGCGCCCTGTTGCAGCTTCAGTGTGCTGTTAGCTGCAAGCCTCTCGCCCGATTAAGCAGCAGCGTCAGATCATCCCCGAGCGCAAGGCAAGCACCAAGCGCGACGCAAGCAGCGTCGACCGCGCGAACCAATGCACGGAAGCGCCATCCCGGAACCAGGGCGGGAGCAATCCAGACGCCCGCGAAGCCGACGACTGTCGGCGCTCGATTTCAGTTTGCACTGTTAGGTCAATTCGACTATATAGTCGACACGAGAACGCGCAATCTTACCAGGCAAGAGGCATGACGAATGGCAAACATTGATCTGGCACGCAGGGCGGAGATCGGACGCGAGAGGCGGGAACGAACGCGCACACAACTCGTACAGGCCGGGACGATGCTGCTGGCAGATCGGCCTCGCGAGGGCCTTACGGTCGACGCGGTTGTGGAGGCAGCCGGCGTCGCCAAGGGGACGTTCTATTATCACTTTCAGAGCGTTGATGAACTGGCAGCGGCTGTGGGGGAGAAACTTGGGGAGAGCTTTGACGCCGTGCTGACCCCTGCGCGCCTCGAACTGCAGGATCCGATCGAGCGCCTCTCCTTCGCCTTCACGCAGTTCTTGGAGAAGGCAATCTCGAGCCCTGACTGGGCGCGGCTGGTGGTTCAGAGTTCTCAGTCACGCAGCGAGTTTGCGCGCGGTATCCGGACCAACCTCAAGAAGGACATTGTCGAGGCAATTGTGCAGGGCCGCGTGAGCGTTCGGGACCCAGAGTTGGCAGTAGACGTCGTGATCGGCATATGGCTCCAAGTGACGCGCGGCATCCTCGAGCGAGGCGCCCGACCCGAATTGACGCGCCAGGCTGTTGAGACGGTGCTTCGAGCCCTTGGCGCAATTCAGTCCAAGCAGCAGGACCCTCACCAGAAATGATCGCGTGTCGGCTTGCGAATGTTGGCTTTGTGGGCGGAGGCGATGTCTCCCGGCGCACTGCGGGCTTAACTGATGGTGGATCGGCCACTTAGGAGCCCCTTTTCCGCGTCCTTGACTACGGAATCGAGCACATTTCCACATACGCACCGCATTCCCGGCTTGGCTCCCCCCGGCAATCGATCAATCCGTCGTCGATATCGTCGTCTCCAAAGAACTCGGCCATTGATGCAAATCAAAGCGGCCTCGGGGTGTGGCGCTATGCTTGAGACACGCTAGCAGAGCCGCCGAGAACCCCACCATAGAAGGGGCGTGTCATGTCGCCGATCGTTCTGCTGCCGGCCGCGAAGTACGCGAAAGAGCCGCAGCCCCCAGCCCCGGCAGAAGCGGAGCCAATGCTGAAGGTGCAGCCCGCGCCGCCGCCGGCTAAACCTGTAAAGAAGTCGCACCTCAAGCGCTATGTGACCATAGCTGCCGTGCTGATCGGGCTCGGCCTCGCCGGCGGCGGAGGCTATCTCTACTGGAGACATCAGGCTGCCGGCGCTTTGCCGGAGGGCATCGTCAGTACCAACGGCCGCGTAGAGGCTACTCAGGTCGACATCGCCACAAAGATCGCTGGCCGCGTGATCCAAATCGTTCCGCATGAGGGAGACATCGTGGAAGCAGGGAGCGTCGCTGCCCGCCTCGATCAGGCCGAGCTCGAAGCTGCACTGCATCAAACGGAAGCCGAGGCACAGCGAGCGAGACAATCCTTCGCGGCAGCACAGGCTGTCGTCAAGAGCCGTGAGGCCGAGCTGACCTTTGCCAATCAGGAACTCCAACGCGCTTCACAGTTGCTGGATAGAGGCTATGGAACGGTCGAAAAGGTCGATCAGCGGAGGCAGGAAGCGGACAGTGCGACCGCGGCCCTCAAGGCGGCTAACGCGCAGGTCGATGAGGCTCGTGCCGCCATCGCGGCGTATGATGCTCAGGTGGATCGACTTAAGACTAACCTCGCGGACGCGACTATTACCTCGCCCGTACGGGGCCGAGTGCAGTACCGGCTCGTCGAGCCGGGAGCAGTGTTGTCGGCGGGGGGGCGTATCGCCACTGTGCTCGACCTGTCGGACGTCTACATGACCATCTTCGTCCCGGCCAGCGTCGCCGGGCGGCTCACTGTTGGTGACGAAGCGCGCGTAGTGGTCGATGCCGTTCCGGAATTCGTCTTTCCGGCCGCCGTCTCGTTCGTGGCGCCCGAATCGCAGTTCACTCCGAAGACGGTCGAGACCCAGTCGGAGCGCGAACAGCTATATTTCCGGGTAAAGCTTCACGCGCCACCCGATTTGCTCAAAGGCCTTGAAGAGCAGGTCAAAGCGGGCCTGCGCGGCATCGGGTATGTTCGCGTAGACCCTGCGGCCGTGTGGCCCGCCAAGCTTTCTGTCAGGCTTCCGCCAAAATGAACGAATTGCTCAGGGCGAATGCTCGAGACGCCGGCACCGTGATTGCCGCCTCGCTTGAGGGTGTCTCGCACCGTTACGGCAAGAGCGTCGCCCTAGACGACGTGACAGTGGAAATCCCCGGGGGCTGCATGACCGGGCTCATCGGCCCCGACGGCGTCGGCAAATCGACCTTGCTGGCCCTGGTCTCGGGCGTGCGAAAGATCCAAACAGGATCGGTCTGGGCGCTGGGCGGCGATATGCGTGACGGGGCGCATCGTCGTCGCAGCTATGCGCGCGTGGCGTACATGCCGCAGGGACTGGGCCGCAACCTCTATCCCACGCTCAGCGTGTTCGAAAACCTCGATTTCGTGGGGCGGCTGTTTGGTCAATCGGCCGCCGAGCGGAAGGCGCGCATCGACGATCTCTTGCGCAGTACTGGTCTCGATCCTTTTCCGGACAGGCCGGCCGGCAAGCTTTCCGGCGGCATGAAGCAGAAGTTGTCGCTGTGCGGCGCGCTGATCCACGATCCGGACCTTCTCATACTCGATGAACCAACGACCGGAGTCGACCCGCTGTCGCGCCGGCAGTTCTGGGAGCTGATTGATCGAATCCGTGCTCGCCGGCCGCAAATGAGTGTCATAGTCGCGACCGCCTACATGGAAGAGGCGGATCAGTTCGCTTGGCTCGCTGCCATGGACGCCGGGCATGTCATCGCAACCGGTGCGCCGGCCGAGATCAAGGCACGCACCGGCGCAAAGACTCTCGAGGAAGCGTTCATTTCACTTCTGCCCAGAGAAAAACAGGGCGAGCACAAGGGCCTAACTATACCACAGCGTGCACCTCAGTCCGGGCCGCCTGCAATCGAAGCCCAGGGGCTCACAAAGCAGTTCGGTCCGTTCGTAGCTGTCGACCACGTGAGCTTCCGCATCGAGAAGGGCGAGATTTTCGGATTCCTCGGCTCCAACGGCTGCGGCAAATCAACGACAATGAAGATGCTCACCGGCCTGCTGCCTGCGTCCGAAGGCAAAGCATCCCTGTTCGGTCGTCCGGTGGACGGGCAGGACATCGAGACGCGCCGGCGGGTCGGCTACATGTCGCAGGCGTTCTCGCTCTACACGGAGCTCACGGTCCGACAGAATCTTGTCTTGCACGCGAAGCTCTTCGACCTGCCCGCCGCCGAGCAGGGTCCGCGCGTGGACGAGATGCTCGAGCGGTTCGGGCTGCGGGAGGCGGCAGATACTTCGCCGGAGAGTCTTCCACTCGGCATACGCCAGCGGCTGCAGCTTGCGGTTGCGGTACAGCACCGCCCCGAGATGCTCATTTTGGATGAGCCGACATCGGGGGTCGATCCCGTGGCCCGCGACCAGTTCTGGCAGAATCTGATCGATCTTTCCCGCAACGATGGCGTGACGATCTTTCTTTCAACACACTTCATGAACGAGGCGGAGCGTTGCGATCGCATCTCGCTGATGCATGCTGGCAAGGTACTGGCGGCGGACACGCCGCGCGCGCTAACCGAAACCCGACATTCCAAGACGCTCGAAGACGCGTTCATCGCCTATCTTGAGGACGCGGCCGCCGCCAGCAAGAAGCCAGCGCCAGCAAGCGAACCTGAGTCCGCGCCGACCATCACCGCATACTCATCCGCCAAACCCAGCGCCTCGGGTTTCAGTGTTACCCGGCTATGGGCCTGCGCGCGCCGAGAGGCGGTCGAAATCATGCGCGACCCGGTGCGCATCGCCTTCGCGCTGCTAAGTCCCGTGCTCCTGATGTTCGCGTTCGGATACGGCATTTCATTCGACGTCGAGCATCTTCGCTTCGCGGTCCTCGACCAGAGCCAATCGCCCGAAAGCCGGGAGTTTCTGGAGAGCTTCGATGGCTCGCGCTTCTGGAGCCGGCAGCCCGATATCACCGCACCCGACGAGATACAGACACGGCTGCGTAGCGGCGATTTGAAATTCGCGCTCGAAATCCCGCCTCTCTACGGCAGCGATCTCCTGAGGGAACGCCGCCCGGAGATCGGCATCTGGATCAACGGAGACATGCCGAACAGGGCCGAGACCACCCGCACCTATTTAGGCGGGCTCACGCTCGATTATCTTGCCAAGCTGGTCGGGCGTCACTTGGGCAACGGCTCTGCCTTGCCCAGCACCGGCACTGAACCATCGGCCCTGCCCGTCAACATCGAAACCCGCTTTCGCTACAATCAGTCCCTAAAGAGCGTCTACTCTATGGTGCCTAGCGTCATCATGATGATGCTGATCTTGATCCCTGCGATCATGACGGCGCTCGGCGTCGTGCGCGAAGTCGAAACCGGATCGATCGCCAATTTCCGCTCCACGCCGCTGACCAGTCTCGAGTTCCTGCTCGGAAAGCAGGCGCCGTATCTTGTTATCGGTCTCATCAGCTTCGCGACCCTGATTGTGCTGGCCCTGTTCGTGTTCGTCGTGCCGGTCACAGGCTCGTGGTTGGCCCTGATCGTTGGCGCCGTCGTTTACCTCGGGGCCTCCACCGCGTTTGGCCTGGTTGTGTCGACCCTTACCCGCACGCAAGTGGCCGCGGTGTTCGCTACCTCGGTTATCGCACTGGTCCCGACGTCACAGTTCTCGGGGCTGCTGGTTCCCGTCTCCTCGCTTTCAGGCGCGGGAAGAGCAATCGGCCTCGCCTTTCCTGCATCATGGTTCCAACAGATCAGCATGGGCACGTTCAACAAGGCACTTGGATTCTCCGACCTTTGGCCCAATCACCTGATGCTCGCGGCCTTCGTCTTCGGCTTTATTGCCGCAGCCAGCCTGATCCTCAGGAAGCAGGAGGCCTGATGCGAAAACGGCTCATCAATATTTTGGCGCTAGGGGTCAAGGAACTATACAGCATCCGCGCCGATCCTGTGATGCTGGTGCTGATCATCTACACCTTCAGCTACGCCGTCTATGCGGTGGCGACCGGCGCCAGGCTCGAGGTCCATGACGCCTCCGTCGCCATCGTCGATGAGGACCATTCGGAAATTTCGCGGCGCATCCAGGAAGCCATCCTGCCGCCCTTCTTCAAGGAGCCGCAGGAAATTTCGGCTAACGAAATCGGTCCGACCATGGATTCCAACCGCTTCATCTTCGCCATCGAAATTCCGGCGAACTTCGAATCCGACCTGGTTTCAAATCGCAGGCCGAGCATTGAGATCAATGCCGATGCAACCGCGATCGCCGTTGCGGGCAACGGCGTGGGCGACCTGCAGCAGATCATCGGCCAGCAGGTGGTGAGCTACCTGAGCAATGCCAGCGGATCCGCCGACCTGCCGGTCAATTTCGTCATCCGTGTCATGTTCAATCCAAACCTGCAGTCGCACTGGTTCACATCGGTAATGCAGATCATCAACAACATCACCATGTTGTCGGTCATATTGACGGGCGCCGCTTTGATACGCGAGCGCGAACACGGCACGATCGAGCACCTGCTCGCCATGCCAGTGACGCCCAACGACGTCATGCTCGCCAAGATCTGGGCGAACGGCGTGATCATCGTGCTGGCGGCCGCACTGTCCATGAAGGCCGTTGTACAACTCGTTCTTCAGGTCCCGATCGCCGGCTCGCTATGGCTGTTCCTGGCCGGAACGCTGCTGTACCAATTCTCGGTGACGGCGCTCGGCATCCTGATCGCTACCTTCACCACCTCGATGGCGCAGTTCGGGCTGTTGTGCATCCCGATCCTTGTGATCCTGCAGCTGCTGTCGGGCTCCAGCACGCCTCTCGAAACCATGCCGATCTGGCTACAGAACATCATGCAGATCGCTCCCACGACGCATTTCGTCAGCTTCGCCCAGGCTGTGCTCTATCGCGGGGCGGGCCTGGACATCGTCTGGCCGCAACTCGTGGCGATGACTGTCATCAGCGGTGTGATCTTCGCCATCTCAGGCCTGCGTTTCCGCCGGACCCTCGTTGCGAGTCAGTAGGCAACCGGCTTTCCTGACCATCCGCCGATAGACGGCATCCTGGCAACCGCGGTCGAACAGCTGGAAGGAGTTCGGGCGCTTAACGGGAATGGAATATCTGCTCGACCAACACCATAACGCTGGTGGATTCGTTTCCACGGCAGAGGGCGATGATTTGGTCCGCCTTATCCGCAAAACACCGGCACGTTCACTTTCGCATCGTTCTTGAGGCCTGCGTAAAACCCTCCGATCCAGCCCACCGCGACCAGCGCTTCCGGCAAGGGCTTACGCAGGAGTTCGCCACAGCTGAGGGACGACATATCAACGACTCTTTTGTGCTGGAGGTTCTCGGCACTGACAAGGTTCACCAGGCTGAGCCAGGCATAGAGAACAGCGAAGGACAGGACCGCCGCATCCCGCCGCGTGCATCTAAGCCGGATGAGCGGGTGCAGAAGTAAAAGCAGGATAGCGCTCGACAAGTAGTCAGCGGCGATTCGATTAGAGCGTCGGGCAGCCGGCGGGCTGCTGGCTTCGGTGGGCAGTTTCCTAGTCTTCATATTCGGGCAGGCCCGTTTTCTAAGTGACCTGGTGCCTCACGCACGAGAGCTATCCTCCTTCTCCTTGTTCCCTCTGCCAGACCCGGCCTTGCCATTTTCGCTTTCCAGCTGCTTTCGAGCCCGTTCGAGCGCGCTCAACGCGTCCTGGTCAAGATGAGGGAACTTGGGATCGAGCTTCTCCAGTCGGTCCACAATGGCTGCGGCCACAATGAGGCGCGAGAACCATTTGTTATCGGCGGGCACGACGTACCATGGCGCATGTTTTGTCGCGGTGTTGCGGATGGCATCCTCATATGCGTCCATGTAGTCAGTCCAGCAGCGCCGCTCCGCAACGTCACCGACTGCGAATTTCCACTTTTTGTCCGGCTCTTCCATGCGATCGAGAAAGCGTCGGCGCTGCTCGTCCCTGGACACGTGAAGGAAGAATTTCAGGATAGCCGTGCCGTTGCGCGCCAGATGCCGTTCGAAGTCGCGGATGCTGGCGAAGCGCTCCTTCCATATATTGTCGCCGATCAGCTTCTTCGGCAGCTTCTGTTTGGCCAGCAGTTCGCGGTGAACGCGCACGACCAGCACCTCCTCGTAATATGAGCGGTTGAATATACCGATCCTGCCGCGCTCGGGCAGCGCGCAGGTCGTCCGCCACAGGAAATCGTGGCGCAGCTCGGTTGAGCTTGGCGCCTTGAATGCGATCACATGGCAGCCCTGCGGATTGACGCCGGACATGACGTGCTCGACGGTGCTGTCCTTGCCCGCAGCGTCCATCGCTTGCAGGATTATGAGCACCGACCAACGCGCCTCCGCGTAGAGTTGCTCCTGCAAACCTCGCAACCGGTCCACGCCGGCCCCGAGCAACTGCTGGGCCAGATCCTTCTCGATGTCGAGGCCGAGCGTGTCACCAGGATCGTAGTCGGCAAGACGGAACTTGTCCCCGTCTTTCACCCGAAAGCGTTTGATGACATCACCAGGTACCATCCTTCGGTCTCCAGCGCAGAGACGCCTTCCCCATTCGCCTCTTGTCGAACATCATTAGCCGAACACACAGTTTCACACGAGCCGCATGAATAAGCTCGAGGCGCTCATCGCGGCAGCACTCCGGCTCGATCTCCAGACCGTTTGTGCGGCTGGCCGCCATGTTATCGCAGCGCCGTCAGTTCCTCCCGACACGATTCCGCGAAGGCACGCAGGATGTCGTGCGCTGCGAGTCCATCTGGTTTGGTGGCCTGCGGCAAAGTCGGAGGCGCTTGATAGGTGTCCACTATACCCTCCAGAACCGCCTCCGCAGCTCTAATCGTACGTTGCGTGGCGAAGAGGCGAAGCTTGCTCATAGTGGCATACATCGGAACCAATTTGGCCGGGCTATCCAAGCCGTCCTGAACTATTGCGTCGACAAAGATATGCGACGCCTGGTCGATAAACTCGGCGAACAGCCGCTCGCGACGCGATGCTTGCTTGTCGAGGCGCTCCGCGCGATCCTGGTGACGCTGCGTGAGCCAGGTTGTGCCGAACGAAGCCAAAGCACCGATTGCGGAGCCGGCTAGCGCGGACAGCGCTGAAATGTAGGCTGGGTTCATTTCCACATAAATCCTCCCACGGATCGAGCCTAAGAGGCCACCAGGCCCGCGACCTTTGTGACCGCGCTGTATATGTTTCGAGCACGCTCCCGGAAACGGCGATGTACCGCTTTGATCCCAATCAAGGTGAGTTGGACCCCATTCGTGCATCATTCATAAAATCGTCGCACAAGCGGAGGCAGTCATGCCAGAGCAAAGCAGCATGCATTCTTACCTGAGCTGGACGAAGGAGCGAATTGACGAAATGGACGCCACACTGGCGTCGCTTGAGGCCATGGCCGGCCAAGTCAAGGCCGATTCAAAAGCCAAGGCCGAGCAATTGGCCGCCGACTTGAGAAAACGTCGAGATGAGTTCCAAACCAAAGTCGAAGCACAGGCCCAAGCTGGCGAAGACGCCATGCAGGCCAGTGCAGCTCAGCTGGAATCGCAGTGGCACAGCTTCGAGGCGCAGCTCAAGGCCTATTTCGAGACAGTTGGCAAGCAAGTCGCACAGCAACAGGCCACTTTCCAGCAGGTTGCCGCTGCACAAGCGAAAGCCTGGGGCGAGTCGGCGGATAAGCTGCATGCCGAAGCCGGCAAGGTCGCTACGGCAAAGCGCGCCGATATCGATGCTGCGCTCGAGCAGATGAGGACGGAGGCTGCGGAGGCGGAAGCACGATTGCAGAAGCTGAGACAGGCAGGGAGCGACTCCTGGGTGGCGCTGAGCGCGGGATTAGCAGAGGCGCGCAAGGCCTTCGATCGCGCAAACCAGGAGGCTTGGGAGGCATTCAAGCGTGCGGCTCCGCGGAAATCCTGACCCAACTTACGCGCCCTAGCTCAACAATGTGAACAGGTGCCGGTATGGCAGCCGATGTGGTCGTGTCGCGTGAGTTGCAGTCGCTCCGAGCCGAGCTTTCGGTCCCTCGGCGAGAGCAGAAAGAAGCTGCCGCCATATCGCCGTCAGAGCCGGCCAACCCTGTCGAGCCGGCCGAGGAGACGCCGGAGGAACGAGAGCTGCTCGAACAGCTCAATCAGTTGGTCAGTGAGGTCACCGGCTTCTTTGACGAGGCCGAGAAGAACATCGCGGCCCATCCGACCCAGAGCGTCGTCGGCGCACTGCTGGTTGGGATACTGATCGGTCGTATGCTGGGAAGGCGCTGAGGGCTGGTCGATGATCGACAATCTTCTTCGTGACCTGCAGGTCCTGCGTAAAGCAGACCTTCTCATCGGCAAGATCTGGCTGAATCTCTTGCTGCGGCGATTCGGTCTAGTTGCATTGGCAGGGCTGATCGCGGTGTTCGGGCTCGGAATGGCAAACGTCGCCGGCTTCTACGGCTTGCAGGCATCCGTGGGCGCCGTGTGGGCGGCAACTATAATCGCGCTGATCGATCTAGCGATTGCGGCCGTTGTGTTGCTGGTCGCTGTTCGATCCCAGCCAGGGCCCGAGCTCGAACTTGCATTCGAGATCCGCAAAATGGCTGTCGACTCAATCCAGGCAGACGCACGCGATGTCAAGCTGACGATCGATGCCCTGGGACTGGAAATGAAAGACCTGAAGGCTAACGTCACGCAGCTCATCCGCAGTCCGTTGGATACGGCTGCGCAGAAGCTGCTCATTCCTGCAGCCCTGTCGATCGTAAGAGGATTTCGTTCGACGAAAGAGCGGGCGTAGGGCGATCGGGTGAAGCTCAACGCCGGTCCTCTCAGAAGGGGATCGACCTATGAAGATCGCCCCTAGCAGAGTGCGCTCGTCCGCGGCGGTGCGCAGCGGATGGGCATCGCCGTATTGGAGAACCAACGTGAGCGGCATGATCCGGGATTAACGGGGCGACTCGCCTCCCCTTGTTCTAAGTCCTGGCCAGCAATTCCTGCCCCTGACAGGCGGGAGGGAGCGACATGGATGAACAGCAGATCCCATTGAAGGAGGTCGCAGCTCGATTGGCTGGCGCCGTCCGATACCTAGTGAAGTCCGAAGTTGGCGGGAAGGCAAAGCTCATCTTCGCCGGGCTTTTCGTGATGTTGTGCGGAGTAAATGGCCTGAACGTTCTCAACAGCTATGTAGGTCGCAACTTCATGAGCGCGATCGCCGATCGCCAGACTTCTGAGTTCGTCCGGCAAGCAATTTTCTACACAGGCGTGTTCGCTTCGTTGACGCTTGTGTCCGTCATTGCCCGCTTCGCAGAGGAGCGGCTCGGCCTGCTTTGGCGCGAAGTCCTGACCCGAAACGTGGTCGCGCTCTACCTAGCCAACACTAGCTATTACCGGCTCGACGCGGCGCACCAACTGACCAACCCGGACCAGCGGATCGCCGAGGACATTAAGGCATTCACCAGCACAACGCTGACATACGTGCTGATGGTGTTCAATAGCAGTCTCACGCTCCTCAGCTTTGCCGGCGTGCTGTGGGCGATTGATCCGGCGCTGTTTGTCGTGGCTATGCTGTACGCAGCCTGCGGCACTCTTTTGACGCTCATATTCGGGCGGCCGCTTATCAGGCTCAACTACGATCAACTCGACAAGGAGGCGAACTTCCGCTCGGCGCTGATTCATGTTCGGGAGAACGCCGAGTCGATCATGCTGGCACGCGATGAGGGGCATCACCAGCGCCTCTTGTTCAACAGAGTTGACCAATTGGTCGCCAACCTCCGTCGGATCGTCGGCGTCAACCGGAATCTCAGCTTTTTCACCACCGGCTACAACTGGATGATCCAGATCATTCCGGCACTCATCGTTGCTCCTGCCTACATGAGGGGAGAAGTCGAGTTCGGTGTCATCACGCAATCAGCTGCAGCTTTCGCGATGCTGGTGAGCGCATTCTCGTTGATCGTCACGCAATTCAACTCCATTTCCAACTTTGCGGCTGTCGTTGCTCGGCTGGGTTCGCTGGTGGAAGCCTTCGAAAGATCTAAGGAGCCCACGCCGACCGAGATTGAAATAATCGAGCGGGATGCGTGCTTGGCCTACCAGGGGCTCACTTTGCTATCCTCGAGCGGCGTACCGCTACTGAAGGACCTTTCGGCATCAATCTCCCCCGGGGCCGTCGTTCTGCTCACGGGCTCCGGTCAATTGGCTGGCACGACCTTATTCAGGGCGACAGCCGGCCTTCCGACCTCAGGCAGCGGTCGCATAATTCGGCCCGCTCCAGCCGAGATCACTTTTCTCGCGCAACGCCCCTATCTGCCGCCAGGCACACTGCGTCAGATTCTCGTTCCGCGGGGGGATGCGAGTAAGATTTCAGATGGCGCCATTCTTCACCTGCTGCATGAACTTGGCCTGGAACAGGTTGTGAGCGAGGCTGGCGGGCTGGACAAGGAGCAGGAGTGGTGGGGGGCATCCTTGTCCTTGTCCGATCAGCAGTTGCTCGCCCTTGCCAGGATTTTCCTCGCGCCACCACGTTTCGCCTTTCTGGACCGGGTCGCGGCGACCCTCGGGCCTGAGCAATTCGCGAAAGCCTTGAGGATGCTTTCGGAGCGGTCAATCGCCTGCATTCACAATGGCGACGTTTCCGGTGGGCGCGAACTCTTCAACGCAGTTCTCGAATATGCTGACGATGGTGGGTGGACCTGGACGCCGAACCGAGCCTGATGCCCGGATAGGCAGGCACGACAAGGCACTGATCAGATCCAAAGGATCGGGATTGAAGCCAACTCCCGCCAGACGCCCGCAAACCAGCCCTGAGCAATTCCCGCCACCCGCTCCAGCCACCGCCCCTTAAACGGCCGGCAAATTACATTCAGCCGGCAAATGGCGGCAGCGTCAGGCCCTTCACGCCAGCGTCGATGGCGAACAAACCACCGGGGTTCCGCTGGCCTGCAAAGTGTTCCTTCGGCCGCTTCAGCACTGCGGAAGTCACGTAGAGAATGTCGAGATCCTTGCCGCCGAACTCGCAGCAGGTCGGGAGGTCGGTCGGAAGCACGATCGTCTGCATGAGCTTGCCCTTGGGATCATAACGGCAGACCTTGCTGGTTACCGGTACAGTCACCCAGTAACAGCCCTCGGCGTCGACGGTCGCGCCATCCGCTACGCCGCCCGTCACCGTCATATCGATGAAGGTACGCCGGTTCTCGATGTCGCCCGTCGCCGGATCGAAGTCATAGGCATCCACCCGACCCGAATGGCTATCCGAAAAATACATGACCTTGCTGTCGGGGCTGAACGCCAGGCCGTTGCAGCAGCCGACACCGTCGATCATCTTGTGGACCGACAGGTCGGGGTCCATCCGGTAGAGCGCGCCGACGAACTCGACCGGCTTGCCAGGCACCTCGAACATGGAACCCGACCAAAACCTGCCCTGCCGGTCGGGCTTGCCGTCGTTGAAGCGCGTTTCCGGTCGACCCGCCTCGGGATCGATGATCGCGTCGAATTTGCCGGTGGCCGGGTCGAAGAAATAGAACCCGCTGGCCATCGTCAGCACCAGGCCACCTTTCTTCCGCAGGCCGAGGCAGCCGAGATATTCAGGCGCTTCGAAAGTGTCGTCCCTGCCGGTCGCCGGATCGTAGCGATGGATCAGCTTGCTCCAGATGTCGATCCACCAGAGCACGCCCGCTTCGGGATCCCAAAGCGTGCTTTCGCCCAATTCTGCCTTTGCATCGACGACGCATGTGATCTCGACCATGCTAACCCCCTAAGCTTCCCTGCTCTTGCGGTTCCACAAGCTGCTGCCGAGGCCGGCGAAAGCCTCGCTGCCGATGGACACGGTGACCAGGATCACCGCGCCGTAGACGACCAGGAGCGCTCCACTCGACAGATTGAGCGCCGGCAACAGACCGGTAAGGATGGTCAGCACAAGCGCGCCCGCGACCGTGCCGAGATAGTGGCCGCTGCCTCCCAGGATCGACGCGCCGCCGATCGCGACAGCCGCAACCGATGTGAACAGATATGAATCGCCCATGCCGAGATAGGCCTGGCCGGAATAGCCCGTGAGCAGCATGCCGGCGAGCGATGCCGTCAGCCCGGAGATGACGTAAGTGAGCACGGTTGTACGGGCCGTCGGCACGCCTGAGAATTCGGCGACGGTCGGGCTGGAGCCCAGCGCATAGAGGTGCCGGCCGAAAGCGGCTTTGGAGAGCAGCACTGTGGCGACAAGGGCGAGCGCCAGCCAGATCAGGGCGATGACAGGGATCCCGCCGACGCGCCCCACTGAGAGGAACTTGATCAGGTCGGGAGCCGTGGGACTTGGGGAGCCGCCGGTCAGCACCAGGATCAGGCCTTGCAGAATGACATTGGCGGCAAGCGTCATGATGATCGGCGGAACCCCGAACTGCGCGACGCCAAGGCCATTGATGAAACCGACCAGCGCTCCGCCAGCGAGCATCAGCGGCGCCACCCAGAGAAGCGGCATGTTTTGTCCCGCGCAAAGCAGCGCCATCACGACGGCGGCGGAGTTCAGCACCCAAGGCACCGAGAGATCGATGCCGCCGCCTATGATGACGAATGTCTGGCCGAGCGCCACGATGCCGACGAAAGCGGCGAGCACCACTGTGGAGCGCAGGTTCGAGGCGGACAGGAAGCCAGGCGAGAACAGCGCCGTAATTAGCAGCAGCAGAAGCATGCCCAGATAGGCAAGCAGGATCAGCCGGTTGCGGGCGAGGAAAGCTCTCACGCCCCCCTCCCCCGAGCCGCCTTCTCGGCGATGGAACTCGCCAGCACGGAAAGAAGCAGGATCACCCCTGAGGCGACCGGCTGCCAGTAGCTCGACACCTTGAGCACGAAGACGAGATTGCCGATGAGGGTAAGGATAAATGCTCCGATGAGGGTGCCGGCAAGATGTCCTCGCCCTCCGAACAGGCTGACACCGCCGATGACTGCCGCGGCGACTGACGGCAAGATGTAGTCCTTGCCGATGGTCGGCGATCCGGCCCCTGTCTGTGTCGTCAGGTAAAGCGCGGCGCCCGCCGCGAACAATCCGGACAGGCCGTATGTCAGGACATTTACGCGAGTGATCGAAACGCCGGACAGGAATGCCGACTTCTCGTTCGAGCCGGTCGCCTGAATAGTGATGCCGATCCTCGTCGACCGGAACCACCACCAGAACAGGAGAAGTCCGAGCAGCATCCAGACCGGGCTCGATAGACCAAGCAGCTCCAAATAGCCGAATCCAAGCCACCAGCCGGGCACGCTGCCGCCGTCCGTTGGCAGAATGATCATGGCCACACCGCCCAGGATCGACCAGGTCGCCAGCGTCACCAGAAAGGGCTGCAGCTTCAGCAATGAGATCAGCAGGCCGTTGAGCGCCCCGATGCCCAGCCCAAGCGCCAGGATCGCGGATGACCACAGCAATACCGTCCCGGGGTCGTCGGTGAAGCGCGTTGCTGCGATGACCGTGCCGAGGCTGATCATGCCACCGATCGAGAGATCGATGCCGCCACGCATCAGCACGATGGTCTGCCCGGTGCCGGCGAGCATCAGGGTCATGGCTGCCGCAGTATCGAGATTGAGCTCGTCCAGCGTGAAGACGCCACTTTGATAGCTGCCATAGATCGCTATGATGACGGCAAGCATGATGCAAGCCACGACGAATGGCGCCCGGTCCAGCACCCAGCCTCGCCAGTCAGCACCGCTCCGGCTCTCGATCCCTGCTTGTGCCTGCTCGATCGTCACCGACATCGCCTCACGCCGCCTCGCTTTCGAGGATCGCGGCGCTCAATATGCCCTCTTCGGAAATGCGCTCGCCCGCGAGCGTCGCCGCGACCCGGCCGTTGCGCATGACGAGAACGCGATCGGCGACATGCACAAGCTCCTCCATGTCACTGGAATGAAAAAGGATCGCATATCCTTTTGCGGCGAGATCGCGCATGAGCTGGAAGATCTCGCCCTTCGTGCCGACATCGACGCCCCGGGTCGGGTCATAAAGCAGCAGGACCCGCGCCTCGGTCAGCAGCATCTTGCCGAAGATGACCTTTTGCTGGTTCCCGCCTGAGAGCGTGCCGGCAAGCTGCTCCGGCGTCCGGGTCTTGATGCGCAGGAAATCGACCATTTCCCCGACGAGGGCGGCCTCCTTCCTGCCGTTGAGCAGCCCATTTTCCGTGAACCGCCTGATTACTGCGAGAGTAAGGTTCTCGCGCACGCTCTTGGCAAGCAGCAGGCCCTGGCCGCGCCGATCCTCCGGCACCAATGCGATGCCGTCGCGTCCGGTGAGTGCCGCGCGGGGGCTGCTGATGGCGGCCGGCTTGCCCCAGAGTTCGATGCTGCCGGTCGCCTTGCTTGCGCCGAAGAGCGCCTGGAACAGCTCACGCTGACCGTGTCCCTGCAGGCCACCCACACCGAGAACTTCGCCCTCGAGGAGATCGAACTCGACGTTCTTCAACCGGTTGCCGCTGGAGAAACTGCTCACCTTCAGCGCGACCCGTCCGGTCGCGGTCGAAATCCGTTCGGGGTAGAGCCGGCCGAGATTGCGCCCGATCATCTGCGAGACGATCTCGGCGTCACCGACCGCGCTGGACTCGTGCATCGCGATCGTGCGCCCGTTGCGGAAGATCGTGAGACGGTCGGCGACGGCCCGGACTTCGGCCATTCGATGCGAGATGAAGATGACCAGTAGCCCTTGCGCCGCAAGTTGTCGCGTAAGCCTGAGCAGCCATTCGGCCTCCCGTGCGGGAAGCGCCGATGTCGCTTCGTCGAGGATGAGCACACGCGGTTGCTTGGCCAGGGCCTTGGCAATCTCGACGATTTGACGCTCAGCCAGCGACAGCCGACTGACCTCCAGGTCAGGACGCAGGGTCGGAAAATGGTACTTTGCGAAGAGTTCGAGTGTCCTGCGCCGGATCTCGCTGCGGTTGGCAGTGCCGAAGGATGTCAGCGGCTCCTGCCGGAACCAGATATTCTGCTCGACCGTGAGGTCGGGTATCAGTGACAGCTCCTGGAACACGGCGGCGATGCCTCGCGCCCGTGCAGCATCCGGATCGGCAGGCCGGTAATCCTGGCCATCGAGAAGAATGGCGCCGTCGTCATGTCGCAATGCGCCGGACAGAATCTGGATGAATGTACTCTTGCCCGCACCGTTTTCGCCGAGCAGCGCATGCACTTCCCCGGCGCGAGCGCTGAACTCCACCCGGTCCAGAGCGACGATACCGCCAAAGCGTTTCGACAGGCTGTTGGCGATGATGAGGTCCATTGGCTTTGCCCAAAAGACCTCCCGGCGCTGACCGCGCCGGGAGGCAAGTCCTACAGCCCCAACTTACTTTGTGCCGGCAGCTTCGGCGGCCGTGATCTCTACCCAATCAGGCGTGATGGGCAGAGTGAGGCCGGGCGGCTGATCCGGAAAGGCGTTCTCGCCAATCTTGATCTTGATCATCTTGGTGCCCGGATAGAGCTCGGACTCAAACGGGTCGGTGGTCACGAAGTCGCCTTTGACGGACACCGAACGATCCGCGGGCTTCTTGCCCGTATCAAGGATGTCGACGGCGAGCTTGATTGCCTCGGATGACAGATAGGCCGGATTTGAGCCGAGGATGCATTTCGCGCCCTGGGTCTGAGCGCAGGCGAGCGCAGACCCGTTATACGAAAAGCCGACTACCGGCACGATCGGGCGGCCGGCATCCTTCAACGCCTGAATGGCGCCGGAGCCGTAGCCCTGTGTCAGTATGCCGTCCACCTTCGGGTTGGCGGCAAGCAGCGAGGCAACGCCGGACTGCTCGGGTCCGAGCGCGTACTCGCCATTGTAGTAGCCGACGATCTTGATGTCGGGGTACTTCGACAGCACTTTCTCGTAGCCATTCTGCAGTTGGGCAGAAATCGGCGCGCCGGCAAGACCGCGATCGACGATGACATTACCTTTTCCGCCGAGTTGCTTGACCATCCATTCGGCCAGCACCGCCGGAATGCGATCCCAGTCGGAGGCGACCGCCAGCGCGCAGGGCTCCGTCACGACCTGGTCGAAACTGATGACCACGATGCCGGCGGCGCAGGCCTTCTTGATCGTCGGATTCAGCGCCGAATCCGAACCTGCGTCGACCAGAATGGCGTCGGGCTTTTGCCTGATGATGTTATTCAGCGAGTTGATCTGGGCCTGAACGGTGTTGTCGACATTCTCGATCTTGAGATCGACGCGACCTTTAAGAGGTCCCTTGTTCACCGAGACCGTCGCGACGCGCTCCATCTGCTGGCGCCAGTCGTTGCCGACGAAGTTGTTCGAGAGATAGATAACGTAAGGCTTCTTGTCTTCCGCTCGGACGGCTGGTGCCGCACCGATCGCGGCGGCGATCACGGCAGCTGCCGCGAATCCCGCGCAGAGATTCCTCATCTTCATAGCTTCTCCTCCTGCGTTTCCTGCACGCTCCCGGCAGTCTTCGCCACCTTTGTTGACTCTGGTTTGATACCGGTACCAATTTGCCTTGTCAATGTGAGGCTGAGCTCCCTCATCACCAGAAGAATTGATTCGGCGATTGCGATCCTCCCGTAACGGCCCACTAGCTATGATGCTATTATAATTTTATGAGCCAGTCCATACCGCGATTCTCGACTGTCTGTGACTTCAAGTCAGATTGTTCGGCGCATCCCAGGTGATGCTGAATTTCTCGGCGGGATGGCGCGCGATCGAGAACTCGATATTCCGTTGATCGGCCGACTGATAGAGCATTTCGACCGTAAGGATCGGATCGCCTGCCGCTATGTCGAGATCAGCGGCGAGCGCCTCGTCGGCGAGTTCTGCGCGAACGGTGACGTGAGCGACCACGAGGCGCAAGCCGAGCTGGTTCTGCACGGAGCGGAAGATCAGCACGTCGGAGAAATCTTCGCGCTTCAGCCGTGCGCCGACATCCGGCGGAAAATAAGTCGTGACATGCGCCTTCTTCTGTTCGCCTACGGACAGAACGCTGCGCAGGCAATAGCCGGCATCGCCTCTCGGAACGCCCAGGTGGCGGGACAGGACGGGCGATTTCTCCTTACGATAGGACTTGATCGTGAGTTGCGCATCCTTGGTGAAGGCGGCCATATCGGCGAAATTCTTGAAGTTCCAGCTCAGGCTAACCGAGGGACTGCGGGCAACGACAACCGCCGGTTTGGCCGAGCGCTTGCGAATCAGCCCGTCTCCCTCGAGGTCACGCAGGGCCTGTCGCACAGTGATAAGGCTGACGCCGAAGTGCTCGGCGATCGCCGCTTCCTTCGGCAATTCGCTGCCGACGGGAAACGACCCGTTACCGATCGGCTCGCGCAGGATATCGGCAACTTGCCGATACAGCGGACCGTTGACGCGCAAGAGCGAGCGCCGCGGAAGAAAATCAACAGTTGAAACGGGATGATCCATAAGCGCGAATATCGTTTTGCTAACCCATTATAATAGCTTCCGGACCGCCAGACCAGCGGGACTACCGCCCGAAACGAAGCGTCTGCGACGATGGCAGCACCATAAACGACACGATTGACAGCAGACATATGGTACCGGTAACAACACATCGAAGGCGAATTCGCTGGGAGGAGACGAGTGTCTAGTCGAACGCAGAAATGGCGCGCACGGGCCCTGGTGACCGGCGCTGCCGGGGGCCTCGGCCGCGAGGTCGTAATCCAGCTTGCCGCAAGAGGTTGCGCCGTCGGCATTGCCGACATCAACGCTGCCGGAACCGCCGAAACCGCTCAGCTGGCACGCAGCCACGGCGTTGAAATCGAGGAGATCGTCTCCGACCTTACCCTCGAGGGTGCGCCGGAAGCAGCCATCCAGAGAGTTGTCGAGCGCTGGGGCGGGATCGATGTCCTGGTCAACAATGCCGGCTATGGCGTCATCGAACCGTTTCTGGAAGCGACTCACAAAGCCTGGACCCGGACGCTTGCTCTCAACGTCACCGCGCTTGCCATGGCTTGCAAGGCGGCCGGCCGGGTGATGCGCGACCAGCGGTCCGGCCGCATCGTGAACATCACCTCGCCTGGTTCGCGCATGGCGCTGCCTGACTATACGGCCTACACGGCGAGCAAGGCGGGCGTCGATTCCATCACTCGTGCGGCCGCAGTCGCCCTCGCCCCATACGGCGTGCTGGTCAACAGCCTGGCGCCCGGCATGATGGATACCGAGATGCAGCGTTCGACCGAGATCGACCTCGCCCGCGTCAACGGCCGCGACGACCTGCAGGCTTTCCTTGACGAGCGAACGCGCCGCATTCCGCTTGGCCGCCGCGCCGAGATCGCCGAAGTCGCCGATGCAGTCGTATGGCTCGCACTCGATGCCCCTCAATATATGACGGCCGAGCGGCTCAACATGTCGGGCGGACTGGACAAGGATTGAGCAAGATGCTGCGCAACTCTCCCCCCGGCCAGCCCGATATCGCCGCCCTGCGCGCCCGGGCAACAAACCTTCGCCGCCATATGCTGACCATGGCGCGCGGCCAGGGCCAGGGTTATATCGGCCAGGGACTTGGCATAGCGGATGTCCTGGCAGCCCTTTACTTCCATGAGCTGCGCTATGATCCGGAAAATCTCGCCTGGGCAGAGCGAGACCGGTTTCTGCTTTCGACCGGCCATTATTCGATCGCTCTATGGGCGGCGCTTGCCGAGGCCGGAATCATCCCCGTCGAAGAGCTCGTCACTTACGGCGCCGATGACAGTCGGCTGGAGATGTCGACGCTAGACACCACCCCTGGAGTGGAGGTGATCGGCGGCTCGCTTGGGCACGGTCTCGGCCAAGGCGTCGGGCAGGCACTCGGCCTCAGGCTTCTCGGCTCCGACGCGCGGGTGTTCGTCGAACTGTCGGA
Organism: Mesorhizobium sp. BAC0120; assembly: GCF_033542235.1. Classification (NCBI taxonomy): domain Bacteria; kingdom Pseudomonadati; phylum Pseudomonadota; class Alphaproteobacteria; order Hyphomicrobiales; family Phyllobacteriaceae; genus Mesorhizobium; species Mesorhizobium sp. BAC0120. The sequence goes on along the minus strand of NZ_JAWRCU010000009.1, from coordinate 21,277 downwards.
TGGGGAAATGCAGGAAGGATCGACCTGGGAGGCCGCGATGTCGGCCAGCCATTTCAAGCTCGACAGGCTGGTGGCGCTGGTCGACTGCAACGGCATTCAGGCCGACGGTCCGGTCGTGCTCGACATGGAGCCCGTTGCGGACAAGTGGCGCGCTTTCGGCTGGGATGTTTCCGAGGTCGACGGCAACGACATGGAAGCTGTGGTTGCCGCCCTGGCCTCGGCGCGCGCACGCGACGGCCGGCCGAAGGCAATCGTGCTCCGCACCTTGCCCGGAAAGGGTGTGCCGCGCATCGAAACCAGCGAGAAATCGCATTTCTTTCGTGTCGATGTCCGCGAATGGGACGGCATCATCGCCGATTTCGAGCGCAGCGTGGGAGCCCTGCAATGAGCGCACCAGCAAGGACACTCGCCATGGGCGAGAACGAGGCAGTTGGCGCAGCACGGCCGACCATCGATGCGCCCTTCGGCCGAGCGCTGACGCGGCTTGGCCACGAGCGCCCCGAGATTGTCGGGCTCACGGCCGACCTTGGCAAATACACCGATATCCTCCCGTTCCGGGATGCCTTCCCTGAGCGCTTCTTCAATATCGGCATGGCGGAACAGAACCTTGTCGCGGTCGCCGCCGGCCTAGCCCGCACCGGGCTGGTTCCGTTTGCGACGACTTACGGCGTGTTCGCCAGCCGGCGCGCCTTCGACTTCGTCGCGATCGCGCTCGCCCATTCGAACCTCAACGTCAAGATCATCGCCGGCCTGCCGGGCCTCACCACCGGCTATGGCGGCACCCACCAGGCGATCGAAGATCTCGCATTGATGCGGATGATTCCCGGCCTGACGATCATCGACCCGTGTGATGCCATCGAGATCGAGGCGGCTACGGAAGCGATCGCCGCCTATCACGGCCCGGTCTACATGCGCCTCCTGCGCGGCGCCGTGCCGGCGGTCTTCGATCCGGGCTACAGGTTCGAGATCGGCAAGGCACGGCAGCTGCGCGAGGGCAAGGATGTCGGCATCATCTCGACCGGTTTCATGACCGAACGTGCGCTGGATGCGGCCGAGATCCTGGCAAAAGAGGTGGCCTCGGTCGCGGTCCTGCACGTGCCGACCATCAAGCCCTTCGATGCCGAGGCAGTGGCAGCATTCGCCGCAGGAGTCGATCGCGTCGTCACCGCCGAGAACCATGTTGCGGTCGGCGGCCTGGCGAGCCTGGTGGTAGAGACCCTGTTCGATGCCGGCATCGCTCGCAAGGTCACGCGCATCGGGCTGCCTGACCGGTATATCGAATGCGGCGCTGTCCCAACCCTGCAGGCGCGCTATGGCCTGACGACCGAGGCGGTCGTGGCCAGTATCGCCGAACTCACATGAGTCGTCTGCCATGAAGATCACCGACATCGAGACCTTTACCGTCGGGGCCGGCTGGAAGAACTGGCTCTTCGTCAAAGTCCATACGGATCAGGGGATCCACGGCATCGGAGAAGGCACGCTCAACGGCTTCATCAGAACAACCGAAGCGGGCGTTCACGAGCTGAGGCATCTGGCCGTCGGGCAGGATCCGCTCCGCATCACGGAGTTGGCCAAGCGCCTGCTGGACAGCGTCTCGCTCGACGGCGGCCACATCCACAGGACGGTGATTGCCGCAATCGAAGTCGCTTGCTGGGACATTCTCGGCAAGAGCCTCGGCGTGCCGATTCATCAGCTGCTGGGCGGCCGCGTGCGCGGCTCGGTCCTCGGCTATGCGAACGGCTGGTACCGTACGGAGCGGACGCCGGAGGCGTTCCTGGAAGCAGCCCGGGCTGTGCTGGCCAAGGGCTTCAAGGCGTTCAAGCTCGATCCGTTCGGCACGGCCCAGGGATTTATTTCCCGCGAGGAGCTCGATCTGTCCTACGAGATCTGCCGGACGTTGCGCGAACGACTGCCCGCCGACACGCTGATCCTTATCGACGTGCATGCGCGCTTCACCGAGATAGCGGCGCTGCAAGCCGCGCAGAGGTTTGCCGACCTCGACATCTACTGGTGGGAGGAGCCGACGTCGCGCGATCGTCAGGAGACCGTGCATGAAGTTGCGCACCGCTCGCCAATCCCTGTCGCCACGGGCGAGATGTACGATACGGTCGGCCAGTTCTACACGCTGGCGGCCGGCGGCGGCGTCAACATATTCCAGCCGGAGCCGATGTCGCTTGGGGGCATAGGGCCTACGTTGCAGGTCGCAAATCTCGCCCTTGCGCATGGCAGCTACATCGCCCCCCACCAGAGCGGCGGACCTGTGGCGACCGCGGTCTGCCTGCAACTCGCCGCGGCGGTTCCCAACTTCCTGATCCAGGAGCATTTCGACGCCTTCAACGACCCTTGGACGCGTGATCTCGTCACCTGGCATCCGACGATCGAACCGGCGAATGGCCATCTGTCGTTGCCGGACGCTCCAGGGCTCGGCATCGATCTCAATATCGAGGCCATCGAGGCTCACCCTTACGATCCGGACGCCTATCTCAACGTGCATGCGAAGGGATGGGAGAAGCGGCTCGGCACACGGCAGGGAGCTGCAAAGCAGTCACAATAGCTGCAAGAAATTGGGCGAGCGGAGCGAAAGTCCGAGCGTAGCTGCCTGAGCCCCTCGCCTCACGCGGACATCACGAGCGGCTGCTCGAGCTTGCGCGCGACACCGACGGCGAACCGCCTTTCAAGCCGGGTGGACAGGAGCGAGAGCGGCCAGCACAACGCGAAATAGATCGCCGAGGCAGTGCCGAACACCAGCACCGGCTCGAATGTGACGGTGTTGATCTGCACCGAGGCGCGGGCGACCTCCGTGAAGCCGATCAGCGAAGCGACGGATGTCGACTTCACGATCTGCACCATGAATCCGACTGCCGGCGGTAGCATCAGCCGCACCGCCTGCGGGACGATCACCAGCCGCAGAGTGCGCAGGAAGCGGAAGCCGAGCGCCGTGGAAGCCTCCCACTGTCCCTTCGGGATCGCCTCGATGGCACCCCGAAAGATCTCGCCGAAGAACGCCCCGCCGTTCAGGCAGAAGGTGAGCGCGGCGGCGGTCCAGACATCAGGCCGATAGCCGAGCAGCGACGAGCCGTAATAGGCCATGAAGAGCTGGATGAGCAGCGGCGTTCCCATGAAGAACTGGATGTAGACAGCAGCCAGCCAGCGCAGCGCCCCCACCGGCGCGACGCGGAGCGCGGCGATCACCATGCCAAGCACGCCGCCGCCGATGAAGGCGATCAGTGCAAGCACGATGGTCCAGCGTGCGGCGAGCAAGATGAACATCAGCTCATTGGGGCCAAAATCACGCAGGCTCATTGCTTCCACCGGAACAGAAACCGCCCGACCCCCGCAAACAGCAGGCTCGCGAGCTGCACGGCCACGAAATAGATGACAGCCACCACGATGTAGACCTCGAAGCTCCGGAAGGTCTGCATGACCAGATTGTTGGCGATGGCCGTGAGCTCCTCCGCGGCGATGGCGCCGACAATCGATGTACCCATCAGCTGCAGGATGAACTGCGCCGATAGTGACGGGTAAACCGCCCGCACTGCGGGGGCGAGGACGACATGGCGCACAATCCGATAAGGGCTCAAGCCCAGCGATTTGGCCGCCTCGACCTGGCCAGCAGGAATGGATTCGACGCCGGCGCGCAGGATCTCGGTGGCATAGGCGCCAAGATGGATCGACAGCGCGATCACGGCCGAGGTCCCCGGCGTGAACTTCATTCCGATCAGCGGAAGCGAGAAGAAAACGATGTAGAGCTGGATGAGCAACGGCGTGTTGCGGATGAGCTCGACATAGAGGCCGATCAGCCGCGACAGCCAGCGCGGGCCATAGCTGCGACCAACGGCTCCGAATATTCCGACAATCGTGCCGAAGACGATGGACAGCGCCGCGTAGACGATGGTCTGCGACAGGCCCCAGAGCAACCTGTCGAGATGCACGAGAACCGGGCCGAATTGCAGGGCGGTTGTCATGGAGCTCCCGTCCGTACGATGATAGCCGGGACTGCTGGCGGTCCCGGCTATCGGTTGCTGCCTAGCCTGTTTCGACTAGAGCGGCGTGCGTTCAATTGGATCGCCACGCCGCTCTATCTCTTTGTTTACGCATCGGATTTGTCCGAAAACCGCTGCGCACTTTTCGGTCCGATGCGCTAGAACACCGGAAGCGGCGGCAGTGGCTGGTGTCTGTATTTCTGCGACAGCCCCTCGAGTGTGCCGTCTGCCTTGACCGTCATCAGCCAGGTGTTGATCCATTGGCGCAGGTCGTCGTTGCCCTTCGCCACGCCGATCCCGAAATAGAACGATTTGAGCACATATTTCTGCTCGAACTCGTCGCCGGATGCGCTTTTCTTCAGATAGATTTCGCCATAGTCGCCGCCGCCCACCGCATCGAGCTGACCCGAAAGCACCGCCTGCATCAGCGACGAATAATCGTCGAAGCGCAGTATCTCGATGCCGGGGTGCTGTTCGGCAGCTTTGGTCACCAGCCCATCTTCGCCGGTGCCGCGCGTGACGCCGACCTTCTTGCCGACCAGATCCTCAGGCCCCTTGATGACCGTGCCCTTGGGGGCAATCACGACCGACGACTGGCCCGCATAGGGGATCGAGTAGTCGATCTGGATGGCGCGCTGCGGCGTGATCGAGAAAATCGAGATCACGGCATCGACCTGCTTTGTCAGCAGCGCCGGAATGCGGCCGGGCGATGTCACGGTGACGAACTCGACGGGCACGCCGAGCGCCTCACCCATTTTCTGCGCGACTTCGATGTCGAAGCCGGTGGGCTTCAGGTCGGCGTCGAGGAAACCATAGGGCGGTGTCGTCGTGTCGATCGCCACGATGAGCTTGCCGCGCGAGATGATCTCGTCGACGGTCTGCGCGTTGGCGGGTGACAGCAGAGCGGCGGCTGCGACGAGCAGCCATGCCCCGAACATGACACCGATCTTTGTGAAACCTGTACGTATTCGCATTTTTCTCCTCCCATGCAATCGATGTGAAACGTCCGCGCCCCTCCGGTGCCGCGGCGCGCTTCTGCTCAAATATCGAAGGCGCTTTACAGACAGCAGAGCGCAAGCGACCTCCTGATTCATCAGTGATGCTATTATAATAATTTGGCGTTGTCCACGGATTGGAAACTGTTTACAAAACCGCGAAGCTGATCCGGGAAAGAAGTGGAAGAGACGCGTCCACGGCATGTGTGACGTTTGCGCGTAGCCCGATAACGGTATAATACTATTATAAGAGCATGTGCCCCGATCCGGTTGATGGTTGGCACGCAGAAGGTGGGAAATGGCCCGATCAAACAGCGCCCTTGCCGGCAAAACTTCCAGCCGCGCGAAGCGCAATCTCGATGTTCCGTTGCTCCTCAAGCTCTACGAGCAGATGCAGTTGCTGCGACGGTTCGAATCGGTCGCGCAAATCGCCTGCCGCAAGGGCGAGACGCCCGGCTTCCTCCATCTCTATATCGGCGAGGAAGCGACCGCCGTCGGAGTCTGCGCACATCTGAGGCCTACCGACTGGATCACCTCGACCCATCGTGGCCACGGTCATGCCTTGGCCAAGGGGATGGATCCGAAGATCCTCATGGCCGAGTTGTTCGGCAAGCGCGACGGATGCTGCGGCGGACGCGGCGGCACCATGCATCTCTACGACCGCTCGATCGGCCTGTTTGGTACCAACGGCATTGTCGCGGCCGGCATCAGCCATGCCGTCGGGGTCGGGATGAGCGCCCGCGCCCAGGGCCGCGACGATATCGGGGTCGCTTTCTTCGGTGACGGTGCAACGAACCATGCCGGTTTCCATGAAGGGATCAACTTCGCGGGGATACAGCGCGCGCCGGTCGTGTTCGTCTGCGAAAACAACCTCTACGCCACGGCCACGCCGCTGAAGACCGCGACGCTGAACCCGGAGATCGCGACCCGAGCGGCCGCCTACGGCATCCCTGGCGTGGCGGTCGACGGCAACGACGTGCTCGCCATGTACGAGGCAATGGGCGAGGCCGTGCACCGCGCCCGCCGCGGCGACGGCCCTACCCTGATCGAGGCAAAGACCTACCGCACCGTCGGCCACCACGAAGGCGACCCGGTCACCGGCACCTACCGCACCCAGGCCGAGGTCGACGAATGGGCTAGGAAGGATCCGGTTGCGACCTTCCGCAAGAAGCTGATCGAGGATTTCGAAGCCGTTGCCGCCGGCGAGATCGACAAGATAGACGGCCGTGTCGAACAGATCGTGCAGGAAGCTTTGGAGTTCGCCCGGAAGTCGCCCGAGCCGGACTCCTCCACCGCCTTCCACCATGTCTTCGCCGAGCCGCTCAATCCTTCGGAAGCCCTGGCTCACCGGCCCAGGACCGGCGGGCCGGTCACGAGCTGGCTCGACGCCGTTCGTGACGGCATCGCCGAAGAAATGCGTCGCAATTCGGCGATCCTCTATTTCGGCGAGGGCACCGGCGAGCGCGGCGGCACCTTTGCGCATACCAAAGGCCTGTGGGCAGAGTTCGGGGCGCAGCGCATGGTCGACACGCCGATTTCGGAGCAGGGCTTCACAGGTGCCGCGCTCGGCGCCTCCGCGACTGGCGCGCGGACGATCGCTGACCTGATGTTTGCCGATTTCATGTTCGAGGCCGCCGGCCAGATCGTGCTTCAGGCAGCCAAGCTCCGCTATATGTCTAACAATCAGATGAACGCGCCGATGGTCGTGCGTGTCGGTGCCGGCGCCGTTCGTAGCGCCGGTCCTCACCACTCCGGCGCCTATCATCCTGTCTGGGCGCATGTGCCCGGCCTGATCGTCTGCCTGCCCTCGACGCCGGCCGACGCCAAGGGCCTGATGAAAACCGCGTTGCGCAGTTCAGATCCAGTGCTGATGCTCGAGATGAAGGCACTTTTCGCGACGAAAGGCGAAGTGCCGGAAGGCGAACATCTGGTGCCATTCGGCGTGGCGCGTATCGCGAGATCCGGCAAGGACCTGACGATCGTCTCCGCTGGCCAGCTCGTGCATCGCAGCCTGGAAGCGGCGGAGACGCTTGCCGGACAGGGCATCGACTGCGAGGTGATCGATCTGAGGACGATCGTGCCGCTCGACGTGAAGACGGTTGCCGAGAGCGTTGCCAAGACGCACAGGCTTCTGATCGTCGATGAAGGGTGGGCGATGTGCGGGGTCGGCGCCGAGCTCGGCCAGGCCATGAACGAGATCGCCTTCGACGATCTCGACGCGCCTGTCGGCCGACTGCACACGGAGCCGGTATCACATCCGCTTGCCCCTTCGCTGGAGCGCATGATGCTGGTCAGCACGGACAAGATCGTGGCTGCGGCCAAAGGCGTTGTAGAGGGGCGCGCACCGGTGCCGTGGCACTGGCGCTTCCCCGGCGTCGAGGCAGCCCCTGTTGCAGCGGTCCCCTCGCCAGCCCCCGCGGCAGCCAACACCAACGCGCCTGCCACTGCCGCTTCGGCAGCAAATCCCCCTCCTCCCACCACCGACGCGGCAGAGGGTGAGGCGATCACCATGCCGTTCGGCGATCTCACGGTCAGCGAAGGTACGATCGTGCGCTGGGTCAAGACCGACGGCGAAGCCGTGAAGAGCGGGGACCTCGTCGCAGAGATCGAGACCGACAAGGCAGTCGTCGAAATCGAGGCGCCCGTTGCCGGGAGGCTCGCGATCGAGAAGCCCGAGGGCACTGTCGTGCCCATGGGCGGCCGTATCGGTGCCGTATACTGACGCCGCCATGACCGCCCCATCGGCTGCCCTCCCCGCCGCGCTTGCGCCGCGCATTGTCGCTACCCCGTATGCCAGACGGCTGGCCCGCGAACGCGGCGTTCCCCTGTCGGCCATCTCGGGCAGCGGCCCGAACGGTCGCATCACCGGCGATGACATCGCCGTTTATCGGCCAGAAGCTAAGACGACCGAGCCGGCCGAGATCCGATCGGCCGTCGTGCAACCGCAGAGTTCCGAGCGCTTGGCATCGGCGACAGCGCCCGTTCCGGCTGCTATCGTCGTCTCCGTCGAATTCGGGGCGGCGGAGGCCTTGCTTGCCCGTATCGCCGAGGTGCGGGCGGAGGTTGCGCGCGAGGACATTTGCCTCAAGGCAGCAGGGTTTCTGCTGCAGGCCTTGCCTTCACCAGAGCCGAAAGACACCGTCATCCTGCTCGCCGGCGACCAGAGGCGATTCCTTACTGGGCTTGCGGATGCCTCTCTAAGCGCCATTGCGGCCATGCGATCAGGCACGCAGGACGAGGGCCCGGCGGGGCTCGCCATATCGTTCGTCGGCAAGCCCGGCATCCGTCCTGTGGCGGCGCGACTGATCGACAGCGCCCCGGCGCGATTGGTCGTGGGAGCGCCGGACAAGCACGGCACTGCCGATTGCCTGCTGACTTACGATCCTGCAAGAATCAGCGACCAGGATGCCGAATCGTGCCTGGCAAATTTCAGGGATCTTGTTGAGGCGCCGTTCCGACTTTTGGTCTAGAGGGTTCGACCAGGCCGGAACAGCAGGATTGGAGGAGCAATGGCGATCGAGCCGATCGAAGGGTTTCTGAGCTCCGCGGCGGACCTGTCCGAATATATCGCGGCCCTCCTCCAGGCAGGCGGAGCAAGCTCGGAGAGCGCGGAAGCCGTAGCCAGGGCCGTCGTCGACGCATCCTCGCGTGGCGTCGACACTCACGGGGTCCGGCTCGTCCCCTGGTATATTCAGATGCTGGAGGGCGGCCGCGTCAACAAGACGCCGAACGTCACCTTTACGAAGAAGGCGGCTGCGGTCGGCCATGTCGATGCCGACAATGGCTTCGGCCATCTGGCCAGCTTCCGCGCCATCGAGGAAGGAATCGCGCTGGCTCGCGAATGCGGCGTTGCGGCCGTCACCGCAGGCCGGTCCACGCATCACGGCGCGTCCGGCGTCTATGCGCTCGCTGCGGCGCGCGCCGGCTTTGCGGCCATCAGTATGACGCATGCCGATCCCGCAGTCGTACCGTTCGGGGGAACGAAGCCGTTCTACGGCACCAATCCGATCAGTTTCGCAGTTCCCGCGCCCGGCGAGGAGCCGATGCTGCTCGACATGGCGACCAGCTCCATACCCTATAATCGCATCTTCCTGCGCCGCTCCACAGGCACGCCGCTTCCCCCCGACGTCGCTGTAACACCCCAGGGAGAAGTCACCACCGATCCCTTCAAGGCGACGGCCGTGCTGCCCGTCGGCGGCGCCGGCTTCGGCTACAAGGGCGCCGGGCTCGCCGCCATGGTCGACATTCTTTGCTCAGCCTTTTCCGGCATGGGCCATGGCTTCACGATCGATCCGCTGGCGGGCACCGACTACACCAAAACCATCCCGATCGGCCATTTCTTCCTGATCCTCAACCCGGCCATCTTCCAAGCCCTCGCTACGTTCGACGCTCGTGTAGGCGCCTTCCTGGCCGACCTTCGCCGCCAGCCGGCGCAGCCCGGGCAGAAGGTGATGGCGCCGGGCGATGTGGAGAAGGCCGAAGCAGCGCGCAGGGCCGCCAACGGCATCCCGATCGATCGCACGACCTGGGCTTCCCTGGCCGAAACGGCCGAGCGGTACGGTTGCACCGTGCCCCCTTCCAGGCCGACGTCCAGCGGGAAGGAGGCCACAGCGTGAACATAGACCTGAACGGCAAGCTCGCGCTTATGGCAGGCGGAGAAGGTTCACTCGGTGAGGCGGTGAGGAATGCGCTTACTGAAAATGGCGCTGAGGTCGTGCATATCGATCTCGTTGCAGACGCAGAAGCGTTGGGTCGCTCCGTCGACGACGAGCCATTCCTGCTCATCCTTATCAGCAAAGGCGCCAATGGCCTGCCGGGCACGGACCAGGCGTTCGGAACCGAACAGGCGGAGTTTACGCGTATAGCCAGGCGCCTTGCGCCGAAGCTGAAGCGTGTCGTCATCCTGTTCTCCTCAGCGGGGCTGGTGCCGGTGAGAGGTCTGGCCGATTTCTCGGCCGAACAGGCAGGCCTTGCTTCGCTGACGCGCACGCTGGGCATGGAGCTCGGGCCGTCAACGGTGGTGAATGCGGTGTCGGTGGGCGCCTTCGATGCCGAAGGCGGTGCGCAAAGCGGCCGGTTGCTGAGCCATACGGCTGTGAAGCGGCCTGCTTCGCTGAGCGAGGTCACCGCGGCGGTTCTGTTTCTGGCCGATCCCGACAACAGCTACATGACCGGCCATACGATCAATGTCGATGGCGGCTGGGCGGCTGGCTATGCGCGCAATTTCTGAATCCGAAGGCGCTGCGGGGACGAACCATGCGCACTGATCTCACCGGCCAGGTCATCTTCATCACGGGCGCCGCGGGCGGCATCGGCAGTGCAACGGCGCGCCGGCTGGCGCGCGAGGGCGCCTCGATCGTGGTTGCCGACATCGACAAGGCTGGGGCCGAGCGCGTCGCTGCCGAGCTGCCCTCCGCGCTGGCGGTCTCGCTCGACGTGCGCAAGGCGGCCGACGCCGAGCGGGCGGTCGAAGCAACGCTTGAGCGCTTCGGCCGGATCGACGTGCTGGTCAACAATGCGGGGGTCAACACCTTCAAGGACCGCGTCGACATCGATGCCTTCCCGGAGGAGGAGTGGCACCGCGTGGTCTCCATCGACCTGGACGGTCTCTATGTCGTGAGCCGCGCGGTCGTCCGGCCGATGATCGAGCGCGGACGGGGCCGTATCGTCAACATCGCCTCCGTGGTGGGCGTCACCGCCATGCGGCTGCAAAGCGCCTTCGTGGCGGCCAAGGCCGGCGTGATCCATTTGACCCGCTCGATGGCGCTGGAGCTTGGACCGAAAGGCATCCTCGTCAATTCGCTCGCGCCCGGCTCCGTGCTCACGGAAGGCACCAAGAAGCTGTTTTACGGTGAAGACGGCACGTTCCGCGCCCAGATGGCGGGCTTCATGCAGCATGTTCCGCTCGGCCGGCCGGCGGATGTCGAGGAGATCGCCGAAGGGATCCTATTCCTCTGCGAGCCGTCCAACTCCTACATGACGGGCCACCTGCTGATGGTCGACGGCGGCTGGACAGCGGGGTTCATGTTTTGAGGAGGTCTGGAGCTGGCAGCGGCCATTAGCCCAGAGCGTTCTGCAATACGCTTGACTCAGGCGCGGCAGCCCTGATGGTAGACTCGGAGCGTTGGCGCTGCCCCTCATCCCCCTGCCGGGGACTTCTCCCCGTAGAACGGGGAGAAGGACGCCGGCCGCAATGAAGGCGCTCGTTCTGCAACGTCGGCGATTGGCGAAATCAAAACGGCAGTCGTTCTTCTCCCCGTTTACGGGGAGAAGTCCCCGGCAGGGGGATGAGGGGCAGCGCCAACAGCCAACCTTGCGGCCGCTGGAAATCCCCTCCGCCAGTCCAAATGGTCATGTGGCATAAAGCCTGCGTCAACCTAACGGTCTACCGCCCATAAGCAGACTTCCCCGCCTCTCGCGCAGCCTGCTGGGCGCTATAAGCCCGCCATTCCTTCATCAACTCGGTGATCCCGAGTCGGTAGAAATAGATCTCGCTCCCGGTCGCCACGAGGAGAAAGCCTTCGTCGAACAGCTGGTTCGCCGTGCGGCCGATCCGCGGCACGGTGGCGAGCGGCTTGCCGGCGGCGCGGGTCGCCGCCGTCGCCTTCTCGATCGCGGCATTCACCTCCGGCGCGCCGGTCTGCCCCGGCATGCCGAGGCTGCCGGAAAGGTCGGTCGGCCCGATGAAGACAACATCGACGCCGTCGACTTCGGCTATGGCCCGGGCGTTCTCGACGCCGAGCGCAGTCTCGATCTGCACGATGATCAGCAGATTGTCGTCGGCGCGGCCGTAGTAATCGGGCACCAGGCCGAAGCTCGACGAGCGAGTGATATCGAAGGCGTTGCCGCGCCTGCCCCGCGGCGGAAAGCGTACGGCTTCGACGATCGCGCTGGCCTGCTCGGCCGTCTCCACCATCGGCACCAACAGCCCTTCCACGCCGGCATCGACCAGCCGGCGCAGATAGGTCGGATCGGACGAGGGAACGCGCACGATGAAAGTCGCGTCCGTGCAAGCGGCAGCCCGCATCATGTCGACCGCATGCTGCAATCCGCCCATACCGTGTTCTTCGTCCATGATGATGAAATCGAAGCCGGCGACAGCGGCCATCTCGGCAAATGCCGGCGAAGCACTTTGCAACCATGTGCCGAAGCTCTTCTGGCCGGCACGAATGCGCGCTTTCAGTCGATTGGGGCGAAACATCGTCTGTCCTGATTGGATGGTTACGAATTGCGGTTGGCGGCGAAGCGAGCGAGCTTCGCGCGGAAGCCCGGGCGTTCGAGCACGTCAGGGTTGACGACATTGTCCGGCACCAGCCCCTGGCTCGCGCTGATAATGCCTTCGGCGACGGAGACCATCGTCATCCGCGCGGCATCGCGCGTCGAGGGCAGCCAGTGCGGCGTCAGGATGACATTGTCGAGCTTCGTCAGCGGGTGATCGGAGGGGATCGGCTCATGCTCGAACACGTCAAGGCCCGCGCCGGCGATCGTGCCATCCTGGAGCGCCTCTATGAGCTCGGCCTCGCGCACGATCTCACCGCGCGCCACGTTGACGAAATAGGCGCTGCGCTTCATGCGCCGGAAATCGCTCGCTCCGATCATCGCACGTGTGGTGGCATCGAGCCGATTGTGCAGGCTGACGAAGTCCGAAGCTTCCAGCAGCTCCGCCAACGTCGGCACCAGCCGAACGCCGAGCGCCGCTGCGTCGTCAGCCCTGGCGCGTGGCGAAAAGGCGATCACCTGCATGCCCCAGGGCTGGGCAAGGCGCGCCAGCTCGCGGCCGCTGGCGCCAAGCCCGACAATGCCCAACACCTTGCCGGGCAGGTCGACGCCCATTGTTGCGGCCTGCAAGTCCCAGCGGCCGCGGCGCACGAGGCCCTCCTGCTCTTTGAGCCGCTTGGCGAGCGCCAGGATCAGCAGGAAGGCCGATGAGGCGGTGGCATGGGTGAGCGTGTCGGGGGCGTTGAAGACGGCGACATCGTTCTCGGTGCAGGCGGCAAGGTCGATCTTGTCGTATCCCGCGCCGGCCCTGCCGATCACCGTCAGCCGCTCGGCGCTGCCAGCGAAGGCGGACGCCCTCACCCATGGCCGGAAGATGACGATCGCATCCGATTGCTCGACCTGCGCAGGCGTGATCTCCAGCGAATAAAGTCTGTCCCAATAGCCGGTGTCGCCCGGCCGAGGGCTCTGGTCCCTCAGATAGTCCTGCCGAATGAAGGGCAGATCCTCATAAAGGTCGAGCGCGATGTCCGGCACGGCGAGCCGGCCGCTCTCGTCCAGGTAGTCGCCCGTGTAGTTCACGGTGAAGGGGGGCATCACCACACCTTCAGGCTCTCTTCGGTGGTGGTTTCGATGCGCGCATTGGGCCGGCTGAAGAGATCCTCGCGAAGACGTGTTCCCAGTCCAGGCCGGTCGGCCAGCGTCAGCCTGCCATCGGCAAGCTGCATGCGATCTTCCAGCACATCATTGTACCAGCCGTCGACATAGCCGCGGACGATCTCCATGATCAGCCCGTTCGGCGCGTTAAGCATCATGTGGGTGGCGGCCCAGAGCGCCACCGGGCCGATCGTGTCGTGGCAGGTAAAGGGCAGGAATGCCGTGTCGGCCATGGCAGCGACCTTGCGCCCCTCCGTCAGCCCGCCGCCCCAGGAAAGATCCATCATCGCGATGTCCATCGCGCCCCTTTCGATCCACGGCCGGAAGCCGAAGCGCGTGAAGACGCGCTCGCTCTGGCAGATCGGCACAGTCGTTTCGGCCTTCAGCCGCACAAAGGCGTCGACATTGTCGGGTGGCATGATCTCTTCGAGCCACATGACGTCAAGTGGCTCGAGCGCCTTGGCGATCTTCACCGATGACGGCAGGTCCCAGCGGCAATGGCCTTCGATGGCGATCTGCATCTTGTCGCCCACGGCTCGGCGGATGTCCTCCACGATCGCCACGCCAGCCCTAAGGTCGTCATTGGAGATGCCAAGGCCACGCGTGCCGGCCGCGGTCACGGCGCCCCAGACCTTGGTCTGGCCGCGTTCGTTCTCGGGCCCCGCAATGCCGGGTCCGAACTGGTCGAACGGCCAGATCTTCATGGCCGTGATGCCCTGATCGAGCAGGTCCTGCGCAAGCTCTCCTGCCCTGCCGTTCAGCCATGCGTCGAGGTCGGGATATTTTCCGAAGCCAACGCAAGTGTTGTAGACGCGGATGCGGTCGCGGCTGCGGCCGCCGAGCAGAGCATAGATCGGCAGCCCGGAGATCTGCCCGACCAGATCCCAGAGCGCCACGTCGAGGGCCGAGATGGCACGCATCTCGGCGCCCATGACGCCGCAGAAATTCGTCAGCGCGAACATGTTCTGCCAGTGGTTCTCGATGTCGCGTGGATCGCGGCCGATGAGGAGCGGTGCATAGACGTCATGAATGATGGCGGCGACCGCCCGTGGCAGGTAATAGGTCTCGCCGATGCCGGACAGTCCGGTGTCGGTATGCACCCGTACCCAGAGATTGTTGGGCAGCGCCTGCCGCGCCTTCGGATTATCTTGCTCCCAAACGGCTGCCGGGACCGCCTCGAACCAGATCGTCTCGATCTTCGTGATCCGCATTTTACTCCCCTATCCCTTTACCGAGCCGGCGGTCAGGCCGCGCAGCACGTGGCGCTGGATGGCCATGTAGAACAGCACCGGAAGCACCGAGAACACTACCCCCGCAGCCATCAGCTGGAAGAGCGGCGTGTCGAGCTGGGTCATCAGCGTGGCGATACCGAGCGAGGCCGTGTAGAGGTCGCTGTCGATGATCAGCGTCGAGGCGAAGAGGAACTCGTTCCAGCTGGCAAAGAAGGCGATCACGCTCACCGCGACAAGGCCGGGCTTCGCCAGCGGCAGGTAGACGCGCGGCAACACGGAAAGTCGGTTGCAGCCGTCGATGAGGGCAGCCTCGACCACCTCCTTCGGAACGGCGTCGAAGGCGCTTTTGAGCACCCAGGCGCATAGCGGAACGACGAAGGCCGTGTGCAGAACGGCAAGGGCTGTGAGATTGTTGGTCCATCCGAAGCTGCGATAGAGCGCCAGCACCGGGGCCACTACGATTGCGGCCGGCATGATCTGCGTGAACAGGAGCAGCAACCCGAATGCCGAGCGGCCATGCCAGTGCAGCCCGGACAGCGCATAGGCGGCCGGAATCACGAATATCAGAGTTGCGATCACGGTGATTGCAGCGACGAAGGTCGAAACGGCCAGCCAATGCCCGATCGGCTTTTCACGGAAGAGCTGCGCATAGGCCGCCAGGTTCAAGCCCTTCGGGTAGAGAGGCGGCGGGAAGGACAGCGAATATTGCGTCGGCTGGATGGAGGAGAGGAGCATCCAGTAGACGGGAAAGAAGACGACCAGGCATACGACAATGATGGCACACACCCTGAGCAGCCTGGCCCAATGGACGCCGCCAGCACTCTGCGACGCCGAACTGTCGGCTACCCTCATGTCTC
The DNA here is from genome assembly GCF_033542235.1 of Mesorhizobium sp. BAC0120. Classification (NCBI taxonomy): domain Bacteria; kingdom Pseudomonadati; phylum Pseudomonadota; class Alphaproteobacteria; order Hyphomicrobiales; family Phyllobacteriaceae; genus Mesorhizobium; species Mesorhizobium sp. BAC0120. The sequence goes on along the minus strand of NZ_JAWRCU010000009.1, from coordinate 5,837 downwards.
CCTCGCCAGCCGGCGCTGAATGAAGATGAAGGCGATCGTCGCCAGCGCCGAGATGAAGAAGCCGACGACCGCGATCGCGCCGGCATAGCCGAAATTGTAGAAGCGGAAGGCCTGCATATAGATCGCCGGCGCAAGCGTCGTCGTCGCGTCGACCGGGCCGCCACCTGTGATCAGCCAGATCAGCGTGAACTGCTGGGTGGCGAAAATGAACGCCAGCACCGCCAGCAGTGCGATGGTGTCGCGAATGCCGGGTATGGTGACATGGAGGAACTGACCGATCGGGCCTGCCCCGTCCACGCGCGCCGCGTCGTAGAGTTCATCCGGCACGTTCTGAAGCGCGGCGAGCAGAACCAGTGAATAGAACGGAAAGCCCTTCCACACGGTGACGATGATGACCGCGGCCATGGCAAGCGTCGGGTCAAGCAGCCAGTTCTGATTCTGATCGACGAACGGCAGCAAGCGCACGAGCCGGTTGAAGACCCCGAAGCTCGGGTCGAGCATGAACACGAAGGCGATCGCCACCGGCACGTCGGGGATAGCCCAAGGCACGGTCAGGATGCTGCGGACCACGCCCCGGCCGGGAAAGCTCCAGTTCATCAAGAGCGCCACCGCCAGAGCCACGACCAGGACGAGAACATCGACCGTCAGCGTATAGATCAGCGTGTGGCCGAGCATCCGCCAGAAGTCCGGATCGCTCCACATGAAGCGGTAGTTGTCGAGGCCCAGGCTGCCGTCGAAATTCTCGAGGCTTACCAAGCTGCCACGCAGGATCGGATAGAGGACGAAGACGCATTCCAGCAGCAGCGCCGGCAGGATCAGCAGATAAGGCAGCGCAGCGCCGTCGATCAGGCCGCGGCGTAATGGTCGGGCGGGGGCGTCGTGAGCGATTGCGGCGGAGGTCAAGGCTGCCTCGACGACCACGATAGCGGCTCACCGTAGGCGCCGCCCCTCATCTGGCTGCCGCCATCTTCTCCCCGCAGAGCGGGGAGAAGGACGCCTTCATCGACGATTTCGCCAACCGCCGACATTGCAGAAATCGACGCTTTCATATCGGCAGGCGTCTCTCTCCCCGCTTGCGGGGAGAGATGTCCGGCAGGACAGTGAGGGGCAGCGCCAACATTTCCAATCCTGTACTTGCCGCTCGAAACTAAGTCTCAAATCCTCGCGGCCAGCGCCTCGAGCTGCCGCTGCGCCGCGTCCATGGCTTCCTTGACCGAGCGGCCGCCGGGCTGCAGTGCGCTCTGGAAATTCTGCATGATGATGCGGCCGAACTGATCGTCGACAAAAGCAAAATCGCCCATCACGTCGATCGGCGAGACCTGCTTGGCCTCATTGTAGCCCGTCACCCATGGCTTGTCGGCCAGGAAGTTCTTGAACTTGTCAGACTTGGCTGCAAGGTCGTAAGGCGGGATCACGTAGAGGTTTGTCTCCATCAGATCGGCCATCACCTCGGGCGTCATGGCGAATTTGATGAATTCCATCGCGCCGTCGACATTCTTGCTCGTGCTCAGCGCCATCAGCGGATGGATGCGGTCAAGCGAGCGCTTGCTCGCCCATGGCGGCGCAGCCGACAGCAGGTTCGGATAGATCTCCGGGTTCGTCGCGCGCAACACCACCACGGTCGGGTTGACGCCAAACGCCTGGGCGATGCGGCCATCGGCTGCGAGCTTCATGATGGCACCCATCGCCGTGCCCTGCGGTGCGCCCGCATCATAGAGCTGTTTCCAGAGCTCCATTCCCTTCACAGTTTCCGGCGAATTGGCGAGCGGCGTCTTGCCCTCCGCCCATTTGCCGTCGAAGGGCAGACAGAAATTCTGCAGCTGGAACCACCACTCCCCGCCGTCCGCGATGGTATTGAGGAGGGCGATGCCGAATTGATCGGGACGTTTGGTAAGCTTGCCCGTCGCATCGACCCACTCGTCGGCCGTCGTGGGAGGCTTGAGCCCGGCATCGCCGAAGAGCTTCTTGTTGTAAACCAGCGCGAAATTCACATCGATCGCCGACAGGCCATAGAGCTTGCCGTCCTGCTTGAGGAACTCGTGGCCGCCGCTCAGCGTGATGCCGAGATCGGCCACGATCGGATCGAGCGGCTCCACGACCTTGAACTTGCGGATCATCTGGGCAGCGAGATCGGGCAGGCCCATCAGGACGTCGGCATCGATGCCGCCGGCCTGTGCCTGGATCACGACGTTGGCTGCATATTGTGCAACTGGCCAGCCGGTCCACTCGAGCTTGTACTTCGATTGCGATTGGTTGAACTTGTCGAACAGTGCGTTCCAGCCATCCTTTTCGCCGGGCTGGAACTGCTCCCAACTCATAACCTTAAGCGTCACGCGATCCTGCGCAAAGCCGCGCCTCGCCGTGGTCGGCACGGCTGCCGCGGCGCCGAGCGCAGCGGCGCCGGCCATGAAGCCGCGGCGTGAAACGGTTGCCTTCGAGATCAATGCTGACGTCCTGCGGTCATTGCGCCGGTCTTGCGGCATGCCACTCCTCCGTCTCCTCCCCCGGCGCCGGTTTCCCTAGACAGCGGGTTGCACCGGGAACTGTTTATTGTTTACAATCGAAGAGTAGAGTCTGGAACTGCCCAGTGTCAAGGCAACAGCTATCAGGAAATCGACGACAGCCGTCCGCTCGCTTGCAGAATCGCAAGCAGGCGTGCGCGGGCGCCGTTGATGTGCTCCTCGATCATGGCCTGTGCAGCTGCCGGATCGCCGGCGCGGATGACCTCCACCAGACGCAGGTGGTCGCGATGCCAGCTGTCGAGATAGTCCTCCGGCAGCGCATCGCGCAGCATCAGGAACATCATGAGTTGCGAGCGCAGCGTCTCCCAGGCCCGATAGAGCCGCGAGCTGCCGGCAGCGCGGAAAATGGCGTCGTGGAATTCGACGTCGAGCTCCGCCACCAGCCGTCGCGTCACGGTCGCGCGCGGCATACCGCTAAAGCGGGTGAGCACGGCCTCGATCTCCGCCAGTTCCCGGGCGCCGGCTTTGCGGATTGCCTGCTCGATGGCAAGCCGCTCCAGCGCAAGTCTGAGGCTGTAGATCTCGGATACATCGTCCTCGGAGATTTGCGCCACGGTTGCGCCGCGATGCGTCTCGTGAACGACCAAACCTTCCTGCTGCAAGCGGAAGATGGCTTGCCGGACTGGTCCGCGGCTCACCTTCAGCGAAGCGGCGAGGTCCTCCTCGATGAGCCGCGCGCCCGGTTTGATCTTGCCGGCGAGGATCGCGCCACGGATGGCGTCAACCACGTCATCTGTGAGAACCCGGCGCGGCTTGGGTTCGAAGTCGAAGGCATCGTCGCTCATTGTCATTTGGATACAGTCAACGAAAGAAGTTCGCCAGTCCCGGCAGAGGCCTGCGAGAGAAGAGAGGATCAATGCGCATTCTGAAAGTTAACACTTACGCTCCCGATACGGCGCTGTACCAGGCGTTCGGTCCTGACGTCGTGTTCGATATCCATCGCGACCCTTCGGAGCCTCCCTCGCTCGACCGATGCCGCGCCGCCGATGCCGTCATCAACTGCTCAGCGACGCTGCCGATCGGCGTTGGCGCCGAGCATTTCGAGCGTTGCAGGATCGCCGTTCGCGAAGGCGTCGGCTATGACACGATGGACCTCGCCGGCTGGGGAGCGCGTGGCGTTCCGGTCTGCAACGTGCCTGACTACGGCACCACGGAGGTGGCCGACCATGCGCTGGCCCTGCTTCTTGCCCTGACGCGCGGTACCAGCAGCTATCAGGAGGCCGTGCGGGACCGCTCCGACGGCTGGCGCTATGACGCAGCCCCCCTGGTGCGGCGTTTGCGCGGTCAGACTTTCGCAGTGCTCGGCCTCGGCCGCATCGGGCTTGCAGCGGCCCGGCGTGCCGCTGCCTTCGACATGAAGGTCATCTTCTACGATCCCTATCTGCCGAATGGCGCAGAGCTCGCCGCGGGCTACGAGCGCGTGCGCAGGATCGAGGAGGTCATGGCCCGCGCCGACATCCTGTCGATTCATACGCCCCTCAACGACGAGACCCGGGGCATGGTCGGTGTAGATCTGCTGGCCAAGGCCAAGCCGGGGCTGATCGTGATCAACACCGCCCGCGGACCGATTGTGGATCTGGACGCATTGGGCGAAGCATTGAAGACGGCTCGCATCGCCGGTGCCGGTCTGGACGTGCTGCCGAAAGAACCAGCCGATTCGGACCACCCGCTGATCAAGGCCTACAGGCAGCGCGAGGCTTGGACTGAAGGACGGCTGATGCTGTCGCCGCACTCGGCCTTCTATAGCCCCTCCGCCCTGGAAGATATGCAGCGCAAGGCGATCGAGGTGATCGTCAGCTATCTGCGCGAAGGCGTCCTGATGAACTGCGTAAACGCCGAGCATATGAAGCGGGCTCCCCGCGCTGCGTAGAGGGTTCTGCTGGTCGCAAGGCGCAGCGCTTCATATCGCTGGCCATCTGGACCGGGGGGATTCTACCGCCTCGTTGGCGCTGCCCCTCACCTGCCTGCCGGCATCCTCTCCCCGTAAACGGGGAGAGGCACGACTGCCGCCTTCATTTCGCCAATCGCCGACGCTGCAGAACGAGCGCCTTCATCGCGGCCGGCGTCTCTCTCCCCGCTTGCGCAGGGCTGTCCGGGGAAAATTATGCATATGCGAAGCTCATCTGATGCGGGGAGCAAGTCGGCTTCCTTTTGCTTGGATTGACGGGCGGTGGGCGTTCGATTGCGCCGATGTGGCGGCGCTCGAAGAGACAGCAGGCGACGAGGTCGGTGAAGCGCAGGATCGGCAAGGCGACGCGATGAAGGCGGGCGGCAATCCTGAGCAACACATAGGCGATCATGGCAGCCAGGAGCTGCAGGCGGATGGCGTTGTCGTTGTTGCCGATGAACTTGCGGATCTTCAGATGCTGCTTGATCCAGCGGAACAACAGCTCGATCAGCCAGCGGCCCTTGTAGAGGGCTGCGATCTCGACGGCCGTTCGCTGGAGATCGTTGGTCAAGAGCGTGATGGTGTCGCCGTTGTCTCGCTTCACGATGATGCGGCGCAAGGGGATCGGCAGCTTGGCATGGCCTTTGCTGGCGAGCTTCACCTCGGCATCCTCGACAACGGTGAAGCCGTCACCTTCGGCCGTTGCGAGGCTGCGCCTGTTCAGCACGTCGAGGCCCATGTTCAACTTGGGCCGGGTGACGAAGAAGGCTTCGGCATTGGCCATCGCCGTCCACCAGCCGTAGTGGCAGTAGCCCTTGTCGAAGACATAGGTGGCGCCTTTCTTGATCGTCACCGTGCGGCCGACCTGGGCGTCGTTGACGTTGGCATCGGTGATGTCGAGGATGCGCGGGCAGTCGCTGTCGGGGTCATAGACGACGTGCATCTTCATGCCGCGGATGCGGCCGTTCGACTTGGCCCACTCGCACAGCTTGCCGAGCGGGATCGGGGTGGAATCGATCAGCTGCACCATTTGTGTGCTCTCGCGCCGTGTCAGCCGATCAAGCTGGTCGGCAAGCAGGCTGAAGAGATCGGCAAAGACCGCGACGGGGCGGCGCAGGTTGGCATCCGACAACGTCGAGCGCGCCAGTCGGCCGCTGCCCAGATGATAGTGATGCTGGCAGTTGGCGTTCCAGCCGGCGACAAGGCCGCGCAGGCTCCCCGCACCGCTGAACTGGGCATAGATGAGCGCCATCAGATGGTCCCAGCTCTTGAACGCCTTGTCGTAGGCGTTCCCGTCATGGCTATCCACAATCGCCTGGAAGCGACGGCGATTGATCGGTTCAACCAGCTTGCCAAGAATGCTAGGTGAAAAGCGCATGCCCCGTCCCCTTTCTGAGTCTCGACAACCAGAAGGTAGACGGAAAATC
>NZ_JAWRCU010000008.1:0-286474 GCF_033542235.1 Mesorhizobium sp. BAC0120 | reverse complement strand
CCGCAGCCGGCTACAATTTCCGACGCCTCATACGATGGCTCAGCCTTTTGCTGTGCCTGATGCTGGCTGCCTTCAGCACTCAGCTTCGCCTCGTATCAACGTGAAATCGCAATAGTTCACGGTCGACCAAGCAGCCTAGAACCGCAACGTCCAATAGAGGCAGACCAGCGTTGCCGCGATGAAGGCTGCAAAGGCGATCGATCTCAGGAGAATGTTTCGGCGGAGCTCGTCCAAGATGAAGTGGCAGCCGATCACCGCGATTGCGAAGACGAACCGCCAGTCCAGGAGCGCGCGCAACGCGCCGGTCTGGCCGAACGCCACTCTCGCCACCAGCACGCCCACGATCGTGGCAAGCAGCACGATGGTGGTCCAGAACAGCGTGTCGGTCGCGTTGACCAGCACGAAGCTCGCCGCTCGCATCGGAAGGATCATCAGCAGCAGACCCGAGAAGAAGTAGAGTGCTGCGAGGGGAATGAATGTCGTTGCGCTGGCGAGGCCTTCGAGCCGGGCGATCCCTGTCGCACCTTCGGAATATCCCTTCTGGGCGACGAAAAAACTCAGCGCGGCAAGCGCAGCGGTCAGGACCGCGACTAGGGCGAATGTGGAAACGGCTTTGGACATGGCGAATCCGGTGGGGAGTAGGGCAATAAGGCAGTAGGGCAATAGGGCAATAGGGGGCAAGGGATACCGTGGGCAGCAGCCGCTGCTTCTCTTTCTTATTGCCCTACTGCCTTATTGCCCTATTGCCCTCATCTATACTTCATGTATCCGACGAACCCCGTGATTCTCCAGCGGTCGCCGTCATTGCGGCAGAAATAGAGCGTCTGCCAATTGAGCGTGTCGGCGCCGCCGTCGGCACGCTTCACCTTGCCGTCGAACTTCTTGTGCGCGACCGCGACATTGCCGTTGATGTCGATGCGGTCGAGCGCGACTGCATTGAGCAGCGCGGGCATCAGCGGCTCGGCATATTCGACCTTGGCGGATTCGGCCGCCTGGCGCAGCCACTCGTCGCGATAGGCTGCCAGGGTGGGGAAGGCGGCGTCCCAGTCGTCCTGGTTGGGCGAGTTGTGCGCGTGGATGCCGAGGAAGCGCGTCTCGTCGAAATCGCCCGCGATCATGCCCCAGTCCTGGGCAACGAAGGCTTCGAAATCGCGCGTCATCAGCATTTCCCAGATGAAGGCGCGGTCAGGGTCGGTGGGGAAGGGGTTTTGGGTCATGGGTGTCGGTTGCTTCAGTTGCATTTAATTTGGAAGGCGGCACCTTTCGCGACCCCCTCTGTCCTGCCGGACATCTCCCCCACAAGGGGGGAGATTGGCTGTCTCTGAGGGTTTCGCCGATCGGCATCGAAGGTTGGCGAAATCAAAGCGGCCGTCCGATCTCCCCCTTTTTGGGGGGAGATGTCCGGTAGGACAGAGGGGCCGCGCCGTAGGGCCGCCACGCCAATCGCCACCTCACCCCATCCTTCCCCGAGCCGCCACCGGCAGGATGTCGACCACGCGCTCGCCCGAAATCAGATGCACTTCGTCGAACAGGTTGGTGACAACGCAGGCATGGTCCGGCAGCACGCGGACGCGTTCGCCGATCTTCAGGCGGCCGTCGCCGGAAAGCTCGACTTTGGCGTGTTCCTCGGAAAGCGCCGTCACGCGCGCGCCGGGCACGCCGACAAGCTCGCCGTGGTCGGGTAGGCCCAGCGTATCGGAGGAGAGGGCCTTGGAGCCGGAGTCGAGGATGGCGCGGGTCGGGGTGGGGTGGCTGACCACGGTGGCGAGCACAGTCAGTGCGCAGTCGTGATAGGCGGTAGCGCCTTTGCCGACCTGGTAGCGGTCCATGTAGATGTAGGTGCCAGGACGGTATTCGGTGACGATGCGCCGGTCGGGGTTGCGCCACATATCCGGCGTGCCGCCGCTGGTGACGATTTCGCAGGCGAGGCCATCGCCTGCAAGCCGGTCGCGAATCGTAACCAGCCGCTCCTCTGCCTCTGCCGGATGGCCGGCTGCGGGATAGGTCATCAGGCCGCCGAAGGCGAGGCCCTGCGCTCCCGCGATCTGTCGGGCGAGCGCCAGCGCCTCCTCGGCATCCTGCACGCCGCAGCGGCCGCCGCCGGTGTCGCACTCAATCAGTACCTTGAGCGGCCGGCGCTTGTCGGCGAAGGTCTCGGCGAGGCCCGCGAGCGTGGTCGCGCTATCGGCGGTGACGGAGAGCGTCACGCGGTCGTGCAGGGCCTTCAGGCGTGCGAGCTTCTGGCGGCCGAGAATATTGTAGGGAAGGAAGATGTCGACGAGGCCGGCGTCGGCCATCACCTCGGCCTCGCCGATCTTCTGGCAGGTGATGCCGACCGCGCCGGCCTCCACCTGCTTTCGCGCGAAAAAGGGCAGCTTGTGCGTCTTGATGTGCGGGCGAAGCTTCACTTCCGCCGCGTCGGCATGGGCCTGGGCGCGAGCGATGTTGGCGAGCGCGCGGTCGAGATCGATCAGGACGGCGGGTGTGTCGATCTCGTCGACAGTTCTCGGGCGGGCGTTCATTTTCAATCCCCTATCGGCAGGCGTGGGTTGTCGACCTTGAGCATGTTCACGCTTTGCTTGATGCGCCTCAGATTCTCGAGGACCTTCGGGCCGCGCGCCTCGGCGGTCGCGGTGGCAATCATGTCGACGATGGCAAGCAAGGCGAAGCGCGACGAGGTGGGCTTGTAGACATTGCCGTCCTCGAGGGGCTGGAAATGGATGACGGTCTTGGCTGCCTTGGCGAGCGCGGAATCGGGCGCGGTGATCGCGACGGTCGCTGCGCCATATTGGCCGGCGACCTCAACCGCTTCGACGACCGAGCGTGCGAAGCCGGAGACCGAAAAGGCGATAAGGGTCGTGTCCGGCGCGGCGACGGCCGCATACATGCGCTGCAGCTGGCCATCGACTTGCGCGACCGCGGAGAGCCCCAGCCGGAAGAGCCGGTTCTGCATTTCCGTGGCCATCATCGAGGAGATGCCGCCCGAGCCGATGCACAGCACGTTCTGCGATGCGGCGATGCGGTTCGCGACGGCGACAAGGGTCGTCATGTCGAGGTTTTCCGCGACGCGCTCGATGGCAGCGATCGCGGCTCCGGTGATCGCCGAGGCAATGCGCTGCTCGCGGGCGTCGCGGGAAACGGGCTCCGGCGACAGATACGGACCGCCGATAGCTAGCGCCTGCGCGAGATAGAATTTGAAGTCGCGCAGGCCTTCGCAGCCGAGATTGCGGCAGAAGCGGGTGACGGTCGGCTCGGAAACCCCGATGCGCGCGGCGATATCGGAGATCGCCGCCTTCGACACGAAATCCGGATCGGAAAGAACGAGGCTTGCCAGCCGCCGGTCCGACTTGGTCCCGTCCTGCGCTACCATTTGGAGGCGCGTGATGATGTCGGCGGGGGTTTTCATGGCGGGGCGCAGGCCAACTGCTTGTGGAGGTCGCGCGCTGTCGCGCCCCCCTCTGTCCTGCCGGACATCTCCCCCGCAAGGGGGGAGATTGGACGGCCGATTTGATTTCGCCAACTGTCAACGTTGGCGATTGGCGAAACCCAGGATGACAGCCAATCTCTCCCCTTGCGGGGGAGATGTCCGGCAGGACAGAGGGGGGGAACGCAGAGCACAGACATCAACAGCTTTTACACCGGCAACCCCGTCACCTTGTCAAACAGGTGAATATTCTCAGGTGCGACAGTCACGGGAAGCTGGTCGCCGGATTTCACCTTGATGCGTTCGCGGAAGACAGCGCGCACCGTGTCGCTGCCGACCGAGCCGTAGACATGCGTCTCGGAGCCGGTCGGCTCGACGACATCGACCTTGATCGTCATGCCGTTATCCGAATTGCCGATGACGAAATGCTCGGGCCTGATGCCGGCCTCGATGGTGCTGGCCTGCAGCGCATCCTTGCGGGGCAGGGGCAGGCGGCCGCCATCGGTGGTTTGGAAATATGTCGCTGCCGGCGTCGCGTTGAGGGCGCCCGAGACGAAGCTCATCGAGGGCGAGCCGATGAAGCCGGCCACGAATTTGTTGGCCGGGTGATCATAGAGGTCGAGCGGCGCGCCGACCTGCTGGATCTGGCCCTGGTTCATGACCACGATGCGATCGGCCATCGTCATCGCCTCGATCTGGTCGTGGGTGACGTAGACCACCGTCGATTTGAGGCGCTGGTGCAGCGCCTTGATCTCGGTGCGCATCTGCACTCGAAGCTGCGCGTCGAGATTCGACAGCGGCTCGTCGAACAGGAAGACCGAGGGCTCGCGCACGATGGCGCGGCCCATGGCGACGCGCTGGCGCTGGCCGCCGGAAAGCTGGCGCGGGAAGCGATCGAGATAGGAGTAAAGATTGAGGATGCCGGAGGCCTTCTTCACCTTCTCGTCGACCTGAGCTCCTGTCTCGCCGCGGATGCGCGGGCCGAAGCCGATGTTTTCCGATGCCTTCAGGTGCGGGAACAGCGCATAGGACTGGAAGACCATGGCGATGTTGCGCCGCTGCGGCGGTAGCTCGTTGGCCCGCACGCCGCCGATGACGAGGTCGCCCGAGGTGATCGTCTCCAGACCCGCGAGCATGCGCAGAAGGGTCGATTTTCCGCAGCCGGACGGCCCGACCAGAACCACGAATTCGCCGGTCGCGATGTCGAGGTTGATGTCCTCCAGGATGCGGTGATGGCCGAAGGATTTCGAAAGGTTGCGGAAGGAGACGTCGGTCATGTTTCGCTATCCTCCCAGAATATCGTCGATGAAGGGCAGGTAGCCGGCGGTCACCCCGGCATCGACCGGCAGCACGACGCCGGTGATCCCGGAGGCGCGCTCGGAGGCGAGGAAGGCGACCGCCTCGGCCACTTCCGAGGCGTTCACGATGCGACCGAGCGGATAAAGGCCCTTCAGCCGGTCCATGATTTTCGGATCCCTGGCGAGGCGGTGGTCCCACGCCGCGGTGCGGATCGAGCCGGGCGCGACGACATTGGCGCGCACGCCGCTCCGGCCGAGCTCCACCGCGATCGATTTCGCATAGGCATTGATGCCGGCCTTCGCCGCGGCATAGGCCGGATTGCCGAAATGCGCGAGCGCGTTGACCGATGAGATGAAGACGACGCTGCCGGAGCCGCGGCGGCTCATGGCCTTCACCAGAGGATCGGCGAAGCTCATCACGCCGGCAAGGTTGAGGTCGAGCTCACGCTCGATCGCTTCCGGCGTGAGCCCGGCCAGGGTTTCGGCGCGTGTCCAGCCGGCATTGTTGATGAGCACGTCCGGCACGCCATCCTTGTCCAGGATCGTCTGAGCGGCCGTTTCGATAGAAGCTTTGTCGAGAAGGTCGAAGACGTGGCGCGAGGCGATACCTGCGCTCTTCAGCGCCTCCATGGACTGGTCGCAGCCAACGACGCGCGCGCCACGCTCGGCAAACAGCGAAACCAGGGCGGTACCGAGGCCGCCGCCGGCTCCGGTGATGACAACGCTTCTGCCCTCGAAATCGCCTGCTGCAGCCATGTTCCAGCCTCCGGATTTTTTTGATCTGGGCTACGCCGGAAAATGTAATTTAGCAACAGAATAATCTACTTGATCGCCAAAGAATAGCCGATAATGTAGGAAAGTCACATCAGTCTGTGCCGGCTCCGGCATGGGAAGCGTGCAAAGCGCAAACAAATGGGAGACTTGAAATGAATCTTGCGAAATGGACCGTCGGCCTGATGGCCGGCGTCGGAATGCTCGCGCTCGCCGCTCAGGCCGATGCCGGCGAAGTGCGCGTCACGGTCGCCGAATACAGCTCCAAGACCGGGCCCTATTTTGAACAGGTGAAGAAGGAATTCGAGGCGAAGAACCCCGGCATCACGATCAAGTACGAGATCGTGCCGTGGGACGTGCTGCTCCAGAAGCTCACCACCGATATCGGCGCCGGCACCAATGCGGACCTCTCCATCATCGGCACGCGCTGGCTGATCGACTTCGTCCAGCAGGACGTAGCCGAGCCGCTCGACAGCTATATGACGCCCGACTTCAAGGGCCGCTTCATCGACACGTTCCTGTCGCCGTCGATCATGGATGGCAAGACCTACGGCCTGCCGATCGCGGCCTCGGCGCGCGCCATGTATTACAACAAGGAACTGCTGGAGAAGGCCGGCATCAAGGAGCCGCCGAAGACCTGGGCCGAGCTCAAGGATGACGCAGCCAAGATCAAGGCGCTCGGCAACGATGCCTTCGGCTTCGGCTTGCAGGGCAAGGAGATCGAGACCGACGTCTATTATTATTATGCAATGTGGTCGTTCGGCACCGAGATCCTGAACAAGGACGGCACCTCCGGGCTTTCGACGCCGGGCGCGCTGGAAGCTGCCAAGCTCTACAAGTCGATGATCGACGAGGGGCTCACCGAGCCAGGCGTGACCTCGCTCAACCGCGAGGACGTGCAGAACCTCTTCAAGCAAGGCAAGATCGGCATGATGATCACCGCGCCGTTCCTGTCCAACCAGATCAAGGAAGAGGCGCCGAAGCTGAAATATGGCGTGGCGGCAATTCCGGCCGGCCCGACCGGCGCACGCGGCACCTATGGTGTGACCGACTCCATCATCATGTTCAAGAACTCCAAGAACAAGGAAGACGCCTGGAAACTGCTCGATTTCCTGTTCACCACCGAGCAGCGGGCCAAGTTCACCCAGGGCGAGGGCTTCCTGCCGGTGAACAAGGAGGAGGCCAAGATGGACTACTATGTCAACAACGCCGACCTCGCCGCCTTCACGAGCCTGCTCCCCGACGCTCGCTTCGCGCCGGTCATCCCTGGCTGGGAGGAGATCGCGCAGATCACCTCCGACGCCATGCAGAAGATCTATCTCGGCAAGCCGGATGAGATCGAGCCGACCTTGAAGGACGCGGCCGCCAAGGCGAACAAGGTGCTCGGGAAGTGAGATTTGCGGCGGCGCGCTTCGGTTGCGGGGCGCGCCGCTAGTTTGTGCGCTAAACTTCAGTAGTTGGCGCTGCCCCTCACTGCCCTGCCGGGCATCTCTCCCCGCAGGCGGGGAGAGAGACGCTCCCTTCGATGATTTCGCCAATCGGCGGCGTCGCAGAAGGGGCGCCGGCAAATCGGCCGGCCTCCTTCTCCCCGTTTACGGGGAGAAGTGCCCGGCAGGGCGATGAGGGGCAGCGCCAACGTCGAAAGTTATCTGCTACCTTCTGTCGAGGCTCTTGATTTCCAGCGCCGATGCATAGCCGCACGCTGCCCTATCTCCTCACCTTGCCGAGCCTGTTTCTGGCGGCGGTGGTGATCTTCTGGCCGGTCTGGGACCTGATCCAGATCTCGATGCATGACGTCAACCGCTTCGGCCAGCTTCGCGGCTTCAACGACTTCGCCAATTTCTACGCCCTCATCAATGATCCCGATTTCATCGCGGCGCTCTGGCGGACGGGGTTCTGGACGGTCGCGGTGGTCGGCGGCGCGCTGCTCCTCTCGATCCCTGTGGCGCTGATCCTCAACACGGATTTCTACGGTCGCGGCGTCGCCCGCGTCATCATCATGCTGCCATGGGCCGTGTCGCTCACCATGACGGCCGTCGTCTGGCGCTGGGCGCTGAACGGCGAGAGCGGCATGCTCAACTCGGCGCTGATGGGGCTCGGCATCATCAGCCAGAACATTCAGTGGCTGGCGAGCGCCACCACCGCTTTCCCGATGCAGATTGCGATCGGGATCCTGGTGACGGTGCCGTTCACCACGACGATCTTCCTGGGCGGGCTGTCGTCCATTCCCGACGATCTCTATGAGGCCGCGGCACTTGAGGGTGCGACTGCGTTCCAGCAGTTCCGTGAAATCACCTTTCCGCTCCTGAAGCCGTTCATCAATATCGCGATCGTCCTGAACACGATCTACGTGTTCAACTCCTTCCCGATCATCTGGGTGATGACGCAGGGCGGTCCCGCGAATTCGACCGATATTCTTGTCACGCACCTCTACAAGCTCGCTTTCCGCATCGGCAAATTGGGAGAGGCATCCGCAGTGTCGCTGGTGATGTTCGTGATCCTGTTGATCTTTACCATGATCTATGTGCGGCTCGCCATGCGGGAGAGCCGCGCATGAGGAGCCGCGACGCCAAGCTGAAGCGTTCGATCATCGCCTGGCTGCTGCTCGCGCCGCTGATCATCGTCACGCTGTTTCCCTTCGCCGTGATGTTCCTGACGGCTGTGAAGCCGCGCACGGAGGTGCTCTCACCGACCTGGTGGCCGAGCGAGTTCCGCTGGTCGAATTTCTCCGACATGTGGGTGGCGACCGGCTTCGGCAGGGCGCTTCTCAACTCGATATACGTCTCGGGGCTCGCGACGGTCGGCGCGATCCTTGTCTCGATCCCGGCCGCATACGCGATGTCGCGTTTCCGCTTCGCGGGCTACAGCGCATTCCGCCAGTTCCTGCTGATCTCGCAGATGATCTCGCCGATTGTCCTGGTGCTGGGGCTATTTCGGCTGATGGCTGCCTGGGGACTGATCGAGAGCACGACGGCGGTTGGCTTCGTATACATGGCCTTCAACGTCGCGTTCACCGTGTGGATGCTACAGAGCTATTTCGACACGATCGCGCGCGATCTCGAGGAGGCGGCGTGGATGGAGGGCGCCGGCCGCTGGCTCACTTTGCGCAAGGTGTTCCTGCCGCTCTGCCTGCCGGCGATCGCGGTCACGGCGATCTTCACCTTCATCAATGCCTGGAATGAGTTCGTCGTGGCGCTGACCATGCTGCGCAGCCAGGCAAGCTACACGCTGCCGATCCAGGTTTTCTCGCTGGTCGCCGGCCGCTACACGATCGAGTGGCATCATGTGATGGCCGCGACGCTGCTTGCTACCTTGCCCGTCGCGATTCTATTCACCTGGCTGCAGCGCTATCTCGTGAGAGGCCTTGCGCTGGGTGCCGTCAAATAACAGGAGTTAGGGAATGTCACGCAAACAGGTGTTCGGAACCTCGCATGTGCCGCTGTCGCCGGCGGTCAGGGCAGGGGACTTCGTCTACGTCTCGGGCCAGGTGCCAGCCCGCGCGGACGGCACCATGGTCGAAGGCGGCATCGAGGCCCAGACGAGGCAGGTGCTCGACAACGTCAAGGCAGCCCTGGCGCTCGCCGGCGCGACCATGGACGACGTGGTGAAGACCACCGTGTGGATCGAGGATGCCCGCGATTTCTCGGGCATGAACAAGGTATATGCTTCCTATTTTTCCAAGAAGCCGCCGGCGCGCACCACCGTCGAATCTCGGCTGATGCTCGACATCAAGGTCGAGATCGAGGCAGTGGCCTACGCGCCTGCCAAGTGACGTGCGCAGGCCCCTCTCCACCGCGTTTGCCGCAGGTGGTGGGCGGGCCATAGTGCAGCACTGTTGAAAAGATCGGGTCTTCCCAATGCGCATCTTCACCGCCTCGCTGGCTACCGAGACGAACACCTTCTCGCCAGTGCCGACCGACCGCGCTTCGTTCGAGGCGGCCTTCTATGCTGGGCCGGGCAAGCATCCGGAGACGCCGACGCTGTGCTCCTCGCCGATCGTGGCGCTGCGCCGTCGCGCGTCGGGCGACGGGCTGACGATCATCGAAGGCACTGCCGCCTGGGCCGAGCCCGGCGGCTTGCTGCAACGCGCGGCATATGAGGGGCTGCGCGACGAGATCCTGTCCCAGCTCCGTGCGGCGCTTCCCGTGGATGCCGTGATCCTTGGCCTGCACGGCGCCATGGTCGCGCAGGGTTATGACGATTGCGAGGGCGACCTTCTGGCGCGTGCGCGCGAGATCGTCGGGCCAGATGTCACGGTCGCGGCGGAGCTCGATCCGCACAGCCACCTGACGCCGAAGCGGGTCGCGGCGGCGGATATCCTCGCCGCCTTCCTCGAATTCCCGCATACGGATTTCTACGAGCGCGGCGAGCATGTCGTTCATCTCGGGCTGAAGGCGGCGCGAGGGGAAATCAAGCCGGTCATTTCGACCTTCGACTGCCGGATGATCCAGGTGCTGCCGACGAGCCGCGAGCCGATGCGCTCCTTCGTCGATCGCATCAAGGCCCTGCAAGGCAGGGACGGCGTGCTTTCCGTCTCTGTCATCCACGGCTTCATGGCGGCCGACGTGCCGGAGATGGGCACACGCATCATGGTCCTCACCGACGGCGACAAGGCCAAGGGCGATGCGCTGGCCGAGCAGCTCGGCCGCGAGCTCTACGCGATGCGCGATTCGCTCGCCATGGAGATGCTCACGGCCGACGAGGGCATCGCGCGTGCGCTCGCGGCGCGCGCCGAAAACCACGCCAAGCCGGCCGTGATCGCCGACGTGTGGGACAATCCCGGCGGCGGCGTGGCAGGTGACGGCACGATCGTGCTCAGGAACATGCTCGAGCGAGGGGTGAAGAAGCTCGGGGTTGCCACGATATGGGACCCGATCGCAGTGACGTTCTGTCATGCGGCGGGCGAGGGCGCTGTGATCG
This sequence comes from Mesorhizobium sp. BAC0120, assembly GCF_033542235.1. Classification (NCBI taxonomy): domain Bacteria; kingdom Pseudomonadati; phylum Pseudomonadota; class Alphaproteobacteria; order Hyphomicrobiales; family Phyllobacteriaceae; genus Mesorhizobium; species Mesorhizobium sp. BAC0120. The sequence goes on along the minus strand of NZ_JAWRCU010000008.1, from coordinate 276,061 downwards.
AGCTTCGTTTCGGCGGCAAGGCGGGACCGCAGGCCGGCGAGCCGATCGACGCGACGGTGCGCGTCGTACGTGCCGTCGAAGAGGGGTGGCAGAGTTTCGGGCCGAGCCGGGTGACACTGGGGCCGGCGGCGCTGGTACGCATCGAAGGCACCGAGATCGACATAATCCTGAACACCAATAGGACCCAGACCTTCGAGCCTGACATCTTCTCCAATCTCGGCGTCGATCCGCTGGCGAAGGACATCCTTCTCATCAAATCGACCAACCACTTCTATGCCGGCTTTGCGCCGATCGCGGCCGAAGTAATCTATGTCTCGGCGCCAAGCTCCTATCCGAGCAACCCCCGCGCTACCAATTACCGGAAGCTGACGCGGCCGATCTGGCCGCGCGTGCCCGATCCGTGGAGAACGAACTAAAGATTCAGATCATCCAGGTAGCCTAGCACCGAAATCCAGTCGGGTATCAGATCTAGAGCGGCGTGCGTTTAAATTGAACCGCCACGCCGCTCTATCTCTTTGTTTAAGCATCGGATTCGTCCGAAAACCGCTACGCACTTTTCGGTCCGATGCTCTAGAGGCCGAGCGTGTGGGCCGCGCCGGCACCGGCATGCCGACCCGGCGCTCCAGAGTCTCGCGTAAGACAGCACTTACGAGAATATCTTGGCCAGTTCCTGAACGCTCGTGCCTTCCTTGACCTGGCGCAGCTCGACATAGCTTACGGCGCTGGCGGTGGAGAACACCATGGAAAGGATGCTCTGGACCAGCGCCGCTACGACAAGGCCCAGCACTGAGCCGAGCACCGGCACGATCATGCCGAACACCCATTGGATGATGATCGCCGCTATGACGAGGATTAGGAAAAGGCCGAACAAGGCCCAACGGCTGCCTTTGGTCAGCGCTGAGCTCCGGCCCATGCTGCCGAGAACACCTTGCCGTTCCTGCACCAACACCGGGACTGCCAGGCTCCAACGCAGAAAAAGTATGATTCCGGGCACGATGAGCAGCGCGAAACCTATCACCACGCCTATGCCTGCCAGCAGACCGATTCCGATTGCCGGCAGGAGAACTGAAAGAGCGGTGGAGATGCAATCGCCGATCGACGGAGACCTGTCACTCAGGTCCTCGATGGTCGCTCGGATCAAGGCGGACTGGAGCAATGCGGCCAGAACGATGGAGATCAATCCGCCGATCACGCCGAAGAGTACTGTGCTGCCGATCATGCCTGGATCCGCCTGAAGCGTGTTTGGATCGGTGGCCGCGATGCCGTTCAATCGATTCCAAATCAGAAATTGAAGAATCAGTGTCGGAATACCCGAGAAGATCACGGCCAGTCCGATCCAGAGGCCGATGTTGCGGCCGATGACCGCGAAGGTGGTTCCGAACACCTTGCCGATCTCGAACCTGCTTCCGATCTGCGAAGTTGCGACTGCCATAGCTTGCCCCTCCATTGTGCTGACCAGCACTAAAAACCCAGCTTCAACTTGCCAAGGTTCACTGCCGCCGTCCAGACAACTTGAGCATGAGTTAACAGTCTCTCCACTTGCATTTGATCCATTACACCGTCAGTCTCGAATTGGGCGAGGGGTAAATGAACGCAAACGCAGCAGAAGCTGGTCAGTCCATGACGTCGGCCGCCATGCGGTTCGCCGAGGCGCACCGGCAGCTGCTGGCGGACGACACGATCCAGTTCGATCTGCCGGCGTTCCTGCCTCCCAAGCCGCCCGAATGGCTGCGCCCACTCAGCGAATTCCTGTCTTGGCTCGCGCCCTACACGATCTATTTGTTTTGGGGGGCTGTGATCATCGGCGGCTTGATCATCGCGCTACTGATCTTGCTCGAGCTGAAAGGCGTCGCCTGGCGCGTTCCGTGGCAAGGCGGGCGGGCATCGCCCGAGGCCGAGGAGATGTGGCGCCCCGACGGGGCACAGGCGCAGATCCTGATCGCGGAGGCCGATGCGCTGGCTGCCGAAGGCCGGTATGAAGAGGCTGTCCATCTGCTTCTGCGCCGCAGCGTTGCCGACATCGTCACCCGCATGCCCGATTTCCTGCGGCCTTCGCTGACGGCACGCGATATCGCGGGCCATCAGTCAGTGCCGCCGCGTGCACGCAGCGCCTTCGGGGAAATCGCTCGCGTCGTCGAGGCAGGGCTGTTCGCGCGTCGGCCGGTCGGATCCGAAGGCTGGAAGGAGGCCCGCCGTGCCTATGAGAGGTTCGCCTTCTCGGATTCATGGGCATGACCGTGGCATCCGATTCGCCCGCGGCCGAACAGCCGTTCAACCGCAGGACGCTGTTGGCGGGGATCCTTGCCAGCCTGCTCGCGGCGGCGGCCTTCTTCCTACTGTCTACCCATGCCCCGGATTTTCGCCTCGGAGCCAAGGGCGGCGCGACGCCGCTTTCGAAGAGCGGTATCGGCTTTGCCGGCTTGGCAGAGCTGATGCAACTCACAGGCGAGCCGCCGCGAATGGCACGCAGCGATGAGGACATCGACAGCCCGGCGACGCTGATCGTCACGCTATCGCCCGACAGCGATGCCGCCGCGCTCGACCATCTGCTGGAGCACAGGCAGTTCCGGACCACGCTCTTCATCCTGCCCAAATGGCAGACGATCCCGTCCCCGACGCACCAGGGTTGGGAAATGAAGCTCGGGCGCTTGCCGCCGGGCGAGATAGATCGCCTGCTCGACCGGATTGCGAAGCAGCGTCTCGGAACCGGCGAGAGCAAGGTCGGTACGGTCGTCATCGCCGGCCATGGCGTTGCCGTTCCGCCGCAACTGCAGTGGATCGAGTCGTCTTCGCGTGTGATCGCAGCAGGTCCGGGGGAGGGTGTGCTGGTCGCGGGTCGGGACAAGGCGCATTACGTGCTCGCCGATCCCGATTTCCTCAACAACGCCGCGCTGAAGGATCCGCAGAAGGCCGCGGCGGCGCTTGACCTGATCAATTCGCTGCGCGCGGCCGATGAGCCGGTGCTGTTCGATCTCACGCTGCATGGTGCGGGGCGCACGCATGATCTGGCCAGGCTGCTGGTCGAGCCGCCATTCCTGGCTCTCACGCTCACTGTCCTGGTCGCTGCGGCACTGGCGTTCCTGCATGGCCTCGTCCGCTTCGGATCGCCGCAGCCGGAACAACGCGCCATCCCGTTCGGCAAGCAGGGCCTTGTCGATACAACCACGACGCTGCTGCGCCGTGCCGGGTATCTGGGAGGGCTCGGCGGCCACTATTCGGCGCTCATGCGGAGCCGTGCGGCTACGCTGCTCGGCGCACCCCAATCTCTCAATGGCGAGGCGCTCGATGGGTGGCTCGATTCCCGTGACAAGAGCGAGCCCGGAGGTTTTAGCAGGAGACTGCGGGCCGCCGCTGCGGCGACGGGTGAATACGACATGCAGCAGACGGCACAGCAATTGCACGAATGGATTGCGAGGAGGCTCGGTGAAAATCGATGACGTAAAAGCCGCAGCAGCGCGGATCAGGAGCGAGGTCGGCAAGGCGATCACCGGACAGGCCGATACGATCGACCTGATGCTGACCGCGCTTTTTGCCGGTGGGCATATATTGCTCGAGGGCCCGCCCGGAACCGCGAAGACGATGATCGCACGCTGCTTTGCGCAGGCGCTTGGCGTCGCCTATGGTCGCATCCAGTTCACGCCCGATCTGATGCCCGGCGATATCGTGGGCGCGAATATCTACAACTTCCAGACAGGCCAGTTCACGCTGACGCGCGGCCCGATCTTCTGCGATCTGCTGCTTGCCGACGAGATCAACCGCACGCCGCCGAAGACTCAGGCCGCGCTACTTGAAGCCATGCAGGAGCACGCGGTCACCTTCGACGGCACGACGTATTCGCTCGGCAGCCACTTCATGGTCGTGGCAACACAAAATCCGATCGAGCACCAGGGTGTTTACCCGCTGCCTGAGGCGCAGCTCGACCGTTTCCTGTTCAAGCACCGGGTCACCTATCCATCCGTCGAGGAAGAGCGAGCAATCATCGCACGGCATGCCAGCGGCACGCCGACGCATGAGTTCGACGGTTACGACATCGAGCCGCAGATCGACCGCGCCTCGCTGGAGGCGGCGATTGCGGCCGTCGGATCGGTCACGCTGGTCGACGAGGTAGTGGACTATGTGGCCGCGCTGGTGCGCCGCACGCGCGCAAGCCCCGAGCTCGAGGTCGGGGCAAGTCCGCGCGCCGGCGTGATGCTGGCGCGCGCGGCACGGGCGCGCGCGGCACTCGACGGACGCGCCTACGTCATCCCGGACGACGTCAAGGCGCTCGCCGTCTCAGCACTCCGTCACCGCGTGATCCTCTCGGCGGCAGCACAGATCGACGGACGACAGGTCGAGGAGATCGTCGCCGACCTGGTCGATCAGACGGAAGCACCGCGTTGATCTACCCGAGCGGCCGAGCAGTATGGGCAGCCGCGGCCGGAGCCGTGCCGGCATTTCTGATCGCTCTGGCGCTGCCGTCGGCCTGGTATCTCGGCCTGATGTGGATCTGCCTGCTGCTTGCTTTTCTGGGTGTGGACGCGACCACGGGGCCAGGACTGACCGCGCTGACGGCGAGGCTCCAGGCGGCGCCGCAGGCAGGCGTCGGCGGGCAATTTGCGGTCACGGTCGATGCACGCTTCGCTGGTGAGGCTCCGACCGTGGTCGAGGCGCGCATCGGCCATGACCAGCGTGTTGCGCCGGTGGAGGTTGCCGGTGGGAAACTGGCGCTTGCCGGCGGAAGCGGGGCGCTCGCTGTGAATTTTCGAGCCTTGCGCCGCGGACTGGCGACGTTCGATCGAGTTTGGGTGCGCTGGCGCGGCCCGTTCGGGCTCGTATGGAAGCAGACGACTATCCCCACGGGCGGCATAGTCGCCATCCTGCCCGACGTCAGCAGTGTCCGCGATGCGGCTATTTCGTTCCTGCAGCGCGAGGCGATCCAGGAAGGACAGGCGCAAAGGCGCGCGGGCCAGGGCCGCGAATTCGAATCGCTGAAGGATTATCAGCCCGGCATGGGGCGCCGGATGATCGACTGGAAGCGCAGCGCATGTCATGGCAAGCTGCTTGCGCGCGAGTTCCGCATTGAACAGAACAACAATATCGTTCTGGCGATCGACAGTGGGCGCCTGATGTGCGAACCGGTCGACGGCATCCCGAAAGTTGACCGGGCCGTGACGGCGGCGCTGCTTTCGGCCTTCGTTGCGCTGAGAGGCGGTGATCTGGTCAGCCTGTTCAGCTTCGATGCGCGGCCGCGAGTGGCCAGCGGCTCGGTGCGCGGTGCCGGGAGCTTCGCCGAGATCCAGAAGCGGGCGGCCGAGATCGAGTATTCCACGGAAGAGGCCAATTTCACGCTTGCGCTGACGACGTTGGGCTCGAAGCTCGACCGGCGCTCGCTGGTCGTAATCTTCACCGACTTTGCCGATACGATCAGCGCCGAGCTGATGCTGCGCACCGTCGGCCGGATAACGGAGCGGCATCTGGTGCTGTTTGTACTGATGAGGGACGTCGAGCTGGAAAGCCTGGCCGACGAGCGGCCAAGGAGCCCCGAAGATGTGGCGCGTGCCGTCGTTGCCGGCAAGCTGTTGCGCGAGCGTCAAGTGGTGATCGGCAAGCTCAAACTGCTTGGGGCCCACGTGATCGAAAGCGACTATCGGCAGCTGGGGCCCAGTCTGGTCGAGCGCTATCTGCAGTTCAAACGGGACGACCTTCTGTGAACGAGGCAGCGCGCGAGCATGAGACAGTGCAGGAGCATTCGCTGCGTCAATCGCTTGCCAGCTTCCGTTCCGATCGCGAAGCGGGCTGGAAGGCATTCGAGGCGCTTCTCGACCGCGTCGAGAAGCGCTCGCCCAAGGCACTTGCGGAAGAAGAGCTGCTGTCGCTGCCGATGCTCTACAGATCGGCACTCTCCTCGCTGTCGGTGGCGCGAGCAACCTCGCTCGACAACGCGCTGATCGCCTATCTCGAGTCGCTCTGCCTGCGCGGATATCTCTACCTGTACGGCACGCGCCGCGGGCTGGCTCCGCGGATCGCGTCCTTCTTCCTGCATGACTGGCCGGCGGCGGTGCGTGACCTCTGGCGCGAGACGCTTGTGTCGTTCGCGCTGATGACGGTCGGCGCGATTGCGGGCTTTCGGCTGGTAGCTGCCGACAAGAGTTGGTTCGACGCAATTATTCCGCCGAGCCTGGCCGGAGGGCGCGGTCCCGATGCCTCGGCCGAGGTCCTGCGCACCATGCTTTACGATGGCGGCAGCGGGTTTCTCTCAGGTTTTGCCGCGTATCTTTTCACGCACAACGTCCAGGTTGCGATCCTTGCTTTCGCGCTCGGCTTTGCGCTGACCGTTCCGACCGTGCTGCTCGTCCTGTTGAATGGCTGCATGCTGGGCGCTCTCCTGCAGGTCTATTCATCCAAGGGACTGGGCATCGAGCTCGGCGGCTGGCTGGCGATCCACGGAACGACCGAGCTTTTCGCCATCATGCTCGCCGGCGCGGCCGGAATGCGCATCGGCACCCGGATCGCGTTCCCCGGAGACCTGACGCGAATGGCAGCAGCCGCGCGAGCTGGCCGCGTCGCGGCAAGCGCCATGGTCGGCGTCACGGTGATGCTGCTCTTCGCAGGCGTGCTGGAAGGTATAGGGCGGCAGACGATTACGGGCGATGTCACGCGTTATGCGATCGGCGGCGGCATGCTCGCATTCTGGCTGGCCTATTTTTATCTGGTGCAGATGGTGGCGCATGGCGAAAGCTAGACGGCGTCTACGAGCATCATCCACTGTGCGTTCGCTGGTGACGCCGGAAGGCGTGGATCTGCAGGTGAGATTGGGCGAGGCTGGCAGCCGCGCGGCCGCTTTCCTGCTCGATATGGTCATCCTGGTGGCGGCTGCGGTCGCGGCGACGATCATCACTCTGCTCGGGCTGGGCGCGCTCGGTTTCAATTTCGCGGAGCCGCTCGTTATCGCCTGGCTCATCCTGATTTTCTTCCTGCGTAACGTCTATTTCACTGCCTTCGAGGCAGGTCGGCGCGCCGCGACCCCGGGGAAACGGATCATCGGCCTGCGCGTCATATCCCGTGATGGCAGCGGGCTGTCGGTCGATCAGGTCATCGCCCGCAACCTGATGCGCGAGATCGAGGTTTTCCTGCCGCTTTCGATGCTGGCGGCGCGCGCCGAACTCGGGATCGCCGACACGCTGACGTCGATTTTCGGAATGGCCTGGGCGCTGCTGTTCAGCGTTTTCCCCTTCTTCAATCGCGACCGTCTGCGGATCGGCGATCTTCTGGCCGGCACCTGGATCGTCGAGGCGCCGAAACGCGTTCTGGCCGGTAGCCTCGCCAATCAGCGCACCGCGGCTGCCAAGGCATTTCGCTTCACCTCAGATCAGCTCGAGGCTTATGGCATCGCGGAGTTGCACAAATTGGAGGAAGTGCTGCGCGGCGGCAACGAGGCTGCCCTGCAGACGGTGGCGGCGACGATCCAGGCAAAGATCGGCTGGACGGGCAAGAAGCAGGGGGAGGTGCGCCCCTTCCTGATTGCCTATTACGACGACCTCAAGGCTCATCTCGAGCGCAAGCTGCTGCTCGGCAAGCGCAGGGCCGACAAATATTCCCGCTAGTCTCAGGCCCGGAACCGGATCCGGAACGGTCATTCAGAAATTTGGAGAACGCACAACGCCGCCTTGACGCGAATCCGGGGCTAACCTATTGAAGCCGCCTAGAACGCCGGCAGCGGCGGGGCCTCGTGGCGGAGTGGTTACGCAGAGGACTGCAAATCCTTGCACCCCGGTTCGATTCCGGGCGAGGCCTCCACCTCCTTCCGAATTTGCCGCCGCCTCTGCAGGCTAAATGTCTTCTTTAGCAGGGGCCGACCGGACATGAACGCCGATTTCTCCGAACTCAGGACGAAGATGATCGATGGGCAGTTGCGCACCACCGACGTCACAGACACAGCCGTCCTGGACGCGATGCTTGCCGTGCCGCGGGAAGCTTTCGTCGATGAGAAGCGCCGGCCGCTCGCTTATATCGACGAGGATATCGAGATAGCGCCGTCGCGCTACCTGATGGAGCCCTCGCCGTTCGCGAAGCTTTTGCAGCTTGCCGCGATCACGCCGGCCGACCGCGTCCTCGATATCGGCGCGGGTACCGGCTACTCGTCCGCCGTGCTGTCGCGGCTTGCCGGTTCCGTTATCGCGCTCGAAAGCGACCCGGCGCTTGCCGAGCGCGCGAAGGCCGCGCTGGCCGAAACCGGGGGCGGCAATGTCACCGTGATCGTCGGCCAGCTGGATGAAGGCTATGCTGCAGGCGCTCCGTATGACGTGATCATCGTCGAGGGCGCGGTCGGGAGACTGCCCGAATCGCTCTTCTCCCAGCTCGGTGAGGAGGGCCGCCTGGTGGTGATCGAGGGTCGCGGAAACGCGGGTATTGCCCGGCTTTATCTCAAAACCGGCGGTTCGATCACCGGTCGAAGGGCCTTTAATGCGGCAGTAAAGCCACTACCCGGCTTCGAAAGTACGCCTTCGTTCGAATTCTAAGCACGTCTCACTTGATCATTCGTGTCATGCGTGGCCATGTTGTGGGAGGTTTGCTTCCGGCCGGAAGTTGAGGCAAAATTGTCCATGGGGATCCGGCACGGGGGGTATTGTCCCGAATCGGGATAACTGTCACTGGGGGCTCTTTGAGACGGATGAGGGGTCACGTGTCGACATTGCGTAACAGCGCAGCTGCTGTGTTCCTTGCCTCTGCGGCCGTGTTCCTGGCCGTTCCTGCTTCGGCTGAGACGATCGGCGGGGCGCTGGCCAAAGCCTACACCCATAACTCCGCGATGAACTCGGCCCGCGCCGGCGTGCGCGTGACCGATGAGAACGTGGCGATAGCCAAATCAGGCTATCGCCCGATCATCCAAGGTGTGGGGAGCCTCGACTATACCTACAGCCACCTCTATCCCAGCAGTCGCAATCCAAACGCGGCATTCTTATCCGGCGGCAACCGCGAAACCGCCGCATCGTTCGGTATCCAGATATCGCAGACGCTGTTCGACGGACTTCAGACCAGGAACAATACGCAGGCGGCCGAGGCGCGCGTGCGCGCTGCCGACGAAAGCCTGCGCAATACCGAGCAGAATACGCTGTTCAGCGCGGCGAGCGCCTATATGGACGTGATTCGCGATCGTCAGATCGCGGTATTGCGCGAACGCAACCTCGAATTTTTGCAGGAGCAGGTGCGAGCCGCGCGCTCGCGCTTCGAGGTGGGCGAGGGTACACGCACCGACGTCGCCCAGGCGGAAGCGAGCCGCTCCCTGGCGATCGCGCAGCTTGCCTTGGCGCGCGCGACGGCGCAGACCAGCGCTGCGACGTATCACCAGGTCATTGGTGAAGAGCCGGGCAAGCTTGCCTCGCCCGGGCCAGCGAAGGGCCTGCCGAAGGGAATCGACTCGGCCTTCGCGATCGCCGCCGCCGAACATCCCGCAATCCTCGCCACCCTGCACCTGGTCGACGCAGCCGGCTTCGTCGTCAAGGCATCGGAGGGCGCGCTTTTTCCGCAACTTTCAGCCACGGCAAACGTGGCGAGCAATTACCGCCTTGACACCCCAGCTGGTTCGTCGGCGGACGGTACGGTCAATTCGGCCTCGGCGGGGTTGTCATTGACAGTGCCCCTCTATCAGGGTGGCCGCGTCGCCGCGACGGTGCGGCAGTCGAAAGAAACGCTCGGCCAGGCGCGCATCGAGGTCGACGTGACACGCGATCAGGTTCGCGCGGCGGTCGTCTCGGCCTGGTCGCAGTTTACAGCTGCACAGCAGAACGTGTCGGCCAATCGCGATCAGGTCGCAGCGACGCAGCTTGCACTTGCTGGTGTCATCGAGGAGCGCAAGGTCGGCCAGCGCACTACGCTCGACGTGCTCAACGCGCAAGCGGATGTGATCACTGCACAGATTAACCTTGTCAGCTCCGAGCACGACGTGGTCGTGGCGAGCTATGCGATCCTTTCGGCCATCGGTCATCTTTCGGCAGGCCGGCTTGGGCTCGCAGTGGCCGAGTACAATCCCAAAGAGCACTACAACGCCGTCAAGGACAAGTGGTTCGGCCTGCGCACCCCGGACGGTCGCTGAGCCGAGGCGCGCGCTCTACGCCGCTCGATCTTTGTTTGTTTGTGCCATTGGGTTTGACCGAAAAGCGCGGCAGCGTTTTTCGCTGCCGTGGTGCTTCGCTTTGGCCTCGTGCGCCGGCGTCCGTTCATTTCATCTCGGCGACACCGGTGCATCGGGCAGCGCGTTGCTTGCCGGCCACATATGGGTCGTCAGTTCCGATCGTCCCTGTTGAAATCGGCCCAGCCTTCGGATGAGGGATTCTCTCTCTCACGACAGTCGGTTACGCTTGGCTAGATGATTCGTCGCGCGGCCAGGGGAAGGCGCGACATAAACAAGGTCACAAGGGCGGCGGATGTGACGATGGCTCAAGCAAGCAGCGCTCAGCGCGAACCTTCGATGGAAGAGATCCTGGCGTCTATCCGCCGGATCATCGAAGATAGTGACAATGCCCGCAAGCAACCGGAGGAGCAGGTGCCGCGCTCTGTCGTGGAACCTGAGATGCCGGCCAAGACCGAGATCGAGACGTTCCGAGCCGAGCTCGGGCGAGTTGCCGAGGCTGGCGCCGACAGGCGTCCGGCCGCTGCAGCCGCTGCGCCTTCGGTTTCCGCCACGCGCAATCCGATGCCGGTGAGTGAATTCGCACCCAAGCCGTTCCGGCTGTCGGAGGTGCAGGCACAGATGGCAAAAGAGGCGGGGCAGCCGAAGGCTGCCGAGCCCGACAGAAAGCCGATCAGTCTGGCTGACGTGCAGCAGCAGCTTGCCAAGGACGCAAGCGCAGCTCAGCGACCGCAGGCAGTTGCTCCGGTCCCGACCGTTGCGACGCAAACGACCGCGGAAGCGCAGTCAAAGGCATTGCCGCAGGAGCCTGTGGCCGAGGCGAAGACCGAAGGCCTGGCCTCGGAGTCGAATTCCGAGAAGCCTGCCGGCGCCATGGCAGTCGGCTGGAGGCGCGAAGAGCCTCAGCCGAGGACCGATGCTCTCTCGTCGAGCCTGGAGGCGATCGCGAAGCCTATCATCTCGCCGGTTGCCAGCCGTCAGGTGGCCGCTGCTTTCGGGCAGCTCTCCGAAGCCTTCGCGCTGCGCGCCAACAAGACCTTCGACGAAATGGCCGAGCAGATGTTGAGACCGATGCTTCAGGAATGGCTCGACAACAATCTGCCGGTGCTTGTGGAGCGGCTGGTGCGCGAGGAGATCGAGCGCGTTGCACGCGGGATCTAACCAACATTGACTATCGGCTGACCCTGGCGTCATCATCGGCAGGATGATGACGGAGGTTGCCGTGTCGTCGAAGTCCCTGAAGTCGCTGATTATTGTTTGCGCTGCCCTGTTCGGCTCGACCGGGACGGCTTCGGCGTTCGGCCTGACCTTCGAGTGGGGGCCGACCAAGAAATGCTTCGATCCTAAGTCGCCCCCGGCGAAACTCGTCGACGTGCCCAAGGGCACCAAGAAGCTGCGCTTCAAGCTCACCGACCTCGATGCCGTCGGCTATCCGCATGGCGGCGATACGATCAGCTATGCCGGGAAGAACAGTTTCCCGTACGGCGCCTTCCACTATACCGGCCCATGCCCACCGTCCCCGCACACCTACATGCTCTCAGTCGAAGCGCTCGACGCCGGCGGAAAGACGCTCGCGAAAGCGGACGCCAGGAAGCGCTTCCCCTAAGAGTGATGATGTGCGGCCAAGGTTGGCACGAGCCGCCCGGGATCGCGGTTCCGAACGCTGGCAGGACTGATTCAGGGCCCCTCAGCGAACTCCGAGAATCGCGACGCTGGTTGCCAAAGTGTCCCAGGATCACCAAATGCGGTTGCTCGATCCCGTTGACTTGATCTAACCCTTCCGGTTTACAGCGTGCCTTCGCGACGCGTTGTCGGCTCAATTCTTAGTCTATCTACCGGCCGGCCGGTTATGATCCAGGCCAACGACCGACCTGCTCGGCACATCACGGACCGTTTCGAATGCTTGACAAGACCTATGACGCCAAAGCCGTCGAGCCAAAGATTGCCAAGACGTGGGAGGAGGCTGACGCCTTCCGCGCCGGCGCGGGCGCGGCCGAGGACGCCGAGCCTTTCACCATCGTCATCCCGCCGCCGAATGTCACCGGCTCCCTGCATATGGGCCATGCGCTCAACAATACGCTGCAGGACATACTGGCGCGCTTCGAGCGCATGCGCGGCAGGAACGTGCTCTGGCAGCCAGGCATGGACCATGCCGGTATCGCCACCCAGATGGTCGTCGAGCGGCGCCTAATGGAGCGGCAGATTCACCGTCGTGAAATCGGGCGCGAGGAGTTCATCCGCCGAGTCTGGGAGTGGAAGGCCGAGTCGGGCGGCATGATCCTCAACCAGCTGAAGCGGCTCGGCGCGTCCTGTGATTGGTCGCGCGAGCGTTTCACCATGGATGAGGGGCTTTCGAAAGCCGTCATTGAGGTGTTCGTCACCCTTTACAAGCAGGACCTGATCTACAAGGACAAGCGCCTTGTGAACTGGGACCCCAAGCTGCTCACCGCGATCTCCGATCTCGAAGTCGAGCAGGTCGAGGTGAACGGCAATCTCTGGCACCTGCGTTATCCGATCGAGGGAGCGAGCTTCGATCCCGAGAACCCTTCTACATTCATCACAGTCGCCACGACGCGTCCGGAGACAATGCTCGGTGATACCGGCGTCGCCGTGCACCCAAAGGATGATCGCTTCCTGCACCTCATCGGCAAAAAGGTGATTCTGCCGCTTGTGGGGCGCAGGATCCCAGTCGTCCCCGACGAATATTCGGATCCCGAGAAGGGAACCGGCGCAGTCAAGATCACGCCCGCGCATGACTTCAACGACTTCGAGGTCGGCAAGCGCCACAAGCTGCCTGCCATCAATGTGATGACGGTCGAGGCAGCCCTAAACCTCAGGGATAACGACGATTTCCTCGCAGGCCTTCAATCGACGCCTCAGCTGGAGGCGACGATCGATGCCTTGCACGGCCTCGATCGCTTCGAGGCACGCAGGAAGATCGTCGAGATGATGGAGGCAGGCGGCTTCCTGGCCAAAATCGAACCTCACCGCCACGCAGTGCCGCATGGCGACCGCGGCGGCGTGCCGATCGAGCCGTTCCTCACCGACCAGTGGTACGTCAAGGCGGCCGAGCTTGCCAAACCCGCGATCGAATCGGTCAGGGAGGGCCGAACCAGGTTCGTGCCCAAGAACTGGGACAAGACCTATTACGACTGGATGGAGAACATCCAGCCATGGTGCATCTCCCGCCAGCTCTGGTGGGGTCACCAGATCCCTGCCTGGTACGGACCCGACGGCCAGGTGTTCGTCGAGAGGACTGAGGAGGAGGCGCTGCACGCGGCGATCCAGCACTATATCGCCCATGAAGGGCCGATGAAGGCGCTGGTCGAGGACCTGCTCGAAAACTTCAAGCCGGGCGAGATCCTGACCCGCGACGAGGACGTGCTCGATACCTGGTTTTCGTCGGCATTATGGCCGTTCTCGACGCTCGGCTGGCCGGACGAGACGCCTGAGCTCGAGACCTACTACCCCACCAACGTGCTCGTCACCGGCTTCGACCTCATCTTCTTCTGGGTCGCCCGCATGATGATGATGGGCATCCATTTCATGGGGACCGAGCCGTTCCACACAGTCTATATGCACGCGCTGGTACGCGACAAGAACGGCGCCAAGATGTCGAAGTCGAAAGGCAACGTCATCGACCCGCTCGAGCTGATCGACGAATACGGCGCCGACGCGCTGCGATTCACGCTGGCCATAATGGCCGCTCAGGGCAGGGACGTGAAGCTCGACCCGGCCCGCATCGCCGGCTACCGGAATTTCGGCACCAAGCTCTGGAACGCGACCCGTTTTGCCGAAATGAACGGTGTCAAGCGCAATGACGAGTTCTGGCTCGGCGACGCACAGCTCACGATCAACCGCTGGATCCTCACCGAGCTGAAGCGGGCGGCCAAGGAGATCACCGACGGTATCACCTCCTACCGGTTTAACGAGGCGGCGGGCGCCGCCTACCGCTTCGTCTGGAACCAGTTCTGCGACTGGTATCTCGAGCTGCTGAAGCCGGTCTTTGCCGGCTCGGATGAAGCCGAGAAAGCCGAAAGCCAGGCGGTAGCGGCCTACGTGCTCGATGAGCTCTACAAGCTCCTCCACCCGTTCATGCCATTCATGACGGAGGAACTTTGGGCGCACACCGCCGGCGAGGAGGAACGCTCCAGCCTGCTTTGCCATGCGGCATGGCCCGCGCCCGAATTCGAGGATGCGGAAGCGGCCGCCGAAATCAACTGGCTGATCGACCTCGTCTCGGGAATACGCTCGGTGCGCTCGGAGATGAGCGTACCGGTTGCCGCGATCGCGCCACTCGCCGTCGTCGGCGCCGGACCGGTGACGCGGGCTCGGCTTGCCAGGCATGAGGCAGCGATCAGGCGACTTGCGCGGATCGGCGAGGTGTCGGAGACCGTCGCAGCTCCGAAAGCGTCGGCGCAGATTGTCGTGGGCGAAGCGACGTTCAGCCTGCCGCTCGGCGAATTAATCGACCTTCAGGCCGAAGCCGCCCGACTGCAGAAGGAGGTCGCGAAGACGACCGAAGAGATCGCACGGTTGCACAAGAAGCTCTCCAACGAGAAATTCGTCGCCAACGCGCCGGAGGAGATTGTCGCCGCGGAGCGCGAGAAACTCGCCGAATTCCAGGAGGTGCAGGCAAAGCTGCAACTCGCGCTTTCAAGGGTTCGGGATACGGCGTGAATCAGTGTCGAGCCTGCCGCGCTGGCAGCTGTGCCTGAAGATGAAGAAATCAGGCGGGCTGCCGCGCGAGCGGCTGCGCGTTCACCATTTTCGGCCGCATTGTTGCCATTTTGTAACAGGCCTTCCGTCGCTGTTCCATTAGCTCCATGTCATATGCTAAGTTATTATTTTATTTGATATTTCAGAGAAGGGTTAGCTCTGGTCGGGAGCCTTTGTTGCTCCGATCCCGATCAAGTGGCGACCGTCGAGCCCGGGCCGACGCGCGGAGCAATCTCAACCGATGAACTCTGCGTAATCTTTGCTGTTGCACGCTCTCCGAGATTTCGTTCTAGCTGGCGACAGATGCGAACCGAGGGGGAGTTCAATAATGAAGGGGGCGCTGCTGAAAACGGCCGCCTGCGCTGGCTTGCTTTCTATAGTGGCGACTGGCGCGGCAAATGCCGGCGGCTTTTCGCGGGGGACCGCGCCGATCGATCTTCTCTACGAAGACGGCAATTTCAATATACGGTTCGACGCCAGGGTCGTCCTCCCGCATCAAGAATATTCGAAGAATGCCAACCCGGCGTTGGTCGGTAGCAACTATTATGAAAAATATATCGTTCCTTCGGTAGGTTTTAAATTCAACATTTCGGATAATTTCCGGTGCGTCGGCACCTACACGCAGAACAACGGCTCCTCCGTAGAGTACGACTCCCCAAAAATCGTCAGCGGGAAAGTCAGCGAGAACTTCCATACTGATGAATTCGGCGCTACATGCGCCGTCCGATTTGCAGTTGGGTCCGGCGTTTTTTCTGTATTAGGCGGTGGCTTTGTCGAAGAACTAACATACAATCGGGTGACCGATCTCGGCACAGCGACAGGCATTCCGTTCCTTGTCGGCTTTTCGTCGCCCCTCAAACTTGACGGCCAGGAATATGGCTGGCGAGCGGGCCTCGCCTACGAAATCCCTGACATCAAGCTGCGCGCCGAGCTCTTGTATCGTTCGGGCACCAACTACGGCGCCGACGGCACCTTGGTCGTCCCGGGCGCTTTGGTCGGTGCGCCCCTGCCTTCGGTCACGCTACCTGCAACCGCGGTGGGCAGCCTGCCGCAGAGCGTCGAGTTGAATGTGCGGTCCGGTATCGCGGAGGGCTGGCTCGCGTTCGGTTCGGTTAGATGGGCGGATTGGAGTGTGCTCGATACCCTGTCCGTCACCACAGCTCTCAGTACCACAGTCGATCAGTACCACTGGCGGGACGGCTGGACCCTGACCGGCGGCGTCGTGCATGCTTTCACCGATACGTTCGCAGGACAGATAAGTCTTACCTGGGACGAAGGAGTGTCCACCGGTTGGGACCTGCGGGGTGAAACCTGGACGCTTGCCCTCGGCGGACGGGTCAGGGCGCCGGTCGGTGGCGAATTCCGCTTCGGCGCCGGTATCGCCTATCTCGCCTCGGAGGAGACGACCGAATATGCCGACGCATTCCTTCCCGGAAACCCGCATAGCGGCTTCAACGAGGCGACCGACACCGGCTACGCCGTTGGCCTGAACGTGGGCTACATCGTCCAGTGGTGAGCGGGATTCTGCCCAAGATCGATCTCCAAGGACCCGGCTTTGGCCGGGTTTTTGCTGATCTCTTCAAGGACTCCCGCGCATTTGCAGGCTCCAACACCTGCGATTGGCGGATGCCGCTGCGGGGTGGAAGGGCCTCTACTGGCCCGCTTAGATACGACACGCCCTGCTTGTGATGATTCAGCAACACTCTCTCAACATCCGTTGAGCTATAGGACGCAACGGGGACAATGCCCACTTCCCGCCATAAAACCGGCGCACGCGAAATACTGTATTGGACGGCGCGGGTATTAGACGCGGAGTGAGTATTGCCGCAGAGATGCGGCTGGGACAATTATGAACGCCAAAGTCATTTCGAAAGGCCATTTGCCGAGCCGTCATGTGACCGTTGGTGCGGCCCGTGCTCCGCATCGCTCATACCTTTACGCGATGGGCCTTTCGACGAAGGAGATCAACCAACCGCTGGTCGGCGTCGCAAGCTGCTGGAACGAGGCGGCACCCTGTAACATCTCGCTGATGCGCCAGGCGCAGGTGGTGAAGAAGGGCGTGGCGGCGGCAAACGGCACCCCGCGCGAGTTCTGCACCATCACGGTGACCGATGGCATCGCCATGGGCCATCAGGGCATGAAGGCCTCCCTGGTATCCCGTGAAGTGATCGCCGACTCGGTAGAGCTTACCATGCGCGGCCATTGCTATGATGGGCTGGTCGGGCTCGCCGGCTGCGACAAGTCGCTGCCCGGCATGATGATGGCAATGGTGCGGCTCAACGTGCCGTCGATCTTCATTTATGGCGGCTCGATCCTGCCCGGCAGCTATCGCGGCCGGCAGATCACAGTGCAGGATGTGTTCGAGGCTGTCGGTCAGCACTCCGTCGGCAATATGAGCGACGTGGAACTGGCGGAAATCGAGCAGGCTGCGTGTCCGTCGGCGGGATCTTGCGGCGCGCAGTTCACGGCAAACACCATGGCCACGGTCGCCGAAGCGATCGGCCTCGCACTGCCCTACTCCTGCGGCGCGCCGGCGCCCTACGAGATGCGCGACCGCTTCAACTACGCCGCAGGCGAGAAGGTGATGGAGCTGATCGCCAAAAAGATCCGGCCGCGCGACATCGTCACCCGCAAAGCGCTGGAGAATGCGGCCGCCGTGGTTTCGGCGACCGGCGGATCAACCAATGGTGCGCTGCATCTTCCGGCAATAGCCCACGAGGCCGGCATCAAGTTCGACCTGTTCGACGTTGCCAAGATCTTCCAGCGCACACCTTACATCGCCGACCTCAAGCCGGGCGGCAAATATGTCGCCAAGGACATGTTCGAGGCTGGCGGCATCCCGCTCCTGATGAAAACGCTGCTCGACCACGGTTATCTGCACGGCGATTGCCTCACAGTGACCGGCCGCACTTTGGCCGAAAATCTGGAGCACGTTTCTTGGAACGATCAGCAGGACGTGGTTCACCCGGCAGACAGGCCGATCACCAGGACGGGTGGTGTCGTCGGCCTGGAGGGGAACCTCGCCCCGGAAGGCGCGATCGTGAAAGTTGCGGGTATGTCGGAGCTCAAGTTCAAGGGCCCGGCGCGCTGCTTCGACTCGGAAGAGGCATGCTTCGAAGCGGTGACCAACCGGACGTACAGGGAAGGCGAGGTTCTCGTCATCCGCTACGAGGGGCCGAAGGGCGGCCCTGGCATGCGCGAGATGCTGGCGACGACGGCGGCGCTCTACGGCCAGGGAATGGGCAACAAGGTTGCCCTCATCACTGACGGCCGTTTCTCAGGTGCAACGAGGGGCTTCTGCATAGGCCATATCGGGCCCGAAGCTGCAGTCGGCGGTCCGATCGGATTGCTGCGCGACGGCGATCTCATTTCGATCGATGCCGTCGACGGACATCTGAGCGTAGAGCTCACCGACAAGGAACTGGCGGCGAGGGCCAAGAGTTGGAAGCCGCGCAAGACCGACTACCAGTCCGGCGCAATCTGGAAATATGCGCAAACGGTCGGGCCTGCGCGCGACGGTGCAGTAACCCATCCGGGCGCGGCGAGTGAAACACATTGCTATGCGGATATCTGAGTTTGTAAGGCTTGCCGCAGTCTCTGCGATCGTCACGGTGTCCAGCCTGGCCGCTGTGGACGATGCCTTTGCGTTCGATGACAAGGTGTTCGACGACAAAGGCCCGGACAAGGCTCCCGACAAGAGCTCCAATCCATGGGCGGTATTCCGCTTCGGTTTTTCCGCGTACAAGAACGGCCACAAGGATCAGGCTGTCGAGGCCTATCGCTATGCGGCCGAGAACGGCCAGATCGGCGCTACCTGGAAGCTTGCCCGCATGTATGCCGAAGGCGACGGCGTCCAGCGCAACGATTACGAAGCGTTCAAGTTCTACAATGAGATCGTGCAGCAGGATGTCGAGCCGGGCAGCCCGGAGGAGAGCTATATCTCCGATGCTCTCGTTGCCCTCGGCGCCTACCTCAAGGCGGGTATTCCCGGCACGCCGGTCGAGGCCAATCCGATCGCCGCTCAGGAATATTACATGCGTGCCGCCGCCAACTATCGCAACCCGAACGCTCAATTCGAAATCGGCAAGATGTTCCTTAAGGGCGAGGGGGGTGTTAAGGCGAGCATCCGCCAGGCCGGCCGCTGGCTTCAACTCGCTGCCGAGAAAGGCCATGCTGGCGCACAGGCGACGCTTGGCAACCTGCTGTTCCAGAGCGGCAAGGTCGTACGCGGGCTCGCCATGATGACAGCCGCGCTCGAGCACGCTCCGCCGGGCGATCAGCCCTGGATCCGAGGCATGCAGGAAGAGGCCTTCTCGCTGGCCGACGAAGCCGACCGCCGTGGGGCGATAGCGCTTGCGCAGGATATGCTCAAGGACGGTACCGGTCAGTAAGCGACGTGCGGTCAGTCAGTGTCACGCCGGATCGAGCGAAAGCTCGACCGATACGGGCACATGGTCCGATGGTTTCTCCCAGGCCCGGACATGCTTTTCGATCGAACCAGAAGCGAGAAGGTTGGCGGCCTCAGGCGACAGCATCAGATGGTCGATGCGGATCCCGTTGTTCTTCTGCCACGCGCCGGCCTGGTAATCCCAGAATGTATAGATCAACGGCGCGTCGGTGAGCGAACGGACCGCCTCCGTGAAACCGAGATTCTCCAGTCGCCTGAAGGCCTGACGCGTCTCGGGCTGGAAAAGCGCGTCGTTCACCCAGTTTTCCGGGAAGCGCGCATCGATGGGCTCAGGAATGACGTTGTAGTCGCCGGCCAGGACGAGTGGCTCCTCGAGCCCGAGGCGTTCAGTCGCCCAGCACTCGAGCCGCGACATCCATGCCAGCTTGTACGGGAATTTCTCCGAGCCTAGCGGGTTGCCGTTGGGCAGGTAAATGGAGGCCACCCGCAATGCACCGGATTTTGTCGAGAACACGCCCTCAATGAAGCGCGCCTGCTCGTCGCCATCATCGCCCGGCAGACCGCGATTGACTTCGTCGAACGGCAGCTTGGAGAGGATGGCGACGCCGTTGAAGCCTTTCTGGCCGAACGTCTCGACATTGTAGCCCAGCGCCTCGACTTCGGCTCGCGGGAACTGATCGTCCGAGCACTTGATCTCCTGCAGGCAGGCGATGTCGGGCGAGCTTTCGCGCAGCCAGTGGGTGAAGTTGCCGAGACGGGCACGGATGCCGTTGATGTTCCAGGTGACGATCTTCATGGCACTGCGATTATCACGGGAGCAGCCGAGCGATCACCTGAAAAAATCCGGGCGGCAGCGGGTGCCGCCCGGCTCCTGACAGATTCAGACAGGTTTTGTCACTCTGCAGGTTTTGTCACTGGGCCTACATTGGCGGCGCGAAGGCCGTAGTAGATCGCGCCAGCGATCGCCACGCCGAAGAACCAGCCATAAACACCCCACCAGGACGGCAGCAGGTTGGTGAGGTTCGGCAGGATGCTGGAGAAGAGGATGCCGATACCCGCGGCGATGAACGCGTTGACATGCCAGCCGTTCTGGAAACGGAACTCGCCGTTTTCCTGGTAGAGCTCCTCTACATTGAGAACGCTTTTGCGGATCAGGTAGTAATCGACCATCATCACACCGAAGATCGGCCCCATGGTAGAGCCGATGATGCCGACGAAGGTCGCGGCGCTGCCTTCCCACGGCGCAAAGGGATAGAGCACCAACGCGATCAGGCCTGCGATGTAGCCGCCCTTCTTGAAGTCGATCTGCTTGGGAAAGACGTTGGAGAAGTCGAAGGCCGGCGACACGAAATTTGCCACGACGTTGATGCCCAGCGTCGCAACCGCGAATGTCAGAGCAGCCACCAGCGCCAGGAACCAGCTCTCGAACTTCGCCGAGATCTGGTCCGGGTGGATCAGCACCTCGCCGTAGACGTCGAACGCGGCGATGGTGGTCACACCAGCGACCAGCGAGAACAGAATGAGGTTGATCGGCAGGCCCCAGATATTGCCGATCCTCACTGAGCGCTCGTCGGGTGAATAGCGCGAAAAGTCGCAGAAGTTCAGATAGAGAGCCGAGAAGTACGTGATCCAGATGGCCGCCACACCAGCGAGCGCGGCAAGGGAGCCGGGCGTGCCGGGAATGCCCGCGTCCTTGGTGTGTTCAAGGAGCACGTCCATTGGGATGTCGCTGGTGAAGGAGACGGCGCCGGCCTTTATCGACAGGTATATCGCCAGGATCAGCATCATCACCCATACCGCCGGTCCGGCGAGATCCTGGAAACGGCGCACCGTCTCCATGCCGCGCTGGATGATCAGGAGCTGCAGGGCCCAGACCACCACGAAGCAGATCACCTCGAGCAAGGAATGGCCGAGGAAGTGGACGTTCTGGTGAAAAGCCAACATGCCTTCCGAGCGGATGAGCAGCGCAACGATTGCGCCAGAGGCGGCGGCCGTTTGCGCGCCATACCAGAAGCAGGCGACGATTGCCCTTATCAGCGCCGGGAAATTTGCACCCCAGATACCGAAGGAAGCGCGTGCCAGCACCGGGAACGGAACGCCGGTCCGCACGCCTGCCATCCCTACAAGATTCATGAGGAAATAGATTACCAGCGAGCCGAGGCCGATCGCGACGATGAAGTTGAAGAACCCGTCGCAAAACAGAAACAGGCTCGCGGCGAGATAATATCCCCACAGGCTGTGAACGTCGGACGTCCAAACGTTGAAGATGGAGAACGGCCCCCAGTTGCGTTCGGTCGCTGGCGCTAAGTCTTTGTTGTAAAGCGCGGGCGATGCATTTGATATCGTCATATTGCTGTCCCCTTTCTCGGCCGCTTCTCGATTTCGTCGGCCTTATGCAGCGTGGGACCCGACAGAAAGGGTGTCAACGAAGCTGCGTAGCGCGTTGGCGGCAACAGATTCAGATGTAGTTGCAAGTGAGCTGATCCGCGGCAGGGGCGCGACCGAATTATCCAAAGTGATCAGGACGTTATTGCGACTCGATCGAGCATCTCGGCATGCCGGCTTCCCCGAAAGCAAAGAAAGAACTTTCAAGTTTATCTTGAAAAATCCAGGGGCGTGCCGCCCGCCCGATTACCGTGGCCGTCGGGTGACGGTCGGACGTGAGTCGCAGCGCGAGCGGCCGATGGTTATGGTGGTCAGATGGAGAAGCTGGTGCCGCAGCCGCAGGACGCCACGGCGTTCGGGTTTTTGATCTGGAAGGACTGGCCCATCAGATCGTCCACAAAGTCGATCACCGAGCCGCCCATATACACGAGCGAAAGCTCGTCGATGAGCACGGTGGCGCCATCCCTCTCAACGGCAACATCGTCGTCATTGCGGTCGCCGACGAGATCGAATTTATAGGAAAAACCGGAGCAGCCACCGCCTTCGACGGAGACGCGCAAAGCCTTCTTGCCGTCTTCCTTGGCCACGATCGCGGCAATGCGTTTGGCCGCCGCATCGGTAAGCTCGACTTTCATCCCGGTTTTGACGTCAGCACCCATCTGCGTCACCTTGCATTCGCACTTGGCCAATAGGTATGAAGCGCGGGAGAACAAGTCAACCGGCGGCACGGTATGAATGAGGAACGTTCCGATCTCGGTGACATAGGCTTCGGCTACCGTCCGCGAGCGGGCTATGCTTCCGATCCAGCGCGCTCACGGGGCCGCTTCTACGAAGAGCCGGCCAGCCCCACGCGCACGCCTTTCCAGCGTGATCGCGACCGCATCATCCATTCGACTGCCTTCCGCAGATTGAAGCACAAGACGCAAGTCTTCGTCGCCGAAGAGGGCGACCATTACCGCACCCGGCTCACACATACGATCGAGGTGGCACAAATCGCGCGCGCGCTCGCTCGAGCGTTGCGCTGCGACGAGGATCTCGCCGAGGCGATTGCGCTGGTCCATGATTTCGGCCACACCCCATTTGGCCATACCGGCGAGGACGCGCTGAACGAGAAGATGAGGCCCTGGGGCGGGTTCGACCATAACGCCCAATCGTTGAGGGTGGTGACGAGGCTCGAGCGTCGATACGCCGAGTTCGACGGCCTGAATCTGAGCTGGGAGACCCTCGAGGGGCTGGTCAAGCACAATGGCCCCCTGACCGGACCACACGCCGATCCAGGCAAAGGGGCCGTGCCGAAGACGATCCTCGACTTCAACGAATTGTTCGACCTCGAGCTCGACCGCTATGCGAGCGCCGAGGCGCAATGCGCGGCGATCGCTGACGATATCGCCTACAACACGCATGACATTGACGATGGGCTTCGCGCCGGACTGCTGTCCCTCGAAATGCTGGAGGAGGTGCCGCTCTCGGGCCCAATTCTCGCCGACGTGCGCAAGCACTACCCGCGGCTCGACCCCGTGCGCACCGCACACGAATTCATGCGCCGGCAGATCACTTCGATGGTCGAGGACGTCATCGTCACCGCCCACTCGGCCTTGCGCGAAATCGCGCCGAAGGACATCGCCGATATCCACAATGCTGGTCGGCCGGTCGTCACCTTCTCAAAGACCATGGCGGACGACGAGAAGAAACTGAAGGCTTTCCTCTACAAGAACATCTATCGCCACCCATCCGTGATGAGCGTCAGAGCCGGCGCCGAGAAGGTGGTGCGCGATCTGTTCGATGCCTATTTCGCCGATCCACGCGCCATGCCCGAAGGCTGGCGCGAAGGGCTCGATCGGGCCGAGGATCGGGTGAAGGCGCGTTATGCTGCTGATTTCCTGGCCGGCATGACCGACAACTATGCGTTGAAGGAGCATCGGCGTCTGTTTGACGATACGCCGGTTTTCGGCTAGGCCGGGCGCGATTTGGCCGCCTGCCTGGTCAGGTCGCCGCATTCCCGGAAACCATCGCCATGAACATCTTCGCCGACTTCAACGGGCGGATCACAAGGATCATAGAGACGCTCGACCTCAAGGGAAAGGACGGTCTCAGCCCCGATCTCTCGAAAATCGGAGTCGAGCCGCCGCGCGACCCAAGTCACGGCGATCTTGCCACCAATGCGGCAATGGTGCTGGCGCGGCCCACCGGGCAAAATCCGCGTGCTCTCGCCGAGAGGATCGCCGAGGGCCTAAATGCAGATCCCGATGTCATTGCGGCCGAGGTCGCTGGGCCTGGCTTCGTCAATCTGAGGCTCGCCGAAGGTTATTGGCACAAGCAACTTGCCGGCATACTGGAGGAAGGCGCCGATTTCGGCCGCTCAAAGATCGGCGGCGGACGCAAGGTCAATGTCGAGTATGTCTCGGCGAACCCTACTGGCCCGCTGCATGTCGGCCACTGCCGCGGCGCGGTTGTCGGCGACGTGCTCGCCAATCTACTGGATTTCGCCGGCTACGACGTCGTCAAGGAATATTACATCAACGACGCCGGTGTTCAGATCGACGTGCTAGCC
Source organism: Mesorhizobium sp. BAC0120 (assembly GCF_033542235.1). Lineage (NCBI taxonomy): Bacteria > Pseudomonadati > Pseudomonadota > Alphaproteobacteria > Hyphomicrobiales > Phyllobacteriaceae > Mesorhizobium > Mesorhizobium sp. BAC0120. Next base: position 251,890 of record NZ_JAWRCU010000008.1, on the reverse strand, counting down.
CGCTCGGTGATGCTGCGTTATCGGGAGGCGCTGGGCGAGGAGATCGGCGAGATCCCACGCGGACTCTATCCGGGCGACTATCTCGTCCCATTGGGCGAGGCCCTGGCGGAGGATTTCGGCCGCAGCCTGCTGCAAATGCCTGAGGACGAGGCACTGGATATCGTCAAGGATCGTGCGATCGACGCGATGATGGCGGTGATCCGCGAGGATCTGGCCCTTCTCAATGTGCGCCACGAAGTATTCTTCTCGGAGCGCTCGCTGCATGCGGATAACGCCAAGGCGATCCGCGCCGCAATCAGTGATCTCACGCTGAAGGGCTATATTTATAAGGGCAAGCTGCCGCCGCCCAAGGGCCAGAAGCCCGAAGACTGGGAGGATCGCGAGCAGACGCTGTTCCGTTCGACGGAGGTGGGAGACGATATCGATCGACCGCTGGTCAAGTCGGATGGTTCCTTCACCTATTTCGCGGCTGACGTCGCTTATCTGAAGGACAAGATCTCCCGCGAGTTCCAAGATCTCATCTTCGTGCTCGGTGCGGATCACAGCGGCTACATCAAGCGCATGGAAGCGTTGGCGAAGGCCGTCTCAGGCGGCTCCGTCGATCTCACGATCTTGATCTGCCAACTCGTCAAGTTGTTCCGCAACGGCGAGCCGGTCACAATGTCGAAGCGGGCAGGGGAGTTCGTGACGCTGCGCGACGTGGTCGAGGAGGTCGGCCGCGACCCCATTCGCTTCATGATGCTTTACCGCAAGAATGATGCACCTCTCGACTTCGACTTCGCGAAGGTGACAGAACAGTCGAAGGACAACCCGGTCTTCTACGTGCAGTATGCCTCAGCGCGCTGTCATTCTGTCTTCCGGCAAGCATCGGAGCAGCTCGGCAGGTCTGAATTCAGCCGCTCCGACCTCAGCGCGGGGGCCTCCATGCTGACCGATCCGGGCGAGATCTCGCTCATCAAGAAGCTGGCAGAATATCCACGACTGATCGAGGGGGCAGCCCAGTCGCATGAGCCGCACAGGCTTGCATTTTATCTGTATGATCTTGCCAGCAGCTTCCATGCGCATTGGAACCGCGGTACAGAAAATCCAGACTTACGGTTTGTTAAGGTTACCGATCCATCATTGACCTTTGCCAGACTAGGGCTGGTACAGGCCGTTGCGGACGTGATCAAGTCCGGCCTCACGCTGATAGGGGCGGAAGCGCCCAAGGAAATGCGCTGATTCAACGGGTTCTCCTGTCACCTTTTGCCCACATTGCGCTGGTAATCGCGCCGATCGACGCTGCCGGCGCCGGGGTGTGGCGCTGCGAGTACGGGAAGAATAATGGCAGAGAGCAACCAGCGAAAAGTCGTTGACCCGATCGTTCTTGATGAAGAGGATCCTTTCGCCGAACTCACTCGGATCATGGGTTTTGACCCGCGGGTCTCAGCCCTCGCGCAGGCCAAGGAAAACCAAGCCAGGGAAAACCTCGCTGCGGGCCTGAAGACCGATCAGTCTACAGTTCCGCCCACGGCGCCGAAGGTCGCCGAAGCGCAGTTCCGTGCGCCCGAGGTCGAAGTGCCCGAGGCCTCTGGAGAGGATTTCGGGATCGACCTCGAAAAAGAGCTGCTTGGCGAATTTGCCGATTTTGATCAACCGCATCGCGAGGAACCTGCGGCTCCCTCTTATTTGCGGCATGCCGAGCCAGTCGAGGCGCCGGCCGCTGAAACCAACCCTGTCGCGACGGAGTTTGTCGAAGCCGAGCCTGTCGAAGCTGAGCTTGTCGAAGCTCATCCTGCCGCTCCGAAAGCCCAAGGCACTGCTCCTTCGGCCGAAGGTTCTGATGTCGGAAGCGAAGGCGAATTCGATGAGGCCTTTGCAGAGGCATTCGGTGCGGATATGGGCGCTGTCGATCGCGCCTTTGAGCTTGAGGAAACAGTCGATCCTCAACCCGTTCTCGAAAACGCTACGGTCGGCTATGTGGCGTCCGCTGACGTCGATGAGTCTCAGGCCGGCGCATCTGCACGGGACCACGGGGTTGAGTTCGATCTCGACGATCTCGATCTGCAGGGAGCGTCGCTTGATGACGAACTGCATGCGGCTCCAGCCGCGCCAACTGAACCCGCGCCCGTGCCGGGATATCATGTGGTCCACTACGATATCGCCGCTCGGGCCGATGGGCGCGACATGGCTGTGTCCGCAGAGGATCGAGCCATCTCGGACTTCGATCTCGACGATCTCGATCTTGACGATCTTGCTCAGCATGACGAACCTGCCCAGATCCCGGTCTTACAGGCCGAAGCGCGTGTCAGCGAGCCGGCGGCGGCCACCGCTGCGGATCCGCTCGTCGACGTCGATATGGACTTCGCTGCCGCTTTTGATCGCGAGTTCGCTTCAGATATCGAGGAGACGACCGACAGCCGGGGCGAGGCGCCGATAGTTGCGTCGCCTGCAGCCAAGACGCCGGTCGCGTCCAAACCAGCTCCCGAGGAGGCGGCCGCCAAAGCCGGCGACCAGTTTACGACCGAGGACGATGATTTCGAGATAAGCCTCGAAGAGGAACTGGGTGCGCTGCTTGCAGAGAAGCCAGCCGCAATCGAGCCTTCTATAGCTGCATTGGGACCTGACCGGTTTTCATCCGGGCGTCGGGACGCTCTCTGGTCCGGCGACAACCCTCGATCGAGCGCAGGCGATTCTCGCCCCGACACGGCGGCCGCCGAATATCGGCGCTCCCTGATCAATCCATCGCTTGTTGCCCGCCACGCCAATTTCCAGACGCCGGTGTCGCCGTCCTATTCCCAGACACCGCCGACAGCGACCTCCTATTCCCAGACGCCATCGGTTTATTCCCAGAAGCCATCTGCGCCAGCCGCTTCGCCGGTCGAGGATGACCTCGACGACCTGCTCGATGCTATGGAAAGCGGGGCCATGGAAAGCGGGGTCAGGGAAAGCGAGGCTTATGCGGACGGCTATTCGCCTGTCGAATCCGGCCCAAGTCCGGTCGCGCCTCATGGTCAGGCAAATTATGCGTTTGAGCCGCCCCTCCCTGCACCTCATGCTGGAATGGCGCGCGCTGACGATATCGCCGCCACTCAGGCCGCTCCGGCATCCGTCGGTAATGCGGAAGAGGCGCTATCCGATTTCGACGACGGTGCCGTGCCCGACATCGAGACAGTCGACGTGCCGGAAGCGGCCATCGCGGTCGCCGACGACCTCGACATTCCTGAAATCGTCTTTGAGGAGGAGCAGCCTCAGAGCGCGGCCTATGACGACATCGATGCCGAACTATCCGGGGGATTCGGCGAGGCGGCGGTGAGCGAGGAGCCAATGAGCCAGACGGTGAGGGGAATTGCGCGCCCGGCCGAGCGCACGGATTTGGATGCCGATTTCGAAACGCTCTTTCACCCCGCGACCGGCATGCCGGCCCAAGCCGGGTCGGAAGTCGGCTTTGAGCCGGCAGCAGTGGATTACCGCTACAACGTTCAGTCACTCGAATATCAGGATGACGATCTCGATCCGAGAGAAGAAACAGCTTCTTCGGGAGAGGATCGCTTCGTCGATTTCGACTTCAACAAGGATGTCGAACCGGACATCGCTCCTAGCCTGGCTGCTCGCGAACGGGCCCCGGCCCCGCGGCGGCGAGGCCTGCTGATCGCTTCCATCGTCGGCGGTGTTGCTGTGCTGGGCGGTGTCGGTGCTCTGGCCCTTTCCTTCGGCAATGGTGGCGGTGCGGGCATGCCGACGCTTGTCAAGGCCGATAACAGCCCGGTCAAAGTCAGACCGGAGAACCCTGGCGGCGCGACGGTGCCGAACCAGGACAACAAGGTCTATGACGCGGCGAAGGGCACCTCCGCCACGAGCGGCAAGCCGGTACAGCAGAAATTGGTGACGACCTCGGAAGAGCCGATCGACGTCGCCTCCGTTGCCCATGCGGATCCGCTCCCTGGTGTCAACATGGACGAAAACATCATTCCGAAGGCCGAGGATCGTATCGATCCGGCTGTGGATGGCGCTCAGGACACTCGCACGACCGAGGGCATCGTCGTCGCGCCGCGAAAGGTGAGGACGATGGTCGTGCGCTCCGACGGGACGCTGGTGGCGCGCGAGGAACCGGCTGCGAACGACCCTGCCGCGGCGACCGCGGCGGCTGTCAACCAGCCGGCCGTTTCAGCCAACGAGGAGACTGCCGCCGTCGCCTCCCTGGATCAGCCGGAGGCGAGCAAGGCTGTTCCCGTCAAGACGATCTCGACCAAGAGGGTTGCCGTAGCGGAGGATCAGGCGGCCGCGGCGCCAGAGGTCTCGGCACTTCCGCCTGCAAAGCCTGTCGTCCAGGCTGCCCAGGCGAAGCCGGCGGAAACGAAGTCCGCCGAAACGAAACCGACCGAAGTCAAGGCTGAGGAGGTCGCTGCTGCCAATGTCGAGCAAACTGCGATCGCCGCAGGTGCCTGGTCGGTGCAGATCGCCTCACAGCCCAGTGCAGAAAGCGCCAAGTCGACCTACCAGGATCTGGCCAAGCGCTATGCCAATGTGATCGGTGGGCACGGCGTCAACATCGTGAAAGCGGACGTTGCCGGCAAGGGCACTTACTGGCGCGTGCGCGTGCCCGCAAAGTCTCGCGACGAGGCCATCAACCTCTGCAACGACTACAAATCTGCCGGCGGCAACTGCTTCGTTTCGAAGTAGGCAGTTCCTGGAGACAGTTTACTTTTCCGCTTGTGTCGGCTTTGAAGCCCCACGGCATTCCTGCGGAAAAAGTAGGCTGTCCCCAGCACCAAACCGCCATAGGCACCGGCCGCGCCGTTTCGTTTTGGGCAGAAAGCCACTAGAATCAGCGGCATGAGCGAATCAAGAGCCGTCATCCTGGGCTGCGCCGGGAAGTCCCTCACTCAGGATGAGGTGCGGTTTTACCGCGGTGAACAGCCGTGGGGCTTCATTCTGTTCGCCCGCAATATCGGCGAACCGGCCGAAATAGCCGACCTGGTGGCGAGCATGCGCGACTGCGTAGGGCGCCAGGATGCTCCGATCTTCATCGACCAGGAGGGCGGCAGGGTACAGCGGCTGCGACCGCCGATAGCGCCGAACTATCCTTCCGGCTCCGCGCTCGGCGCACTTTATCATTCCGACCGCAAGGGGGGATTGCGGGCGGCCTGGCTGATGGCGAGGCTGCAGGCCTTCGACCTGTCCCGCTTCGGCATCAACGTCGACTGCCTGCCTGTGCTGGACGCGCCGATCGAGGGTGCGAGCGACGTGATCGGCACCCGTGCCTACGGCAAGGATCCGGAAACGGTCACAGCCTTGGGGCGGGCTTCGGCAGAGGGGCTCATGGCTGGTGGCGTGCTGCCGGTGATGAAGCACATTCCAGGCCATGGCCGAGCTTTCGCGGATTCGCATCACGAATTGCCGAAGGTTGATGCGCCGATCGATGAATTGCGCCGCGATTTTGCACCGTTCAAGGGGTTGCGCGACCTGCCGATGGCCATGACGGCCCATGTGGTCTACAGCGCGATCGATCCGACGGCGCCGGCAACGACGTCGCACAAAGTAGTCAGCGAGGTGGTGCGCGGCGAAATCGGTTTCGACGGCTTGCTCATCAGCGACGACACTTCCATGAAGGCACTTTCTGGGGATTTCCCCGACAAAGCCGCCGCGATCCTTGCGGCCGGCTGCGATATCGTCCTTCACTGCAACGGCGTAATGGAGGAAATGCGCGGCATCGTCTCGAGGACCGTGCCCCTGGTCGGCAAGTCGCTGGAAAGAGCGAACCGTGCGCTTACCTATGTTACCGGGCGTGATGCGGCTGTGGAGGCTGACATCCGCAATGAGTTCGCAAGCTATTTCGAAGCGGTGGCATGAGCCCCGCCAGGAGCAGGCGTGGCGGAAACAGGTGACGACAAGCCGGCCAACCCGGCGCCGATGGATCGGCTTTGGGCCGAGAACGATGACTCGCGGGCATCGGGCGAGCCGTCGCTGGTGGTCGATGTCGATGGTTTCGAGGGACCTCTCGACCTACTGCTGCATCTGGCCCGCAACCAGAAGGTCGACCTAGCGCGCATTTCCATCGTTGCGCTCGCGGACCAGTATCTGAAATTCGTCGAGAGAGTGCGGGCGATGCGGCTCGAGCTCGCGGCCGACTACCTCGTCATGGCTGCCTGGCTCGCTTATCTCAAATCGAAGCTCCTGATCCCGAAGCAGCCAAACGAGGAAGGTCAATCGGGCGAAGAAATGGCGGCTGTCCTGCAGTTCCGCCTGAAGAGGCTCGAGGCAATGCGCGATGCTTCGGCTCGCCTCGTCAACCGCAACCGTCTGGGCCGAGATGTGTTCGTGCGCGGGATGCCGGAGGCGGTCATCCTCGAAAGGCGCAATGAGTACTCGGCTTCGCTCTACGATCTGCTGACGGCCTATGCGGCACAGCGCCAGCGTCGGGCCATCACCAACGTGCGTATTGCCAAACGAGGCGTGTGGTCGCTTCAGCAGGCCCGGGAAATCCTCACGCGGCTGGTCGGCAGCTTCGAGGACTGGACGGCGCTGGACAGCTTCCTGATCGAGTATCTGACAAGCCCCGAGGAACGGCCGACGGCGATCGCCAGCTCCTTCGCTGCAAGCCTGGAACTGGTGCGCGAGGGCAAGATCGAGGTTCGCCAGCATGCGGCTTTCGAGCCGCTCTATCTGCGCAGCCGGCAGAAGGCCGCGCCAATCGAGGTGGTTTCATGAGTGAAGGCGGCAACGCTCAGATCATTCCTTTTGTGCTGGAGGACGAAACGGGCGAGGGGAATGAAGCTGAAGAGAATCCGGCGCTGCGCTTGCACATTGCCGAGGCGGTCCGGATGGCCGAGGCGATCGTCTTCGCCAGCGCCGAACCAGTGACTGAAAGGGCGCTGGTCGCGCGCCTGCCGGAGGGCGTGGACGTACCGCTCGTCATGAACGAACTGCATGCTCTCTATGAGAAGCGCGGCGTGAATCTGGTGAGGGTCGGCGACGGCTGGGCATTCCGCACGGCCGGGGATCTCGCCTTTCTGATGAGCCGCGATGCCGTTCAGCAGAAGAAGCTGTCGCGCGCCGCCCTCGAAGTCCTGGCGATCATCGCCTACCATCAGCCGGTGACCCGCGCGGAAATCGAAGAGATCCGTGGCGTCGAAACCTCGAAGGGGACACTCGACACTTTGATGGAGACCGATTGGGTGCGCCTGCGCGGACGCCGCCGCACCCCGGGCCGCCCGGTGACCTATGGCACTACTGACAAATTCCTGGACCATTTCGGGCTTTCCGAGATCCGCGACCTGCCGGGCATCGAGGAGCTGAAGGGCGCCGGGCTGCTGTCGGTCCGCATGCCGTCGAATTTCTCCATACCGCAGCCACCTGCCGATCCGGACGAGCTGACGCCCGACGAGGATCCGCTCACCGACATCGACCTCGAGGAGCTCGGTCTGTTGACACCCGGCGGCGGGGATGATTGACGGGGCTGAAGAACACCTGTTTTGAGCCTCGGATGTTCCGAGGCTCAGCCTTGAGGCCCACGCCATGAACCAGGACGCGCGGGTAGCCACCCGCGTCACGGCGGGCGTGACGTTTGCCGCCAAGCTCGCCTTCGACGACATCAGTCATTCCTTCGGCGCCGGCAATCCGACACTGCGCGAGGTGACGCTGAGCGCCGAGCCCGGAGAGGTGCTTTGTCTGCTCGGACCCTCCGGCTCTGGCAAGACGACGCTGCTCAGGATCGCCGCCGGGATCGAGGCGCAGACGGCCGGCCGCGTGCTGCTCAACGACCGCGAGATCGCAGGGCCATCGGTATTCCTCCCGCCCGAGCAGCGCTCGATCGGCCTGGTCTTCCAGGACTTCGCGCTTTTCCCGCATCTCTCGATCCTGGACAATGTCAGGTTCGGGCTCACCGCGCTGTCGCGCGAGGAGGCGAAGCGCGAGGCGATGATCGCGCTGGAGCGAGTGGGACTGGAATCTTATGCTGATTCCTATCCACATGTTTTGTCGGGTGGCGAGCAGCAGCGCGTTGCTCTTGCCCGTGCGCTGGCGCCGAGGCCAGCAGTGCTCCTTATGGACGAGCCCTTCTCCGGCCTCGATTCCCGGCTGAAGGATTCGGTGCGCGCCGAGACGCTCGGCATATTGCGGCACAGCCGCGCCACCGCGATCGTCGTCACGCATGATGCCGAGGAGGCGATGCGCATGGGCGATCGTATTGCGCTGCTCAGGAACGGCAGGCTGCAGCAGGCGGGCCGGGCCGAAGAGCTTTACCTCAGGCCGGCGGACCTTTTTGTCGCCGGGTTCTTCTCGGAGCTGAATGTGTTCGACACTCGGGCGAGTGGCGGAGCGGCGGATACGCCGGTCGGCAAGGTGGACGCGGCGGGTTTCGCCGACGGCACGCCAGTCAATGTGGCGATCCGAACCTCCGGCTTCGATGTCAGCGAAGTCAGCGGAGAGGTGCAGGCGCGCATCCTCTCGCGCCGTTACCTCGGCGTGGTCGAACTCCTCGATCTCGCGGTTTCCGGTGCGGAAACTCCGGTCCGGGCCCGGGTGCGGTGCGGCGCATTGTCATCCTCGGCGAGAGATATCTGGCTTTCCCTTCGCAAGTCTGACGTACTTGTGTTTGAAAGAGCCGACAAAAACGCATAAATCACGGGAACAGTCCCCTTGGGAGAAGAGTTGCAATGGGTTCATTTTCGATATGGCACTGGCTGATCGTTCTGGTCGTCGTGCTGCTGCTGTTCGGGCGCGGCAAGATTCCGGAGCTGATGGGCGACATGGCCAAGGGCATCAAGAGCTTCAAGAAAGGTATGTCGGAGGACGATTCATCCGACGACGATACCCGAACGGTTGAGCACCGCGCCGACGAGACCGTCGTGGCGAAGGAAAAGGCCACCAAGGGCTGAGACCCGCTCGCGGCCGCTGCCGGCCGTGCTAGCTAGCCGGAACGAAAGCTATGTTTGATATCGGCTGGTCCGAAATGCTGGTGATCGCGGTCGTCTTGATCGTGGTCGTCGGGCCGAAAGATTTGCCGCGCATGCTGCGGACCTTCGGCAAGACAACGGCAAAGCTACGTCGCATGGCCGGCGACTTTCAGCGTCAGTTCAATGAAGCGCTGAAGGAAGCCGAGCTGGACGACGTGAAGAAATCCGTCGACGAACTGCGTGGCCTTAATCCGGCGGACCAGCTCAGGAAGCAGCTCAACCCCTTCGAGCAGGCAGCTGCGGACGTTCGCGCCGGCCTCAGCTCGTTGAATCCGGGATCATTGGCGACTACGCCTGCCTCGGCTCCCGCCGCCACGGCAGAGGACGCCCAGCCGGCAGCGTCTTCCGAGCCGGCTTCACCCGTCACTCACGCGGCAGAGCCGCTGAAGAACGGTGCGACGGCAATGCCGGGCGTTGCCGGGCCCGAAGCCATGCCTGCGACGCCGGTAATGGCCGCGCTCAACGGCGCAGCGACGGCAGCTCAGCCTGCGGTTTCCGAAGCGGGCGCGAGCACGGAGACGCCTTCCGAGGCAAAAGCGGCCACCGCCGCGATCGAGCCGGTAATGCCGGCAAAGCCCAGAGCCGCGCCGAAAGGAAAGGCCGCCAACGGTAAGGCGAGCGCGGCGAAAGCCGGCTCGAAGCCAAAGGCGCCTGCGAAAGCGGCGGCAACCAAAAAAACCGCAGCGAAAGCTGCCAATAAAGCGAAGACAGACGCCTCGTGAGCAGCCAAGAGACAAAAGAAATAGATGAGGTCGAGGCTTCGTCGGCGCCGCTCATCGAGCATCTGATCGAGCTCCGTCGCCGCCTGATCTGGTCCATCGGCGGCTTCTTCGTCGCCTTTGTGGGTTGCTTCTTCGTCGCCAAGCACCTCTTCAACTTGCTGGTCATCCCATTCAAATGGTCCGTGGAGTGGGCGAAGCTCGATGTTTCAAAGGTCGAGCTGATCTACACAGCGCCACAGGAATTCTTTTTCACGCAGATCAAGCTTGCCATGTTCGGCGGCCTCGTCATTGCCTTTCCGCTGATTGCGACTCAGATCTACAAGTTCATCGCGCCTGGTCTCTACAAGAACGAGCGTGCGGCCTTCCTGCCGTTCTTGATCGCTTCGCCGCTGCTTTTTCTGTTGGGCGCGGCGCTCGTCTATTTCTTCTTCACGCCAATGGTGATGTGGTTCTTCCTGTCCATGCAGCAGGCGGGCGGTGACGGACAGGTGCAGATTTCCCTGCTGCCGAAAGTGTCGGAATATCTCAGCCTCATCATGACGCTGATCTTCTCCTTCGGCCTGGTCTTCCAGCTTCCGGTGGTGACCTCGCTGATGGCGCGCGTCGGGCTGTTGTCATCGCAGGCGCTCAGGGACAAGCGCAAATGGGCAATCGTTCTCGCCTTTGTCGTGGCCGCGGTGCTGACCCCGCCAGACCCGATCAGCCAGGTAAGTCTCGCGCTGCCGACCATCGTGCTCTACGAGATCTCGATCTGGACCGCCAGGATGATCGAGCGGAAGCGTGAGGAGGAAAGGCTGGCAGCCGAGAAGAAGGATGCTGCTCCTCCTTCGGCGAGCGGCCAGTCGGCCTGATCAGGGGTTTGGTCCGGCCGGCCGCTTTTCGCACCAGGATGCGATGCCGGCGGATGGTGACCGGACAGGTGGAATCCGTGCCGAATCGTTTGGCAGACATCTGACGCAGTTCGAGGACATTCGGCTTCATTTGTGAGCGGCAGCCGCTTGCCGCTTCGCGTTGGCGAGCTCGAGAAGGGCTGGCCTTGCGCCGTGGCGCGCGTCGGTTTACCCCCTCACGGGGTTTACTCGGCCCCGACCTTTACCAGGAAAGCGTCATGCTCGACATCAAATGGATTCGTGAGAACCCCGAAGCACTCATTGATGCGCTGAGGAAGCGCCAATGGTCGCCCGAGGAGTCGCGCTCCACGGTCGAGGCTATCATCGCCAAGGACGAGGCGCGGCGCCAGCACATCGTCAAGCTGCAGGAGGCGCAGGAGCGCCGCAACGCAGCTTCCAGGGAAATCGGCAACGCCATGCGCAACAAGGACATGGCTGCGGCGGAACAGCTGAAGGCCGAGGTCGCGGAGATCAAGAGCTTCATCCAGTCGGGCGAGGCGACCGAGCGCGAGCTCGACAAGGCGCTGGATGACGCGCTCTCTGTTATTCCCAACGTGCCGCTCGCCGACGTGCCGGTCGGCAAGGACGAGCACGACAATGTCGAGGTGCGGCGCTTCGGCACGGAGCTCATCTCTGCCCGGCAAAAGAACATGCCGAACAAGCCGCGCGAGCATTTCGAGATAGGCGAGGGGCTCGGCCTCATGGATTTCGAGCGCGCAGCCAAGCTTTCGGGTGCTCGCTTCACGGTGCTGAAGGGCCGGCTCGCGCGGCTCGAACGCGCGCTTGGCCAGTTCATGATCGACCTGCACACCACCGAGCACGGCTATGAGGAAGTGCAGCCGCCGCTGCTGGTACGTGACGAGGTCCTCTACGGAACCAACCAGCTTCCGAAATTCGAGGAGGATCTGTTTTTCACGCCGCATTCGGGTGGGCGACTGGGTCTCATCCCCACCGCCGAGGTTCCGTTGACCAATCTCGTGCGCGAGGAGATCGTCGCGCACGAAAGCCTGCCGCGTCGCTACACCGCGCTGACGCCCTGCTTCCGCTCTGAGGCCGGCTCAGCCGGCAAGGATACGCGCGGCATGCTGCGTCAGCACCAGTTCTACAAGGTCGAGCTGGTGTCGATTACCGACCAGGAGTCTTCGCTCTCCGAGCACGAGCGCATGACGGCTTGCGCCGAGGAAGTGCTGAAGCGGCTCGGCCTGCCGTTCCGCACAGTCGCGCTTTGCACCGGCGATATGGGGTTCGGTGCCCGCAAGACGTATGACATCGAGGTGTGGTTGCCGGGGCAGAACAATTATCGCGAGATCTCGTCCTGCTCGGTCTGCGGCGATTTCCAGGCGCGCCGCATGGATGCGCGCTATCGCCCGAAGGATGGCAAGGGCACCAGCTTCGTGCACACGCTGAATGGCTCGGGCACTGCCGTCGGCCGGGCGCTGATTGCAGTGCTTGAAAACTATCAGAACGAGGACGGGTCGGTCACGATTCCTGAAGTTCTGGTGTCTTACATGGGTGGAATGAAGAAGATCGAGGCCCAATGAGCCGTGCCTGAAGCGTTTGCTCCCCTTCGCGCCCCACTCTGTCCTGCCGGACATCTCTCCCGCAGGGGGGGAGATCGGCCGGCCGAGTTGGTTTCGCCAATCGTCAATGCTGCAGGATGGGCGCTGCCAAAATTGAAGGCTGATTTCCCCCTTTGCGGGGGAGATCGCCGGCGGGCCAGAGGGGGGCAACGTAGAGCTCAGTCCTTAGGTTCTTTCACTCGTGGAGCCGTCTGATGCGCATCCTCATCACGAATGACGACGGCATCCACGCGGAAGGGCTGGCGGTCCTGGAGCGTATCGCCCGGAAGCTGTCGGACGACATCTGGGTGGTCGCGCCGGAAATCGATCAGTCGGGCTTCGCACATTCGCTGTCGATTTCCGATCCGCTGCGGCTGCGTCAGCTCGACGAGCGGCATTTCGCCGTGCGCGGCACGCCGACCGATTGCGTGGTCATGGGCTGCCGTATGATCATGCCCGACCTGCCGGACCTCGTGCTCTCTGGTGTCAATTCTGGCTCCAACCTTGCCGACGACGTCACCTATTCGGGCACGGTGGCCGGCGCCATGGAGGGCGCGCTGGTCGGCATCCGCTCGATCGCCCTCTCTCAGGCCTATAACGTGCAGGACGATGTACGTGTCGTGCCCTGGGGCACAGTCGAATCGCTCGCACCGGCCTTGCTCGACAAGCTGATCCCGATGGAACTGCCGCCGGGCGTGTTCCTCAATCTGAATTTCCCGAATTGCCCGCCCGAAGAGGTCGAGGGAACGGCCGTCACCAGCCAGGGCATGCTGATGCACGGGCTCTGGATCGAGCAGCGCAGGGACGGCCGCGGCTTCCCTTATTACTGGATGCGCTTCGGCAAGGAGCGGCCACAGGCCCGGCCCGGGTCCGACCTCGCGGCCATGCAGGCAAAGAAGATATCGGTCACGCCGCTCAAGATCGACCTCACGGCGCATGAAGTGAAGGACGTGCTCGCCGAGGCGCTGGCATGAGCGGCCCTCTCGACGATCGCGAAAGCTTCGCAGCCTTCTTGCTGAGGCTACGCGGCAAAGGCATCGTGTCGAAGGAACTGGTAGCCGCGTTCGAATCGACGCCTCGAAGCAATTTCCTGCCTGGCCAATGGCAGTCGCTTGCCTGGTCGGAGCGCACTGCGCCGATCGAATGCGGCGAGGCGATCGAGGGCGCGGACCTGCAGGCGAGCGTCATTGCGGCGCTTGAGTTGAACAGCGGGCACCGCGTGCTCGAGGTCGGTACGGGCTCCGGTTTTACCGCTGCCGTCATGGGACGCCTTGCCGGGCGCGTCATCACGCTCGACCGCTACAAAACGCTTGCCGAGCAGGCGCGGCAACGTTTCGAGCAGCTCGGGCTGACCAATGTCGTCGCGCGGCAGGCAGACGGCAGCAACGGCTTGCCGGGAGAGGGGCCATTCGACCGCATCGTGGCCTGGACAGCCTTTGACGGATTGCCGCGACCGTTCGTCGATCAGCTCTCGAGCGGCGGCACGATGATTGCACCGATCGGCCCGGCCGAAGGCGAGCAGGTGCTCGCCAAGCTCACCAAGGTTGGTAGCCGGTTCGAGCGGATCGATGTGGCAATGGCGCGCCTGCAGCCGATCGCGAAAGGTGTTGCCGCGGTGCTTTAGAAAAGCTTGCAAGCTGCAGCGTCCGCGCAAATTCTTATCAAATACGTCGAAAATCACCTTTTAGAATCCAGAGCTTAACCGACCAGTAAGATTAACGCGCTTTAATCATGCCCAGTGTCGTTCGGGTACGCGCGGGTTTTCTCATGCGGTTGAGTATTTTGAGGGTCAACGAGCGCCGGCTGGTGCAAGGCGCCGCAATTTTCATCATAGGTGGACTTGCCTCAGGCTGCAGTTCGGATGTCATGCGCTTCACCTATGGCACCGATGGCACGTTCACCGGAGCCACCGCCAATCAGCGCCAGATCATAGCGCCCGACCAGCCCTATCCCGGGGACAATCCGGCGCCTGCTGCTTCAGTCGATGGTACCAACACCGGTCCGGTGAGCCGCGGCGTGGCCGCTGTCTCCGGGAACCCGGTTACCAAAAGCGCTCTGCCCCCGGTCGCCGGTACGAAAGTTGCTGCTGTCGATTCCAAGCCATTGGTAAGGCTGCAGGAGGGAAGTCCGCCGCCGGCACCCAAGCGGCTGGATTCGACGGTGACCGGTACCGTCACGACGACTGTCGTGCCGACCGACCCCGAGAACGATCCGGTCGGCTGGTCGCGCACCGGCGGGACGCAGGTGACCGCCAAGGATGGCGAGACTGTCTACAATCTTTCTCGTCGCTTCGGCGTGCCAGCCGACGTGCTGATGAAAATGAATGGGATTTCCGAAGCGAATGGCCTGAAGGTCGGCCAGAAAGTCATTATCCCGACCTATGTCTATCACAGCAAGGCGCCGGTTTCTGCGCCGGACAGCAATCCGAAGGTCGCCGCCGCGAAGTCCTCGCACGGCGTCAGGACCGACACGGTGCCCGGCAAGCTGCCGGCGACCGGCCAGCCGCTCGACAAGGTCGCCGTCCTGCCGAAATCGTCAAAGCCCAAGGAGGCCGAGGCTCAGCCGGCCGACACGGCGAACGACAAGACGGCAATTGCCGACAATGGGCCTGACAAGGCCAAATCGGAGAAGGTCGCCACTCCGGCAAAGGGTACCTATGTCGTTCAGGCGGGCGATACTCTTTCGAAGGTCGCCAAGAAGAATGGCGTCAGTGCCGCTTCGCTGAAGCAGGCCAACGGGCTGGACAATGGCCTGCTGAAGGTTGGCCAGACCTTGAAGCTGCCGGCCGCCGCCACCGGCGCTCCGGAGCAGGTGGCGAGCGTGGCCAAGGCGCCCGTCGATGCGGTCACTACCGGCACCACCGGGCCTGTCAAGAAAGTCACCAGCGCAGAGATTTCCGGCTATACGCCGCCGCAAAGGGCCGAAAAGAAGATCGAGGATGCTGATGTCGATACGGCAGCGGCCGCGCCGGACTCCACCGGGATCGGCAAGATGCGCTGGCCGGTGCGCGGCCGCGTCATCTCAGGTTTCGGCAAAGGATCTGGACGGTCCAACGACGGCATCGATATTGCGGTGCCCGAAGGCACTCCGATCAAGGCCGCCGAGAATGGTGTTGTGATCTATGCCGGCGATGGGCTGAAGGACTTTGGCAACACGGTTTTGGTTCGTCACGACGACGGACTTGTGACGGTCTACGGCCACGCCAGCGAGATCGACGTCAAGCGCGGCGACAAGGTCAAGCGCGGGCAGGAGATCGCCCGCTCCGGGATGAGCGGCACGACCGACGCGCCGAAGCTGCATTTCGAGGTGCGCAAGAACTCCGCACCGGTCAATCCCTCGACCTATCTGGAATAGAAGCCGCCCCTAACCTGAACAGGCCCGCCGCGTCACGGCGGGCCTTTTTTTAATCCTTGAGTTTCTGCCCCAACCTCCCGGCGAGGTCCTGGATGAATTGGAAGGCGACGCGACCGGAGCGGCTGCCGCGCGTCGTTGCCCATTCGAGCGCTTCGGCGTGTAGCGTCTCCGTGTCGATCCTCAGTTCATGATAGGCGACATAGGCGGCTACCATGTCGAGGTATTCGTCCTGCGAGCACTTATGGAAGCCGAGCCACAGGCCGAAGCGGTCCGACAGCGAGACCTTTTCCTCGACCGCTTCGGACGGATTGATGGCCGTCGAGCGCTCGTTCTCGATCATGTCGCGGGGTAGAAGGTGGCGGCGGTTCGAGGTCGCGTAGAATATCACGTTCGCCGGCCGTCCTTCGACGCCTCCCTCGAGTGCCGCCTTCAACGATTTGTAAGACGTGTCGTCGTGGTCGAAGGAAAGGTCGTCGCAGAACAGGATGAAGCTGAACTGTGCGGCCTTCAGGATCGCCATCAGCTTCGGCAGCGTGTCGATGTCCTCGCGATGGATCTCGATCAGCTTGAGGGGGGACTGCCGGCGTGTATCAGCATTGATGGTGGCATGCACCGCCTTGACCAGCGACGATTTGCCCATCCCGCGCGCGCCCCACAGAAGCGCGTTGTTTGCCGGAAGCCCGGCCGCGAAGCGCTGGGTGTTGTCGAGCAGGATGTCTCGCACGCGGTCGACGCCGCGGATCAGCCCGATATCGACGCGGTTGACACGCTGCACTGGCTCGAGAAAGCCCGGTTCGGGCACCCAGACAAAGCAATCGGCGACGGCAATATCGGTCCCGGGCGGCCTCTCTGGCGCAAGGCGTGACACGGCTGCGATCAGCTGGTCGAGTTTTTCCGACAGGGTTTCAATGGTCTTTTCAGTCATGATCTCGGCATCGCTTCCGTTGGGCGATCGCTCTAACACGCTGGAAGAAGGCCGAAAAGCGCGGCCGTCCCTGGTTTGAGCGGTTGCAATGGACCCCCTAATGACTATATTCCGCGCAACTTTGCGGGCCCCTTGCGGCCCGTTTTTCGATCCGAATGGGGAGCTTTGTTGATGTTGGTGACGCCGGCCTATGCGCAGACGACGGGAGCGACCCCGGACATTTTCATCAGCATTTTGCCGTTTGTCCTGATTTTCGTAATCATGTATTTTCTGATCATCCGGCCGCAGCGGCAGCAGCTGAAGAAGCGGACCGAGATGCTGGCGGCTGTCCGCCGCGGCGATACGGTCGTAACCGGCGGCGGCTTTATCGGCAAAGTGACCAAGGTGATCAACGAGACCGAGCTCGAAATCGACCTTGGTGGTGGAACCAAGGTGACGGCTCTGCGCTCGACCCTTTCGGAGGTTCGGGTTAAGGGCGAACCGGTCGCCAACCAGAACGCCAAGAAGTAGACGGATTCGCGGCGCCCGGAGTCGGCCGCCTGACCTGAAAGACGCACATGCTCTATTTTTCGCGCTGGAAAGCCATAGCCGTCTGGGTCGTGGTCGCGCTCAGTGTTCTGTTCGCCTTACCGAACCTGATCCCGCAGCATGTTCTCGCCACCTGGCCGTCCTGGGTGCCGAAGAAACAGATGACGCTCGGCCTCGATCTGCAGGGCGGGTCGCATATCCTGCTCGAGGTGGCGCGACAGGATCTCATCAACGAGCGGCTGAACGCCACGCGCGATGAAATCCGGACCAAGCTGCGCGACGCCAAGGTAGGCTATACCGGCCTGGCTGCAAGTGGCCGCACAGTGCAGGTCCGCATCCGTGACGCTGTCGACATCGAGAAGGCAAAGGATGCGCTCAAGGACCTTCTCGCCCCTGTGTCGGCTGGCGTGTTCGGCACGACAACGGTGCATGAGCTGAGCCTGGAGGAGCCGGAGCCGGGGGTCCTGAAATATACGCTTACCGACCAGGGGATCGACTATCGCGTCAGCACCGCTGTAACGCAGTCCATCGAAGTTGTCGGACGACGCGTCAACGAACTCGGCACGACCGAACCGATCATTCAGCGTCAAGGCAACGACCGTATCCTTGTACAGGTGCCGGGCCTTCAGGATCCACAGCGCCTCAAGGAGATTCTCGGCCAGACCGCGAAGCTGACCTTCCAGATGGTCGATCAGTCCGTGCCGGTCCAGGACGCCATCAGGGGCCGCCCGCCTGCAGGCTCGACAGTGATGTATTCGACCGACGATCCGCCGGTGCCGTATCTCATCGAGAACCGCGTCATCGTCTCAGGCGAGAACCTCGTCGACGCCCAGGCGACCTTCGATCAGCGCACCAGCGAGCCCGTTGTCTCCTTCCGCTTCGACGGCAAGGGCGCGCAGCGCTTCGGGCAGGCGACGCAAGAGAATGTCGGCCGGCTATTCGCCATCATTCTCGACAACCAGGTGATCTCTGCCCCGCAGATCCGCGAGCCCATCCTTGGCGGCAGCGGACAGATCTCCGGCCATTTCACGCCGCAGAGCGCCAATGATCTCGCCGTGCTTCTGAGAGCCGGCGCGCTGCCGGCGACCCTGACTGTTATCGAGGAGCGGACGGTCGGTCCCGGCCTCGGCCAGGACTCCATTCATGCAGGCAAGGTTGCCGGTATCATCGGCAGCATTCTCGTCGTCGGCTTCATGTTTGTAGCCTACGGCTTTCTCGGCTTCCTGGCCAACATCGCGCTCGCCGCGCACGTCGCGATGATCATTGCGGCTCTTTCGCTGATCGGCGCGACGCTCACCCTGCCTGGTATCGCCGGTATCGTGCTGACGATCGGCATGGCGGTCGATTCCAACGTGCTGATCTATGAACGTATCCGTGAGGAACGACGAAACGGGCGTTCGGTGATCCAGGCGATGGATCTGGGCTTTTCGCGCGCCTTGAACACCATCGTTGATTCGAACGTGACCTCGTTCATTGCGACCGTCGTTCTGTTCTACCTTGGCTCGGGCGCCGTAAAGGGGTTTGCCGTCACCTTCGCCATCGGCATCCTGACGACGGTCTTCACCGCCTTCACCTTTACGCGGCTGCTCGTTGCGACCTGGTTGCGCTACAGCCGTCCGAAAGAGTTGCCGCGCGCCCCCGTAACCTTCATACCTCCCGGCACGAAAATTCCCTTCATGGGAATGCGCCGCTGGACGTTCGCACTGTCGACTGTTCTGTCGATAGCTTCGGTCGTTCTGTTCATGACGGTCGACATGAACTATGGCGTCGACTTCAAGGGCGGTTCGCTGATCGAGGTTCAGTCCAAAGGCGGGCAGCCAGCCGACATTGGCGATATCCGCGCAAGATTGTCGCAACTCAACATCGGCGAAGTGCAGGTCCAGCAGTTCGGCGATCCGACGGACGTACTGATCCGTGTTGCCACGCAGGAGGCCGGCGAGAACGCGGAGCAATCGGTCGTCACCAAGGTCCGCGACGAACTGCAGAATCAGTATGATTTCCGTCGCGTGGAGGTCGTCGGCCCTACGGTTTCAAGTGAGCTTGCGCGGCAGGGCACGATCGGAATGCTGATCGCGCTCGTCGGTATCCTGTTCTATGTGTGGTTCCGTTTCGAATGGCAGTTTGCCGTGGGCGCGATCGTGGCCACGGTGCACGACGTGGTCATGACGATCGGCTTCTTCGTAATAAGCGGCATTGAATTCAACCAGTCATCCATCGCCGCAATCCTGACGATCATTGGCTACTCGCTCAACGACACGATCGTGGTCTACGACCGAGTTCGCGAGGATCTGCGAAAATACAAGAAGATGCCGCTGCCGCAGCTCCTGAACAACGCGGTCAACGAAACGCTGTCGAGAACAACGCTCACCTCGGTGACGACGATCCTTGCGCTGCTTGCCCTGGTATTGTTCGGTGGGGAGGTGATCCGTTCGTTCACGCTGGCAATGCTGTTCGGCGTCGTCTTCGGCACGTACTCGTCAATCTTCATCGCTGCGCCGCTCCTGATCCTGTTCAAGCTGAGGCCCGGCCAGGCGGTGGATGAGGAGAAGCCGGCGCCCTCCAGCAAGGCCCTGGCGACATAAGGGTGGGCAAGGGCATCGTGATGCGAGAGGCGCACTTCCCTGGACGTGCGCCGATCGAGGCCTACGGCAATGGCGGCTTCCGCTTCGCCGACATGTCGCATCGCGGCTCGCTCCTTTGCCTGCCCTCCGGCATCTATGGCTGGGAACCGAACGACCCGGCGGCACTTGTCGTCGACGATTTCGATCGTATCTTCGCCGAGGCCGATCAGATCGAGATCCTGCTTGTCGGCTGCGGCAAAGAATTGCGGCCCATCCCGAAGCCGCTCAGGGAAGCATTTCGCACTGCGCGGATTTCTGCTGATCCGATGTCGACGGGCGCTGCGGTGCGCACGTTCAACGTCCTGCTTGCCGAAGACAGGGCTGTCGCCGCAGCGCTGATTGCGGTCGAGTAGCGGTTACGATCGGTCGGGAACGTTGCGCTCTACGGTGCCCCCCTCTGTCCTGCCGGACATCTCCCCCGCAGGGGGGGAGATCGGACTTCCGCTTTGGTTTCGCCAATCGCGGATGCCGGAGATTGGCGAAACCATCGATGACGGCCAATCTCCCCCCTTGCGGGGGAGATGTCCGGCAGGACAGAGGGGGGCGCGACAGAGTGCCAACTCTTCCAATTATTCTGGAAGTCGGCCGTGACTCCCGCCGAGACGCAGGCAATGGAGTCAGTCCGCTCCGCCGACCGTGACCGCTATCTTTCGGTCCTCTATGCACCGCAGGACAAGCGCGCCGCGCTGTTCGCCCTCTACGCCTTCAACGTCGAAATCGCCGCTGTGCGCGATCGCATCCGCGAGCCGTTGCCGGGCGAGATCCGGCTGCAATGGTGGCGCGATGCAATCGCCAACGACGAAGCGCAAGGACATCCTCTGGCCGAGGCCCTGCTCGAAGCGATCCGCCGGTACCGATTACCGCGCAAGACATTCGAGGATTATCTCGAGGCGCGCGTCTTCGACCTCTATGACGATCCGATGCCCGATCGCAACGCACTCGAAGGTTATTGCGGCGAGACCGCATCGGCCCTGATCCAGCTTGCGGCGCTGGTGCTGGATCCGCAGGCCGCGGCGCGAGGAGCGGACGCGGCCGGCCATGCCGGTTGCACGCAGGCGATTACGGGCCTGCTGCGGCTCTTGCCGCAGCACCGCGCACGCGGACAGTGCTTCGTACCGAAGGATATCCTCGCTGCTGCCGGGACGACACCGGAAGAATTCGTTGCCGGAGACGGCGGTCCGGGTGCGGAACGGGCAGTTGCGGCAATGATCGCACTGGCGCGCGAGCATCTAGGCGCCTTCCAGCACGGCGTTCGCGAGTTGCCTCACTCACTGCGCCCGGCGTTTCTATCTGCCGCGTTGTCCGGCGCCTATCTCGACCGCATGGAAGGGCCCGGGTCATCACCGCTGCGTACGGTTGCGACCTTGTCGGAGTGGCGCCGGCACTGGCTTCTGTTCAAAGACGCCAGGCGCGGCTGGTGACACCGGCATGCTCCTGCTGCCCTGACCTTCTGGTCAGATCATGTCTATTGCGCATCTGCGACGGGAGTGCCCCAGGAGGACAAGAGCTGCTGAGTGGAGGTGCGCACCAAGGAATCGTAGACGGCAAGGCTCTGTAGACGTTGCGTGTCGCTGCTGCATTGCCGCACGAAACCGCCGGCATACCAGATGCATCCAAGACGCTCACCCGGCAAGGTGCCCGTCGCCCAATCCTTTACAATCCCGTCGGGAGCGACGCGGAAATAGGCCAGTCGATAACGGGAAGCGACGTTTTCCTTCTGCATGATGAACCCGGCATCGACATTCGTGCTCATCGATTCCACGTTGTCGATGTGCCTATAAATCGTATCGCCACTTGCCAGGCGAGACTGACCAATCATCGGCCCGTAGACAGTGGCGCCTCCCAGGCCCTCGAGCGTCATCTGCGTTTGAGAAGCGATCTGCGCGTAAGGTTTCCCCGTCGCATAACGCATGTAGTTGCGGTCGCCAAACGATTGGAGCTTTTCGGGGGCTCCGCAGCCCGCCATCAAAGCTGAAACCGCGACAAGAAAGCAGAATCGCAGCTGAGACATCTGTACCCCCCGTGCCGGGGCACAGACTATGGCCTCTGGGGCAGGCGGTAAACCTCTGGTTGTTATTCGGCCGCCTGTGCGGCCGCCGCGATACCTAGCCAGGCGCGGCAGTCCGCCAGCGCACGCGCCGTCATCGCCCGCTTCTTGGCGAGCGACTTTTCCTTGCCGCGCAACCTCTTGCCGGCAGTCTTCGGCGCCTCGATCGGCTGGAAGAGGCCGAAGTTCACGTTCATCGGCTGGAAGGAGCGCTTGCCAGGCTCATCGTCCGAGACGATGTGGCCGCCGGTGATGTGGCTCAACAGCGCGCCGAAGGCGGTGGTCGCCGGGGGCAGCTCGACTGAGCGGCCCAGCCGTTCGGCAGCCGCAAAGCGGCCGGCCAGCAACCCGATCGCGGCGCTCTCCACATAGCCTTCACAGCCTGTGATCTGGCCGGCGAAGCGCAACCCGGGACGAGCCTTCAATTGCAGGGACCGATCCAGCAGGACCGGCGAATTGATGTAGGTGTTGCGGTGCAGGCCGCCGAGCCGAGCGAACTCGGCATTCGCCAATCCCGGAATCGTGCGGAAGATACGCACCTGCTCGGCATGTTTCAGCTTCGTCTGGAAGCCGACCATGTTGTAAAGCGTGCCGAGAGCGTTGTCCTGGCGCAGTTGCACCACAGCATATGGTTTGACCGAGGGATTGTGTGCGTTGGTGAGCCCCATCGGCTTCATCGGTCCGTGCCGCAAGGTCTCGGGGCCGCGTTCTGCCATCACCTCGATCGGCAGGCAGCCGTCGAAATAGGGCGTGCCTTCCCATTCCTTGAATTCGGTCTTAGGCGCTTCGAGCAGCGCGTGGACGAAGCCTTCGTATTGGGCCTTATCCATGGGGCAGTTGATGTAGTCCTTGCCTGTGCCGCCAGGCCCAACCTTGTCGTAGCGCGACTGGAACCAGCAGATATCCATGTCGATCGTGTCGAAATGCACGATCGGCGCGATCGCGTCAAAGAAAGCGAGCGCGTCCGTGCCTGTCTTCGCAGCGATCGCTTCGGCGAGTGACGGAGAGGTGAGGGGACCCGAGGCGACGATCACCTGATCCCATTCCGCGGGCGGAAGGCCGGTGACCTCCTCGCGCATGACGGTGATCAAAGGGTGCTCCTCGATGCGGGCGGTCACTGCGGCCGAAAAGCCGTCGCGGTCGACGGCGAGCGCGCCGCCCGCCGGCACCTGGTTCCGGTCGCCCGAATTCATGATCAGCGAACCGGCCAGCCGCATCTCGGCATGCAGCAGCCCGACCGCATTGGTCTCAGCGTCATCGGAACGGAAGGAGTTGGAGCAGACGAGCTCGGCGAGCCCACTGGTCTTGTGAGCTTCGGTACCCCGCACGGGCCGCATTTCGTGGAGCACCACGGGCACGCCTGCTTCGGCCGCTTGCCAGGCCGCTTCGGACCCTGCGAGACCGCCGCCGATGATATGTACGGGTTTGACGCTCATGCGCGGGGAATTAATCCTGGGGCGAGCGAAATGCAAATCAGGAGTGAGGCAATAGGGCAGTAGGGCAATAAGGCAGTAAGGGAACAAGGCACAATTGAGGAAGCCGCCGAAGTTCCTCCCTATTGCCTTACTGCCCTATTGCCATACTGCCCTAAAGCACAACACCCGCCGGGGGAGGAGGTCCGGCGGGTGTCGTTTAGGTGGCCAGCATTCGGGAGGAGGAGAAAGCTGGCCTTATCCGTCAGGGTTTGGGAGGAGGTAAACCCTGACGAAATTCGTCAGATGCCTTAGCAGGCTCGAAAAAACAACACCCGCCGGGGGAGGAGGTCCGGCGGGTGCCGTTTAGGTGGCCAGCATTCGGGAGGAGGAGAAGCTGACCTTATTCGCCAGGGTTTGGGAGGAGGTAAGCCCTGACGAAATTCATCAGATAGTTTTGCGCTCTGCAAAAACAACACCCGCCGGGGGAGGAGGTCCGGCGGGTGCCGTTTGGGTGGCCAGCGTTCGGGAGGAGGAGAAAGCTGGCCTTATCCGCCAGGGTTTGGGAGGAGGTAAACCCTGACGAAATCCGTTAGATGGCCTTGCGCGCGACGGCGGGAATGTCGCTGCGGCTGATGCCGAGGTCGAGGAGTTCGCGGTTCGACAGCCTGTTCAGCTCGCTGACCGTCTCGCGGTAGCGGCGCCAGTTGCGATAGTTACGGATCAGGTTCATTTCGGTACTCGTTTCGTCGTTCGTTCGATCGTGTGTTCGTATGCCGCTGAGATAGGCGCGGCCGGCTCGGAATTGAAGCGCCGATGTTGCATGGCAGCATTGCGTTTTGTGCATTGCAGCATCGCTTGCCGGTCACCCAAATGACACGAATCAAAAGTGACGCGACGTCAGAAGCTTAGCGTGCGCTTCTCATGTGAGCCGGCATGACTATGCGTAAGGAGGTCGCGTGAAGACGGTTTGACTGCCTGGCTGAAGATCGCTTGCCAGAAGTTGTGCGGATATCCCTGTTCTTTTCCGGCTTGCGTCTGCCTAAAAAAGACCTGCTTTGCGGCCAAATTTCCTTTGATCGGGCAAGGGCTGATGATATAGAACGCCGCGCTTTCGGGGGCTGACAGCCTCCGAGGCGGGTGTGGTGGAACTGGTAGACACGCAGGATTTAGGTTCCTGTGGCGCAAGCCGTGGGGGTTCAAGTCCCTCCACCCGCACCACCCTGCTTCGCCGAACCTTCGAAGGGTCGTTTGCGACCCGAGAAGGACTGGAAGCGAACAGGAGTGTGTGGGCTGAATTCTAGCCGGTCAGTCGCACCAGAAGCCACCCCGGCACGACGAACCCGGCAAGGCAGAACGGCGAGGGCCGTGGCCAAGGCGGCATTCGTGGACAAGAAGGTTGAATGATGCAGGTAACCGAGACGCTTAATTCCGGTCTGAAGCGCGAAATCAAGGTGACCGTTCCGGCTTCCGACATGGAAGCCAGGCTTATGAAGCGTCTGTCCGACGTCAAGGACAAGGTACGCATCAACGGCTTCCGGCCCGGCAAGGTGCCAGTACAGCACCTGCGCAAGGTCTACGGCAAGTCCTTCATGGCCGAGGTCGTCAACGAGATCCTCACCAACTCCACCCGCGAGATCATCACCGAGCGCGGCGAGAAGGCGGCCATGCAGCCTGAGGTCAAGATGACCGAGGACGAAAAGGAGGCTGAGAAGATTCTGGCCGGCGGTGCCGATTTTGAGTTTGAGCTCACCTATGAGGTCATACCGGCGATCGAACTCAAGGACACTTCAGACATCAAGGTGACGCGGAAAGTCTACGACGTTCCCGAATCCGAGATCGACGAGCAGGTGAAGAGGGTCGTTGAATCGACCCGCTCCTACGAACCGAAGACCGGCAAGGCGGAAGATGGCGACCGCGTGACGATCGATTTCCTCGGCAAGATCGACGGCGAGGCCTTCGCCGGCGGCGAAGCCAAGGATCAGCCCCTGGTGCTGGGTTCGAAGGAGTTCATCCCCGGCTTCGAGGATCAGCTCGTCGGCGTCAAGGCCGGTGACGAGAAGGCCGTAACCGTGACCTTCCCGGCCGACTATTCGGCGGCGCATCTCGCCGGCAAGGAAGCGGTATTCGAGGTAACGGTCAAGGAAGTCGCCAAGCCCGGCGAGCTTGAGCTCAACGACGAGACGGCGAAGAAGCTCGGTCTGGAATCGATGGAGCGCCTGCGCGAGATCGTGAAGGGGCAGATCGAGAGCCAGTACGGCCAGATGACACGCCAGAAGGTGAAGCGCGAGCTGCTCGATGCGCTCGACGCGACCTACAAGTTCGAGGCTCCGTCCAAGCTGGTCGACGCCGAGTTCAACAATATCTGGAATCAGGTGAACCGGGATCTGCAATCCGCCGGCCGCACTTTCGCCGACGAGGACACCACGGAAGAAGAGGCGCGCGCTGAATATACGCGGCTTGCCGAGCGGCGTGTCCGCCTCGGGCTCGTGCTCGCCGAGATCGGCGAGAAGGCCAGCGTGCAGGTGAGCGACGATGAGTTGCAGCGTGCGCTGTTCGATTCCGTGCGCGGCGCCCCGCCTGCCCAGCAGCAGCAGATATTCGACTTCTACCGCAACAATCCGCAGGCGCTCGCAAATCTGAGAGCCCCGATTTTCGAGGAGAAGGTGGTGGACCACCTTCTCACCACGGTGCAGGTGACCGATCAGTCGGTCTCCAAGGATGAGCTGATGGCCGAAGACGCCGACGAGGCGCCGGGCAAGGCTTCGGGCGAGGCGAAGGCCGAACCCAAGAAGAAGGCTGCGCCGAAAAAGAAGAAGGCGGCTGCCGAGGACGAAGCCGAGTAAGTTGCAATCGCCTCTGCCAATCTTCAGCGGCCGCCTTCGAGGCGGCCGTTTGATTTCATCGGCAGGCTGTTCCGACGCCTCGCAATCGACAACCTGCCGAAACCTTCGAGGGCCAAGCCCGTTCCAACTCAACAGGGTGTCCAAGGGACAACTGGCGGCTGGGTGATACGCAGACAGAAGAAATCTCGGAACAAGGCTGCCGCAAATGGCAGCCTGACGGAAGCCTTGCGGCTAGAGCGGCCACGGCGTCTCTATCAGGCGGTCCGTTTCGCCTTTCCGCAGCGCTACGCGATTGCGATCATCGTCGGCCTGACGCTGACGGTTGCAGCCATCAACGCGATCGAACCGCTGATCATAAAAGCGGTATTCGACGCACTCGCAATTGGCCAGAGCGGGCGCGTTCTGGTGCTTGGCCTTGCGGCGCTAGCAGGGTTTGCAGTGCTGCGCGAGGCGATGAGCGCGCTCGGCAATTGGCTTACCTGGCGCACACGCATCGGGCTCCAATATGCGCTCCTCGAAGCTACCATTGGCAAGCTCCACAAGATGCCGTTGCGCATGCAGCGCAGCGAGGGCATCGGCGCGATCATGACCCGTCTCGACCGCAGCATCCAGGGCTTCACCGACGCCGTCAGCCTCGTTCTGTTCAACGTGCTGCCGTCAGTCCTGTTTCTCGCCATCGCGATCGTCATCATGTTTCAGCTCGACTGGCGACTGGCTCTGGTGGTTCTCGTCTTCGCGCCCGCTCCGGCGTTGGTTGCCTTGCGTGCCGGTCCCGAGCAGACGCGCCGGGAGCGAGCGTTGCTTGATCGCTGGGCACGCATCTACTCGCGCTTCAACGAGGTGCTTTCGGGCATTGTCGTGGTGCGCAGCTTTGCCATGGAGCAGGCGGAGAAAGCGCGCTTTCTGGCCGATGTGTCCGCTGCAAATCGGACCGTGATCCGCGGCGTTGCGGTTGATTCGGGCTATGGGGTGGCAAGCAACCTGGCCGTGACCATTGCCCGGCTATGGGCGATCGGCTTCGGCGCCTATCTTGCCCTGGAGGGCGAGGTGACGATCGGAACCGTGGTTGCCTTCTTGGGTTATGTCGGCGGCCTTTTCGGCCCGGTCCAGGGCCTGAGCGGCATCTATTCCAGCCTCCGAAAAGCGGCCGTTTCGCTCGATGAGATCTTCGGTATCCTCGATTTCCAGGAAAAGCTCGGCGACTCGCCTAACGCCACCGACATTTCCGGGATCCAGGGCGACGTCCGGTTCGAGAATGTTCATTTTCGGTACGAGCAGGACGGGCGGCCCCTCATCGACGGCGTTTCGTTCCGGGTGGCGCGGGGACAGACGCTTGCGGTCGTCGGTCCGAGCGGCTCCGGAAAAACGACCCTGATGGCGCTGCTGATGCGGTTCTACGACCCGCAGCACGGCAGAATCCTGATCGACGGCCGCGACATTCGCACGGTCAAGCAAAGCTCGCTCAGGCGCAATATCGGGGTCGTGCTGCAGGACCCGCTGCTCTTCAACGACACTGTCCGGGCCAATATCGCTTACGGACATCCCGAGGCCAGCCATACGGAAATCCTGGAGGCCGCGAAGGCCGCCTGTGCGCATGACTTTATCGAACGGCTGCCGGACGGCTATGACACCCTGGTGGGAGAGCGCGGTAGCTTCCTGTCCGTCGGGGAACGCCAGCGCATCACGATCGCTCGCGCACTCCTGAAGGATCCGCCGATCCTCGTACTGGACGAGGCGACGTCGGCGCTCGATGCCGAATCGGAGGAGGCGGTCCAGATGGCGATCGAGACGATGCTGAAGGGGCGCACCACATTCGTGATCGCCCATCGGCTGTCCACCGTCGTCAATGCCGACCGCATCATCGTGCTGCAGGACGGCCGCATCGCTGAGACCGGCAATCACCGCGAACTGGTGCGGCAGGGGGGCTACTACGCGTCGCTGGTCAAACGGCAGAGCAGGGGCCTCATCCCCAATGATATCGACCCGTCGACGCGATTCGATGCGACGGTCTATTCCGACATGCCGGCACCGGCGCTGTAGCCCAGCTCGTCCGGGATCGCCGGCCCACCTTCGATGATAGGCGGGCGCGCGCCGGGCGCGCTACAGCTCCAGCGTGAATAGCTGCTGCAGAACGAGATCCTTTTCGCTCCCGGGCCGCTTGCCGACGTCCCAGCCACGTGCACGTCGCCGGGGGCCTCCAGGCCAGGACGAGGTAACCTCGCTGATCTCGAAGCTCTCACCGGACTCGGAGAGCGCCCGGCTCGCGATATCGGTCATCAGCACGGAGCCCGGTCTCGCCAGGGCCTCGAGGCGTGCGGCGCGACGGAGGGGAACTCCGGTGCTGGGGATCGGATGGCCTGCGGCATCGGGCACGGAGCCGACTTGGCCCCAATCCAGCCCGAACCGCAGCTCGCATTGAGGGAAGTGCGAGTTGCGCAAGCTTGCAACGATGCTGCGCAGAGCGCGGATGACGTGGTGCGCGCTGTGGTCGACGATCAGAACGTCATCGCCGCGGGCCACGCTCGCGAACTGCACATGGATGCAAGCGTCCTCCACCAGCCGCCGAAAGAATACAGAGAACGCCTGGGCGGCGCCGGGGTCGGCCATCAACTGCGAATAGCCACGGATGTCGCCCTGGGCCACGAAGCGCATGCCGTCATCGTCGCGCCAAGCGGCGCCGGGTGCTATCAGGTTGCGCGTATCCATGTTGCTCACGAAATCCGGGCTCACCTGCTGAAGGTGGCTGGCGAGCACCGGATGCACCAAATAGGTGGCGCCAGGCGGCAGAACGTCGCGCGTCTTGAACGTCAGGTGGCCGTCGACAGCGATGGTCGGGAAGATCTGCCGAGGCCGCCCGTCGCGCTCGTCGCGAGCGACATGGCCGAGCAAGCCGGCTCGGTAGAGATCCCAGAAAACGTGCACATATCCTTCGGCATCCAGCGGCGGCACATGACCCAGCGCCCGCCGATTATATTCCTCCGAGATCGCGGCGAGCCTCTCGAGCGGCAGGACGTTCCAGCGGATCAGCGGGAACAGCAAGCTCTCGTCGAACCAGACCAGGTGCGGGGCGATCTCGGCGATGTAGAGGCGGCAGATCTCCCGCGCGGCGTCGAGCACGGTGCGCCGCACCTGGTCGGGATGGCGCTGGCTCGCTGGTCGCTGGGCGAGGCGCTCTCCAATCAGCATGAGATCGCGCGGTCGGCCCAGCGTGTGGCGCCAGAGAAAATCCTCGACCGGCTCGATGACGCCGGTGAAGTGATGGCGCAGCGCCCGCGAGGTGGGGCCGAGGAACCGCTCGAACGGCTCCTTGGCGTCCGGCATGGCCAGATTGCGGGTCCGCTCGAGTTCGATGTTGCGCCGGAAAATGGCGGTCAGGGCGTCCCGATCATAGTGAATCACGGAGGTTTGCGAGAGCAGGTTGACCGCGTTCGGCACCCGGTCCCTCAGCGCATTCAATGCCTCGATGCGGATCGCGGCATAGACCTTGACGTGAGGGTTTTGCGCGCGGAGCAGGTAGATGGCCGATACCAGCCCAAGCTGGGCGTGATACCAATAGGACGGCTCGAGCACCCCATGATAAGCCGACCGGCTATCGCGGCTGGCGATGTGGTGAACGAAGAACTCGTCGATATTGTCGATGAAGATCGCGGTTGGACGGTGGATCTGACCGTAGGCCGGCAAGAGCGCCGATTGGAGGAAGCGCTTGGCGGCGAAAAATCCGTTCGGCGTCAGATGCAGCAACTGTGCGAATATCTGGAACGGCGTCAGCAGCCTTGCATCAGTGACGATGTTGCTCAGCGCATCGCTCTCGGGACTTGGCAATGCATCGGGCCCTGACAACTGGGGCCGATGGTGCTTGATGACCGACAGCGCTATCGAGACCTCCCAGACGGTCGCCCAGAAGTCCTGCTCATCGAGCATGTAGGCGACCTGATCGCGGGAGAGCGAAGGAGCAGTCCCCGGGCCGACATCGACCATGGCGTTCTGCGGGATTAGCAGATACCCGCGGTCCTCGTAGCTGTGCCGCTTGTACTTGATCAGCAGGGTCTTGCCGTAGCCTTTGGGCGCCGCGACGATCGTCTTGTTCTTGTTGTCGAAATCGAGAAAGTCCTCGATGGCGGGCGTGCTGAGAATCTGGTCGCGCTCGACCGGTTGATTGATGTCGAGGTCGCGGGCATCAATGATCCATGGCTGCATCATGTGCCAGAACGTCTCCGATGATCGTGCCACGACCCCATGGCGGCATTTGCGGGCCCTTTTGAGGGCCAGTTCAATGTTCTATGCGCGGAAGGGAAGGCAATATCGGAACCTCGGGGCTAAAACCACCCCCGCAGGCGACCTCAGATTAGCGCCAGCCCCTTCATGCTGACATGGCTCTTCTTGCCGATGATGATGTGATCGTGGAGCGCGATGCCTAGTGGCTTGGCCGTTTCCATAATGATGCGCGTCATATCGATGTCGGCGCGTGAGGGTGTCGGGTCGCCGGACGGGTGGTTGTGCACGAGCACGATCGCCGTTGCGGAAAGTTCCAGCGCGCGGCGGATCACTTCGCGCGGATAGACCGGCGTGTGGTCGACGGTTCCCGTCTGCTGCACCTCGTCGGCAATCAGCGCGTTCTTCTTGTCGAGGAAGAGGATACGGAACTGCTCGCGCTCCTCGAAGGCCATGGCCGTGCGGCAATACTCCACCACCGCGCTCCAGGACGAGAGCACTTCCCGGCCTTTGATCTCGCCGCGCGCCATCCGCTGGGCCGCAGCCGCGACGATCTTCAGATCGAGCGCGACGGAAGGGCCGACGCCCTTCACCTCCTGCAACAGCGAGACCGGTGCGCCGAGCACTTCGGCGAAGGTGCCGAAGCGAGCCAACAGCGCCTTCGCAATTGGCTTGGTATCGGCGCGAGGGATCGATCTGAAGAGCAGGAGCTCGAGCAGCTCATAATCGGCAAAGTTGCTCGATCCGGCGCCGGCGAAGCGCTCGCGAAGCCTGTCGCGATGGCCGGCATAGTGCGGCTGAACTTTCGGCTTGGCCTTTGGGAGCGCGGCCGGCGTCAGCTCGCCGAAGAAAGCGCGTTCGTCATTGTCCTCGGCCACGGCTCGCCCCTTACCCGCCCCCGTAGGGCCGCGATGTTAGGACGGAAGGCCAGGCCGGTCGAGCCCTGCCGGCGAGAGTGTGAAGATCTCGCAGCCGGTCGCCGTGACGCCGATCGTGTGCTCGTATTGCGCCGAAAGCGAGCGGTCGCGCGTTACAGCGGTCCAGCCGTCGGAGAGAACTTTGACGTGCGGCCGGCCGAGATTGATCATCGGCTCGATCGTGAAGATCATGCCTTCGCGCATCTCGATCCCTTCGCTCGGGCTGCCATAATGCAGGATATTCGGCGCGTCATGGAAAAGCTGGCCGACGCCGTGGCCGCAGAAATCGCGCACCACGGAGCAGCGCTCGGCCTCGGCATAGGTCTGTATCGCCGCGCCGATCGCACCTGTACGCAGCCCTGGCTTGACCGCCGCGATGCCGCGCATCAGGCACTCATGGGTCACTTCCAGCAAACGCTCGGACGCGCGCTTGATCTGACCGACGGGATACATCCGGCTCGAATCGCCATGCCAGCCGTCGAGAATGAAGGTCACGTCGATGTTGACGATGTCGCCTTCCCGCAGCGGCTTGCTGTCGGGGATGCCGTGGCAGACGACATGATTGATGGAGGTGCAGCAGGATTTCGTATAGCCGCGATAGTTGAGCGTCGCGGGGATTGCGCCGTGATCCATGCCGTATTCGAAGATGAATCGATCGATCGTGTCTGTCGGAACACCGGGCTTGACGATGGCCACCAGCTCGTCGAGGCAGCGGGCGGTCAAGGCGCAGGCCTTGCGCATGGCGGCAAAATTTTCCGGCCCGTGCAGCCTGATCTGCCCGGTATTTCTCAAGGGGGCGGTTGCCGCGTCTAGATAGGTGACCATGAGGAGGTCCGAGGTTTCGATTGAGGGTTGGCGAGTGCCTACCATGTGACACCGAAAGGGCAGGTCTTCAACCCCATCCTGGCTTCGATCGCAAAGGCAGGGGCGGACCAACCGTGCACACCATCGTCGCAGGCACCAACCGCAGCAAAGGTGAGCGGGACGCAAACTTAAAACCCGAACGCTTTAATGTATAGTTCATTAATTAGTGAAATCTAATGTCGAGTCCTGCAAACTTGGGGGCGGACATGACCAAGAATTTCGGTCAGGATTTCGATCATCCCAGCCGCGAGCGCGGCCGCAAGCGGTCCGCATACAGGCTGCTGCCGAAACTCGTCGACTTCATCATCCCCGTCCTGCTCGGGCTGGCCGCCGCCCTCTATGTCGGCAAACACTGGCTCGGGGCCTGAGATCTCTCAGACAAGAGCGGAGCGTCTATGCAAGCTCGATCCTCGCGACGGAATACGCGTCGAGCTGCAAGTCGGCGGTGGTGAGATCGCCGGCAGCCTTGTCGAGGTAGTTCGGATCGCTGGTGAGGCGCTCGAAAGCAGCTGCGTCGAGAGTTGAGATGCGGCCAGCATTGGCCAGTTCGGTTGGCAGCAGTATGGATATGTCCTGGTCGGTCAGGTTCGAAAGCCAGAGTTCGGTTTTGCCGGAGCGCCTAACGGCAAGTCCGTCGACCTTGCCTCTTGCCGAACTTTCGACCTCGAACAATTGCGCGCCTGCCGCTTGAGACAACCCGGCGACCACATGGAATGCCGGGTACACTACAGCCCCCTCGACGTCGTCGAAATAAGGTTGGGCAAAGTCACAGCGGCGATAGACGAAGCCGAACGGTC
Source organism: Mesorhizobium sp. BAC0120 (assembly GCF_033542235.1). Classification (NCBI taxonomy): domain Bacteria; kingdom Pseudomonadati; phylum Pseudomonadota; class Alphaproteobacteria; order Hyphomicrobiales; family Phyllobacteriaceae; genus Mesorhizobium; species Mesorhizobium sp. BAC0120. Next base: position 219,260 of record NZ_JAWRCU010000008.1, on the reverse strand, counting down.
CACTCGGAGCGCCGAGCGCAACCGCCTCGACCCCATCCCTCGCCAGGCGGGCGATATAGCCGAGGGACCAGGCGGCGTTGAACAGTCCCCGCTGACGCGGATCGATCCTGCTCAGGCAGACGCGCGCGTTGCCCTCATTTGGCGCCGTTGCATTCCCGTACGCATTTTCACGGCAGCCGAGTTGGCTTGGGCCGATCCGATAGCCGATTTCGTGGCCCATGAAAGCCCGCGTGGAGCGGATCTGGTACGGCAGGCTCTCCAGGGTCTCCATGACGGATCGGTCGTCCGCGGCATGCACACTGGGGCAGGTCGTATGCGTCACGTAATCGAGCAGGGCGGCCGGCGGACGCTTGCGATTGAGCTCGGTGAAATAGGTGGCCATGCCTCCACCCAGTCGCGCTCCGGGAAATGCTGCCCGCGCAGCTGAGTAAAGCTCCTCGAAGCTTGGCATTTCGGGCCATGGGGAGCCCGGCAGGACCGACTTCATGTGCTGGGCGAGAAATACGGCGACCGCGTCCGGTTTCAGGCCCGCCTCGCTCGCCTCCGTGGCCAGCGCGCTCAATTCCGATTGCGGAGCCATGCTGCCGCGCGTGATGATCTCCAGCACGATCTCGGCGCCTGTCGCTTGTCCGAGGTCGCGGTAGAGCTCGAGTTCTCTGCAGCCGTGACCCTGGCGGAGGTCGACCTGGCAGACCAGCCATTTCGGGGCCAGCCGCTTGAGGAGATCAAGCCGCTCGAGCGCGTACGGCGCTTCTTCCGCCGGCACGCCGATCCCGATCGCCGGCATCGTTCCGGATTCCTGGCCGATCGCGATCGCGACGGTTCCGTCGGATACTGCGTTCTTCGATGAGGCGGACGGCAGCTGTCGAGAAATCGAAAGCGTCACCGACTGTCGGATCGGTTCACCGTTCGGCAAGGTATAGGGCCAAGGCTCGGCCAGGGGACGTACATAAGTCTTGTAGGAGGCGTCGGACCAGTTGCGCTGGTCTTCCATCTCGAACGCGTCGCCCTGCATGGTGCAGGTTGCCCATAAATTCGGGGCGATCTGATGGGAGAGCGACCGTATGCCCTGGAAGGGGCACATGGGATCGATCGTATCGGGAAAGACGGCTTGCTCCTCGCGACCGTCCACGTGCGCGACCCGGACAGGGTAGCCGGCCACCCCTTCGACGGGATGGAGCACGATGAAGCCGGTTCGGTTCGTGACCACGTCCGTCTCGGGCGTGGCGATAGCCTCGAAGGAGAGGGAACCGTCGCTCTGTCCGGTTATAGCGGCTTCGTAGGAAAGCCTGCGCCGGTCATCACTGCAGGTGGCTGAATAGCGCACGGTGAACCGGTCGGCGGCCTCTTCGATGACGAGGTCGCGGATTTCAGGCGTGAAGGTCCCCCAATTCTCGTCGCGGACCAGAAAAGCGATCGCCCGCAGCACTTCCGTCCCGCCGAAGCGAACGTAGCGCAGAGCGCCGTTGTCGAGCTCGACCGAAAGCGGGCCCGCTCGAAGCACCCGCGTCGGCGGGTCGACGATGTCAGTGCCGCAGAGCTTAATGGCACGAGAGACCACCGGAATTCTCCTTCAGAGTGTCCGTTCGGTGCCCGCATCGAAGATGGACGCGCGCTGCAGATTGATGTCGATGGCGAGTTTTTCACCGGGACGGCCCACGTCATGGGCCTGCAACTCCGCGATGACCGGCTGGCCGGCCAGGCGGAACGTCGCATAACTGCGCGAACCGGTCGGCTGGACGAGCTCGATCGTCGCATCGTACCGCACAACCCCCTGGCCGGGCTCTCCGTGAGCGCGCGTCATATGTTCGGGCCTCAGCCCCAAAAGCACGTTCTGGCCGTCGGCAGCACCGCCCAGTTTCTTGGCCTGCGGAAGCGGTAGGACAAGGCTGCCATCGCCTAGGGTGAGCCGAAGCTCGCCTGCTCCGTTGAGCAGCCTGCCCGGCAGAAACGACATTTGCGGGGATCCCAGGAAACCAGCGACGAAACGGGTCGCCGGCCGCTCGAACAGCTCGAGCGGCGCGCCCTGCTGCTCGACCACGCCGTCACGCATCAGCACGATACGGTCCGCAAGCGTCATCGCCTCGATCTGGTCGTGCGTGACGTAGATCATCGTCGTCCCGATTTCCTGATGCAGGCGCTTGATCTCCGCGCGCATCCCATCCCGCAATTGGGCATCGAGATTGGACAGCGGCTCGTCGAAGAGGAACAGACGCGGGTTTCGCACAATCGCCCGTCCGATCGCCACGCGCTGCCTTTGTCCGCCGGAGAGTTGACGGGGATAGCGCGGCAGGAAGGCGGTTATTCCGAGCATCTCGGCGGCTCGCTTCACGCGCTTTGCGACCTCGGGCGGGGGCAGTTTCCGCGCCTTCAGACCGAAGCCGATGTTCCGCTCGACGGTCATGTGGGGGTAGAGCGCATAGTCCTGGAATACCATGGCGATGTCGCGGTCACGCGGACGCATGTCATTCACCACGTCGCCGCCGATCTCGATCGTGCCCTCGCTCACCTCCTCGAGCCCGGCGATGGTCCTGAGCAGAGTGCTCTTGCCGCAGCCGGACGGGCCGACCAGAACGGTGAATTCGCCGTCGGCTATGTCGAGATCGACGCCGCGCACCGCAGGAACAGCGCCGAAATGCTTGTGCAGCCCGCTGATCTTCACCCTTGCCATTGCATATCGATCCCTTGGAGCTTGGCCGTCATCCCCGCACCGCACCCAGCGTCAGCCCTCGCACAAGGTGTCGCTGCGCCAGAACGCCGAGGGCAATCGAGGGCACCAGCGATGCGATGGCGAGTGCGCTCGCTTCACCGTATTGCGCACCCTGAAAGCCGAGAAATGCGCGGAAGACGGTCGGAAGCGTAAAGGCGTATCGGCTGGTGAGGATCAGGGCGAAGAAGAATTCCGTCCAGCAGGCGATGAAGGCGAACACCGCCGCCGCCACGATGCCGGGTGCTGCGAGCGGCACGGCGACCTGCCAGAAAGCCTGCCAGCGCGTGCATCCGTCGACGAGTGCGGCATCCTCCATCGATTTCGGCATCTGCCGGAAATAGGCGAACATCATCCACACGGACACCGGAAGCGTGAAGACGGTGTAGGCGATGATCAGGCCGAAACGCGTGTCGTGGAGGCCGAAGGTGCGATAGATGAGGAAGATGGGCAGCACCACCGCGATCGGCGGAAGGAAGCGCTGCGACAGCACCCAGAAGGAGAGGTGCCGGCCGCCCGTGTTGAAGCGCGCAAAGCTGTAGGCCATCAGCGTTCCGAAGAACGCTGATAGGGCTGTTGCGGAGAGCGAAACGACGATGCTGTTCATCAGGCCCGTCAGCCCACGATAGGCAAACAGAGCCGCATTGTAATGGACAAGGGTCGGCTGACTGGGAAACCAGACCGGCGGAACGGCCAGATAGTCGTCGCTGGGCTTTATGGAGGTGATGAACATCCAATAGAGCGGGATGAGCACGAACAAGAGATAGATGCCGATGAAGAGCATGCGCCCCGCCTCGGAGCGAACCCGCCATCTTTTGGTCGCGCCACCCATGCTCATTGGGCCTCCGCGCGAAGCAGTCGCCTGACCAGAAGGCCGACAATGATTGCCGTCAGCACCAGGAATATCCAGCTGCCCGCAGTCGCCTGCGACAGGTGAAACTGGGTGAAACCGACGGTGTAGAGGTAAAACGAGGCGGTGTAGGTCTTCGTGCCCGGCCCGCCGCCGGTCATGATGAAGATCGTATCGAACAGCTTCACGGCGTCGAGCAGGCGGAAGGCCAGCGCAAGCAGCATCATCGGCGCAAGGTGCGGCACGGTGATCGCCCAGAAGGCCTGCCAGGCATTCACGCCGTCGAGCTCGGCTGCCTCATAGAGGTTGGGAGGGATCGAGGTCAGCCCGGCGAGCAGGATGACGAACATGAAGGGCGTCCACTGCCAGACGTCGGCGAGGATCAGGGAGATGTAGATCCACGGGCTTTCCGTCAGCCAGCCGATCGCGACCTCGCTCCCGATGATCTTGCCGAGTATATAGTTGGTCGGCCCGAACGGACGCTGCAGCAGCAGGGCCCAAGCCTGCCCGACGATCACCGGGCTTATGAACAGCGGCACGATGATGATGGACATCACGAGTCCTCGACCGGCGAAGTTGCGCACCATCGCCAGCGCTAGGGCGAGCCCAAGCGCGAATTCGAGGATGACATTCGCTGCCGACAGCATTGCCGTAAGCGCCAGGGACCAGCGCGCGACAGGATCGAAAATCACCAGGCTGAAGTTCTTGAGTCCGACGAATGCGTGGCCGGGAACCTGGAAATCGTAATTGACGAAGGCGACCCAGACGGAGAACAGCAGCGGGTAGACGGAGAGCGCCAGGATCAGGATGACGGCCGGCGCGATGAGCAGCCATTTGAAGTTGCGGTCGCTCCAGTTCGAAAAGGCGGAGAGCGGCGGAAGTGCTCCCACCCGCGCGCCTTGTTCCAGCCCGCTGCTGACCGCCATCCTCGTTTCCTTCCCTGCGATACCGCTCGAAGTGCTCGGATTTAGGGTCCCGCGCCGGCTGGTCTGCCGGCGCGGGGAAGGTTCTTCTCAGTCCAGAGTGACGGCCATTCCCATCTTTTCGACGGTGTGATCCGCGGACGATCCGGGCAGCTTCTTGTACTCTTCGAAGAAAGCCTTCTGGCTGTCCGTGCCCAACCGTTCCGTCGTCGCATCCCACTCCGCGGCCGCCGTCTCGAGCGCCGCCTTCGGGTCCGTGCCGGCCCAGACCGACGTGCACATCCGGTCGAGGGTGAGGGCATAGTCCTGCCAGCCCGGCATGATCAAATCGAGCAGAGCGACATTCGCCGAGTTGTTCAGGTTGCGCAGATAGTCCTTCGCCGTCGGGAAGAGCGAGCCGTAGAGGTCCGACTCGTAATGCGACAGCCGGTACGGATCGCGCAGCGAGTAAGGCAGCATGACGCGAGCCAGCGAGACAGGCGGCGAGACCGCCCACTGCATGAACAGATAGGCGGCATCAGGGTTGGCCGAGTCCGCCGCAAGCGCCTTGTTGTACCCGGTCGCCATCTCGGGATTGCTTGGCACGATGGCGTAGCCGACCTTGTCGGCGATCGACGATTGCGGGATGAAGTTGATCGCCTTGTCGCTCTGCGAATAGCCGGCCGTCATGCGGCCGGTCGGCGGCCACGAGTAGATCATCGCGACTTTGCCCTGCAGCCAGGCTGCCCATAGTGACACAGCATCGAGCTCGTTGTTGCCGGGGATGGAAGCCTTGTTCGCCGCGATCATGTTCTGAAGCGTCTTGATGCCGGCGGGCGAGGCGAGCTGCGCCTTCATGTTGGCGTCGAAGAACTGGCCGCCATTGGCACGGTATTGCTGCAGGAAGTCGAACTGGTTTCCGGGGCTGCCGGCCTTTCTGAAGTGGCCGGCTCCGTAGACTTTGGGCGCAAGCTGATCGGTGATGAATTGCGCGACCTGCGCGTAATCCTCCCATGTTTTCGGCACTTCGAGCGGCTTGCCGAACTTGGTCTGATAAGCTTCCTTGAGTTTTGCATCTTCGAAGATGTCGCGCCGGTAATAGAGCGCGAACATGTCGCCGTCGTCGAAGAAGCCCCAGATCTTGCCCTTGTAGGTTGGCAGCGCCTTGTAGAGCGGATGATAGTCGTCGAGATCCGCCTTGTTCAGGTACTTGGCGATATAGTCGTCGAGCGGCGCAATCACACCGCCATCCGCGAGCGAAGGCGTCCAGGCCGGCTCGATGTCGAGAATGTCGTAGGCGCCCGAGGCGGCGATGTGCTCGGCGACCGGTTTCGAGTACTGGTCGGGATGCGACAGCTCGACGACGTTCGACTTGATGCCGGTGAGCTGTTCCCACATCGGACCGGAGAAGTTGCGCGGGTCGAGCGCCTGCAGCCCGGATTCGTAGGTCATGTTCAGGGTGACGCCGGAATATTGCTTGGCGGCCTGGACCGCGCGATAAGCCGAGCCGTCGGCCGGCCCTTCGCTGGATGCTTTCAGCGCTGCCACCTGCGCCTTGCCGAGCGGCGTCGACGGATCGGCGAGTTCTGCGCCTGCCTGGGCAAGCGCCCATTCCGCCATGGAGCCGAGAACTCCACCGGCAATCGGCAGCATGCCGATCGCCTGCCCGAATTTCGTGATGAAGGTCCTGCGCGTCGGCTCTCCGCGCAGCCAGGCATCCACCTCGGCCGACAGTCCAGCTGCGAAATCCCGTCTTTCACGGTCGTTCATGCCAGTTACTCCTCCCATGGGATGCGATGCCGCCTCGCGGCTCGCATCCTTTGCTTCGCCCACCCGTGAGCGCTGCGGGAGGGGCGTTCCTGTCGTTGAAATCGCCGCCGGTACCGGGCGGCGCGTCCGCGCCCTTTGGATCGAATTCTCTTTCCTTCTATCCTCCGAATTGTGCCGCCATCCCGGCCAGGCGACGCGTCCAGGCCGGGCTCTGCAAAACGTCTCTATTGACGACGCCGCGAGGCACACGCCCATGTTGAAAATCGAGAACTGCCTTGACGTCGGCCGCGCCGTTGCCGGCGAAGCATTGATCGGTCCAGCAGAGCGCGTGCGGGGCCAGAATGACGTTGTCCAGTTGCAGGATCGGATCGCCCGGATCGGGCGGCTCCTGTTCCAGGACGTCCAGACCGGCACCGGCGATCCGGCGCTCCTGCAGCGCAGCCGTCAGCGCTTTCTGATCGACGATCGGGCCTCGCGCGGTGTTGATCAGGAAAGCAGTCGGCTTCATCAGCGCCAGCCGTTCGGCATTGACGAAATGCCGGGTTTCCGGCGCCAGCGGAATGCTGACGGACAGCACGTCGGCTCTCCTGAACAGCTCCTCGAGACCGACGAGCTCTATTCCCAATTCGGAGGCGACGGCCTTGTCGATATACGGGTCGTGGGCAATGAGCCTCATCTCGAAGGGCTTCAACAGGCGGAACACCTCTGCCCCGATATTGCCGACCCCGAGCGATCCGAAGGTGCGGCCGACAAGGCCGATACCCATGTGATCGGACCGCTTGGCGAAGCCGGCGGCGCCCTCCCGGGTCAGCCGGTCCTTGATCATGAGCTTGCCCGTGAGCGCGAGCATCAGCGTCACGATCGAGACCGCGACCGGCCGTCTCACCCCATCCGGGGTGATCACGAGCGCTATGCCGGCCTTGGTGCAGGCTTCGACATCGACCGTGTCGTAGCCCACGCCAAACCGGGCGACGACGCCGAGCCGGCCGCTGCTCGGAACGCTCTCCGGTCCGAACCGGTGCGCGAGCAAAATAAGGGCATCAAAATCTTCGAGCTGATCGCCACGGATCGGATTTGCGGGCTCGAGGAACTCCGTCTCGACATCCGGGGCAGCCATGAGCGGAGCGAGGTCGAAATCGGGATAGGTGGGCGAGCCGTCCGCCTTCCTGAAGTCTCCGGAGAGTGCGACGCGAAACTTGCCTGGCATGGTCAACCTCCCGGTTCAGCCCACTTCCTTGCAGCCAGCGCGAAGCTTGCCGATCGCTTCTGCCAGCGCATTGTGCAGCACCCAGACATCTCCGGAATAGCAGATGAAGTCGAAGCCCTGCGCGTTGAGCTCGATGCCCTGTTCGACGGTCGGCACGAGCCGCCCCAGGGCCTTGTTGTGCTTCCTGACGGCAGCCACCGTCTTCTCGATGGCTTGTTTGAATTTCGGATGGTCGAACTCGCCGGGAATGCCCAGCGAGACGGACAGGTCGAAATGGCCGACCCAGAGGCAATCGACGCCGTCGATCGCCGCCATCTCATCGGCGTTCTCCACCCCCTCTTCCGTCTCGATCTGGCAGAAAAGGGTGGTGCGCCGGTTGGAGGCGACGAACTTGTCGGCAACCGATCCGGGGCGATAGCGATCATGTGCCACCTGGAGCGCGACGCCACGCTTTCCGACCGGGTGGTACTTCATGGAATCGATGATGTGGCGGACCTCCGCCGGATTGCCCACCATTGGCAGCATGAGGCCTTCGGCGCCCATGTCCATGGCTCGGGCGATATGGTGGTATTCGCGTGAGGGCACGCGCACGATCGCAGGCAGTTGCGCCGCCTCGAAATAGCGCAGTGCGCTTTTCACCGTCTCGAACCCGAACCCCGAATGCTCGAGGTCGAACAGCACGAAATCGCAACCCGCCGACTTCAGGATGTGGCCAATGCCCGGCGTGGCAAATTCGACGATGAAGTGCCCGAGTTTCGGCTTCCTCGTGGCCGACAGTTCCTTGAGACCCGGCTCTGCCATTTCGCTCCTCCCACGCCTGTGTTGTTTCTACTCCCGCCGGTCGTAGCCGACCGGCTTTCCTTCCGATGTATTGGCAGGCAATCCGTTGCAAACTAGATCGCACTGCGTCACCGACTTTTGACTGACCAGCGATGCGCTTTCGCGATCGAAACGTTCGTAATGCAGCGAGTTGAGGTGGTCGGCGAATGCCGCCTCGTCCTCGTATATTTCGTAGAGCAGCACGCGGTCCGTCGCGTCCCTGGGCTCGAGCACGTCGAAGCGTCGGCATCCACGCTCATTCTCCACGGAGGCGCGAGCATTCTCGTCCACCAGGCGGCGGAACGCCTGCTGCGCGCCGGGCTTGAGCTCAAAGTCCACGATGATCGCGTAGGCGTTCATCCGCGGCTCCCGACGACATCGGTGTAACGCCGCGTCACATATTCGAGGTGCTCGCGCATCGCCTGCTCCGAGCGGTCGGGATCGCGCGCGGCGACTGCCTCGAAGATGGCACGATGGGCCTCATAGGCTTTCACGTCTTCGCCGGGGGCGAGCGTCGTATGACGCTGCTCCAGAAGCCATTCGGCGAAGGCTGCGTGGACCGCCGTGAAGATCGGATTGCGCGGCACGACGGCGAGCACATAGTGGAAGGCCACGTCCGTTCGCTCGAATTGCTTGAGGTCGCCGATCGAATTCTGGTTCTGATCGAGCGCGGCCTCGAAGGTGGCTATATCCTCGGCCGTCGCATGGAGTGCCGCGTGCCGGGCGAGCCCGATCTCGAAGAATAGTCGCGCGCTCTGGAAATTCTGGACGCCGTCGGGCGCTGCAAGCATGTGGCGCGCCGTCCCGGACAGTCCTTCGATCACGAATTGCGGCGTCGGACGGGTGACCTTTGCCCGTTCGCCTGAGCGCACTTCCACCAGGCCCATCTTGCGCAAATGGAACAGGGCTTCGCGGACGGCCGGACGGCCAACGCCGAAGTGGCGCATCAGGTCTCGTTCGGAGGGGAGGTGGTCGCTTTCGGCAAACTCGCCGTCGCGGATCATCTGCTCGAGATGGTCCGCGATATCCTCGTAGAGCTTGCGCTGCCGGACAGTGACCCCACGCACCTGGCATACCTTTCATACCAGCTACGGGAAGCACGCTAGGAGCGGCTGTTGGCAAAGTCAAATTGAATCGTGGGTTGCGGCCGTCGGTGGTTCAAACGCAGAGGGACAGGGCTGGTCCTTCTCAGGCGAATGGAATGATGTTCAACCCTAGATTGACCGTCAGACCTTTCGCGCCTACCTTTGTTTGCATCATTGGACTGTCATGCCACCCGATGGAAGCGTGCGCGTCCTTGCCAAGACGCCGATAACAATGCCCAAAACCGAGCTGCATGTAGAAAGCCAGATGAAAGCGTGTCGCTACCATAGCTTCCTTATTGAACCCGACGACAGCACAGGCCGATGGCGGGTCACCGACCCCTTCGATCAGTATCTCGGCGACTTTGCCAGTTTGCGGGAAGCTCGGAGTCAAATAGACGAGCTGGCAGGCGGAAGCAGGCTTGCCGGTGTCTTTGGCATGGGATTCGCCGCGCTGATCGGCGTAGCGATCTTCAAACTCTACGTCTGGGGCGGCCTGGCCCCGTTGCTCGACGCACTCCTTGCCGCTCCCTGATCGAGCGACTGTCGACCGGGGTAGGGGACGAGCGCCGTCATAGCGGCCGGCGTCCTTCTCTCCATTGGCGGGAGCGAAATTGGATCTGGCGCGGCGCTGGTGACTCCCTCCCCCTTGTGGGGAGGGATAGAGGGTGGGGGTGCCCCGGCGCTCAGCCTGTCGGTTAGCGATGCTCAGATGCCATCTCCGGCTCGGTTGGGCGTGCGCCGCACCCCCACCCTGAATCCCTCCCCACAAGGGGGAGGGGGGCACCAGAGTCGCGCCCTACAATCTGCCGTTTAGCGGTAGACGTGCCCGGTCCACCCTCCGCAGCTGCAGCCTAGGGCAAGTGTGAAGGGCGTCCGGCTGTCGCGTTGGACGAGATGCGGTTATCCTATGCAGAGAGCACTGGCTTGTGCCGGCTGACATTCACACGCAGCTCTGTACCGGTGACGGCTATGCCCGAACTGATGTCCTTGACTGAAATCCACCGGCAGCTGACCGATGAAGACTGGCGTCGGCTGCAGTTCACCACTTTGATGTACTACATCCACGCCACGAATCCCGACAACGGCCTGGTTCGCGACAGGACGGAGCAGGGGGCGCCAGCGAGCATCGCCGCAATCGGCATGGCGATGGCGTCGGTGCCCGTTATCGTGGAACGTGACATCATGGTCCGTGAATATGCGGGCAAGCTTACCCGCAGGCGGTTGCAATATCTGATCCAGCTCCCCCAGGGACCCGAGCCGGACGCCTCCGGCTACAAAGGCTTCTTCTATCATTTCCTGGACATGGAAAACGGTCACCGCGTCTGGCAGTGCGAGCTGTCGACGATCGACTCGGCGTTCCTGTTCGCAGGCGCCCTGACGGCCGCGACCTACTTCGATCGGGACACACCGGAAGAGGTGGAAATCCGTCAACTCGCCACCGAGCTCTATGAGCGTGCCGACTGGAACTGGGCCCGCGACGGCGGTGTCACGCTCACCCATGGCTGGCGCCCGGAAAGCGGCTTCATCCCGTATCGCTGGCGTGGCTACGACGAAGGCCTGCTGCTCTATTTTCTGGGGCTCGGGTCGCCGACCCATCCGTTGCCGCCCGAGAGCTACGCCGCCTACACCGAAACATACGAGTGGAAGAAGATCTACGGCCGCGAGCTGCTCTATTCGGGGCCGCTCTTCACCCATCAGCTTTCGCATATGTGGGTCGACTTCCGCGGCATCCGCGACGCCTTCATGCGTGAGCACGACAGCGACTATTTCGAGAACAGCCGGCAGGCGACTTTCGTCCAGCAGGAATACGCAATCCACAATCCGATGCATTGGGCCGGCTATGGAAAATATTGCTGGGGGTTCAGCGCGAGCGATGGGCCCGGCTGGGTCACGCGGGAGGTCAACGGCGTCAAACGGGAGTTCTTCGACTACATCGACCGCGGCGCTCCCTTCGGCCCCGACGACGGGACGGTTGCGCCCTGGGCTGTCGTCGCCTCGATGCCCTTTGCCCCGGAGATCGTCATCCCCACGGCTCGCAACTTTGCCCGGATGGACCTCGGCGCAACACGGCTTTACGGGTTCAAGCCATCGTTCAACCGGTCATTCGCCGTCGAAGACAGTCCTACCGGGTGGTGGGTCACTCCCTGCCACTTCGGCATCGACCAGGGACCGGTCGTGCTGATGGTCGAAAACTACCGGACCGGCCTGCTCTGGAAGATCATGCACCGCTGCCAGCCGCTGGTGGCCGGTTTGCGCAGGGCAGGGTTTTCAGGAGGCTGGCTGGAGGCTGCAAGTTGACTTTGGGTTGGGCTGCTGCGCGGAAGCGCGACGCTGGTGCCTCCCTCCCCCTTGTGGGGAGGGATTCAGGGTGGGGGTCCGACGCGCGCCAATCCAAGCCGGAAGTGCCATCTGCGTCAGCTAACCTTGCAAGGTGATCGCGAGGCACCCCCACCCTGAATCCCTCCCCACAAGGGGGAGGGGGTCGCCGGCGCCGCGCCCTTGACATCGTCAGACGCCTCTTTCCTGCCACTCACCCACGCGTACAGGGCCCTCCCGCGTCCCTCCGAACTCCACTCCCTTCGCCTCCACCCCGAAGCCGGCCAGAAGCGCCACGGCGACGGCAACCACCCCTACCACCAGCGCAAGCGCGAAGGCGTAATCGCCGCCATAGTGCTGGGCGATGCCCGCCTGGATCGTGGCATTGGCGGAAGCGAGCAAATTGCCGAGCTGATAGGTGAAGCCGGGAAACGTTCCGCGGATCGCGTTGGGCGAGAGCTCGTTGAGATGCGCGGGAATGATGCCCCAGGCGCCTTGCACCGCGAACTGCATGAGAAACGCGCCGATCGCGAGCAGCACCGGGCCGGAGGCGTAGACCCACAGCGGGATGATCGGCAGAGCAAGCAAGGCCGCGATGACGATGGCGCGCCTGCGTCCGATCCTTTCCGAGAGGAGGCCGAAGACGATGCCGCCGATTATCGCGCCGATATTGTAGATGACGGCGATCAGGCCGACGGTTCGTACCGAGAACTGCCGCTGCACCTCGAGGAACGTCGGATAGATGTCCTGCGTGCCGTGGCTGAAGAAGTTGAAGGCGGTCATCAGCAGCACCGAATAGATGGCCAGGCCGACATGCCGCCGCAACGTGCGCCACAAGGCCAGGCCGCCGGCTTCATTCTGGCGCGCCAGGAAGACCGGCGATTCATCGACCTTCGTGCGGATATAGAGCACCAGCAGCGCCGGCAGCGCACCGACCATGAACATGCCGCGCCAGCCGATCAGCGGGAAGAGCAGGAAGAAGACGAGCGAGGCAATCAGATAACCCGAGGGGTAGCCCGCCTGCAGGAGGCCGGAAATGAGCCCGCGCGTGTTCACCGGAATCGTCTCCATCGCGAGCGACGCCCCGACGCCCCACTCGCCGCCCATGGCGATGCCGTAGAGCGCGCGGAGCACGATGAGCGCGGTAAGCGACGGCGCGAAGCCGGACGCAAATTCCAGGATGGAATAGGCCAGAACATTGGCCATCAGGGTTATGCGCCGGCCGTACGTATCGGCGACGTAGCCGAAGAGCAGCGCGCCCACCGGACGCATGGCGAGCGTCAGCGTGATCGCGATCGTGACGCGCGCAATGTCCGTCCCGAACTCCTCGGCCACATATTTCAGGACGAAGACGAGGATGAAGAAATCGAACGCGTCCAGCGTCCAGCCAAGAAAGCTCGCGATGACGGCGTTCCGCTGCGAGGGCGTGAGCGAGCGGAGATCGGACAATGCAGGCATGGCTGCCTCCTGCCTCTGGTGCCCGCCGCTATTCTATATAGGGCGGAGACGGGACAGGGGCGGAGACGGGAGTCGAGCTTGTCCTGCGACGGGAGTGAGCGTGGAACCTGCGCGAGGATGGATGCAAAGCTTACGCGCAGACCTCGGTCGCCAGGCACCAGCATGAGGAACGCCAGGCACCAACGATCCACCGTCTCGAAGATTTCGTATGGAATCTGGCGATTGTCGCCCTAGTTCGTCATCAGCACGTGGATCCTGCAAATCCGGAGCACTGCTGTTTCAGGGCTTAGTGTGCGATGACCGCCAGGACGTGCGCCGGCGGTCGACTATGTCAAATGGACGTGTCCGTCATCCTCTGCACGCGAAACCGCGCGGCCATCCTGCCTGCTGCGCTGGATTCGGTGGTAGCAGCATCCCAGGCGGAACACGACATCAGGCTGGAGATCATCGTCGTCGACAATGGATCCAGTGACAACACTCAGGAGTCGTTCGCTGGCTGGAAAAGCTGTGTAGGGGTCAATGCGAAAGTCTTGTATGAACCGCGCCCAGGCGTCTCCTGTGCCAAGAACACAGGGATCAAGAGCTCAAGGGGTGAGGTCCTTGTGTTCGTAGACGACGATTGCCGGCTGTCGATCGGCTACTTCTCCGACCTCGTTCGACACTACTCGGGCGACACTGGTCCCGTCGTTCGAGGAGGCCGAGTCGAACTTGGGGACCCTTCTGACCTTCCATTCACTATCAAGACTGAAAACAAAGTCTCCCGACTGGGCGGCTTGATTCACCCTTCAGGGTTTGTTCATGGCGCGAATTTGACGATGGCCAGCCGTGTCATCGAGTTGATCGGTTCTTTCGACGAGCGTTTTGGGCCAGGCGCGCCTTTTTTGGCAGCCGAAGACACCGATCTGGTTTACCGAGCGCACAAAGCCGGCATCCCCGTCGAATATGTTCCTGATATGACCGTATTCCATTATCATGGTCGTCGCGATCTGAATGAGATCAAGCGTCTCAAGTTTGCCTACGAGTACGGCAATGGGGCGCTCCTGGCTAAAAACCTGGTATCCGGCAAAGTCCTCGATAGGCACTTCTACTGGAATCTGCGGAACAGCGTGTTTGAATTGTTTGGCGGAAAGAAATTCGACGTAGCTCTACAGCTGTCTCACAGGACAATTGTTGCAGGGAACCTGGCGGGAGCCTGGCGATACCTCTCTTACGCGCTCTTCAAGCGCTGATTGGGCCGGGATCGCTGAAACTGCTGTACTCCCCCCGTGCAACCCTAGACCGGTGGCGCAGGCGCTATAGATGGATCGGTTGGCGAAAAGCGAGCGGGTAGCAGCCCGAGGAGAGCGGGCTGCGCGAACCCTATTCACGCACCCGTAAAGCTCGAGCACGTCGGCGGCAGGAGATTGCGCGAGCGGCGACCATAGGAGCAGCAATTGCGCATCCTGTTTACCACCGGAAACGCTTACCTGCCGCAAATCGCTGGAGGCGCTCAATCGAGCACGCATCAACTGGCCACCGAACTCAGGAAGCACGGACATCACCCTGCCGTGCTCTGCAAGCTGAGAGGCGGCGATTGGACTGCATTTCGGGCACGGGTCAACAAGCGGCTTAAGCGCAAGCTTTTCGCCAGGGACGAAAGGATGGGCTACCCCGTCTTCCGCGCGTGGGATCCTACTGCTGCAACCGAGGTGGCCGAGCGGTTCAGACCAGATGTGGCTGTCGTCCAGAATGGCGACACCATGAAGATAGCGAGCAGCCTCGAGAGCAGCGGAATTCCCGTCGTTCTGTACTTTCGAAATGTCGAGTTCGACGAACTCGGCGGAAATCCAGCAGACCTGCGTCTCGCGAGCTACATCTCGAATTCGCAGTTTACCGCAGCCCGCTACAAGCAAGCCTTCGGCGTCAGTTCGACCGTCATCCCCCCTTTGATCGACGCCTCCTTGTATCGCACGACGAGTTCCCGAGAAAACGTCACGTTCATCAATCCGTATCCGATCAAAGGTGTGGATCTGGCAATCGAGATTGCACGGCGATGCCCCGACATACCGTTTTCGTTCAACGAAAGCTGGGCACTAAACGACGAATATAAAAGAACTCTATTGCGGCGTCTTCAGGAACTTCCGAACGTGGCGTTGTATTCTCGGACCTATAACATGAGGTCTGTGTATGGCAAGGCGCGAGTCGTGCTGATGCCGAGCAAATGGGAAGAGGCTTGGGGGCGCGTGGCATCGGAAGCCCAATTCAGCGGCATTCCCGTGCTCGGATCGACGCGTGGCGGTTTGCCGGAATCAATTGGCGAAGGCGGCATCGTGCTGGACTACGACGCTCCGCTGGACGACTGGGTTGCTGCGCTCCGACGCCTGTGGGACGACGACGCGTGCTATGCTCGGCTTTCTGCTGCGGCGCTCAGGCATTCGAAAAGGCCCGAGCTGAATCCGGGGCACCAGTTCGCCACCTTTCTGGAAGTGCTCCAGCTAGCCGCTTTCGGTGCGAAAGCTGCCTGACACGTATGGCTTGAGCTAAGCCCCGACCCCCAACTCGCCGCCCATCGTGATGCCATAGAGCGCGCGCAGGACGATGAGCGCGGTGAGCGAAGTCGCGAAAAAACTGGATGACCGTTCTGGTGGGCCGTCTTCTGCCTGTCCGGAGCCGGGCACGAGATGCGGTAAGCTGACGCTCGCGGGATGCGCCGGTGATTTCAGCAAGCTCCTTCGTCTCGGACGTTCGACGCGGCGAAAAGCCGCCGTTTGTACAGCCTGAATCAGGGTGTCCAGCTTGAAGGTGACCGCTCTGGGGATAGATCGCCAGAATGGAACGACCACTGGTAGAGTTCTGCGTGATTCTTGATTATCGTTCCGCCTCGTGAGCAAACTGACATGAGTAGCAGAAGTAGCAGAGAACAGACCGCCGACGCGTTTCGATTTGGCGGACATCAGACCTTTCCGCTTCGGATCGCCTGGCTTCCCAAGGTCGCCAAGGGCCTGAGTGAAGGGCGCGATGTTCTCGGCAGCGTGCTTGATGGCGTGGTGACTCTCGGCCTCGGCAAGAACATGGTAGAAGCCCTGCGTTGCTGGGCCGATGCCTATGGCGTGGCCTTCAGAGACACTACCGGTTGGCGCTTGACCGACGAAGGCGATGCGATTTTCGGCCCTAATGGGCACGATCGCTATCTGGAGGATGTGCAGACGCTGTGGTGGCTCCATTGGAAGATTTCCACACAAGAGCCCGGTCGATTTTTCGCCTGGGAGCTGCTGTTCAATCGTTGGAACGATCCCACCTTCACGGCCTCTGCGGTGTTGTCGGCTTTTGCGAAAGAGGCTGAGCGCAGCGGACGAAGCTTGTCAGAGGTCAGCCTCAAGCAGCATTTCGATGTCTGGCTGCGCACATATTGCACGCCGCGCGGTGGCCGCCTGGGCGAGGATGGGCTCGACTGTCCCTTGACCTCGCTGGGTCTCATTCGACCGGCTGGCGAACTCGAAGGGCTGGGGCGTCGTGAGCCGGTCTATGGCTTCGATCTCTCGCCGAAACGGGCGATAAGTCAGGCACTCTTTCGCTACTGCCTGATGGCCTGGTGGGAAGCGCGTAGCGGCAACGAAGACACCATTCCGTTCCACCAAGTGGTGAGCGAACCGGGCAGTCCCGGACGTGTATTTCGTATGCCCGAGAGCGAGTTGCGCAGTCGTCTGGAAATGCTAGGTCGGGTGGACGCGGAGATTAGGTTGGTCGAAAGCCTCAACCAACAGCAGCTTCGTCGGATCCGCAATTTCCCGCCGATCGCGCATCGACTGGCGACCATCTATTCCCCGGAAGCCGTGAAGCGCGCCGCCCATGCTTAAGACCGAAACCAAAGCGAAAACCATGCGCGATCTGCTCAAGATCCGTCCGCAGCATCTGCGCTCGGTTCAGATAGAACGCGATTATGCGGACCCGAGCGCTTCGGCCTACTACGTAGTCACGCCGTTCGTGGCCGCTACCTTCGAGCGGATCGGGCAGGGCCTGCAGTTTTGCAGCACCGCTCGGGCATGGCGCCTCACGGGCGATTACGGTTCGGGTAAATCGAGCTTCATGCTGGCGTTCGCCCGCCACGCTGCGCGCGCCGGCGCGGTGCTTCCTGTCGACCTGCGGACCGCCGATCCGGCAGTTCGCCTCGAGCCGGTGCTGGTGGTAGGTGAACGCGAGCCCGTTGCCGAAAGCCTTGTCCGGGCGCTGCGCCAAACTATTGGGCGCCTCGATCACGTGCCGCCGCGAGCGCTGGCGAAGCAATTGAGCGCGGAACATCCGCTGGGCCCCTCAGCGGTGCTTGACCTGGTTTCGGCCGTGGGCGACTGGGTTCGTACGCAGCAAATCGCGTCGGGTCTCCTCATCGTTTTTGACGAGCTCGGCAAGAATCTCGAATTTGCCGCCGGAGCGCCCGGAGACGGCGATCTCCAACTCCTTCAGAACCTGGCCGAAGCTGCCGCACGTAGCGGAGTGGCACCGCTAGTTGTCGTGGCCGTCCTTCACCAGGCAGTGACCGCTTATGCGCGCGATCTGCCCAGTACCGACCGGCGCGAGTGGGAAAAGGTCAGCGGCCGATTCGAGGAAATTGTGTTCGCGCCGCCGCTTGAGCAGAGCGCCGCGCTCGTTGCCGCTGCGCTCGGTCTCGACGAAAGCCAGCTGCCAAAGGCGCTTGGTTGCCGGGCCAAGGCGCAGTTGCAGACCGCTGTGGCGGCCGGCTGGTACGGCCCTGGTGCCAATCTTGACAGTCTCGATGCCATTGCTCCCGCCCTGGCGCCGCTCGACGCCTTCGTCTTGCCCGTCCTGTCGCGCCTGCTGCGCCGGTTCGGGCAGAACGAGCGCTCGCTCTTCAGCTTCCTGTCCTCGGCGGAGCCTGGCGGGCTACTCGCCCATGCCGGCCAGCCCCTAACGAACCATGAGCCTTATCGGCTGCACGACCTCTATGACTACCTTAGCCAGAATCTGAGCGGAACATTGGCTGGCGGCGCCAGTAGCGTTCGTTGGAACCTCGTGGAAGGCGTGGTTCGCTCGGCCGCTGCGAAGACGCCCTTGGAGCGGAACGTCTTGAAGACGGTAGGTCTCATCAACCTGCTCGACGACCCCGGCTTTTCGCTCACACCAGAGCTTCTGGTGCAGATGCTCGCGGACGAGACGGTTCGAAGCCAAGCCGAAGCTGCAGTGCGCCGACTGAAGGATGAAAGCCGGATCCTGTATGATCGCGGAGCCGGCGGCGGGCTGTGCTTGTGGCCCCACACCAGCGTCGACTTGCAGGCCGCTTTCGAACAAGGGCTCGCCGCGGTATCGCAAAATGCCGATTTGATCGCGGCCCTGCGCCCGGTGCTTCCGACGGAGCCGCTCGTGGCACGCCGCCACTATGTCGAAACTGGCACCATGCGGCACTTCGACGTAAGCTACGTTCCCGTGGTGGCGCTCGCCGATGCGCTACACGCATCGGCGCCCAAGGCGGCTGACGGCCATCTGCTGATCGTGCTCGCGCGCAATGAGCGTGAGCGCGAAACGGCCCTTGCGATGATCGCCGCTTACCAGGCTTGGCCAAAAACCTTAGTGGTGGGCGTCCCCCCGACAGTAGGCGAGCTCGCGCCGCTCTTGCGCGACTTCGATGCCTGGACCTGGGTCGCCAACGAGACGCCTGCGCTGTCTGGAGATCGTATCGCGCGGGAGGAAATCGCTCGGCAGATCGCGATGGCCGAGGATCGGCTGCGTCGTGCGCTCGCCGGCCTTATCGATTTCAAGGGGAGTGGCTCGGTGGTGACCCGCTGGTTCTATTGCGGGGCCCCGCTAGATGTCCGTTCGGGCCGACAGCTCACCGAAGCATTGTCGGACGTCTGCGATGCGGCGTTCCGGAAAGCGCCGATCGTCACAAACGAACTGCTCAACCGTCGCCAGCTCAGTTCGGCAGCGGCGCGCGCACGCACCCTCCTGATCGAGGCGCTCGCTCAGGCGGCGGACAAGCCGCTGCTCGGTCTCGATGAGACCCACATGCCGCCCGAGATGGCTGCCTATCTCTCGATCGTGCGCGCCGGCAATGTTCACATCTGCCGCGATGAGCGTTGGCAGATCGTTCGTCCAGATCCCGACCCCCTCAATATCGCGCCCGCACTCGACCGCATCGGCGAGGTCCTGCGACGCGAAGAGGATCGCCGCGTACCCTATCTAGAAGTGGCCGCAGCACTGAAGGGGCCCGATTACGGCATTCGCGATGGACTGATCCCGCTGCTCGTGGCGATCTATCTTGCCGCCTATTGGCACCACACGGCGGTCTACGAGGAAGGGACCTATCTCGAGAAGGCGGGCGGACCCGAGTTCATGCGCATGCTCAAGGAGCCTGAATTCTTCACGCTCCAGCATTGCGCGGTTGAGGGTGTGCGCACCGCCGTGTTCAAACGGCTGGCCGAGGTAGTGGGCGTGCCGAACGCGGCGGACTCGCCCGATCTGCTCGACGTGGTTCGCCCGCTCATGCAGTTCGTGGCGCGGCTGCCGGACCACGCGCGTCGCACGCGCAATCTCAACGTGACTGCGGCTTCTGTCCGCAACGTTCTGATACGGGTGCAGGATCCTACCGCGATGCTGTTCCGCGACCTACCGCGGGCATGCGGGCTCGAGCCGTTCAGCGCCGACGAAGAGTTGGATGAAGAACGGCTCGATGCGTTCGTATCTGCAATCGCCAAATCGGTGCACGATCTGCATGCCGCGTATCCCGCCTTGCTCGACCGAATTGCCGAATCGCTCGGCACTGCAATGGAATGCACAGGAAGCCTGGAGGTGCTGCAAACGACGTTAGCGCGACGGGCCGAGCCATTGGTGGCCTCCGTTACCGACCCCGAGCTCAAGAGCTTCGCGTTGCGCCTTGCCGATCAAAAACTGACGCCCAAGCTCTGGCTGGAATCGATTGCCAGCTTCCTGGCGAGGAAGCCGCCCGAGCGCTGGGCGGAGCCCGATGAGCGTGAGTTTCATAATCGCCTCAAGCTTCTTTCACGCCGGTTCATGCGCGTGGAGATAGCACATAAGGACAGCCTCAAGACGGAAGGCGCGGCAGGTGAGGCCGTCTTCCGGCTAGTTATTACCGCGGGGGACGGCCGTGAGCTCGAGGACCTGCTACGCGGACAGGCGGACGACGCCGATGTGGCGGCTCTCGAAAGGGAGCTTGGCGCACTCATCGATAGACACGGGCGTGCCGGCATGTTGGCAATGACGCGCGCACTCCTTGCGCGAGCCGAACGCGATGAACCGACTTCGGACGTGTAGGGACTGGACCAACGCGCATGAATCGTGAAAGATGGTCGACTAGGGGCTTTCAATGACGACCAGCACTCCCGTTCGCCACATCCTTAGTCTTTCCGGTGGGAAGGACAGCACGGCACTCGCCATATACCTGCGCGACCGCGTGCCGGAGATGGAATACATATTCCACGATACCGGCAAGGAGCTGCCCGATACACTCGATTACGTCGAGCGGCTCGAGGCGTATCTTGGCAAACGGGTTGTTCGCACGACCACGCGAGAGAGCTTCGATGATGTCCTGCGAACAAAGGGCGGCATGCTGCCATCCAACAAGCGTCGGTGGTGCACCGAGCTATTGAAGCTCAAGCCATTCGAGACCTACGTCGGTGAGGAGCCGTGTATCAATTATGTCGGCATTCGCGCCGACGAGGATCGCGTCGGCTATGTCAGCCACAAGCCTAACATCAAGGCCGTCTTTCCTTTCCGTGAGGACGGCATCGACTATGATGGTGTGGTGCGCATTCTCGAGGATGCGGGACTTGGCATGCCGCCTTACACGAGCTGGGGCCGCACCCGATCGGGCTGCTTCTTCTGCTTCTACCAGCAGAAGATCGAGTGGGTCCGTTTGAAGCAGCACTATCCTGAGAGGTTCGAAGAAGCCAAAGCCTATGAAAAGCCCAATCGGGTCAATGGACAGGTCTTCTATTGGGGTGACGAACCCCTGGCGGAACTCGAGGCGCCGGAGCGCATGGCAGAAATCGAGGAGAATTGGCGCAAGTCGCAGGAGCGCAAGCGTGCACGGCGGTCAAATCGGCCTCTTGCAAATGTGCTGGGCGGGCTCGGGCTAGACGATAGCCCGCGCGACGGCTGCATGATCTGTCAGCTCTGAGGCTCGCTGGCGCGATGCGCAGGGATTTGGCGTCGCTGTCGCCGGGAGGGCGATGGATATCATTCCTTCGTGGCTACGGCCCGGTCAATCGCGTCGACGGCATGTATGCCGAAACGATCCAGGCTCTGGCAGGCCGCTATGGCGTACCGCCGCTTCGCTTTGACCATCCCGTCGCAAAGCAGCTGGCAGAGGCTTTAGACCCGAGCTCGGGCACGCTTTGCAACGTTGTGCTGACAGGGACGGCCGGCGACGGCAAGACCTCGCTTTGCAACGAAGTCTGGGAACGACTTGGCGGCGACAGCAGTCGAACGTCCGGTGCCAACCGCGACGATTATCTAGTACTGCCAGTGGAGGTCGGCGCACGGCGGATCAGAGTGCACTTCATTTTCGAGTTCAGCGGGTTCGCGCCGCCGCGCGGTGAGCGTTGGCCGGAAGAGAAGCTGTCGCTGCTCGAACTGTTCGGCAAGTCCGTTCTGGGGCAGGCGAACGACGACATCTTCGTGATTGCCGCGAATGACGGAAAGCTGGTTCAGGCAAAAGAAGGGCTCGTAGAAGGCAGTGCGGCCCGCCATGTCTGGCGGGACATCGAAAGGATGCTAGCAACGGGCGCCGAACCGGGTGCCGGCCGCAATCTGCTTTTCCTGAATCTTAGCCGCATGTCGACGCGCGACCTTCTCTCTAGAGCGCTGAAGTGCCTTCTTGATCGGGAGGAATGGCAATGCTTTGACAAGGAAGTCGACGATCCCGCCTTCAGCTCAGGCTCTCCACTCCGCCTGAATCATTCGGTGATGGCGGATTCGCTGTTTCAGAACCGTCTCCTGGCCCTGGCGGAACTGTGCGATGCCAATGGGCTTCACGTCTCGATCCGCGAGATCTTGCTACTTCTGGTAAATGCGCTCTTAGGCGACATCAAGTCCGATGAGCGCGTTCTGCGGCTTGATGGGCTCCGTGCTCTCGCGCTTGAGGGAAGGGCCCATGAGGCATCGATTTATCGAAATCTGTTCGGTCATAATCTGAAGGACAACCGGCGCGAGCAGTATGCCGTCTTCCGCCACCTGGGTACTTTCAGGGTAGGGTTTGAGACCACCAACGTGCTTGACGCACTCCTGGTTTTCGGAGCAGAGGACGAAGACCTCCGCCAGGACCACCAGCGATACGTCGCCGCTGACGATCCGCATGGTGTCCGCACGGAGTTCGAACGGCTACGCCGCGCTTATGTCGATGCCGATGAGGATCGCGGCGAGGCAACAGAGTTTCTCGCCGCCCTTGCGGATGAGCGTCGACGCCTGTTCTTTCGTTTGCCCGACAGGGATGCTCGCCTCGATCCCTGGCGGCTCACGATGTTCCAGTCGGCAGCCAGTTATCGCCGTTATATCCTGGGTCCTTTATCCCGGAACGAGGAGGTGGATCCCGCGATCATCAGGCTTCTCGTGTGCGGGCTGAACCGGATCTGGACGGGGATGCTGATAGGCGAGAGTGACATGCTTTACGTGAGCACCGGGCTCGATACGAGCGCCGCACCGGTCAGCGACGTCCTGGTATGGCGGATTCCCCTGATACCCAGTGATTTCGGCGAAAGGATAGAGATTGATCGCGGGCCGGACGACATGCCCCTTTTGCGAGTGAGCCTCGGGATTGGCGGAAGGAGCGCAACTTATCCTCTGCATTTGCTCCGTTACGAGTTCCTCACGCGGGTAGCCGAGGGAGCGCTTCCGAACAGCTTCTCCAAGGAGTGCAATGAGGACGTTCTGGCATTCAAAAGCCGACTGCTCTCGGAATGCGGCGCCGCGCGCCGCCTCACTGAAAGCGCCAGCCCAAACCGGCGGGGGCGTCCTCTCTCCCTCTTGATTCAGGATGCCGAAGGCGAGCCGCGAGTGAAAATGCTGGGGGTCTCGTTTTGAACATCCTCGCTCCCGACAATGTCCTGACTGCGTCGGCGGGCTCTCGGGCCTTCGAAAGCGTCAGTATCTGGCTCGGCGAGGCGGTGTTCGGACACCGCATCTGGTATCGTCAGACGCCTTGGCTGATTCTGCTGGAATTTCTCAACGTGGCTGAGGCGTTCCAGCGCAAGTCCGCCCTGCTCGATGAGCAGACGAGCCCGTCCTATAGCCTGCGCTTCCGGATGGGTCTGCGGCAGATACTCTTCAACGGCAGCGATCTCGAACGCATCGCCTCGCTGAATGTCGACGATGAATCGCGGTGGACCGAATGGCTCGCCCAGATGGGCAAGCAGCAGTGCATCCCCCGCGAGGGCTTTGGCTATCTTCGCGAGCGCTTCAAATCTTTCTCCGATTTTGCCCAGCTCGTGCGGCTCTTGCGGCAGACGGGGATAGAAGCTGGCTCCAACAAGCGCTGGTCCTCCCGCTTCATCTTTCCCCTGGGACCCGCGGCACTCTTCTCCGACGCCGCCGTGGACAAGAGTGCTCGGGTGGTAAGGGACTATACGGTCTTCGGTCGCTCGGGCGAGATGCTCTATCAGATGCTCTGCCGTTCAGATCACGCAGACGAGCTGCGTGCACATCTGGAGCGACTGCTTGCGCCGGAAAACGAGCGAAACAGGCTGGTTGGGCTGCTTTGCGCCCCCTCGGACGACGAGGCGGACCGGCGCGAGGAGGGCGAGTCTTTCCTTCCCTATCGCAAACACCCCGCGTTCGATCGGCTGGCCGCGGATTGGCTGAAAGTGCTTGGACTGGGCCTACCGGATGGAGATGCTTTGACCCATCTCGCACCGCTCGCAGCCTTTCATCTAATGCTCTATCAGCTTGAGACCGCGGCAGCGGCGCTCGGATCCGACAGGCCCGTCATCGTATGCGAGATGATCGCGCCGCGCCGCGAACTGGTACGGCAGCACGCTGTGAACTCGTTTATCGAGAACGACGCGTTGATACGCCGAGCGTTGACCGAGCGCCTCATGCACAGATTGACGGAGATCAGGAAGCTTGCCGATGCGCAGGATGCCACCGATCGCGATCGCCAGGAGTTTATCCAGGACCGACTACGCGAGGAATTCAACCTGAAATTGGAGCGCGTGGGGACCGATGCCGAGCTCGATCTCGAACTGGGCAATCACGTGGAGCGAAAACTCGACCAGAACGACGGGCTGGTCCACTTGAATTACGGCCGTTCGGTGGGCTTGGTCTCGCGTCGTGGCACAAACCGCAATCGGTATGCTCCAACCGACGCGTTTCTCAAAACTCTGGTCCTTGTGCGGGTTGACCGCCGGCAGGAGCTCGGACTTTTCCTTGCGGACCTCCGGGAGCAATACGGACTCGTAATCGGCCCGGAGGAAGCAGGTGCGGTGCTTGACCGAGAGGCGTTCGATCTGTCTTCCTTCGATCGTAACCGAGATCGCCTCGAGGCGCGTCTTGCGAGTATGGGGCTGCTAAACCGTCTCTCGGACGGATGTGCCTACGTGCTCAATCCTTATGACTCCTCAGAGGAGCGCCCATGACCGCGCTCCGCCTGGCGGGCAAGGTGGCCGCCAGCATCATCAGGAACACTTTAGACGCCGGATCCGGTGAAGAAGGTTTTGCGCGCTTTCTCCTCGCCTCGCTCGCCGATGACGAGATACTCGGCGTGGTGGCTGAGGTCCGCGCTGACGCGCAGCTAGCATCACGCGTGGAGATCCTTCTGCCCCGCTACCGATTCGAGAAAGCTGAGGGCGTCCCGGCAGACCTGCTGACGGACAAGACCGAGACGGTCCTTCGCCACCTTGCGTGCGAGCGTGAAGGCCGTGTCATGGTGCTCACTGACGAAAGCCAGCGGCAGTCCCTCGCGCAGTTGGTGCGCATCGATTCCGACGCCCTACTGTCGCGCTCGCAGGTAAGCACCTGGATAGACGCTGCCGGCGGAATAGGCCTCGATCCGGAACGCCGAAAGCACTTGGAACTCGCGTTAACCGGTATTCTGGATGTTGGACGCGCACCCCTCCGTCAGTTCGCGGCATACGTGCTCGCGGTGGCGGATCGCCTGCAGCAGAGGGATACCGTGGAGCTAGCGCTTGGCAGCTCGCTCATGGCGCTCCGAATCCCACGCCACGACCATCTGTTCGACGACTTATCACCCGCTCGCAAGCGGTGGCAATCGACTTGGCGGGATCGGCTGCTGCCGCATTGGCGGCGCTCCTGCTATTTCGCGAAGCGCGATCTTCAACAACTCCCTTTACCGAAGCTGCGCCTCGCGAAGCGTCTCGAGCAGCTACAGGATAATTTGCCTTCCGAGCTTATTGAGACGCTGCGCGCTTACGCCGAGGCTCCCGAGGCAATTGGCCCTGCCACACTCGCGCCGTTCGCATACGACTGGTCCCAACTGGAGCCATTCTTCGAGGAGCTGCCGACCCAGGAGAAAGAGACGATCGGGCGGCGGACCCTAGAGTATTACGAGCGGCACGATCCTGAGCTGCTCACCCAGGACGAGTGGGTTTATGTCAGGAGCCTGGCAGGACGCCGCGGAGTGCGTCCGACGCGTCAGCCGGAGGATGAGCAGTTCTACCGGTCTCACTCGCGCGAACTTCAGGAGGATTCGCGCCTCTCGGCCATGTGGGAGCGTTTCATCTACGGGCAGCGCGTCGAATGCACCGATCTCGTCGATGGGATCGTGCAGTGTCTGCGCCGGCTCTATGATGGAAGATCGACTGGCCGCCGAGTTCTCGTGGTCGAGGGTATTGAACGCTTCCCTGCACAATTTTCGTCCCTGAACGAAGGTGTGTGCAGGGCATTTGAGCGGTGGTACTCGGGCCTGCCGACAGCGCTCAATGGTGTCGTCGAATTTCGAAGCGTTCGGGCTTTCAAGTATTCGGAGCTCGCGGGCGATCTTCACAACCGCGGCGAGCGCCGCCGCGAGCAGCCCACGGGGAAGAAGGCTCGCCAGCTGACCTTCAAGGTTTGGCTCGAGTCTATTGGAGGCGAGGAGGTGCAGACCTCGGCCGACGTTCGCCTAGTCTGGGAATGCGAGCTCGATGCCGTCGGCATTCGTCTTGACGAAGATCTCGAGAGGCTGGCTGACGACAACACGCGCGGACCCGTGGTGAAATGTGTCGGGGGCAAGCGATCGGTTTCGCGCTCGCGCTCGGGTGTCATAGATCTGTCCGACACCAACTGTCTTGAGCCGGAACTATCCCGCGATCGCGGTTCTTTCGTCCCGCGCCGCGCGCAGCGGACGTGGATTGACGCAGAGTGGAAGGCAAATCTGGAGCGGATGAAGACGGCCGCGCTTATCACGGCGCCGGCCTACATCAAGCTCCTCGAGGCATTCCGGCAATTCTACGACGACTACAAGGAGGCGATCTCCGACCTCAGGAAGTCCGGGCTCTCGGGGCTGAGCGTCGCCCGCCAGGCGGCAAGCTATGGTTCGCTGCTCTCCACGATCGCAGAACATGCGACCACTCCGCTTGCCGTGGATGCCCTGCTGCACCCCTTGCTTGAGATTGGCGTGGCGTCGGTGGAGCCGGCTTTCGGACATGCAATGGGCGCCATTATCTGCCCGTGGCATCCGATCCGTCTGGCGGGGCTTCGTGCCCGTTGGCTTCGGCTCGCCCGTAGCATCTCGCCTATCTTGGCGGATGAGTCGGTGACGTTCACCGACAATGGAGCTTTATTCTTTGGGGAGCTGCGCCGCGATCTTCAACAAGCTGCGGAACCCGATGTCCTGCCCGTGTGGGACGGTGAGAAGCCAGTTTTGCTGGCTCGGACCGATCACCTGAACGGTTACTCGCTGCATGAACGCGCTATTACTCCCGAAGGAGGAGCAGTCGCGACGGGTGACAGCGTCAAGGCGGATGCACGGCAGATTTCAGCCATCGTGGAGACATATCTCAAGCTTCAGCCTCACGAGCGCGACAACCTCTCCGTGGTGCTCTACAACTCGGATGCGGCCGCTCTGCCGCAGGCTGTCGTCGACTCGATGCGCGATTCCGGCGCAGGAGATGGCGAGGCCATGTGCCAGGTGATGCTGAGGCATACCGATGGCGTCAGGCTCCGCGAGCTTTATCGTCAGCTCGTCAGCAGCGCTCCGGAGCAGGACGTGATGTATGCGAGCGAGAGCACGCGAGACTTCATGTCGCGGCTACGCATCTCCATGATGATTAACGAAGGCCCCACGGCTGCCTCGGCCGGAGCACCGCCCTGCGATATCGTCTTCTGCCATGACGTGGTGGCGCGCCGGGCTCGCCTGGACTGGCGGGCAATGCCGCGCCAGGTGCAGGAGGCTGAGGAATTTCGACCTGGCGAATGGTCGCGGCGAATCCCAATCGGCCAAGGAGAGCATGATTCCGTTGCGCTGCTTGCACGGCCGGTTCAGCCCCAAGAGGGATGGAGCTACCTGCACGCGGTCGCATCCTTGTTCGAGCTCGGGCCGGCGAACGCGGCTTGGCGGGACGAAGGTTGCCTGGTTCCAGTGAGAAAGACGGACATCCGTGCCGCGGAAACCCGCGACATCATCGATGAAACACATCGCCTCGGCAACTGGGTGGTCAACATCGATTCACTACTCGATAGGCGGCAACTCCAGGAGCGCGGGATCACCGTGATCCGCTACAAGAAGGGCGAGGGTGAGGGGCGAAACCTCATTATTTCCTCGAAGGCCTCGGACACGCTTCTTCGTGCCACGATCGAGTCACGGATCCGATCGCTCGATCCGTCTTACGGCCAGGACGAACTTGCTCGCCTTGCGGCCCGTCTGGTCACCGACGCCAACGCCATTTCCGGTGACCTTGTGCTTCGGGCCGCAAGGCGTGGCAGCAGCGCGAGCGAACTCATCGGTGTCGTGCTCAGCAGGTATTTGGTGGACGCGCAGCTTGGGACGGGACGCGAATCGGCCTGGGTGTTCCTCGATGACTACGCCAATTGGCTGGGTCAGGACGAGGAAAGGATCGCGGACCTCCTCTGTCTCTCACCGCATGTCGACGAGGACGGGGTTCCGGTCTTGGACGTGGTCGTCACCGAGGCGAAGTTCGTAGGTGCGGCGGCGGTGTCTACGAAGGCGAAGGAATCGGCGCGCCAACTTGCGGACACACTGCTCCGCCTTGAGCGCGCGCTCGATCCGGAGAACGCAGTTGCCGACCGGCGCATCTGGCGCGCGCGCCTGACAGAGATGCTGGTTGATGGTCTTCGTGGGGCGGCTCTCCGCGATGGCATAGATTGGGCAACGGTACTCAGGGACGAGACGCGCAGTCGCGTGAGAGTGCGCGGATACTCCCATGTGTTTGGTCATGCTCCGCCGGATGCGCTTCCGAGCGTTGTCGACGCGTACGTGGGCGTAGCCAAGACGGGTGGCCGGCAGGAAAGGTATTCACCCGACAGCCTGCGCGAAATCCTTCGTGCCTATTGCACAGGGGGCGATCCAATGCCGGTGCGCCGTCGCCTGTGGAAAGGGGAGGACCTACCCGCGAGGCCCTTGCCCGTCAGTGGCGGGGGCGTTGTACCATCAGGCCCTCCTGCTCCGCTTTCGGCGACCAGTAACCAATTGGCAGTGGATGAGGCCGCCGAGCCCGCGGCACCACCTTCCGAGGAACCCATGCCTCCCGGCGGGCAATTCCTTGCTGTGCTGAATTCCTACGCGGCGGCCCAAGGCGGCGGTGAGGAGGATGGACGGTGGCTTGAAGACGTGGCGACCCGCTGCACAAATGCGCTGATGCGCTATGGCATGTCGGCTCGGCTGATCGAGAGTGTCTTAACACCAAATGCAGCGCTCCTGAAGTATCGCGGGGCGGACGATCTCACGATCGGGAAGGTTGAGAACCGGACTCAAGAGCTCGAGACCACCCACGCGCTCAAGGTGCTGAACGTCAGGGCACAACCGGGCAAGATCGTCATCTCGATCGAGCGCCCCAATCGTGCGCGGCTGACGCTGGCCAACGTGTGGAAGGACTGGGCGCAGCTGCGCGCCGATCCCAGCTCGGGCAACAACCGGCTCTTGATTGCATTGTTGGAAGACGATGGAACTCCGTTGTTCCTGGTGCCGCAACCAGCTCCGCACACCTTGGTTGCTGGGAGCACCGGTAGCGGCAAGTCCGTGCTGGTACAAAACATCATTGTTGGCATCGCAGCGACCAACACACCGGCGATGGCGCAGATCGTCTTGATCGATCCCAAAGCAGGCGTGGACTACTTTGCGTTCGAGGATCTGCCCCATCTTCAGGGCGGCATCGTGTCCGATACGGAGGAAGCGCTCGCGCGTCTCGAGGCACTCGTGGCGGAAATGGAGCGGCGGTACCTGCTTTTCCGCGATGCGCGGACAAACAACGTCGAGGGCTACAACAAGAAGCACCCCGGCGAACCATTACCGACCATCTGGGTCGTGCACGATGAATTCGCGGATTGGATGCAGATCGACAGCTATCGCGCCGTTGTGGAGTCGGTTGTCAGCCGCTTGGGTGTGAAGGCCCGCGCTGCAGGCATCTATCTCATCTTCGCAGCGCAGCGGCCGGACAACACGGTCTTTCCGATGCAGCTCCGCAGCAATCTCGGAAACAGACTAGTGCTCAAGGTCGACAGTCCTGGAACCTCTGATCTTTCGCTAGGGCAGAAGGGCGGAGGCGCCGAGAAGCTGCTTGGCCAGGGACACCTCGCGGCTCTCATCGGAGGCGCTTCCACTCCGCAATACGCACAGGTTCCCTTCGTCGATGAGGCGGAACTGACGGAGCTCGTGAACGCGATCGCGGCAGATGACCTGGGACGCCGAGCATGACGATCCGAGCTTACCTCGACAACAACGCCACGACACGTCCGCTGCCGGCGGTGGTGGCGGCGGTGCGCGAATGCATGCAGGATTGCTACCTCAATCCCTCCTCTGCGGCGGCAGCTTTACTTCAGCAGGGCAGCGACCCCGCGCCTCGCGCCCGCAGGGCATTGGGTAGGCTCCTAGGGACCGGCCCGGAAGGCTTCTTGTTTACGTCGGGTGCTTCGGAAGCGAATAGCTGGGTGGCATCGAACGTCAGCCCAGGCTCCCATGTGGTGGCAAGCGCGATAGAGCATCCATCGCTTCGTATTGCGCTCCAGGCGGCTACGCGGCGCGGCGCGCGAGTTTCGTGGGTCGCACCGGATGCGAACGGCGTCATATCGGTGGATGCGGTGCTTTCAGTTATGCGGTCCGATACGGCCCTGGTCAGCGTCATGTTAGCGAACAACGAGACGGGAGCAGTTCAGCCTATCGCCGCAATCGCCGAGGCCGCCCGAAAGCGATCGCCGCAATGCCTCGTGCATACCGACGCCACTCAGGCGGTAGGCCGTATGCCGCTGGATCTGGACGGGGCGCTGGCGGAGGTCGATCTGGTCTCGATGTCAGCGCACAAGCTGCACGGTCCCCGCGGAGTGGGTGCGCTCTACGTCAGACAGGGGATCGTGCTGGATCCGCTGGTCCATGGCGAGCAATCGGAAGGGCAGCGAGGAGGCACGCACAACTCGCCGGGAATTGCGGGATTCGCCGTGGCCGCAGACGCAGGGGCCGCCAGGATGTCCAACTGGCTTTCGGATGTCCTTCCATTGCGGCGCAATATCGAGGCTCGGCTGTTGCATCTGCTTCCCGGCTCGTGGGTGAACGCGGCCAAAACGGAGCGCCTACCGAACACCATCTCCATCACTTGGCCTGGTCTCGACGCTGCAGACCTTGTCGATAGATTGGCTCTGGCAGGCGTATGCGTGTCTACCGGTGCTGCTTGCAGCGCGGGCGCAAGGGAGCCGTCCCCGGCCCTTATTTCGATGGGGCTGTCGCACACGGATGCGTTGGCCACATTGCGATTGAGCCTCTCCCTCGACACCACTTCGAGCGAGGTAGATGCGGCCGTTTGCGAGATTGCAAAGGCCTTGGGCCGCAGCAATCACGACCCATTGATGACGGACCGGCTGGCATGCTGAGGGTTCGCCGGAACAGCGTCCAGCTGCCGAGCACGTTGCTCACCGACGAGGCGCGCCAGGCGCGCCTTGCCATCGTCGACTATCTTCGGCTTGATCTCGCCAAAATGGAGCAGCGGCGGGCCCCCCTGAACGAGCGGCTCTACCGTAGCCCCTCGGTGGTCGAGGCGCTCCGACACCTGTTCATGGACAAGTGCGCGTACTGTGAGGCGGCCATCCCTCACGGCGAAGAAGAGGTGGAGCACTTTCGGCCGCTTGGCTACGCGCGGGGTCTCGACAGTGTAGAGTCGCGTCAGCATTACGTCTGGCTGGCGTATGAATGGGAGAACCTTCTCCTCGTCTGCGGCACATGCGGTAAGGCCAAGGGCGGCCTTTTCCCAGTTGCCGGTATGAGGGCGCGGGTGCGAGCAACTTTCGACGAGGTTCTCGCTTTTGAGTCGCCCGAATTGATCGATCCGAGCAGGGATGATCCATGGGACGAAATTCGGATGTCGGCAGATGGGACGTGCCGCCCCCTGCGCCGTAGAGGCGAGGTTACCGTAGCGGTTTTCCAGCTCAATCGCCCCTCGCTCGTGGCGCGCCGCTCAGATGATCTCAATGAGCTGCGCGCGCGCTTTCCGAGAGCCATCAAGGACGGCGATCGCGAGCATCTCTCGCTTATGTTCGACCTGTCGCGGGAGTTCGTGGGTTCTCGTCTCGATACCCTTCACCGAGCGCTTGTCACCTGGGCGAGTCCCGGCGTCCGGGTTCCGACGGTTCGGCAATCTCTCCCGGAATGGTTCCGCAGGACCATTGAAAGCGCAACCACCGCCGATCGAGGCCGGCTTTCCGACCTTCTTGAAGACGTATTCCTGGAGGACGCGAAACTTCCCGAGCTCCGTCCTACAGAACTCGACCGGCTTGCGGATAGCGGTATGCGCCTTCCGCCGGCGGCTCTTGGGGGCGGTGCACGTCGGCGGTTTCCCGATCGCGAAATAAAGGCCGTCGAGATTTACGATTTCAAAGGTGTGGAGCGGCTCACCCTGGAGTTCGCGAGGACTACCGAGCGACGTCGCGAGCTGCCGTGCCTAATGCTGCTCGGCGAGAACGCTGCCGGAAAGAGTTCGGTGCTGGAGGCCGTAGCGCTCGCCCTGGCCGGCACGAGAGCGGTGGCGCGGCTCGGTATCCCGGGATCCGAGTTCCTTCGCCGCGATGATCCAGTGGGATGGGACATAATTGATCCACCCGCTCCACGGGTGGTCGTACATTTCCGTGACGAGGGCGAACCAGCCGAGTTCGGTGTCAGCGCAGATGGTCGCCGCCTAGAAGGGACCGCACAACCTTCTGTTCTCGTATTGGCCTATGGTGCCCGGCGCCAGTTTTCAGACAATTCGCGGCCATCTCGCCAACCGTTTGGCCTGATACGCAATCTCTTCGTTCCGAACCGCGCGCTTCCCAGTGCAGGCCCGTGGCTTCTGCGCATCAGCGAAGACGAAACTACTTTCAATGCCGTGGCCCGGGGCCTGCGCGAGGTGCTGGCTCTCGACGTAAACGACGAGCTCGTCATGGACGGGGCCGGGCGTCTTTCGGTTCGTGTCCTTGGGAGGCTCGTTCCGGTGGAGCGGCTGAGCGAGGGGTATAGAAGCCTGTTTTCTTTAGCGGTTGATATTATGCGCAACCTGCTCGGAAGCTGGCCGGACCTCGAGCGCGCTCGAGGTGTCGTACTCATCGACGAGATAGAGACGCACCTGCACCCGCGCTGGAAGATGCGCATTGTCGCGGCGCTTCGGCGCGCGTTCCCAGGCGTCCAGTTCATCATCAGCACCCACGATCCGCTGTGCCTGCGCGGGATGGATAACGGTGAAGTGGAGGTCATCGAACGGGATGCCGAGGGAAGGGTGCACCGTCTGGGCGATCTCCCGGCCATTCGGGGTATGAGCGCAGAGCAGCTCCTGACGTCCGACTACTTTGGGCTCTTCAGCACCGCGGATCCCGAGCTCGAATGGGAACTGGCCCGGACTGTCGAGGGTTCGGAGGCTCTACGATCCGACCGCTCGCGCGACGATGACTTGATCTCAAGGATCGTGCTTGGCGACACCATCAAGCAGCAGCTCGTCCATGAGGCACTGGACCACTATCTTGAAGAGCGGGAGCAAAGGCGAGGCCAGGTTCGTGCGCGGCGGGAAGCCGTAGAGGCGGTGCTGAAGGTGCTGCGCGGCGATGCGGAGGAGCAAACCGCGTGAGGTTCGTCGCTCGGCCGGCAGGATCTGAGCCTGCGTGTCTTTCCAACCCGGGGAAGGCAATCCGTGATGAAAAGCGATCCGCGGCGAAGTACTACTTCAGGCTGGACTACACCGCCCCCGAATTCAAGTCGTTCAAGTTCACCGCCTATCGGATGCACGAGGTCTCGATCGCGCTCGCTGATATATTCCGGCACAAGTGCGCCTACTGCGAGCGGGACATACGAGCTGGGGGGGACTCTGAGATCGAGCATTTCCGACCGAAAGGAGGCGTCGAGGGTGAAGCGCATCCCGGTTATTGGTGGCTAACCTACTCCTGGCTGAACATGCTGCCGAGTTGCAAAAGCTGTAATCAGCGCAGGCTGGCTCACGTACTGGAAAATGCCGTCAGCCCGGAGGAGTTCGATCGACTGCTGAATTCGACCCCTACAGTGAGCCACGGCAAACAAAACTATTTTCCCATTGCCGGACTGAGGGCCGTTCATCGCAAGGACGACCTCACGGCAGAGGACCCGCTCCTCATCGACCCGACGATCCGAGACCCCGCTGATCACCTCACCTGGGACCATGATGGTCCTCAAGTTCTGGTGAAGCCGCGCATGATTGAAGGCGTTCCGGATCGCTACGGCAAGGAATCGATCAAGGCCTATGCCCTGAACCGGGTCAACCTCGTGCATCGGCGGATCGCTGTCATGAAGACACTTCGTGCGCAGCGGACTCGCGTTCTCCAGAGGCTGGCCAGGACGGCGCAGGACGACCCGGGCTGGCACGCTGCGCTCCATGATGCTCTGGAAGATGCCCACTTCATGCGCACGGCGTACGGCGAGGATCAGGAATTCACGGCGATGGCGGCAGCCTTCTTCGATGACTTCGAAGCAGAGCTCCACGGCATGCAGGTGGCTGCCGCTGCCTGAGGATTTCCTGGGCAGCTTTGCTAAGCCGCGCGCGTCAGGGGTTGACCTTCGACGCAGCCGTCGCGATGCTCGGGGACGGTGCGACGCAGGCGATGTCGTTTCGCGACCACGTGCGGGCAAGCGGCATAGACACTTGCAGATCTACGCCCGAATATATTTTCATCGACGCCTCTGGCCGTTTGGCAGCGCAGCTTCGCCAGGCATCCACGATAGTATTTCGACTGGGGGAGGCGGACGGCATTCGCACGTAGTTCGCCCGCGGGCCCACCAGAATGAACGTCTGCATTCTCGCGCATCCTTACCATAACCGGTCGGATTGCCGAACGCGACGTTAGAGTATCTGCTCGGCAATGATCGCTACTGGCGTGAAGCGGCCATCGAAGGGCCCGGATTACAGAAGTCGTCTTTGGATCAGATAAGACCCCTGGTGCCCAGCTTTGTTCGGGAATGGAGATGGCTGGTACGCCCAACGGGAATCGAACCCGTGTTTCCGCCGTGAAAGGGCGGCGTCCTGGACCGCTAGACGATGGGCGCAGCGCGAAGCGGCTTATAGTTGCGGATTATCGGGGCGGCAACCCATCGCGTGGCGGTTTGACGAAGTTTTTCGTCGGAGTTTGGCGCAGGGGTCCCGCCGGGGGCGGAAACCCTGGAAAGCCAAGCAGTAGGGCTAGAGCCTTCTGCTTTCAGTCGGCACCGTCGCGCCCTGCAGACCCCTCAACCGTCTCGGCGCTTCGCGCCGAGCCACCTTCTCCCACAGGGGGAGAAGGGGGAGCCTGGCAATTAGCTTGCCGCAAATCGCGAACGTCGGAGGTTGGCGGAGACGCAAATGCAGCGCGCAGCGCCTGCGTCGGGCGAATTGCAGAACGCCTTAGCTGTTACGCCGGCGGCAGCGCCAGTTCCAGTCGCGCTCGGGGCCGACGTCGATATGCACCGATTCGGTGTGGCAGTAGGTGCCGACGCCGCCGCGGCCGGGCATGGAGCGGATGAAGGTCGCAAGCTCCCATCTGCTCACGCCGGGCACCTGCACGTCGGCGGCGGCGCAATACATGTGCAGCGAGTTCCTGGCGCCGCGGGCGCGCTGGTTGTGCTGGGGGTCGCGATAGCCTGAGGTAACGACGAGCCGCTTCCCATAATGCTGCTCGACCGTCTTCAGCATGCGCACCAGCGAGGGCTTCAGGCAGGCAACGTCGACCTGGTCGGTCTGGGTGATGAGGCCATTGGGCGCAAGCCTCGCCATGCCGGCCGCGGTTGCCACCCGAACCGGACCGTAATCTTCCTCTTCGTGCAGGTCGACGTCGCTGTCATCGTCATTGAGGCCGGACTTGCGCTTGATCTCGAACAGGGACGACTGGCGCACGCCGGGGAGGGCGTCGAGACGCTCGGTCGCGCCATTGCCGCCAAGCGAAGCGGCCTGCACTTCTGCTTTTTCGCCGCCCGTCGAGGCCAGCATGAGGACAGGCTTGGGGGAGGGCTCCGGCGCAATCACCGGCTTGGCCTTGGCCTGCATCTCGATCAGCGGCTCGCCGCCTCTCTGCGATTCCGGCTTGATCAGCGGCGTGGCGTTTGCGGGCGTGGCGCCGAACAGCGATTGGAAGAATCCGCGCTTTTTCGGCGCCTCCGGCCGCGGCTGGTTGGGGTCGGTCGCCGTGACGTAGACGGGATAATCGGCAGGCACGGCAACGGCCGCTGCCTTGGCGCCAGTCTTTTGCGAGTCACTCTTTGGCGAATCATCAGCCACCGCCGCGGCGGCGCTCTGTGCTTGCGCATCAGAGGCCGCCGCCTGCGCTGCCTGAGACTTTGATTCCGTAGGGTTGGTCGGCGCTGCAGTTGCAGGGGCCGTGGTCTGCGCGCCCGAGAAATCAGGGAAGGCGCTGCCGGGCTTCACGGCCGGCACATAGGCGACTGTTTCGGGAAGCGCCGTGGTGCCCTCGCTCGACATCACGAGCTTGCTCGCGTCCTCGGCTGGAGCGGTGTCGGCAGCGACGGAGGCTCCGGCCGATGCGCCCGAAAGGGCAGGGTCCGCAAGGTTGAAAGTAGGATCGCCTGTCGAGGAACATGAGGCGACCAAAGCGGAAACCAACGCCACCGAAACGATGCGCCATTCCCCGGTCGCGTTTCGCGATCGCGCTTTCGTCAATCCGCTTCCCCTTCTCCAATTCCCGGCCGGGCTGGCGCGATATGCGCTCTGATTCTGTTGCGGAGCTGATGTCTCGTGGCCGGTAAATGAGACGTAGCTTATTCGCGCCCTGCTCGCAACCACCGGCTATGAATGAATTGAGGCGAGAACATGTTCGCTGGCCATCATTCCGCCAGATTTGACTCAGCGTCATCATAGAACGATTGAAGAACATCGGGTGCGGCGGAGTGTATTGAGGTTGACGCACGAGCGGCAGCAATGCCGCTGTTTGCAAGGCTATCCACGGAGTCCCGGTCCGATCTAGGCGCGAACCTTCACGTAATCTCCCGGCGCCTCGCCAAGTATACTTGTTTTCTTCCCCGGCTTCCTGGCGGACACGCGTCGGCTGTCCTTTTCCACGATCCATTTTTGCCAATGCGGCCACCACGAGCCGGGATGCTCGGTTGCCTCGGCAAGCCAGGCCTCGAACTCGCCGGCCGGCTTGCCGCCCGTCCAGAACTGGTACTTCATCCTGTGCGGCGGGTTGACGACGCCGGCGATGTGGCCGGAGCCGGCCATGACGAACTCGACATCGCCGCCGAAGAATCGCGAGCCGAGAAAAACGGAACGCGCTGGGGCGATGTGGTCCTCGCGCGAGGCCAGGTTGTAGATCGGGATCTTGACGTCGGCCAGCGACACGGCGCGGCCGGCAAGCATCATCCGACCCTTGGAGAGCCGATTCTCCAGGTAGCAATTGCGCAAATAGAAGGAGTGGTTGGCCGCGCTCATCCTGGTCGAATCGGCGTTCCAGTAGAGCAGGTCGAACGGCATCGGCTCCTTGCCGCGCATGTAGTTGTTGACGACATAGGGCCAGATCAGCTCGCCCGAGCGCAGCATGTTGAAAGCCCTCGCCATCTTGTTGCCTTCGAGGAAGCCCTTCGAGTTCATGGCGTGCTCCAGCGCCGTCACCTGGTCCTCGTCGACGAACACCTTGAGGTCGCCGGCATGGGTGAAGTCGACCTGCGTGGTGAAGAAGGTCGAGGAGCGGATGCGCTTGTCGCCTTGCTGGGCCATAAGCGCGAGCGCGGCCGCAAGCAGCGTGCCGCCGACGCAGTAGCCGATGGCGTTGATCTCGCGCTCGCCGGTCGCCTGCTCTATCGTGTCGAGCCCGTATTCGATGCCCTCGCGAATATAGGCTTCCCAATCCTTGGTGCCGTGGCGCTCGTCCGGATTGACCCAGGAGATGACGAAGACCGTGTGGCCCTGGTCGACCGCCCAGCGGATGAAGGATTTCTCCGGATTGAGGTCGAGTATGTAGAACTTGTTGATCCAGGGCGGGCAGATCAGCAGCGGCCGCTTCAGCACCTTCTCGGTCGTCGGCTCGTACTGGATGATCTCGGCAAGCTCGCTGCGGGCCACCACCTTGCCGGGCGTCGTGGCGAGGTTCCTGCCGACTTCGAAAGGCGAGTGGTCGGCCTGCCTGAGCTTCAGGTCGCCTTTGCCCGCCTCGATATCCTCGGCCAGCATCTTCATGCCG
Organism: Mesorhizobium sp. BAC0120; assembly: GCF_033542235.1. Taxonomy (NCBI): domain Bacteria; kingdom Pseudomonadati; phylum Pseudomonadota; class Alphaproteobacteria; order Hyphomicrobiales; family Phyllobacteriaceae; genus Mesorhizobium; species Mesorhizobium sp. BAC0120. The sequence continues at coordinate 181,384 of NZ_JAWRCU010000008.1, read as the reverse complement.
CGCACCAGGTTCTCGCCATTCGAGGCGACGGTTTCGCGGAAGAGCTCCGGATTGGTGAAGATGAAGTTCGACGGCGAGACGGCATTGGCGACCTGCTTCACATAGAAGCTCGCCTTGTGCTTCGTGTGCTCGTCGAGCCCCTCGGCATGCTCGACGAGGTCATTCGCCCAGCGCGTCGTCACCAGATAGGTCTGCTTCAGGAAATCGAAGAAGGCGTTCTTTCCCCATTCGGGGTCCTGGAAGCGCTTGTCGCCTCGCTCGGGCTCGATCACGTCGGCCACCGGCTCTTGCGTGCTGACCCGGCGGACGGTGTTTGCCCAGACATTGAGATAGCCGGAAAACAGCCGCGTCTGTGCCTCGAGCGCCCGGCCGGGATCAGACAGCCAGTATTCGGAAAGCCTGGACAAGGTCTTGACCATGTCGACGACGGGTTCGGCGACCTGATCGCGAAGCTCGCCCTTCTCGCGCGGGGCAGACCAGGCTGCCGCGGCCTTGCCTGCCTCCTCGATCATGCGAGCCAGGTTCAAGGCGAAGCGCTCCGGGTCCTTGACCAGGTACTGATCGAGCGATGAAGTCTCGTTGGCTGATGAAGTCTCGGGCGATTCCTTGCCGGAGCCGTCCTTCGATTTGTTCATGCGCCGCATTCCCTCCACAGTCCCGATCCCGAACTTCGCATGCGCTTGAATATAGGCATCCGAGCGAATTTCGGGATCACAGGGACACTGGCAACTTGTTGATTCCTGGTGTCGTTTTGATTTCGAACTTCGCTCAGAGCCTGATATCAAAATTCAGGCGAACTTCGAAATCGCGACACCAGCGCCTTGTTGACATAATATCATGAGACGTGTTTGACGGTACAAGCTCAATGCCGCGCAGCGACCGGAACAGAATGACGCAACGCCTTGACCGGCTTTCTTTTTCGCGCTCCGCCGCGGTCGCGCTGGCCGGATTCGGCCTGCTCTCGGCAGCGCTTGCGGGCTGTGCTTCCACGAGCAACGGGAATACGGTGCCGAGGGCGTCGTCATCCGGCCAGGTGGGCACCGCCTCAAGCAAGAGCGTCGACACGGGTTTGAGCGAAGGCCCGAGGAACACCGGCACCTTTCCCAATCTGAACATCCCGCCGAAAGCTGCCACCGCGCAAATCACGCCTGACGAGAAGACCGCCGACACGGAATCGCTGCAGGCGGCCCAACAAGCAAAGGCGGCGCGGGCCGCAGGAGAGGCTCCGACCGATCCGGCAGTGCTGCGCAAGCTTGCAGCGACGCATACGGCCGATACGCTGAAGGTGATCGAAGGGCAGTAGGCTTGCCCATCGCCTTCTGGAGTACCCCTCATCCGTCTCGGCGCTGCGCGCCGAGCCACCTTCTCCCACAAGGGGAGAAGGGGGAGTTTGGCATTTAGGTTGCCGCGAATGGCCGACGTCGGAGATTGGCGGAGACGTAAGATGCAGCGCTCCCCCTTCTCCCCCTGTGGGAGAAGGTGGCTCGGCGCGTAGCGCCGAGACGGATGAGGGGGCGGCAGCGCGGTGACGTTCCCGGAGAGGACGCAGCCCGAAAACCTTTCTGGCGGCCGCGCTGTTGCCTCAGTCCAAACCTATCGACCGCCCTCCCGAATGAGTGTATATCGCGCCACCCCCTCTAGACGCCGGAAATCGCCATGGAAGAGTTTCACAAGGTTCGCAGGCTGCCGCCCTATGTCTTCGAACAGGTGAACCGGCTCAAGGCCAGCGCGCGCTCGCGCGGGGCCGACATTGTCGACCTCGGCATGGGCAATCCCGACCTGCCGACGCCGAAGGCCATCGTCGACAAGCTCTGCGAGGTCGTCCGCGACCCGCGCACCCATCGCTATTCGTCCTCGCGCGGCATTCCCGGGCTGCGTCGCGCGCAGGCCGCTTATTATGCCCGCCGGTTCGGCGTGAAGCTCAATCCGGAGACGCAAATCGTCGCCACGCTGGGCTCGAAGGAGGGCTTCGCCAACATGGCGCAGGCGATCACGGCGCCGGGCGACGTGGTGCTTTGCCCGAACCCGACCTATCCGATCCACGCCTTCGGCTTCATCATGTCGGGCGGCGTCATCCGCTCGCTTCAAGTCACACCCGACGACAGTTTCATCCCGGCCCTGGAGCGCGGCGTCCGTCACTCGATCCCGAAGCCGCTCGCGCTGATCCTCAATTACCCGTCGAACCCGACAGCGCATGTGGCGAGCCTCGATTTCTACAAGGACGTCGTCGCATTCGCGAAGAAGAACGACATCATCATCCTTTCAGATCTCGCCTATGCCGAGATCTATTTCGACGGCAACCCGCCGCCTTCCGTGCTGCAGGTGCCGGGCGCGATCGATATCGCCGTCGAGTTCACCTCGATGTCGAAGACCTTCTCCATGCCCGGCTGGCGCATGGGCTTCGCGGTCGGCAACGAGCGCCTGATCGCGGCGCTGACCCGCGTGAAGTCCTATCTCGATTATGGCGCCTTCACGCCGATCCAGGTCGCGGCGAGCGCGGCACTGAACGGCGACGGTTCGGATATTGAAGAAGTGCGCGATGTCTATCACAGGCGGCGCGACGTGATGGTCGAATCCTTCGCTCGCGCCGGATGGGACGTGCCGGCCCCGCAATCGACCATGTTCGCCTGGGCGCCGCTGCCGGAACCGTTCCGTGATCTCGGCTCGCTGGAATTCTCCAAGCTTCTCATCGAGCATGCCGAGGTCGCGGTCGCGCCGGGGATCGGTTTCGGCGAATATGGCGACGGCTATGTCCGCCTCGCACTGGTCGAGAACGAGCATCGTATCCGCCAGGCGGCGCGCAACATCAAACGCTTCCTCGCTTCGTCGACGAAGCAGCCGAACAATGTCGTGCCGCTTGTCGCGCGGCGCTGATACCGGTTCATCAGAGTTCCTGGACTGACAATTGGGGGGCCACGAGGTCATGGCGGAAGCATTGCGCATCGGAATTGCCGGGCTCGGCACAGTCGGCGCTTCGGTGTTGCGCGTGTTGACCGAGACGGCCGTCGAGCTCAAGCGGCAGTGCGGCCGTGACCTGGTTGTGACGGCCGTTTCGGCACGCGACCGCAGCCGCGATCGCGCCGTGCCCCTCGGTGCGGCGGAATGGTTCGACGATCCGGTCGAGCTCGCAAGGCAAGCCGATATCGACGTTTTCGTCGAGCTGATCGGCGGCGCCGAAGGTGCGGCGCACGATTCGGTCAAGGCAGCCCTCGAAGCGGGCCGCCATGTCGTGACCGGCAACAAGGCGCTGCTTTCCAGGCATGGTGTCGCGCTCGCCGAGATCGCCGAGCGCAAAGGCGTGCTGTTGAACTACGAGGCGGCTGTCGCCGGCGGCATTCCCGTGATCAAGACCATGCGCGAGTCGCTCGCCGGCAACTCGATCACGCGTGTGTTCGGCATATTGAACGGGACCTGCAACTACATATTGACGCGCATGGAGGCCGAAGGGCTCTCCTTCGATGCCTGCCTCAAGGACGCTCAGCGGCTGGGCTATGCCGAGGCGGACCCGACTTTCGACATCGAGGGCCAGGACACGGCGCACAAATTGTCGATCCTGACCAGCATCGCTTTCGGCACCCGCATCGCGCCCGACGATATCTACATGGAGGGCATTTCCAACATCAGCCAGGCCGACATCCGGGCGGCGGCCGAGCTCGGCTACCGCATCAAGCTTCTCGGGGTCGCCCAGAAGACCGACAGCGGCATCGAGCAGCGCGTCCATCCGACCATGGTGCCGACGGCCTCGGTGATCGCGCAGGTGCATGGCGTCACCAACGCCGTGGCGATCGAGACCGATATCCTCGGCGAGCTTCTGCTTTCCGGGCCCGGGGCAGGGGGCAACGCCACCGCCTCGGCAGTGGTCGGCGACATCGCCGACATCGCCAAGAGCCGGCCAGGCTTCCAGCACGGCCCGGTGTTCGGCCGTCCGGCCAAGGAGCTCAAGCCCTATAAGAAGGCGCGGATGCGCAGCCATGCCGGCGGCTATTTCATCAGGCTGACGGTGTATGACCGGATCGGCGTCTTTGCCGCGATCGCCAAGCGCATGGCTGATAACGAGATTTCACTGGAATCGATCGTTCAGCACGCTGACGGCCTCGATTCGTCCGACAGCAAGACGGTAATCCTCGTCACGCACGAGACGACCGAGGCGGCTGTCCGCAAGGCGGTCGACGGCATCACCAAGGACGGCCACTTGATCGACAAGCCGCAGGTGATCAGGATCGAACGGGCGGACTAGGTGTGTGGGCATTGGTCTGCGATCCGACTCGCCTACTGGAGGACCCCTCATCCGTCTCGGCGCTGCGCGCCGAGCCACCTTCTCCCACAGGGGGAGAAGGTGGAGCCTGGCATTTAGCTCGCGGCAAATCTCGAACATTGGAGATTGGCAGAGACGTGAAACGCAACGCTCCTCCTTCTCCCCTTGTGGGAGAAGGTGGCTCGGCGCTTTAGCGCCGAGCCGGATGAGGGGTCCTCCAGTAGGCGAATCCGACAGCCGACTTCTGCATCGCAGTTTGGGACGCGACAGGTTGCATCGCCCGAGATATGGTTCTCGACGAGATGAGCGAGGCCGCAAAAGAATCCTCCAATTCCAGCAATTCGGCGCTTGCCCGGATCCTGACCCTCGAGCTGGTCCGCGTCGCCGAGCGAGCGGCCGTCGCCGCCGCGCGAATACGCGGCCGCGGCGACGAGCGGGCTGCCGATCAGGCTGCAGTCGATGCCATGCGCGCCGAATTGAAGAAGCTGCCGATCGACGGCACCGTCGTCATCGGGGAGGGCGAGCGCGACGAGGCGCCGATGCTCTTCATCGGCGAGAAGGTCGGCACGGGCGAGGGACCCAAGGTGGACATCGCGCTCGACCCGCTCGAGGGCGCGACGATCTGCGCGAAGAACCTGCCGGGTTCAATGGCGCTCATCGCAGTCGCCTCGGAGGGTGGCCTGCTTTTCGCGCCGGACGTCTATATGGAGAAGATCGCGATCGGGCCGGGCTATCGGGCCGGGCTGGTCGATCTCGATGCGCCGGTCGTCGAGAACCTCACCAACCTGGCGAAAGCCAAGGGCGTGCCGATTTGCGAGATCACCGCCTGCATCCTCGATCGGCCGCGACATGCCGGACTGATCGAGGAAGTGCGCAAGGCAGGCGCGGCGATCCGCCTGATCGGCGACGGCGACGTTGCCGGCGTCATCGACACCACCAAACCCGACGAGACCGGCATCGACATCTATCTCGGCTCGGGCGGGGCTCCGGAAGGGGTGCTGGCAGCCGCAGCGCTGCGCTGCATCGGCGGGCAGATCCAGGGCCGGCTCCTTCTCAACGACAAGGATAAGCTCGCCCGGGCCGACAAAATGGGGATTGCCGATCCGAAAAAGGTCTACAGCGCCAATGAGATGGCGCGTGGCGACGTGCTGTTCGCCGCGACCGGCGTGACCGACGGCAATCTCTTGTCCGGCGTGCGTTTCAGGCGCGATGGCATCGAGACGGACACGCTGGTGATGCGATCCTCTTCGGGGACGGTCCGCGAGATCAAGGCGCGTCACCAGGACGTGGACAAGTTCTGAGCGCGCCTTCCCGAGACAGGCCGTGCACGGCTATTAGTGGGGGATGTACGCGAGTTTCCGCGAATCGGGCGCCGATGACCGCCTTTTTCTGGGCGTGCGCGAGTCCGCGCGCGGCATGGCCTGGCGGCATCGGCTTAGCGGGCGCCAGGAGGCAGTCGCGCTGGCGATAGCGCAAGGGCACGGCGTGCCCGAGATCGTGGCGCGCGTGCTTGCAGGTCGCGGCGTTACGGCGGAGGGCGCCGAGCGTTTTCTTGATCCGACGATCCGCGACCTTCTGCCCGACCCTGCGTCGCTGACCGACATGGCGAAGGCCGCGGCACGCATCGCGGATGCGATCGAGCGGCGCGAGCGGGTTGCGATCTTCGGCGACTATGATGTCGACGGCGCGGCATCCTCCGCGTTGCTCAAGCGGTTCCTCGCGCATTACGGCGTGCCGGCCGAGATCTATATTCCCGATCGCATCTTCGAAGGCTACGGGCCCAATCCCGATGCAATGCGCGAGCTCGCCGGCCGCGGCGCAACGCTGATCGTCACGGTCGACTGCGGCACCAACAGCGCAGTCGCGATCGAGGCGGGGCGCCAGGCCGGTGCCGATGTCGTCGTGCTCGATCACCATCAGGTCGGCGGTGCGCTCCCAGATGGCGTCGCCGTCGTCAACCCGAACCGCGAAGACGACCTCTCCGGGCAAGGCCATTTGTGCGCGGCGGGCGTCACGTTCCTGGCGCTCGTGCAGGCGGCGCGCGAGCTGCGGCTGCGAGGAAACGGCGGCGCGCCGGACCTGCTCGGCTATCTCGACCTCGTCGCGCTCGCGACCGTGTGTGATGTGGTGCCCCTCGTCGGCGTCAACCGCGCCTTCGTCGTCAAGGGCCTGCTTGCAATCCGCCGGCAGGAGAATGCCGGGCTGGCTGCGTTGACGCGCGTCTCGCGCATCGGCGAGCCGGTCAACACGTTCCATCTCAGCTTCCTCATCGGACCGCGCATCAATGCCGGCGGACGGATCGGCGATGCCGCGCTGGGCAGCCGGTTGCTCGCCACCGACGATCCGGTCGAGGCGGACGGCATTGCCGGAACGCTCGACCGGCTGAACCAGGAGCGCCAGACGATGGAGCAGGAGATGCTTTCGGAGGCGCGCGCCGAAGCCGATCTCGAGCTCGCTGCCGGAGAGGGACCGGCGATCGTCGTCACCGCGAGCGAAAAATGGCATGCCGGAATCGTGGGGCTGATCGCCTCCCGTCTCAAGGATCATGCCCGACGGCCGGCTTTCGCGGTCGCTTTCAACGCCAACGGTATCGGCACCGGCTCCGGCCGCTCGGTTTCGGGATTCGACCTCGGCCGGCTGGTGCGCGCCGCCGCGGCCGAAGGGCTGATCGTCAAGGGAGGCGGCCATGCGATGGCGGCAGGCATCACCGTCGAACGGGCGAAGCTCGGCCTGCTGCGCGCCTTCTTCGAGGAGCGTGCCGCAGTCGAGGTCCTGAGGCTCAGGACAGAGGAAAGCCTCGAGATCGACGCCGCGCTCTCCGCCGAAGGCGCCACGCTTTCGCTTCTCGACGCGCTCGAAGCAGCCGGCCCCTATGGAGCCGGACATGCCCCACCGGTGCTGGTCCTCCCGCGTCACCGTCTTCTGGACGTTCGTTTGGTTGGCAACGGTCATGTCCGCGCCGACCTGCAGTCGCCGGCCGGCGGTCGTCTGCAAGCCATAGCGTTTCGCGCGGAGAACACGGCGGTCGGCGATTTTCTTGTCAGGAACCGCGGCGGCACCGTACATGTCGCGGGCTCGCTTTACGGCAACTACTGGAACGGCAACCGGAGCACGCAGTTTCGCATACAGGATGCGGCGCTGGCGTAGTCCGACGGCGGGCTACCCCAGCACCGCCTGCAGGCGGGCCAATTCCGCGACCTGCGCCTTTGCGGTTTCATAGCCAATCCGGATCGCCTCGTCGGCGCGATGGAATTCGGACAGGCCGATGTGACCGAGCTTGGGGTGCAGCGACAGGTCCGGCGGGTCGCCCGCGAGCCTTGCCCGCGAGATGCGCTCCTGGATGATGTTGAAGGCTTCGACCATCACGCCGGTGATGCCCAGCCGCGCCTCGTGTGGCGTCGAACCCACGCCGCCGCGGCCCTCCGGTGTGGCGTCCTGCTCCACGACGAGCTCGCCGGCGCTGTGCTTGATGACGGCCGCGCGTCCGTAGACGTCGTAATTGAGGTTCACGGCAACGACCAGCGGCTGCTCGTAGGCCCGGCAGACCGATACCGGAACCGGATTGACCAGGGCGCCGTCGACGAGCACGCGGCCGTTGCAGGTCACCGGTTCGAAGACGCCGGGCAGCGCGTAGGAGGCTCGCATGGCGGTGATCAAGGATCCGCTCGAGATCCAGATCTCGTGGCCAGTGCGGATCTCGGAAGCGACGCAGACGAAAGGCCGGGCCAGATCCTGGAAAGTGAAGCCCTTCACATGCTCCTGCATGCGCTGTGTCAGCCGCATGCCGCCGAACAGACCATTGCCGCCGAAATTGATGTCGAGAAGTCCGAAGATGCGGCGTTTCGTGAGGCTCCGGGCGAACTCCTCCAGCGCGTCCAGCTTGCCGGCAAGATAGCAGCCGCCGACCAAAGCGCCGATGGACGTGCCGGCGATCATGTTGACCTCGATGCCAGCTTCCTCGAGGGCGCGCAACACCCCGATGTGGGCCCAACCGCGCGCTGCGCCACCGCCCAGGGCCAGTGCTATTCCGGATTTCTTGGCGGGCTTCGGATCAGGTGCTCCGGTGAAGGACGAGATCTGGTTGATCTCTCGTGCGTCTGGCCGGTTTCGAATGGACGCCCAGTCGAGCATCACAATCCCCTTTATTGCATTTTCTTCTATACAGGTTGGCCGTATCGAAAGAATGAAGGTGACTGGTTTGCAAATCGCAAATAGTTCATCGGGACCCCCGATACGTCTCGGCTGGATCGAACAGGCGAGGACTTCCGTCAGCCACCAAGCCGATTTTGCCGTCTGCCGACACGACCCTTCGATAGAAGCAGGAACGTCGCCCAGTGTGGCAAGTTGCATCGTGACCGGACACGTTTACGCGGAGCAAAATTACGTCCTGGTCACAATCCGTGAGGATTTCTGTGACGTGCTGCAGGTTTCCTGACGTCTCGCCTTTTTTCCAAAGCGACTTACGCGAACGGGACCAGTAATGGGCGATGCCCGTCTCGATCGTGAGCGACAGTGCCTCGGCATTCATATGCGCGACCATCAGCAGCGTGCCGTCGCCCGCATCCGTCACTACGGCAGTCACAAGGCCGTTCGCGTCGAAATTCGGTGAGAAGACCGAGCCCTCTTCGAGGACGTGCTTGTCTTTGGACGGCTCAGGAAAGGAGATGCTGCTCATCGACGGCTTGTACCAATTGCGAGGTCTCCAATTCCGAAATTCCTGCGAGCTCCGACATCAAGGTCCGAGCGGGTTTCGGAATCAAAGAAGGATAACGTTTGCAGTGTCGTTTTGATTTCGAGCCCGCTCGCACGATATCGAAATCGAGCGCAGTTCGAAATCGGACCTGTGGTGACGAATTGGCCTTCAGGTCAAATCTTGCCGCATGGCGGCGCTTCCGTCGCGGCGCCCCGGCATGCCTTGCAGCTGGCGTCAGCTCGCTGAGCCGCCCCGGACCATGGTCACGAACCGGATCTGCTCCTGGGGATTGTCCCGGAAAGTCCCGGTAAAGGCAGATGTCAGAGTGGTCGAACCCTGCTTCTTGATGCCGCGCATAGCAATGCACATGTGCTCGGCCTCGACCATGACGGCGACGCCGCGCGGATTGAGCACACTCTGGATGGAGTTGGCGATCTGCGCCGTCAGCGTCTCCTGGGTCTGGAGGCGGTGCGCGAAGATATCGACCACGCGGGCGATTTTGGAAAGGCCGACCACTTTGCCCGACGGCAGATAGCCGACATGCGCCTTGCCGATGATCGGCACCATGTGGTGCTCGCAGTGCGAATGGAATTGGATGTCCTTCACGATGACGAGGTCGTCATAGCCTGCGACCTCTTCGAAGGTGCGGCCGAGTTCCTCGGCCGGATTGCGGTCATAGCCGTTGAACATCTCGCGATAGGCCTTCACCACGCGGGAAGGGGTATCCCTCAGACCTTCGCGATCAGGATTGTCACCTGTCCAGCGGATCAGCGTCTGCACGGCTGCCTCGACCTCGGCCTCGCTCGGCCGGTCGGTCACGGGCTTCTCCAGGTAAGCGGATTGCGGCATGAATTTCTTGACGACGGCGTCCATGAAAGGCGTCTCCAGTAGTCCCACTCTGAGGAGGGACGAGTTGAACGGACACGGCCTTTTTCCGGTATTGGCCTGAGGACCTGCCTTGGCCCCGAAAGTGGCGTGCTTGGCCGCGTCAGGCAGGACTGGGAGTGCCTTGCCGGCCGCGGACGACAATCATTATATAGGATCGAGATCGCGCAATGAAAGTCACGCCGGCGCCACACAGTGTTCGACTTCCGGCGGTGGAGCGAAAAACGATGATCGACGACGTCTATAACGCGAAAATTCTTGGCTTCGCCGGCAACATCGGCCGGATCGGCCGGCTCGCGAACCCGGATGCGACGGCAACTGCGCATTCCAAGCTCTGTGGCTCGACGGTTACCATCGATCTCAAGATGAAGGATGGCGTGGTCACCGACTTCGCACACCAGGTGAAGGCCTGCGCGCTCGGTCAGGCCTCATCGTCGATCATGGCCGACAACGTGATAGGCGCCAGCGCAGAGGAGCTGCGTGCCGTGCGCCAGACCATGCTCAAGATGCTCAAGGAGAACGGCCCGCCGCCGGAGGGCGGGCGATTTGCCGACCTCAAATATCTGGAGCCGGTTCGCGACTACAAGGCGCGCCACGCCTCGACCATGTTGACCTTCGATGCGGTGGTCGACGCGATCGGTCAGATCGAGCGCAGGCAGGAAGAGGCGGCGGCGTAGGGGGCATGATGAAGCCATCCGAGGCTCTTTCCAGACATCGGGATGAAGTTCTAGAGGTGATTGGCCGCTATCCGGTCAGCAATCCTCGTGTTTTTGGATCGACCGCGCGGGGTGAAGATACGGATGACAGCGATCTTGATATTCTTGTCGATCGCGCTGGCGTGCTGACCTACTTCGATCTTGCAAGGCTGGAAATCGAGCTCGAACAATTGCTTGGGGTGCCGGTGGGCGTCCACACGCCGGGCGAGTTTAGACAGGCAATGATGGCCCGTATTGAGGCGGATCGGCGTGCACTCTGATGGGCGAAGCGGGTCGATCAGCAGCGGAGCTTCTGGCTCACCTTGAATTTTGGAGTGACCGCATCGCCCGTTACCTGGCCGGTATTTCGCGAGACGAGTTTGCCTCGGACGAGATGCGGCAGGTCGCGATTTCCAAATGCATAGAAGTAGTCGGCGAGGCGGCTGGGAATATATTGAAGCGCGATAACGATTTCGCGATATCGCATCCGGAATTGCCCTTGGCGGAGGCGTACAGGATGCGGAATCGCCTGTCCCACGGCTACGATACTGTTGATTGGGAGATCCTTTGGGATACTGCCACCAATTCAGTGCCTGCTGTGGTATCCCAGATCCGCCTGATTCAGGCGCGAAATGGAGATGGTTAAGACCCGCAACTTCTCCGGCCCATGGCCTAAGACGCCCGGGCGCATTCTGGGCACGTCGCTTGTGCGCCTCTACCAACTCACGCTGTCCGGCTTCATCGGCAACTCCTGCCGACACTTCCCGACCTGTTCGGAATACGCCTATGAGGCGATCGCGCGCCACGGCTTGTGGGCCGGCGGCTGGATGGGCCTGTTCCGGGTCATGCGCTGCGGACCCGGCGGCACGCATGGGGTCGACCTTGTGCCTGACCATCTCGACCGGCGTTACGTCTGGTTCACCCCATGGCGCTATTGGAGCATCTCGCGCAAGGTCAGCTGAAAGACTAGCACATCGGTTCGCCTTCGAGCCGGGAGTCAAGTCGCCATCCTGCTTTACGCGGCCGATTTCGGCCACTAAAAGACCGCCGTCGCCGGACGCATCCGGCATTTCACCACCCGCGCTCGTTTGCGGGACTGGATAGGAGCACAGAATGTCCAACATCTCCCTTACATTTCCCGATGGTTCCGCCCGCGAATATTCGGCCGCCACGACCGGCGCTGCGCTCGCGGAATCCATTTCGAAGTCGCTTGCCAAGAAGGCCGTTGCCTATTCGCTCGACGGAACACTGCGCGATCTTGCCGATCCTATTGGCAAATCCGGCAGGATCGAGATCGTCACCCGCGATGATCCGCGTGCGCTCGAGTTGATCCGCCACGACGCCGCGCATGTGCTCGCTGAAGCCGTGCAGGAGCTGTGGCCGGGAACGCAGGTCACCATCGGACCGGTGATCGAGAACGGCTTCTATTACGATTTCGCGCGCAATGAGCCTTTCACGCCCGATGATTTCCCCGCAATCGAGAAGAAGATGCGGGAGATCATCGCGCGCAACCACCACTTCACAAAGGAAGTCTGGCCACGCGAGAAGGCGAGGAAGTTCTTCCGCGACAAGGGCGAGGCTTACAAGGTCGAGCTCGTCGACGCGATCCCTGAGGACCAGGAGATCAAGATCTATTCGCAAGGCGAGTGGAGCGATCTCTGCCGCGGTCCGCACATGCCGTCGACCGGCTATGTCGGAAGCGCCTTCAAGCTGATGAAGGTGGCGGGCGCTTATTGGCGCGGCGATTCCAACAACCCCATGCTGACCCGCATCTACGGCACGGCCTGGGCGGATCAGGTCCAGCTCGACCACTATCTGCACATGCTGGAGGAAGCCGAGAAGCGCGATCACCGCCGGCTCGGGCGCGAGATGGACCTCTTCCATTTTCAGGAGGAAGGGCCAGGCGTCGTGTTCTGGCATTCCAAGGGCTGGAAGATGTTCCAGCGCCTCGTCAGCTACATGCGCCGGCGCCTCGACGAGCACGCCTATGAGGAGGTGAACGCCCCGCAAGTGCTCGACAAGTCGCTATGGGAGACGTCGGGCCATTGGGGCTGGTATCGCGACAACATGTTCAAGGTGCAGGTCGCGGGCGACGACACCGAGGATGACCGTATCTTCGCGCTGAAGCCCATGAACTGCCCCGGCCATGTGCAGATCTTCAAGCACGGCCTGAAGTCTTATCGCGACCTGCCGATAAAGCTTGCGGAATTCGGAGCGGTCCACCGCTACGAGCCATCCGGTGCATTGCACGGCTTGATGCGGGTGCGCGGCTTCACGCAGGACGACGCACATATCTTCTGCACGGAAGAGCAGCTCGCTGCCGAATGCCTGAAGATCAACGACCTGATCCTGACCACTTATGCCGACTTCGGCTTCAACGAGATCACGGTCAAGCTCGCGACGAGGCCGGAGAAGAGCGTCGGCACGGATGCCATGTGGGAACATGCCGAGGACGTGCTGTCGCGCATCCTGAAGCAGATCGCAGCCGAGTCCGGCGGCCGTATCAAGACCGGCGTCAACCCGGGCGAGGGAACATTCTACGGCCCGAAATTCGAATATGTGCTGCGGGACGCCATCGGCCGCGAATGGCAATGCGGCACGACCCAGGTCGACTTCAACATGCCGGAACGGTTCGGCGCCTTCTATATCGGTCCCGATTCCGAGAAGAAGCAGCCGGTGATGATCCACCGGGCGATCTGCGGTTCGATGGAACGTTTCCTCGGCATCCTGATCGAGAACTATGCAGGTCATTTCCCGCTTTGGTTCGCACCGGTGCAGGTTGTCGTGGCGACGATCACCTCGGATGCCGACGACTACGCGACCAAGGTCGCGGAACGGCTGCGCGGCGCGGGGCTCGCGGTCGATCTCGACCTGCGCAACGAGAAGATCAACTACAAGGTCCGCGAGCACTCGCTGACCAAGGTTCCCGTGATTCTCGTCTGCGGCAAGCGGGAAGCGGAGGAGCAGACCGTCAATCTGCGCCGACTCGGCTCCCGCGATCAGGAATCTCTGCCGCTGGAAGTCGCGGTCAACCGTCTTGCAGAAGAAGCGGTGCCGCCCGACATTCGGCGCCGGGCGTTGCAGGCTGCTGCTTAGCTCAGCTTTCCACTGCGCTGATCTCATTCTCTAAATCAGATCGGGCGGGAAACAGATTTCCCGCCCGCCTTTCATAGGCCTGTTACAAATACAGGCCATTCATCCGGAATGTTGAACGCAATGCGCCGCAAGGAAATACTCTTTCCTGAGCTTTCCTATGCCAACCCCGATCACACCCGGCTAAAGCGCTGGTTCATCCGCTCGGTGGAAGGGCTGTCGGGGCGTGACCGCTATGCCCGGCTTTATGAGGTCTGGCGCAACGAGACAGCGCCGACGGGCGAGCGAATCTTCGGGCGTATGCTCGAGATCATCGATGTCTCGCTCGATGTCGAGGGTTTCTGGCCGCCTGCCGACCTGCCGGATGCCCCCCTCGTGATGGTGGCCAACCACCCGTTCGGCATAGGCGACGGCATTGCTATCCTGTCCATGGCCGAGCAGCTTGGCCGACCGTTCCGCGTAATGATCAATGCCGAACTCCTCAAGATCCCGGAAGTTCGTGCCTATTCTTTGCCGATCGACTTCAGTGAAACGAAGGAAGCGCTGAAGAACAACCTAGCGGTCCGCAAGGAGGCCCTTGAGCTGCTCAAGGCGGGCGTCACCATCGTGGTCTTTCCCGGCGGCGGCGTTGCCACTGCGCCGAACGGCTTCGGCAGGGCCAGGGACCTGCCATGGAAGATGTTCCCGGCCAGATTGATCCAGGAAGCCAGGGCGTCGGTCATTCCCGTTCATTTCACCGGCCAGAATGGTCGATTGTTCCACATCGTCAGCGGCCCGATGAACATGGTCGAAGAGGAAAACAAGCTGAAGCGCATGGTCGGCCAGGTCTCGCTCACTTTGCGGACCTCGCTCTTGATCCGGGAGTTCACCAAGCTTTCGGGAAAGTCGATCAGCGGTCGCGTAGGCAAGATGATTCCGTGGTCGGAGCTGGAGCCGATACGCGACCGCAAGGAGCTGATCGCCTATCTCTACCGGGCGGTCTTTTCACTGCCTTCGCAGAAGCCGCGTCGCCGCCGCAATCGGCGGCCGCGTCTCCGCAAAGAGCGCGCCGGGCTCGCTTATTAGTTTAGTCGGCTTCGTCGGTCTGATCGGCGGCGTCTTCGCTGGCGATGACCTCGACTTCCTGGTTCTTGCCCGATTCGACCCGGAAGTCTTTCTGATAAAGGCGATCGCGGTTCTTTGCGATGATGGTGTATTCGCCCTCGGCGAGCACCATGGAGGCATATGCCCCGACGAATTCGCGGACCGGATCGCCGGAATCAGAGATGATGGACCAGGACGTATCGGCAATCGCTTCGCCGCCTGGCTCGCGCACGAGCTTCATCGTCAGTTCCGCGGCATGATGCTCGATGGTTGCCTCCACGAGCTTGCCTGCTTCGACCTTGATGTCGGAGCGGGTCACGGCGTTGACGGAGCCGTAGGTCGAGACAATCTGGTAATTGCCGGAGTTCAGGCGGATGACCGTGTTGGGGCTGACGTCAGGGATGATGAGCGCACGTTGGCCCTTGGCGTCCGCCTTCGCTTCATAGACCGAGAATTTCAGCAGCGACGGTTTTACGCGCTCGCCACCTGCGAGAACCGCATTGAGTTTCAACCCGCCTGCATCGAGCACCAAGCTCTCGTGCTTGCTGTCGCGGCCGACCGTAATTTTCTTGGTCGCGCCGGCACGCCCAAACGAGGCGTGAACCAGATAGCTGCCCGGTGCGAGCTGGAAGCTGCTCGAGCCTCCTTGCGCCGAAGCGACGAGCGGCAGCTTGCCGTCCGGCCCTGGCTTGGGGCCGAAGATGCGCCAGACCAGACCACGTGTGATATCTGCGCCGTTGGAAGTAAGCTGTGCCGCGAGCGTGATCTTGCCGAGACCGACCGCTGTCTGGGCGAGCGGCAGCTCGTCAATCGCAGGCGCATAGCTGTTCAAGGCGGGCGACGAGAAGCCGCTCGCCGAGCCCATGTCGGCCTCTTGCGCGAATGCGGCCGTCGCGGCAAAAAAAGCCACGGCCACACATTGCCCCCTCACGAGCAATCTGGTCACCCCTCTCATGTCTTGCGTTGAAACCCAAGCTGGTGGCAAATTCAAGGCCCGTCAATGGCAACACGCCATCAGCCAGAGCGAATACCCCGATCTCGCAGCAAGTCGCCGGGTCCGCTTCAGCCAGCAACCCGTGGATTTAAACATGTCATCATCCGATATCGTCGATTTCCTTGCCAACCGAATCTCACCGCCGATCCCCGATCTCAACGAGCCCGCGCCGGGCGATGCCGAGATCGAGCAAATGATTCGCATCGCGACCCGCGTTCCCGACCACGGCCGCCTGGAACCCTGGCGGTTCATCATCTATCGCGGCGAGGCGCGGCTGAAGGTCGGAGAGAGGCTTGCCGAGCTTGCCGAGAAGAACGAAGGACCGCTGCCTGAAGGTCCCCGCCGCAAGGAGCTCACTCGCTTCTCGCGCGCGCCGCTTGTGATCGGCGTGATTTCGAGCCCGAAGGATCATCCGAAGATCCCGCAATGGGAGATGTTCCTGTCGGGCGGCGCCGCTGCGATGAATCTCGTCCATGCGGCCAACGCGCTTGGCTACGGCGCGCATTGGATCACGAACTGGTATTCCGATTCGGAAGAGGGGCGGCGCATCCTTGGCCTTGCCCCGCAGGAGCGGGTCATCGGCTTCGTTCATATAGGCAGCTATGCGGGCACGCCGCCCGATCGTCCGAGACCCGACGTCGCCAAGCTGATCTCCGAGTACAACGGGCCGTGGGAGGCCTGACGCGTTGTTCAGAGCATCCCGGCAGTAGCGGCGCGAGCGAGCAGGCGCTCGGCGCGGCGCAGATGCGGTCGGTCGTACATCTGGCCGTCGAGTCCCACGACGCCCGGGTTCCCAGCTTCGGCGAAGGCTCGCACGATCGCTTTCGCCTGCTCGATTGCGTCGCCCGACGGCGTGAAAGCTTCGTTGATGAGCGGCACCTGATCGGGGTGGATCGCGAGCTTCCCCGTGAAGCCGTCGCGCGCTGCCTCTGCGCATTCCAGCCGAAGTCCTTCCGAATCGCGGAAATTGACGAAGACCGTGTCGATCGCCGCAACCTCTACCGCCGAGGCGGCAAGGATCGTCAGCGTACGGGCCAGCCGAAAGACATCGGTATAACGACCGTTGCCTTCACGAGTCGCCATGGCGCCGATCGCAGCGGAAAGATCCTCCGCGCCCCATGTCAGCCCGGCCAGCCGGGGGCAGGAGACGCGATAGGTCGAGGCTGAAAGCACTCCGAACGGGGTCTCGGTCATGATGCCGACGATCTCTGTGGCGCCGTCGTCCAGGCCGTTCTCGGCCTCGTGCACGCGCAGCATTGCGGCCAATTGAACGACGTCCGCGGCGGAGTTGCATTTGGGCAGCATAATGCCGTCCGGCCTAGCCTTCACGACAACGGCGAGGTCCTCGTCGGTCAGTCCCGTTGAGAGATCGTTGACCCTCACGTAGATTTTGGGGCCCAGGCCGCGCTGCAGGTTGGCGATGAAACCATGCGCCAGGGCGCGCGCCGCAGGCTTGCTCGCGGGAGCGACCGAATCCTCCAGATCGACGATGACGACATCTGCGCCGGAGGTGGACCCCTTTGCGAGCTTCCGCTCCGAATCGCCGGGCACGAACAACAGAGAGCGCATGTCAGGCGAGCCGCTTGCGGATCATGGCGTGCCGCCGACATTTCGCGACAAGTGTGCCGTCCTGATTGAAGGCTCGGTGCTCGAACTCGACTATCCCACGGTCGGGTTTCGATTGCGACTCGCGCACGCTGATCACCTCCGTCTCGACCCGGATCGTGTCGCCATGAAAGACCGGGTGCGGAAAGACGGTCTCGGTCATGCCCAGATTGGCGATCGTGGTGCCGAGCGTCGTATCGTGCACCGAAATGCCGATCATCAGGCCCAGCGTGAACAGCGAGTTGACGAGCGGCTTGCCCCATTCGGTCTTGGAGGCAAAATCAAAGTCGATGTGCAGCGGCTGCGGGTTCATCGTCATGACCGAGAACAACACATTGTCGCTTTCGGTGACCGTGCGGGTGATCGAGTGCCTTACCAACTGTCCAGCGCTGAATTCCTCGAGGTAGAGGCCTGTCATGTGATCCTCACCTGGTCCATGGGACCGAAACATGCGCAGCGTCTTTTGAACAAATCCGCTGCGCAAACAAAAAGATAGAGCGGTGCGGCGATCCAACCTGCCCGCACGCCGCCCTAACCAAGTCGGTTAATGAATATGGTGAACGCTTCATAAACCAATTCTCCCTAACTTCCGGCTCGTGGGTTGGGGTGCAAAGTATCCGTGATGGTGGTCAGCCATTTTCTCAAGTGGGTACACACGGCGCGGGTCGCTCAGCGCGCCGCAGCCGCTGCGGCACTCGCTGATGCCTATATCAACCGCGATCTTCCCTTCGAGGATCGTTGCGCGGCAGAGGCAGCGCTGACGCTACTTCTGGATGATCCCTCCTACAAGGTCAGGCTGGCGATGGCAGACAGGCTGTCGATGAGCCATTACGCTCCCTTGCAGGTCATCAACGCCCTGGCATCTGACCAGGCCGAGATCGCTGCGCTCGTGCTGTCGCGTTCGCCGCTGCTCTCGGACGCCGATCTCATAGACCGGATTGCGTCCGGATCGGCGACTATCCAGGCCGTCATTGCTCGACGGTCGAGCGTTTCGATGTCGGTGTCGGCCGCGATCGCGGAGGTCGGCGAGGCGGACGCCTGCGCGGAGCTGTTGGCCAACACAGGCGCTGCGGTCGCGTCGGTCAGCCTGCGTCGTATCGCCGAGCGGCACGGTCATGTCGCGCGGGTTCGCGAGGCGATGCTCGCCAACCCCCTGCTGCCGCCGGACTGCCGGCACATGCTGCTGGTCAAGCTCGGCGAGGCGCTGAGGGCCGCGCCGCTTGTCGTGGCCTTGATCGGGCACACGCGGGCCGAGCGTCTCACCCGAGAGGCCTGCGCCAAGGCTTGCATTACCCTTGTCGACGGCACGCGTATGGAGGAGCATCCGGCGCTGGTCGAGCATCTGAGGCTTGCCGGCGAGCTCACGCCATCTTTCCTTGTCAGGGCGGTCGCGCACGGGAAGATAGATTTCCTTGGTTCTGTCCTGGCGGCTCTGACAGGGCAGGGCACGGCACGAATCACGTCAGTGCTCGCCAGCGGCCGAGACGTGGCCGTTGTCGCGCTGCTCAATTCGGCCGGCTTGCCGACGCCGGTTCACAAGCCCGTCCTGATCGCGCTCAAGATCTGGCGCGAGGTGGCAAATGGCAAGCGGGTCGCGGGGTCTCAGGAGGTAAGTTGGTTGATGCTGCGGGAACTCGGCGATCCGCCAGTCGACGACAAGCTTGCTGGGCTGATCAGATCGATCCACCTCGACTCGCTGCGCGAGAATGCCCGCTGCCACGCCCTCGCGATCGCTGCGGCTTGAGCAAGCTGTTCAACGCTCACGGCAGGAAGCGATTAAACACTGCCTCTCCTTCGAGCGCTTTCTCGAGGAGTTGCTCGTATTTCTTGCGCGGTACATCGATCGCGCCGAAACGCTTCAGATGTTCGGTAGTGAACTGCGTATCAAGGAGGACGAAGCGGCGGTCGATCAGACGCTCCACCAGCTTGACCAGGCAAACCTTCGACGCGTCGCGCTCGCGCGAGAACATGCTTTCGCCGAAGAAGGCCCGACCGAGCGTCACGCCATAAAGCCCGCCGGCAAGGCGGCCATCACGCCAGGCTTCGACCGAATGGCAGTGCCCGCGTCGATGGAGCTCGACATAGGCCTCGCGGATAGGCCCGTTTATCCAGGTGTTGCGGCGCTCGTCGCGCGCCTCCGCGCAGCCATCGATGACGCCGTCGAAGTCGACATCGATGGTAACTTCGAACAGGCCGCGTCGGATCGTCTTGGCAAGGCTTCGCGGGACGTGGAAGGCATCAAGCGGAATGATGCCACGAGTCTCCGGCCGTACCCAGAACACTTCCGGATCCGAGGCGCTTTCGGCCATAGGAAAGACGCCCGAAGCATAGGCCTTGAGCAGAAGGTCCGTCGGGATGCGATGACCAGGCGCATATGGGCGGGTCATGTCGCGGCTCGCTACTCGCTGGATGCGAGATATTTCTCCAGCCAGTGGATATCATAGTCGCCGTTGGCGATATCGGCATTCCCGACGAGATCGCGAAACAGCGGCAATGTTGATTTTATCCCGTCAACGACGAATTCGTCCAGCGCGCGACGCAGCCGCATCATGCATTCGACACGATTGCGACCATGAACGATGAGCTTGCCGATCAGGCTGTCGTAATAGGGCGGGATACGATAGCCGGAATAAGCGCCTGAATCGACGCGAATCCCGAGGCCGCCTGGCGTGTGGAAATGCGTGATCGTCCCGGGCGAGGGCGTGAACGTGCGCGGATCTTCGGCATTGATCCGACACTCGATGGCATGGCCGAGGAAGCGTATGTCTTCCTGTTTGGCCGACAATCCCCCGCCGGAGGCGACGCGAATCTGCTCGTGCACCAGGTCGATGCCGGTGATCGCTTCGGTCACCGGATGTTCGACCTGGAGACGCGTGTTCATCTCGATGAAATAGAACTCGCCGTCCTCGTAGAGGAATTCGACCGTGCCGGCGCCCGAGTAGCCGAGATCGGCGATTGCATTGGCGACGATCCCGCCGATTCTCGATCGCTCTTCGGCATTGAGAGCCGGCGACTGGGCTTCTTCCCAGACCTTCTGATGACGGCGCTGCAGCGAGCAGTCGCGTTCGCCGAGATGAATGGCCTTACCGGCACCGTCGCCGACCACCTGGACCTCGATGTGACGCGGCTTCACCAGGAATTTCTCGATATAGACGGCGTCGTCGCCGAAAGCCGCACCGGCCTCCGAGCGCGCCGTCGCCAGCGCGATGGCCAACTCGTCGGCGGAACGCGCAACCTTCATGCCGCGTCCGCCGCCGCCTGCTGATGCCTTGATGATGACGGGGAAGCCGATCTCGGCGGCGACACGGTGGGCCTCCTTGTCGTCGCTCACCGCCCCGTCCGAGCCGGGCACGACCGGAATGCCGAGGCGCTTTGCCGTGCGCTTGGCCTCGATCTTGTCGCCCATGATGCGGATATGCTCCGCTGAGGGGCCGATGAAGGTGATGTTGTGGGCAGCCAGGATGTCGGCGAACTTGGCATTCTCCGACAGGAACCCGTAGCCGGGATGGATCGCGTCGGCGCCGGTGATCTCGCAGGCTGCGACGATCTGATAGATGTTGAGGTAGGATTCGCGCGACGGCGGCGGGCCGATGCATACGCTCTCGTCCGCGAGCCTCACATGCATGGCGTCGGCATCGGCGGTCGAATGAACGGCGACCGTCCTGATGCCGAGCTCCTTAGCGGCACGCAGCACGCGCAGCGCAATTTCGCCGCGGTTGGCGATCAGGATCTTGTGGAACACCGGCAGTTTCTCCCGAAGCCTATTCGATGACCACGAGCGGCTCACCGTACTCGACCGGCTGCGCGTCCTCGAACAGGATTGCCGTCACCGTGCCGGCACGCGGCGAAGGTATCTGATTCATCGTCTTCATGGCTTCGATGATAAGCAGCGTCTGGCCTTCGCGCACCTTCTGGCCGA
The DNA here is from genome assembly GCF_033542235.1 of Mesorhizobium sp. BAC0120. NCBI lineage: Bacteria > Pseudomonadati > Pseudomonadota > Alphaproteobacteria > Hyphomicrobiales > Phyllobacteriaceae > Mesorhizobium > Mesorhizobium sp. BAC0120. The sequence goes on along the minus strand of NZ_JAWRCU010000008.1, from coordinate 160,162 downwards.
GCTGGATGAATGGCTCGGCATCCGGGGAGGGCGCGACATAAGCGGTTCCGACCATTGGCGAGGTAACAGTATTCTTCGAGAGGTCGGGCGCCGCCGCGGGCGGGGCTTCCACAGCGGCTAGGGGAGCGCTGGGGGCAGGATTTGCCGCTACCGGGAAAGGGGCGGCGACGGCAGCATGAACATTTGACGTTTGTCGCGACACACGTACGCGCAAATCTCCCTGCTCGACCTCGATTTCGGTCAAATTCGTTTCATTTAGTATCCCCGCAAGTTCGCGGATCAGTTGCTGGTCAACGCCGGTCTTCTTTGTCGACATGAACAGTCGGTTCCTTGTTAGGCTCACGGGCCGGTCAGAGCTTGGTAGCGAGGGCCTGCAGCGCCAGGGTGTATCCGAGCGGCCCAAAGCCGCAGATCACCCCGACCGCTACAGGCGACACCATCGAGTGATGGCGAAACGCCTCGCGTGCATAGATATTCGAGAGATGGACCTCTGCGACGGGGGTCGGCGCAATCGCACGGATAGCGTCGTGAATCGCAATCGAGGTGTGGCTGTAGGCGCCGGCATTGATGACGATACCGGCGGCCTTGTCGCCGGCTTCATGGATCCAGTCGACCAGCACACCCTCGTGGTTGGACTGCCGAAAATCGACTTCAATACCCAAAGCCTTGCCGGCCTCGCGGCACTCCTCAGCAATCCCATCGAGAGCCTTCGAGCCATAAATCCCCTGCTCGCGCTTGCCGAGCATGTTGAGATTGGGACCGTTCAGCACAAAAACCGTTTTCACCGGAAGACCTTTCGCTGGCGCCGGCCGGCGCCGCAACCTCTATAGTGGCGACGAAGGCACACGAAAAGAGCGGGAAAGCGCGAAACGCACGCCTTTCCCGCTCAAATCGAAGCCGAATCGAGACTCGGCCGGCTCAGCACGCCGTAGTTGCGCAGGCCCCCTTGGCGGCTGCGAGCTTCTCGTTCAAGACTTCCAGACCCTGTGCGCCGAACACCACCTCGTCTCCGATCACGTAGGACGGCGTGCCGGTGATCGCCAGCTTGTTGGCGAGATCATAGGTCTCGTTGAAGATGTCGCCGATGGACGGATCCTTCATCGCTTCGCGCAGCTTGGCCTCGTCGGCGCCGAGCGAAACCGCGATCTTGATGGCAGTGGCCTCGCTGGCACGGCCATGGCCGCCGAGAAGCTGGTTGTGGAACTCGCCATATTTCTCCGGCATCATCTTGTGGAAAGCCATCGAGACGACGCTCGCCTTCTGGGAATCAGGGCCGAGGATCGGGAACTCCTTGAGGACGAATCGCAGATCGGGCTGTGCCGCCGTAATGGCCTGCATGTCCTCGATCGCTCGCTTGCAGAAGCCGCAGTTGTAATCGAAGAACTCGACTATTGTGACCTTCCCGTTGGGATTGCCCACGATCCCATCATTGGCTGAATTGAAGATCTTGCCCTTATTGTCCTTGATGACACCGAGCTGCGCGACCTTCTGCTCCTCCTTCTGCTTGGCTTCGAGCGCCTGCTGCACATCGAGCAGCACCTCGGGATTGGCGAGCAGGTAGTCGCGGACGACCCCTTCGACCGCCTTGCGATCGAGTTTTTCGTTGGAAGCGACCTGCTCGACGCCGGACACATCGTATGCAGCATTAACCGGCCCCGGTCGGCCGGCCAGGAAGCCGCCTGCAAAAACGGCTGCCGAGACTATGGCGCCGACGGCGCCCCACAGAATTGCTCTTGTCATATCCGCTCCAATTGCCGACCGCTTTCCCACGATCGTGGGCCGCGCGGCAAGGCTAGTTGTTCTTCTTCCCGGGTACTTTGAAGTTGATGATGTCCTGCGCGCGAAGCCAGCCGGGTGAGCCTCGCTTCATTGCCTGCTGGGCGCGCGCCGCGAAGATCTTGGCATCCTTGTATCCGCCACCGTAAAAATACCCTTCCGCGGTAGCAAGATCGGCATCCGCAATCTCGCCGAGCTGGCCATAGGCCTGTGCGAGATAGCGATAGCCGGAAACGTTCTCCTTGTCGCGATCAAGCCCTTTCTTCAGGGCAGCGGCGGCCTTCTCTGCCGAAGCGGAATCGCCGATAGCGAGCAGCGCCTGCCCATATGAAACCTGCAGCAAGCCCGATTTTGCGGGATCGAGACTCACAGCTTTCGCATAGGCCACGGCGGCTTCCTTGGGCTTGTTTTCCTTCAAGAGCACGTCGCCGCGCAGCTCGTAGAGATAAGGATTGGCCGGCATTTTCTTGATCAGGGCATCGGTCTTCGCGAGCGCGGATTTCAGGTTGCCGTGCAGGAAGGTATAGATCGCGTCGCCGTAGGCTGCCGGGATTCCGGTCGGATCCTTGCGGAACATGCGCGTGGTCGACGCTTCGCCGGTAAAGGCCGCAATCTTGGCGCGCATCATGTCGTGCCTGAGCTGCAGCTCCGGAGCATCGACGTTGTTGTAGTAGGGGCTGGATTCCGCCAGCGTCTGCAGATTGGCGATACGGTCGCGCGGCATCGGGTGGCTGACCAGGTAAGGATCGACCTGGGTGCCGGACAAAGACAGCGCGCTCTGGAAACGCGCGAACGTCTTCAGCATGCCCTTGGCCGACTGTCCGGTCTTTTCGAGGTACATCACTGCAGATCGGTCGGCGGCGGTCTCTTCGCCACGCTGGTAGCTCAGCAGTGTACGCCGGGCCAACTCGGTGCCGCCCATCGTAATACCCATGCCACCCTGAGCGAGCTCGCCATTGTTGGTGGCGGCGCCTGCGGCCATCGCGCCGAGGCCCAGCAGGCCAGCAACGATCGCCATGGTCTGGGCACGCGCCAACTGGTCGCGCAGCCTTTGCTGATGGCCGCCGGCCAGATGGCCGGTCTCATGGGCCACCACGCCGATGATCTCGTTCGGAGTCTCGGCCGTCATCAGCGCGCCGGTATTGACGAAAAGGCGGCGCCCGTCGACGAAGGCGTTGAAGCGTCTGTCATTGACCAGCACGATGGTGATGCCGGATTTCGACACCCCCGCCGCCTGCCAGATTGGCCGTGCATAGTCGCGTACCAGGGCCTCGATCTCGGCGTCGCGGACGATAGGGACGCTCTGTTGCGCATGGGCAGTCCCAGGCACGGCCGTCGCCAGATAAAAGCTGGCGAAGATTGTCGCCGCCGCTTTTCTAGAAAGCGCTGACAGTGCGGATGGGAAAAGCTCTCGTTTCATGACCGATCGCACTGGTAAACCATTGGCCGAGTAGTGAAAAGGCAGTGGTACCGACATCATGAACTTGTGACCGCCATATCAATCAGGCATTTGTGCGACGCAGCCGCGAGACTATCCCTTGCGGCCGAAATTTCGGAGCCTGACAATGGTGTTCTCCCTGTCCCGTCGCGGTGATGTAGAACCTTTTCATGCGATGGATGTCCTTGCCGAGGCGAATCGCCTGAAAGGCCTCGGACATGATGTCATCTCGATGGCAGTCGGTCAGCCTTCCGACCCGGCGCCTAAAGCCGTGCGGGAAGCCGCCGCACGCGCGCTGGTAGCAGGCCGGATCGGATACACCGATGCGCTCGGGATAGCTGGCCTGCGCGAGGCAATTGCCGCGCATTATCGCGAGCACTATCGCATCGATGTACCGCCTCAGCGAATTGCGGTGACTACAGGTTCGTCAGCGGCCTTCAATCTCGCTTTCCTGGCGACGTTCGATGTCGGCGACAGGGTCGCTGTTGCTGCACCAGGCTATCCCGCCTATCGGAACATCCTCTCGGCGCTTGGGGTCGAGGTGGTCGAGATCGAGCTAGCCGGGGCAGGGCACCTTACGGCCGGGCATCTCTCCCAGGCTCATGCCCACACTCCGCTCAAGGGCGTGCTGTTCGCGAGTCCTGCCAATCCGACAGGGTCGGTGATCCCGGCCGGGGACCTCGAAGAGTTGCTGCGTGTTGCCGGCGAACTCGGCATCGCGGCGATCTCGGATGAAATCTATCATCGCCTTGCCTATTCGGCACCCGACATCACGGCACTGTCCTTCAGCAAGGACGTGACGGTGATAAACTCCTTCTCGAAATACTACTGCATGACCGGCTGGCGCGTGGGCTGGATGGTGCTGCCCGAGCCGTTGGTCCGGCCGGTCGAGCGCATCGCGCAGAGCCTTTATATCTCGCCGCCGGAGCTGTCTCAGCTGGCGGCCATCGCAGCCTTCAGCGCGAGCGAGGAGCTCGATGCGATCAAGGCACGGTATGAGGTGAACCGCAAGCTGTTGATGCGGCGCCTGCCCGAACTCGGCTTCCGGCTGGCCGCCCCCATGGATGGCGCATTCTATGCGTTCTGCGACGTTTCAGGCCTCACCAATGACAGCATGGCATTCGCCCGGCGTATGCTCGCAGAGGCACATGTCGCGGCGACTCCGGGACGAGATTTCGATCCGTTCGAAGGGCATCGTTTCATGCGCTTCTCCTATGCCGGCAGCAATCAGGAAATGATCATGGCGATCGACCGGCTGGCACGCTGGCTCAAATGACGGACACGACATGAAAAAACCGGGGAAGACCCCGGTTTTCTCATGTTTCAATCCGGTTGAGGAGCTGATCAAAAGAAGCTCTTGCGCTGCCACCAACCGCCTTTCTTGGGGCGGCTTTCCTCGGAGCCTGTCGAGGAGACGACGACCGGTTCGGTGGGCGCAGCGTCGCTGCCCGGCCGCCGGCGTGTCCGGTGGATGGGGCCTTCTTCCTCATCGGATTCAGACGCTGGAGCCTCTTCGTCGGTCGTGACAGGCTCCGGCCAAGCTTGCTCCGCGCTCACCGCCTGCTGTTCATCAGCCGCTTCGGCAGCCTTTTCCGTGCGTGGTTCAGGAGCCTGCATCTCCCCTTCTTCGGCTGCCTCTGCGCCGCCGACCTCTTCAGCGGCATGCGGACGCTCGGTCTCCGTCGCGGAGGCTGAAGGTTCGGTTTCGCCGGCCGGTTCAGGGAGATCGTCCTCGGACTCACGGTGAGAGCTCGAATCCTCGTTGGCCGTATCTTCGCCAGCGGCTTCATGGTGGCGATTGCGCCGACCGCCCCGCTTGCCGCGCCGGCGCTTCTTATGTGCGCCCTCGGCATGATCGGTCGCGTCCGAGGACTCGTCCGCTTCAGCGTTTTCCTCACTGCGGTCTTCAACCAAATCGGCTTCGGCCGCATGCATGTCGGAAGATACTGGCTCCGCACCATGCGCGGCGCCATGCTCGCCGTCACGATCCCCGCCGCGCTTCCGGCGGCGTCTGCGCCGCTTGCGGTCGCGATGCTCGCCATGGCCGTCGTGCTCGGCATGCTGCTGGGCGTCAGCAGCTTCCGTCTCAGCCGCTTCGACTGTGTCTGCTTCGATCTCGTCTTCATCTTCGAGCGGTGCGGGCAGGATCGGTTGCAGGTCCTGCGTCGTCACCGGCTTTTCGGCGACGGCACCGCGCAGGATCGCATAGGGCTGCGCACCGAGCGTCTCGTCGGCCTCGAGCGTGATCGTGACGCCGAACCGACGCTCCATCTCGACCAGCGTGCTGCGCTTGTGGTTGAGCACGTAAAGCGCCGTCACGGCAGGCGTCTTGCAGGTGATGTGATGGCGCGAGTCCTTGAGGAGGAACTCTTCGATCGCGCGCACGACATGCAGCGCGACCGATGAATCGGAGCGTACGTGCCCGGTGCCGCCGCAATGCGGACAGGGCTTCATCGTCGATTCGAGCACGCTCGCGCGGATCCTCTGACGCGACATTTCCAGCAAGCCGAAATGTGAGATGCGGCCGACCTGGATGCGTGCGCGATCGTTCTTGAGGCAGTCCTTCAGTCGTTTCTCGACCGCGCGGTTGTTGCGGTTCTCCTCCATGTCGATGAAGTCGATGACGATCAGGCCGGCAAGGTCGCGTAGCCGAAGCTGCCGCGCTATCTCCTCCGCCGCCTCCAGGTTGGTCTGCAGCGCCGTATCCTCGATCGAATGCTCCTTCGTCGAGCGGCCCGAGTTCACGTCGATCGAAACCAGCGCCTCGGTCTGGTTGATGATGATGTAGCCGCCCGATTTCAGCGTCACCTGCGGTTGCAGCATCTTGTCGAGTTGCGCTTCGATGCCGTTGCGGGCGAAGATCGGGATGGTGTCGCGGTAAGGCTGAACCACCTTGGCGTGGCTCGGCATCAGCATGCGCATGAAGTCCTTGGCCTCGCGATAGCCCTCCTCGCCGGAGACAAGGATCTCGTCGATGTCCTTGTTGTAGAGGTCGCGAACCGAGCGCTTGATGAGGCTGCCTTCCTCGTAGACGAGGGCAGGGGCGGTCGATTGCAGCGTCAGGCTGCGGACATTCTCCCAGAGCCGCATCAAATATTCATAGTCACGCTTGATCTCGGCCTTGGTCCGGCTCTCGCCGGCAGTCCGCAGGATGACGCCCATGCCTTGCGGCACGTCCAGATCGGCGACGACCTCCTTCAGCCGCTTGCGATCCTGAGCATTGGTGATCTTGCGTGAAATGCCGCCGCCGCGGGCCGTATTCGGCATCAGCACAGAGTAGCGGCCGGCAAGCGAAAGATATGTGGTCAGCGCCGCGCCCTTGTTGCCGCGCTCTTCCTTCACGACCTGAACCAGAAGGATCTGACGGCGCTTGATCACCTCCTGGATCTTGTAGTTGCGGCGAACCGGCCGGCGGCGATTGCGGATCTCATCGAGCGCGTCTTCGGCGCCGACGGATTCCACTTCGCCGTCCTCTGCATGCGAATGGTGGATCTCTTCGACTTCGACGACCCCGCCGCTTTCGCTTTCCGAGACAGCGGTATTGTCGGAGGCGGTGTCCTCCTCCTCGGCAGCGCTATCCTTGACCGCCTCTGAGATCACGTCGGCATCGACCACAGCAGCCATGGAAGCGGGTCTGTCCTGCTTCGGCGCTTCGGGGTCGGTCTGGCCGTCTGCCGCGACTGCGTCTCCGAAGGTCTCCATCGAAGTCTGATCGGCGGATTCGGACGATGTTTCCGAAGCACTCCCATCAGGGTCGAGCGCGGCCGACACCGGACCGCTGTCGCCGGCATCGGCGACACGATCGTCGTCGTCCGTGTCGGATGAAGCGGCTTCGGGTGCCTGCGATTGCGCGTCAATCTCAGGCCGGGTTTCTTCCCACGATCCACCCGCGCCGTCATCCGCCGAGGCCGAACTCTCGGTCTCGACGTCCGCTGCTTCGGCCTTTCCGTTTTCGGCGCCGGCTTCAGCCGATTCGCCCGACGCATGGTGTTCGTCGCGCTCCCGATGGCGACCGCCACCACGCCGGCGGCGCCGACCACGGTTGCGTTCACCGCGATCCTCGGTCTCGCCGTCTTCGTCGTCTTCACTCTCGGCGGCTTCGGCCTCGGCGCGCAACAGCGCCTGACGATCGGCTACCGGAATCTGGTAGTAGTCTGGGTGAATTTCGCTGAATGCCAGGAAGCCGTGGCGGTTGCCGCCATATTCGACAAAGGCGGCCTGAAGCGAGGGTTCGACGCGCGTCACGCGCGCCAGATAGATGTTTCCTTTGAGCTGCTTCTTGTCCTGTGATTCGAAATCGAACTCTTCGATGCGGTTACCGCGTGTGACGACAACTCGCGTTTCCTCCGGGTGGGAGGCGTCTATAAGCATTTTGTTGGGCATTATTCATGTTCCTCCCGGTCTCCGCGGGTCGGGCCGGGCGGGCATTTCTGCCTCGCCCGAGCATCGACATGCTGCGGGAGCCGGACCATCTTGCGTCCGCCGGCAATTGGCGTGGCGCGAGGATGAGGCCCACCGCCGCCAAAATGGCGCGGCTCCTTTCCGGCCTGTCCAATTTCGCGCTTGAATCCATTTTCAAAACCAGCGGAACCATTTCAACCAAGGTCCGAGTTACCGGACCAGCCTTTTCGCTCGTCGAGAGCCGGGACGGACTGCAGTCCGACCGTTTTCCTCACACAAGGCTTCCGCGTCACCGGAAAAGCCTTGAAGAAATCTACCAGGATCGCCTGTGCCCGCATCGGGTCGCGAAACGAACAGCCTTTCGTCGCCTCCACAAACATCGAACGGCGCTTGGGCCTGTTCCGGGCATTGCAGTGATCCGGAACCGCTTTTATGATTTGGCTGCTTTCATGGCAACCCTGTTTCGACGCCTCTAAATTGCCTGAGCTGGCACCCGAAAGTGGCCGAAATTCTTGGTTAACCATAAGCGGCTACCAGTCTTTCATCGCTTCGTGCCGGTTTCCCTTTTGTGCAGTCGGAATAACTTGATGCGGCAGTCGATCATGCCCTTGGCCCTCTTCGTAGCTCGCAAAGCGAGGGTCATGCATGCCGCAGCGGCACAGCGTATCCGCAGTCTAATATGGTTGTTCGTTCTGGTGATCGCCAGCGCAGCCCCTGTCGCAGCCGATTCTTCGCTCAGGGCGACCGATTTCAAGATGGCTGGGAATGCCACCGAAATGCGGGTGGTGCTGCACTTCGACCGCGAGCCCGACCCGAAGTGGTTCCTGCTCCGTGGGCCGCACCGGCTGGTCATCGATCTGCCCGAGACAAGCTTCGTGATCGACCCGACGTCGCTGAGCCCGAGAGGTCTTATCAAGAATGTGCGCTTCGGCGCGCTGGACCAGGGCAAGTCGCGCCTGATCTTGACGGCCAAGGGGCCGTTTTCGGTCGACAAGGTGGATGTTATGCCGGAGGAGGGCGGCCAGGGATACCGCCTCGTTGCCGATATCTCGGCCGCGTCGGACCGCAAATTCGACCAGGCCCTTGCCGACCAGTCGCTGACTACAGCTTCAACCGACAAGGGCGACCGGTTGGGCAAGCCTGTCGCGCTTCCGGCCAAGCGCTTCACCGTCGTCATAGACGCGGGCCACGGCGGGATCGACGGCGGCGCCGAAGGCGCTAGCGGTACCGTCGAAAAGGCGATCACGCTGTCATTTGCCCAGGAACTTCAGAAGCAGCTCGCCGGGACCGGTAAATACGACGTCTTCATGACGCGCGACACTGATGTTTTCCTTCCTCTCGACGAGCGGGTGCGTATCGCGCGCCAGCACGAGGCCGACCTGTTCATCTCGATTCATGCCGATACCATCAGCCTCAAGGGCATTCGCGGTGCCACAGTCTATACCGTTTCGGACAAGGCCTCCGATGCGGAAGCCCAGGCGACGGCCGACCGGGAGAACCTTTCGGATACGCTTGCCGGCATCGATATCAAGCAGGAGAATCACGAGGTGTCGGACATTCTCGTCGACCTCATCCGGCGTGAGACGCACACGTTTTCAGTACGCTTTGCGCGCGCATTGGTGGAAGAGCTTTCGCCGGCCGTGGAGCTCATCAACCATCCGCATCGCTCAGCCGGCTTCAGGGTGCTCAAAGCTCCCGACGTGCCTTCCGTCCTGGTCGAGCTTGGCTATCTATCCAACCCCAAGGACGAGACGCAGCTGCGCGACCCGGATTGGCGGTCCAGGGCGGCAGACCGCATCGCCTCCGCCATCGCCGCCTTCGCTGCGACCAAAACCGCTACTGGCGGCTAAGGCGGCTCGTGCTAACTGCTCGTTGTAATTCAACCACAGTCCGTGGTTTAATTGGGCAAATTGAATCTGGCAGCTTGGTGCTGCCGTATTTTGCCCATATCGGCGCGACAAGAATTTTTCCATAGGGATCGGGAGTGCTTCGCTCAGGCGCGGCAGCGGCCACCGGCGCCGCTTTCCCGGTCTTTAGACTGGAGCGGGCATGATACGTCTCATCGGCTATTTCTTCGGCATCGTCACGACACTCGGATTGCTCGTCGCTGCCGGTGTCGGCATCTATCTCGGCAACCTCACCAGAGAACTCCCGAATTACGAGGTACTTGCCAAATACGAGCCGCCGGTGACGACGCGCATCCATGCTTCCGACGGTTCGCTGATGGGCGAGTTCGCGCGCGAGCGTCGTCTTTACTTGCCGATCCAAGCGGTGCCGGACCGAGTCAAGGCGGCCTTTCTCTCAGCCGAGGACAAGAATTTCTACAACCATCCAGGCGTCGACATTGTCGGTCTCACGCGTGCGGTCATCACCAATTTCAAGAATATGGGTGCAGGCAAACGTCCGGTCGGCGCTTCGACGATCACCCAACAGGTGGCTAAGAATTTCCTGCTGTCGGCCGACCAGACGATCGACCGCAAGGTCCGCGAGATGATTCTCGCCTTCCGCATCGAGCAGGCCTACTCCAAGGATCGCATTCTCGAGCTCTACCTCAACGAGATCAATTTCGGCCTCGGTGCTTACGGTGTCGCCGGAGCGGCGCTCACTTACTTCGACAAGTCGGTCAATGAATTGACGGTCGCCGAGGCGGCGTATCTGGCAGCCTTGCCGAAAGCCCCGTCCAACTATCATCCGTTCCGCCATGAGGAGCGTGCGATCGGTCGGCGCAACTGGGTGATCGACCAGATGGTGGCGAATGGCTATGTGAACCCGGAAGAAGGCGAGAAGGCCAAGGCCGAGCCACTCGGGGTCAAGGCACGCCGCAAGGGCAGCTATCTCTTCGCCGGCGACTACTTTACCGAGGAGGTGCGACGCGAGATCATGGCCCGCTATGGCGAAAACGCTCTCTATGAGGGCGGGCTCTCGGTACGCACGACGCTCGATCCCAAGCTGCAGCTTATTGCGCGCAGGTCGTTGCAGAACGGCCTGATCAAGTTCGACACGCTGCGCGGCTATCGCGGTCCCTATACCAAGATCGATATCTCCGGCGATTGGGGCGAGGCGCTTGCCGCGGTGAAGGGCCTCGACGACGTGCCCGAATGGAGACTGGCCGTCGTGCTCGACAGCTCCGGTTCGGGCCTGTCGATAGGCTTCCAGCCGCCGCGCGACGCGGCGGGCAAGGTGACCGACAAACGCGAGACCGGCACCATCTCGGCCGAGGATATGAGCTGGGCCATGCGCTACAAGCAGGACGGCAAGCTCCTCAAGGCCAAGTCGCCGGCCGATGTTCTGCATCCCGGCGATGTCGTGTTCGCGGGAAAGAAGGACGACGGCAGCTATATCCTGCGCCAGCCGCCGGAAGTGTCCGGCGCGATGGTGGTGATGGACCCGCATACGGGCCGGGTTCTGGCAATGGTGGGCGGCTTCTCCTATTCGCAGTCCGAGTTCAATCGTGCCACACAGGCCTATCGGCAGCCGGGCTCGTCCTTCAAGCCGATCGTCTATTCGGCAGCCCTCGACAACGGCTACACGCCGGCGTCGGTGGTCATGGATGCGCCGATCACCATTCACATCGGCAACGAGACCTGGACGCCGAAGAACTACGACGGCAAGGGCGGCGGGCCATCGACGCTTCGCACCGGCATCGAGCGCTCGCGCAACATGATGACAGTCCGGCTCGCCAATGACATGGGCATGAAGCTGGTCGCCGAATATGCCGAGCGTTTCGGCGTCTATGACCACCTGGATCCGTTCATCGCCAATGCGCTGGGCGCCGGCGAGACAACCGTGATGCGCATGGTTTCCGCCTATTCGGTGATGGCCAATGGCGGGCGCCAGATCAAGCCGTCGCTGATCGACCGCATCCAGGACCGCTATGGAAAAACCGTTTTCAAGCATGATGAGCGCAGCTGCGAAGGCTGCGTCGCGACGGCCTGGGACAATCAGGCGGAGCCGGAGCTCATCGACAATGCCGAGCAGGTGCTCGACCCGATGACCGCCTACCAGATCACGTCGATGATGGAGGGCGTTGTTCAGCGCGGCACGGCGGTCACGATCTCCGAGCTCGGCCGCCCGATCGCCGGCAAGACCGGCACCACCAACGATGAGAAGGATGCCTGGTTCATCGGATTCACACCCAATCTCGTCGCTGGCCTGTATATCGGCTATGACAAGCCGCAGGGGCTGGGCAAAGGCGTGACCGGCGGCGGGCTCGCTGCACCTATCTTCAAAGAGTTCATGCGCCAGGCACTGGAAGGCACGCCTGTGGTCGATTTCCGGATGCCGGAAGGCATGAAGGTGATTGCAATCAATCGCAAGACCGGCATGCGGGCCAACGAGGGCGATCCGAGCACCATCATGGAGGCCTTCAAGCCCGGCACCGGGCCGGCTGACAGCTATTGGGTCATCGGCATGGGAGACGAGCTCGGCACGGGTGTCGGCGGTGACGCGATTTCACCGCAGGCCAACCGCGCCATCACACAGGGAGCCGGCGGCCTGTACTGACGGGCTGCGAACGGGCGAGCTTGTCTGCGATAGCAGCAGACATTATGGCCGCATGCAGGCAGGCCTTTTGGGCCTGCCCCATTTTTCTTTACAGGGGCGGGGCCCATCCCTATGTTCCGCGCCGACTCAACGCCCCGACGGGGCCAACAACGAAGATCAGAATGCGTCAGGAAACCCAGATTCTCGTCGATGAGATCAAGCAGGCGATCGCCCTGCTGAGGAGGCATCTTTGACTGGGATCAGGCAGTCAAGCGTCTCGAATACCTGAACATGCGGGCGGAGGATTCCGCCCTGTGGAACGACCCGACGGAAGCGCAGAAGCTGATGCGCGAACGCCAGAGCCTCGATGACGGCATCCGCTCGATCGAGGGACTGACCCGCGCGCTCGACGACAATGTCGGGCTGATCGAGCTTGGCGAAGAAGAGGGCGACGAAGATGTCGTCGGCGAAGCCGAGGCTGCCATCCGTTCGTTGTCGGGCGAAGTCAAGGCACGCCAGGTCGAGACCATGCTCTCGGGCGAAGCGGACGCCAACGATTCCTATCTCGAAATCCACGCCGGAGCCGGCGGCACCGAGAGCCAGGATTGGGCCTCGATGCTGCTTCGCATGTACACGCGTTGGGCCGAACGTCGTGGCTTCAAGGTCGAGGTGCTGGAAATCCACGATGGCGAAGAGGCCGGCATCAAGTCCGCTACGCTGCTCGTCAAGGGGCACAACGCCTATGGCTGGCTGAAGACCGAGTCGGGGGTGCATCGGCTGGTCCGCATCTCGCCATACGACAGCAACGCACGCCGGCACACCTCGTTTGCGAGCATCTGGGTCTATCCGGTCATCGACGATTCTATCGTGATCGAAATTCCGGAATCGGAGGTGAGGATCGACACCTATCGCTCCTCCGGCGCGGGTGGGCAGCACGTCAACACTACCGACTCCGCGGTTCGAATCACCCATATCCCGACCGGCATCGCGGTCGCTTGCCAGGCCGAGCGGTCGCAGCACAAGAACCGTGCCAAGGCTTGGGAGATGTTGCGTTCGAGGCTCTATGAAGAGGAGCTGAAAAAGCGCGAGGCGGAGGCGAATGCCACCGAAGCCGCCAAGACCGACATCGGTTGGGGTCACCAGATCAGGTCCTATGTTCTGCAGCCTTATCAGCTCGTGAAGGATTTGCGGACCGGCGTCGAGAACACGAGCCCGTCGGACGTGCTCGACGGCGATCTCGACGAATTCATGGAAGCCTCGCTGTCGCAGCGCATCCAGGGCGGAGTGACGGCGCAGGTTGCCGACATCGATTGACGTCGCGCCTTGCAGCGCGCGACGTGTGCCGGCGAGAGCGCCCTCGGAGCGACGAGGTTCTTCAGAGCAGCTTGCCGACCGTCATTCCGGCTTTCAGGAAACTGAGCGGGTCAATAGCGTCGCCGTCGCGTCGCACCTCGTAGTGGAGGTGAGGTCCGGTAGAGCGGCCGCTGGTACCCGTTTCGCCCAGCACGCTGCCGCGTGCGACACGGTCGCCGACCTTCACTTCGATGCGACTCAAATGTCCATATCTGGTCGAGAAGCCGTTGCCGTGATCGACCTCGACCATGCGGCCGTAGCCTCCGTTCCAGCCGGCGCTGCTCACGATCCCGGGTGCCGTCGCGCGGGCGGGCGACCCGATGGCCGACCTGAAGTCGATGCCCGAATGCAACGCAAGCGTGCCGAGCAGAGGATCCTTGCGCACGCCGAAACCGCTGGTGATCGGCTCTCCGGGCGCGGGGTTGGCGATGGGATAAGCACGCGCCTCCTTCTTCAGCGCGTCGAGCTGGTCGAGGGCCTCGTCGAGCTCCTTCACCTTGGTGTCGAAAGCGGTTGCCGAATCGACGGCGATCAACGGGCCGCCGATGCCTTGCTTGCCGTATTCGCTGTCGACCGGAAGTCCCGCCGCTTCGAGCGCGTCCGCTATCTTGTCGGCAGTGTCATACGCGTTGGCGGCGAGCGCGGTGACTCGGTCCAGCTGTTCCTTTTCGATGCTCCGCAGCGACTGGTTGATGGCGACAAAGAGCCTGTCCGCATGGTCGGCCGAAGAATCATCCATGGCCAGATCATTGCGGGTGGCCCAAGCTGAAAACGGCTGAGAGGCAGCATTTGCCGTCTTGACGGGTGCGAAGGCGTTGATTGCTGCGCGTAGATCCGGCTTGCCCACGGGCGCCGGCGCGTCTTCGGGGAGCTCCGTCGCCGCGCGGTCGAGAACCGAGCCCAGCCGGCCATGGCGGGCCGAGAGCTGCGTCTGCCTTTCAAGTAGCTCGCTAACCTTGTTTTCCATCAACTGCTGATCGAGGAGCTGACGGCTGGTGATGCGATCCACCTGTGCCCGCAATGCTGAAATGCGGTCTTCATAGGCCTGCTGCATACGTGCCTGGCGGGCAAGGTTGGCGCCAATCAGATCATCACGCAGTACAAGATAGGATGTTGCGAGGAGGTAACCGATCGCGATCGAGAAAAATGCCGAACCGGCGAGCGCGGCGAGCCAGGGCCTCACCGTAAAATGGCGAATCTGGTCACCACGGGCAATGATGACAGTGTGAGGCTCCTTGCGCCTGCCGAATACCGCTGACCGACCAGATGCTCTCACGGATGTCTGTTCCCATGCCCCAGGGACCGAGAGCCTGATTACACATTGTTAGGGTTAACAAAGCTTTTCACATGCGAACATTGCGCGTGTGGGTTTAGCGGTTCGGACCCCAAAAGGCGCGACCGCTTTCAAAAGAACCTATCTCTGGACAACGAGATGAGCGGCCTGGCAGACCAGCCGAAACGCTCGCGACTCTAAAATGGCGGTTGTGTTCGGGGGAGGGATCCCGTCGCGAATTACAACGACTGAACGGCCTCGAGGACCTTTTGCGCGTGGCCGCGCACGCGCACTTTTTCCCAGATGTGGGCTATGCGGCCGTCGCGGTCGATTAGGAAAGTCGTACGGACCACGCCCATATACTTGCGGCCGAACATCGTCTTTTCGGCCCAAACGCCATAGGCGTTGAGCGTCTTCAGCTCCTCGTCGGCAGCAAGGTCCTGCGCGAGGGAGTACTTCTTCTTGAACTTGTCGTGTTTGCGGGGGCTGTCCGGCGATACGCCAATAACCATGGCGCCGAGCTTCGTGAATTCAGGCTTGAGGGTGGAGAAGTCGATTGCTTCGGCGGTGCAGGCTTCGGTGTCATCCTGGGGATAGAAATAGAGCACAACGGGCTTGCCTGCGAAATCGGAAAGCCTCAATACGCCACCACCATTTCCTGGCAGTTCGAATTCGGGAGCTTTTTGTCCTACTGCGAGCTCAGTCATATCTGTGCCCTTGTTTGCAGTCATGAGGCGAGCGGGCGGGTCTCGGGATATAGTGCCGCGGGGAGGGATTCGTCCAGACTGGAACGCGGGATGCTTTCGATGCCGGGCGTGGCACAAACGGACAAGCGTTGGATCTAAAGCTACCAAAACACCAGAAGATCCGGTTCCGCCGCGATGAGATAAGCGAGCTGAGCGCCTTCCCGTCGGCGAAAGGTCATGGCCATCTGATGCGCCGAGGCCGCGTGAGACGCTGGCTGTTGCGTGGCTTTGCGACTGCCGCGACGCTGCTCACGTCGCTCGTCCTGGTGATCGGACTGTCAGCCTATCTGCTTGCCACGACGGGCATCAGCACGGAAGAGCTCGGTGACGAGGCCGAAGCCGCGCTCAAGAATCTTACCGGTGTCGAGGTGGATGCCGCACTCGGTCCGGCCCGCATCTCGATCGACCGATCCCTGCTGCTTGCAGTCAATGTTCCCGATGTGAGCTTGCGGACAAGGCAGGGAGGGCTCCCCCTGATCGAGGCAGGTTCGATCGACTTCGGCCTGCGTCCTGTCCCGCTCCTGTCCGGCAGCGTCCAGCTTGGCAGTGCCCGCATCAGAGACGCGCGTATCTTTGTCGGGGCCCTTGGTTCCGGCGGCTCGTCGGACTTGGTGGCGCCGATTAGGAACTCCGACGGGCTGATCGATCCCGATCTTGTAGCGTCGGTCGTGTTCGAGGCCGCGCACCGGCTCTACGACGCTTTCAGCGTCGGATCGACCAGGTCGATCGAGCTCGACAATGTCGAATTCATGCTCGCTCCGGGTATGGTGATCGGCGGCCTGAGGATCGATGAAGCGCAGCTTGCGCAAAGCGGCGATTCCGAAATGCACTTCACCGCAGACCTCGAGGTCGACGGGCGGGCGGTGGCAGTCGACGGCAGTGCAATACGTGATCCGAAGACGAAGCGCATCAGCGCCTTGGAGCTGCAAGTCAGCGCAGAAGGCCCGGCGGACGGTGCGGACGAAAATGCAGAGCCGTCGATCAAGGCCGCCGGCCGTGCCGGCACCGCCAACACACAGGCAGATCCGCGCGCCGTTGACGTGCTAGGACCCGTCGACTTCAGCCTGACCGGCGAAGAGGGCGCAATCGACATGCCCTCCAAGCTCAAGGCGTCCGGATCGATCGGCCGGTCCACCTTCGCGATCGACCGACGGCATTATCTCGAGGGCGAGGTGGACTTCGCAGCCTCGATCACCGCGGGCGAAAACAAGGTGAGAATCGAGAAGCTCGCGATCCGGCAGGACCGATCAAACTATGTGCTTTACGGCCCAGTTGGACCACGGCCCGTCACCGATGGCGAGCCGCCTGCCTATCGCTTCGAACTGGCGAGCAACAACTCGACCTCCGCTCCGGCTGGCTCGCCTGAGCCAGCGATGGAATTTTCAGTAATGCTTGCTGGCGCGTTCGAACCGGCAGCCGGGCGGCTCAGCCTGCCCAATGTGGATCTTCGCACCGGCAGCGGCGCGCTGCATGTGCAGGGCGCCGTCGATTTCGTTGCAGGCAAGCCACCAGGCGTCGATCTTTCCGTGACCGTGCCTGAAATGTCGATCAGCGACTTCAAGCAGCTGTGGCCGTTCACTGCGGCCGAAACCGCGCGAAACTGGGCGATGAACAATTTGTTCGGCGGCCGTGTCACCAATGCCAAAGTTGGGTTTCGCGTGCCGCCCGGCCGTCTCGGCAACGGTATTCCGCTTTCCGCCGACGAAGTGTTCGGCCATGTCGAGATTTCGGGCGCCCGGTTCGATATCACCGGCGACGTTCCGCCGATGCGTGACGCAGTCGGCGCGATCGATTTTCGCGGCAACGACGTCGATGTGACGCTTGCTTCCGGCACGATCTATCTGCCCGATGGAGAAGGCGTATCCGCAAGGAACGGCATTCTCACGGTGCGTGATGCTTACAAGCTGCCTGTCATCGGCCAGCTCGAGATCGATGTTGCCGGTGATGCATCCTCGGTGGCCCAGCTTGCCTCCTACGAGCCAATCGACGGGCTGAGTCGCACCGGCATGTCTGCTGACGAGTTTTCCGGCGCCATCTCGGGCCATGTCAGCACGCAAATTCCCCTTTCAGGAGGCATCGACACAAGACAGCTGAAATGGCTGGTGTCGCTCGACTTCAAGGACCTGGCGCTGTCGAAGCCGATCGAAGACCAATTGGTCAGTGAGGCGAACGGCAACATCACGCTCGATCCACGGAAGGCCGTGATCAAGACGAAGGCCCGGCTCAATGACGCACCGGCCGAGATCAGCATGATCGAGCCACTCAGGCCTGACGGACCGAAGCCGAGCCGCGATGTCTCGATCGTGCTCGACGATGACGCGCGCGAGGAAATCGCGCCTGGCATTGGTACGCTCGTCCAGGGCCCGATCAAGGTGTCGTTCACCTCCGGCGAAGGTGGAAGCAAGGCGGTCAAAGCTGACCTTACGGACGCCAGACTCGAACTGCCTTGGGTCGGCTGGAGCAAGGGGCCTGGAATTGATGCCGCCGTGGAGTTCTCACTGCTCGCCACGGACAGCGCAACCAAGCTCCAAAATTTCAAGCTCGCCGGAAAATCCTTCGCGATCAGTGGTGATCTCACCGTAGTCGATGGCGCGCTTTCCAGCGCCAGGCTGGGCTCGGTCAAGCTCAACAGGGGTGATGATGCGCGCGTGTCGATCGACCGAAACCGCAAGGGCTTCGATATCAAAATCGTTGGCGATGCGCTCGATGCTCGCTCGATCATCAAGATGCTGAAAGACATGAAGGAGGGCGGCGGTAGCTTCGGCGGCAGCCGACCGATTTCCCTCCAGGCAAAGGTCGCTCGCGTGAGCGGCTTTCATGGCGAGACGCTATCGGATGTCGCACTAAGCTACACAGGTACCGGTTCGACGGTCAGCGTCGCCAATTTCTCCGGCACAACATCGTCCGGTGCTGCCGTTTCAATGCGGGACCAAACCAAAAGCGGCATGCGCTCCATGGATATGCGTTCCGCCGACGCCGGCGCCCTGCTGCGTTTCATGGACATTTACGAGCATATGGTCGGCGGCAACATCAAATTCGCGCTGTCAGGGCCGGCCGACGGGACGTTGACCGGCCAGGTGGACACCTCGAATTTCGAGGTGGTCGACGAGCCGAAGCTGGGTTCGTTGGTGTCGAGCGCGCCAGCCGAAGGCGGCCGCAGCCTCAACGAAGCCGTGAAGCGCGAAATCGATACGTCGCGCGTCACGTTCGAGCGAGGCTTCGCCACCATCGCCAAAAGCGATGACGCCCTGCAGCTGCAGAATGGTGTCCTGCGAGGCCCGCTGATCGGCTCGACTTTCCAGGGGACGCTTTACGACAAGGCGGGAAACATGGACATGACCGGTACCTTCATGCCGGCCTATGGCCTCAACCGCATCTTTGGCGAGTTGCCGGTGGTCGGCATGATCCTCGGCAACGGCCGCGACCGAGGCCTGATAGGGGTCACCTTCAGGCTAAGCGGCGATGCCGACAGGCCGAACCTTCAGATCAACCCGCTGTCGGCCATTGCGCCCGGCATCTTCCGTTCGATTTTCGAGTACCGTTAGAGCAGCATGAGTGGAAGTGGAGTCATTCATCCTGCTATCATTCTTGGTTTTGCAGCACGAATTTCCAAGCTATAGCCTCTATTGCGCAGCGTATGCCTGCGCCATGTGTCGACGGACAACCGATTGCCCGGCGGCGAAGGGGGAACAAATGAGCCTGTTTTGGTGGACCGCTGCCGGCGCGGTCGTTCTCATCCTCTATGCCTGGTACGCGACCATCGTGGCCCGGCGCAACCGTGTGGCCGAGGCGCTGGCCGGAATCGACGTGCAGCTCAAGCAGCGCCACGACCTCATTCCCAACCTGCTCGTCGTGGCGCGCCGTTTCATGGAGCACGAGAAGACGCTTCTGGAGGAGATCACCGCGCTGCGGGCGGACGCCATGAGCAGGGCCAACGGGAAGGGACCGGCCCAGGCTGCCGAGCGCTTCGCGGCGGAAGGCCGGCTGGATCAGGGCATGGCCATGCTGTTCGCACGCGCCGAGAACTATCCGGCGCTGAAGTCGGACGGGCCGATGATCGAGGCGCAGCGCGGCTACCAGGAGGTGGAGACCAACATCGCCGCGGCGCGGCGCTTCTACAACACCGCCGTCGGCGAACTACGGAACGCGATGCAGATATTCCCCGGGCCGCTGCTGGTCGGTCTCGCCGGCGTCTCGGTGCCGCCGCCGTTCTTCGAAGCGCCGCAGGAGGCGCGCACGCCGGTTGACGCTGCCCAGTACCTGTAAGGTCATGCCGAAAAGCAGCGCCCGTCTTGGCAAGGCGGTCATCACCGGCGCCGCCGCTCTTGCCGCGGCCGCTTTCACCGCAGTCCTGGTCGTCAGCCTCTGGCATTCGCCCGACCTGGCGGGGCTTGTGGGCGGCCTGGTGCTCGGCTTCGTCACCGGCCTGGTCGTGCTGGGCGTGGCCGCCGGGGCCACCCTGTTCTGGCTGCTGGGTTCCGTTTCGTCGCCCGACCCTGCAGCAGCCGATGCCCTGATCACGCCCATCAAGCCGGTGCTCGACGAACTGGAGGCGACGCGGCGGGACACCGTGCGCGAGATCAACAGGCGGGCGCGGTGGCGGGTGCCGCTCTGCGCGGTCGGCGCGTTCGCGCTGGCGGGCCTCGATGGGACGGCCGATCTCTCCGATCTCGTCTTCACCGCCGCCGGTGGCGGCTTCGCCGGCTATGCCTGGGCTTCGCTGGCGCTCGGCAACCGCTACCGCAGCATGTACAAGCAGCGTGTACTGCCCCTGCTCGCGGCGCGCTTCGGCGACATCACTTATCGTCCCGCGGCCATGCCCGACATGCGGCAACTGAGCGAGGAACGCCTCTTCCGCAGCTTCGACCGGGCGACCGCCGAAGACGAGTTGGCCGGCACCTATCGCGGCCTCGCCGTCAGCATCGTGGAACTGACGTTGCATGTCGGCTCCGGCGACGAGCGACGCACGAGCTTCGATGGGCTGCTTGTCGTGATCGGGCTGCCGTGGCGGCTGAAGGGCACCACGGCGGTCGTTTTGCAGAGCGGCTTGTTCGACAGGGTGCACGACTGGCTGGCGCGCAACGGACGCGAGCGGGTGCGGCTGGAAGACCCGCGCTTCGAGAACTTCTACCAGGTCTGGGGTAACGATCAGATCGGCGCGAGGGCGCTGCTCACCCCGGCCTTCATGGAGCGCTTTCTGGCGCTCGGGGACCGGCCCGGCCTCGGCCGCCCACAGGCGCTGGCGCGCGACGATCGCCTGCTTCTGACGGTACCGAAGGCTGGCGGCGGCGACTATTTCGAGCCGCCCAGCTATCTAAGGCCGGCCGCGAGCCGCGAGGCGATCCTGCGGCTCGACCGAGACATCACCGGCGTTCTGGCGATGGCGGACGCGGTCATCGACCTCGACCAGCGCTCCGCCGCATTTGGCGGGCACTGTGCACCGGCTGGCACGCGGGGCGATGCATGAACCGCATCGGCGGCCGGCCCTCCCCAGGGCGTCAGCTCACGGCGCTGATCATGGCGGCGGTGCTCCGGCCCTCGCCACGGGCGACCGGCCACTCCGCTTCGCCAACTTCACCCTTCAGCGAAGCAGGGGATCAAACGGACGCTGACTCCCTATCCGAAAAGTCTGAAACTGTTTGCTGCACTGACTTTCGGTTCGGCATCCTGTTTACAGCTACACCGGCCGCACGAGGACGTGCTTCTTGCGGCCAAGCGAAAGCTTGATAACGCCCTCTGACCCGAGATCGGAGAAGTCCACGACACGACGCTCATCCTTTACCGGCTCGTCGTTGAGGCGCACGGCGCCGCCTTGGACATGACGCCTTGCCTCGCCGTTCGATGCGGCAAGCCCCGCTGTGACAAACAACGAAAGCAAGCCAAGGCCGGCCTCTAGCGATGCTTTCGGTACCTCGACGGTCGGCAGGCTTTCGGCAAGCGTACCTTCTTCGAAGGTCTTGCGCGCTGTTTCGGCGGCGGCCTCGGCTGCTGCGCGGCCGTGCAACATCGCAGTAACCTCGGTCGCCAGAACCTTCTTCGCCTCGTTGATCTCCGACCCGCCGAGGCTTGCAAGCCGCCCGGCCTCGTCGAGAGGAAGTGTTGTGTAGAGCTTCAGGAAGCGCCCGACGTCAGCATCTTCAGTGTTGCGCCAGTATTGCCAGAAGTCATACGGACTCAGCATTTCTCCCGCGAGCCAGACGGCGCCGGAAGCACTCTTGCCCATTTTCGCGCCAGACGATGTGGTGAGCAGCGGAGAGGTCAATGCGAACAACTGCGATGCGCCCAGCTTGTGGCCAAGATCGATGCCGTTCACGATGTTGCCCCACTGGTCGGAGCCGCCCATCTGCAGCCTGCAGCCATAGCGCTTGTGAAGCTCGACGAAGTCGTAAGCCTGCAGGATCATGTAGTTGAATTCGAGGAACGACAGGGATTGCTCGCGCTCGAGTCTCAGCTTCACGCTCTCGAAGGAGAGCATGCGGTTGACGGAGAAGTGTCGACCGACATCGCGCAGGAAATCGACATAGTTGAGGGACAGCAGCCAGTCGGCATTGTTGACCATCAGCGCGTCGCGAGGCCCTTCACCGAAATTCAGGTAAGGAGCGAAGTTGCGGCGGATGCCGGCGAGATTGTCGTCGATATCCCTCGGCGTGAGCAGTTTGCGAGCCTCATCCTTGAAGGACGGATCGCCGATCATCGAGGTTCCGCCGCCCATCAATGCGATCGGGCGGTGGCCGGTCTGCTGCATCCAATGGAGCATCATGATCTGGATGAGTGAGCCAGCGTGCAGGCTTTTTGCAGTGGCGTCAAATCCGATATAGCCGGTCACCGTCTCCCTCGCGAAGAGATCGTCCAGACCCTGAGGATCGGAGATCTGGTGAATGAAACCGCGCTCGTCGAGCACGCGCAGGAAATCGGATTTGAAGGCGGACATTTTCTGTTTCCCGGGAAATGCGCCGGCTGAGTTGGCAAGCCACGACGCGCGCCTTTAGCATCTGGACGAGTGGAATCACAAGGACGACGGCTATGGCCTTGATGACGGCGATTGGGCTGATGAGCGGAACATCGATGGACGGCATCGATGCGGCCATGCTCAGAACCGATGGCGAAAGCCATGTCGAGTTCGGGCCAACGGCCTTCTTCGGCTATCCCGCTCCGTTCCGCCGCGCGATCGAGGCCGGTCTCGAAGCTGCCAAGGCGATCAGCCGACGCGAAGACAGGCCCGGCGATCTGGCCCAACTGGAGGAAGCTATCACCGAGCGCCACGTGGAAGCGGTCAGGTCACTGCTCGAGCGAGCTCCGGCCGATTGGCGCAGGCCGGAGGTGATCGGCTTTCACGGCCAGACTGTTTTGCATCGACCGCAGGCCGGCATCACAGTTCAGCTAGGCGACGGTCCGTTGCTTGCACGCGCGACCGGCATCCCGGTCATCTATGACATGCGCGCCAACGACATGAAGGAAGACGGGCAGGGCGCACCGCTGGTGCCTGCCTACCACGCCGCATTGGCCCGCTCGCTGCCTGAGCCCTACGCCAGGATGAGCCCCGTCGTATTCGTCAATATCGGCGGGATCTCCAACATCACATATGTCGGCAAAGGGGACCCGATCGCGTTCGATACGGGTCCCGGCAATGCACTGATCGACCAATGGGTCGCACGTGAAGGCGGCGTGCCGTTCGATGCCGATGGCACGATCGCCAGCGAAGGGAGCGTGGTGCGCACCGTCGTCAAGCGGTATCTCGACAATCCGTTCTTTGCAAAGAGCGGACCGAAGTCGCTGGACCGCGGCGACTTCACTCTTGCCGAGGCCGATGGAATGGACCTTGCCGACGGTGCACGCACGCTGGCTGCCGTTTCCGCGGAAGCGATCCTGAAATCGGTCGAGCATCTGCCCGACAGACCAAGCCTCTGGATCGTCTCCGGTGGCGGCCGGAAGAACCCACACATGTTCCGCGACCTCAAAGAGGGCGCGGCCAGAACTCTAGCCGAAGTTATCCTCGCCGAAGACGCCTGCTTGCGCGGTGACTTCATCGAGGCTGAAGCCTGGGCTCACCTTGCGGTTCGCTCGCTGAAGGGCCTGCCACTCACCTTTCCAACGACTACTGGGTGCCGGAAAGCCGCGAGTGGCGGGGTGCGCGCCCGCCCGATCTGACTGCGCGTAATCGCAGTCAGCTTGTCAGGCCTTGGCCTTCTTCGCAGGTGCCTTCGCCTTGGCGGCCGGCTTGGTGGCGGCCTTAGCGGCAGGCTTTGCTGCAGCTTTGGTAGCCGGCTTTGCCGCTGCTGCCTTGGCAGGTGCCTTTGCTGCTGGCTTCGCCGCCGCCTTAGCTGCAGGCTTTGCCGCCTTTGCTGCAGGCTTAGCTGCAGCTTTGGTAGCCGGCTTTGCCGCTGCCGCTTTGGCCGGTGCCTTTGCTGCTGGCTTCGCCGCCGGCTTGGCTGCAGGCTTTGCCGCCTTTGCTGCAGGCTTGGCTGCTGCCGCCTTGGCCGCAGGTTTTGCTGTGGTCTTCTTAGTCGCTGCCTTCGGCGCTGCTGCCGCCTTGGGTGTAGCTTTCTTAGCCATGTCTACGATCTCCTCGATGTTGGCTGCAGCGATGTTCTTCTTCAGGGACTCGATCGATCTGATCGCCGAGGCCTTGGCCTTGTAGCCTTCTGAAGTGAACATAATCTCGCCATTGCTCGCACGATAGCGGAATCGCGTTTCGCCATTCTTGGCCTTGTAGACTTCGAATCTGCTCATCCGTTTACCCCGCTTCCACGCAGCGATTCGCTGCACAAGAAACGTGACACGACAATGGTTAACTGTCGAGTAATGATCCCGGCTAATCTTCAAAGAGTCGCTGGTCAGCGAAAAGTGCAGTGGCTGGAAGGGGATGGCGAGTTATCTCAGTCGTTTCGGCCGGGGGTCCGCGAGCTCGCCGGCGAGGCGGCGGTCCAGATAATCGGCACATTCGCCCAGCAATACATCTTCTATGCCGGTGAAGAAGTGGTTCGCGCCCTTCAGAGTTTTCTGAGTAATAGTGATGCCCTTTTGTGTATGGAGCTTGTCAACAAGCGTTTGTACATCCTTGGGCGGGGCGACCTTATCGGCATCGCCGTGGATGATGAGACCGGACGACGGGCAGGGGGCGAGGAACGAGAAATCGTAGATGTTGGGCTGCGGCGCCACCGAGATGAAACCTTCGATCTCCGGACGGCGCATCAGAAGCTGCATGCCGATCCACGCACCGAAAGAATAGCCCGCAACCCAGCAGCTTTTTGAATCGGGATGCAGAGACTGAACCCAGTCGAGCGCGGCGGCTGCGTCGGACAGCTCGCCGGTGCCATGATCGAACTCGCCCTGGCTGCGGCCGATACCACGAAAGTTGAAGCGCACCGTCGTGAAGTCGCGCTTCTGGAACATGTAGAACAGCTCGTAGACGATCTTGTTGTTCATCGTCCCGCCGAATTGCGGATGCGGGTGAAGCACGATCGCGATCGGTGCATTCTTCTGCTTAGACGGCTGATAGCGGCCCTCGAGACGTCCGGCCGGACCCGCAAAAATGACCTCAGGCATTCGTTACTCCGCACTCACCAGCTTCCGCGCGCCTCGCGTCGGCAACCCGCCCAATGCGGCCTTGACGCGGCGCCAGCGGCTCCATAGAAGCTAGTTTAGAATTGTTCAAAACTGGGGCAGTAGCCGCACCGCCCCGTCGGCAAAGCGGGTAAATAGGACGGCTGACCTTGAAAATTCAAGGAAATAACGCAACTGACCCCGCGACCGCGAATTGAGAGTTGGTATCGGCGGAAGATGGCCGAAAGACGCGCATATCTCGATCACAATGCGAGCGCACCGCTGCTGGCTTCGGCGCGTGCAGCGATGCTTGCCGCGCTCGATGTGGACGCAAACCCGTCCTCGGTGCATGCCGAAGGTCGCGCCGCTCGCAAGGTCGTCGAGGCGGCGCGGCGCTCGGTCGCCGGGCTGGTCGGAGCCCAGCCCGGGCACATCGTATTCACCTCCGGCGCGACGGAAGCAGCTACCACCTTGCTTACGCCGGACTGGCAGATGGGACGCGGCGCCGTGAGGATGTCGCGGCTTTATGTTGCCGCCTCGGATCACCCGTGTTTGCTCTCAGGCGGCCGCTTCGGAAAGGACCAGGTCCACGTGCTTCCGGTGGGGAGTGACGGCCTGCTTGATCTCGATGCGCTGCGAGCAGCGCTTGCTTCCCATGAGAGATCCGAGGGCTTGCCGCTGGTCGCTGTACATACAGCCAACAACGAGACCGGTGTTATCCAGCCGGTCGCAAAGATTGCCAGGCTCGTCGGCGAGGCAGGCGGGGTGCTTGTGCTGGATTCCGTGCAGGCGGTCGGACGTGTCCCCGTCGATATCTCGTGCGGCGACTACCTCATCGTGTCGTCGCACAAGGTCGGCGGACCTAAGGGCGCCGGCGCTATCGTTGCCAAATCCGACCTCATGATGCCGATGCCGCTGGTGCGTGGCGGCGGGCAGGAAAAGGGTCACCGCGCAGGCACGGAAAACCTCGCGGCCATCGCCGGCTTCGGGGCGGCTGCGGCGGAAGCTGCGCAGAGGCTCGGCGACATGAATGCCGTTCGGGCACGTCGCGACCGTATCGAGGATATGATCCTCAGGCTCATGCCTGGAGCGATGATCTTCGGCAAGGACGCCGAGCGCCTGCCGAACACCACCTTCTTCGCGTTGCCCGGCATCAAGGCCGAGACCGCGCAGATCGCCTTCGACCTGGCAGGTGTGGCCGTCTCGGCCGGTTCCGCCTGCTCCTCCGGCAAGGTCGGGCCCAGCCATGTGCTGAAGGCGATGGGATTTGGCGACGACGCCGGCGCGCTACGCGTCTCGATTGGCCATTCGACCAGCGACGAGGAGCTTCAACTGTTCGCGGACGCTCTGGCCGCGATCGTCGGCCGGCACGAGCAACGAACGAAGGCCGCTTAGAGCATGATCCCGAAAAGTTGCAGACTTTTCGGGCAAGATCATGCTGTTAGAAACAAAGGCTGAAGCAGGACGAATGACCTACTGCATTCATCCTGCTCCAGATGCGGCATGCGGCCACAAGGCCGCGGAATTGGTGCGGTTTTTGCTCCTTTAAAATGGAGTAACCGGGTGAAGTTTGAGCCGGGCTGCACTATATGAGGGCCACGCCGTCGCGGCGGTGCCATAGTTTGAAGACTGCCGGGCCTTGACCCCGGCGAGGATGGAGAACGCATATGCCTGCTGTGCAGGAGACGATCGAGCAGGTCCGTAAAATCGATGTGGACCAGTACAAATACGGATTCGAAACCTCGATCGAGACGGACAAGGCCCCCAAAGGCCTGAACGAAGACATCATCCGCCTGATCTCGGCCAAGAAGCACGAGCCCGAATGGATGCTCGAATGGCGTCTCCATGCCTATCGCCGCTGGCTGGACATGGAGGAGCCGAGCTGGGCGCGCGTGGCCTACCCGAAGATCGACTTCCAGGATGTCCACTACTACGCGGCGCCGAAGAGCTATGCCGGGCCGCGCTCCCTCGATGAAGTCGATCCGGAAATCCTGAAGACTTACGAGAAGCTCGGCATCCCGCTGAAGGAGCAGGAGATCCTGGCCGGCGTCAGGAAACCGAACGGCGGTGATGGCGAGGCCGACGACAACGTCTACAAGTCGGGCCGAGTCGCGGTCGACGCTGTGTTCGATTCCATCTCCGTCATCACGACCTTCAAGAAGGAGCTGGCAGCCGCTGGCGTGATCTTCTGCTCGATCTCGGAGGCGATCCGCGAGCATCCCGAAATGGTCAAGAAATACCTCGGCTCGGTCGTGCCGCAAGGCGACAATTTCTATGCAGCCCTGAATTCGGCCGTTTTTACCGACGGCTCCTTCGTCTTCGTGCCGAAGGGCGTGCGCTGCCCGATGGAGCTTTCCACCTATTTCCGTATCAACGAGCGCAACACCGGCCAGTTCGAGCGCACGCTGATCATTGCCGAGGAGGGCGCCTACGTATCCTATCTCGAAGGCTGCACGGCGCCGCAGCGCGACGAAAACCAGCTGCACGCCGCGGTCGTCGAGCTGATCGCTCTGGACGACGCCGAGATCAAGTATTCGACCGTGCAGAACTGGTATCCTGGCGATGCCCAGGGCAAGGGCGGCATATACAACTTCGTGACGAAGCGGGGCGACTGCCGCGGCGATCGCTCGAAGATCTCGTGGACGCAGGTCGAGACCGGCTCGGCAATCACCTGGAAGTATCCATCATGCATCCTGCGTGGCGACGACTCTCGCGGCGAGTTCTATTCGATCGCCGTCTCGAATGGCTATCAGCAGGTCGACAGCGGCACCAAGATGCTGCATCTCGGCAAGAACACGTCGAGCCGGATCATTTCCAAGGGCATCGCCGCCGGCTTCTCGCAGAACACCTATCGCGGCAAGGTGAGCGTGCATCGCAAGGCCGAAAACGCGCGCAACTTCACCAACTGCGACTCGCTCCTGATCGGCAACAACTGCGGCGCGCACACGGTGCCCTACATCGAGGCCAAGAACTCTTCGGCCAAGCTGGAGCACGAGGCTACCACCTCGAAGATCTCCGAGGACCAGAAGTTCTATGTCATGCAGCGCGGCATTCCCGAAGAGGAGGCGATCGCGCTCATCGTCAACGGCTTCGTCAAGGAAGTCATCCAGGAACTGCCGATGGAGTTTGCCGTCGAGGCGCAGAAGCTTATCGGCATCAGCCTTGAGGGAAGCGTGGGGTGAGCAAGGAACCCAAACGTCGCCATGTCTATCTGCGCGAGCGGATGGAACGTGCGGGACGGTGGGTGGATTTGTTCGACTGGCTTCAATTGGCGCTAGCTGGAATGAGATTCGTCGGAGCGATGCTGCTCGCTCTCGTGAAGTAGATTACGCAAAGTCGTGAGAACTAAGAAAAATGCTTGAAATCAGGAACCTCCATGCCCGCATCGTCGAAGACGGGACCGAGATCATCCGCGGGCTGAACCTGACGGTGAGGGATGGCGAAGTGGCCGCCATCATGGGGCCGAACGGCTCCGGCAAATCGACGCTGTCCTATATCCTTGCCGGTCGCGAGGATTACGAGGTTACCGAGGGCGACATCCTCTTCAACGGTCATTCGATCCTCGAAATGGATCCGGCCGAGCGGGCAACTGCAGGCATCTTCCTGGCCTTCCAGTACCCTCTCGAAATTCCCGGCGTGCCCACGATGGAGTTTCTCAAGGTGGCGCTCAACGCGCAGCGCAAGGCGCGAGGCGAGCCGGAACTGAAGATTCCCGACCTCCTGAAGAAGGTGAAGCAAGGGGCCGAAGCCCTCAACATGGACATGGCCATGCTGAAGCGGCCGCTCAATGTCGGCTTCTCAGGCGGCGAGAAGAAGCGCGCCGAGATCCTGCAGATGAAGCTGCTCGAGCCGAAGCTCTGCGTGCTCGACGAGACCGACTCCGGCCTCGACATCGATGCGCTGAAGATCGTAGCCGAGGGCGTCAATGCACTGCGCTCGCCTGACCGCTCGATCATCGTCATCACGCATTACCAGCGGCTCCTGCAATATATCGTCCCGGACTCCGTGCATGTGCTCTTCAAGGGTCAGGTGGTGAAGTCGGGCGACAAGGAGCTAGCGCTGGAACTCGAGGCAAGCGGCTATGCAAACCTTGTCGGCGAGGCGGCTTAGGTGACCACCATGAACGTGCAGATCAAACCTCCGCTCACGGCTGCTGAAACGGCCCTGATCGATGCCTTCGGGGAGCGGCTCTCGAACCTGCCCGGTGATGCGGCGATCGCGGTGAAGCGCGACAACGCCATCGAGTCGCTGAAGGCAGGACTGCCGACGCGGCGCGTCGAAGCCTGGCATTACACCGATCTCAGGCGTCTGCTGAACGCCGTGCCCGCTTTCGACGCGTCGAAGGTCGCCAAGTCCGTCGACCCCCTGATTGCGGGCTCGTCGGTGCTGCCGGTGCTCAACGGCGTTGCCGCCAAGCGTACCGTCTCGATCGAAGGCGTCGGCGTGAAGCGGCTCGAGGAGATGCTGCAGGACGGAAGCTTCGCGCCGGCGCTCGAGCTGCGCGGCACGGACGATGCGGTCGGCGCGATCAATGCCGCCTTCGTCGCGGACGGTTTCTTCCTCGACATCGAGGCCGGTGCCATTTTGGAAAGCCCCATAGAGGTGCAGAACGTCCAGGATGGCGGGCAGGTGCATGTCCGTCTGCCGGTCCGCGTCGGCGCCGGGGCTAAGGCGACGATCGTCGAACGCCAGACCGGCGGCGGCGCTGCCCTGGTGAGCTCGGTCAGCCACCTGATCCTAGGTGACGATGCCGATGTCAGCTGGCTGATCGTCCAGGATCATGCGGAAGGTGCCACCCATCTCGGCCAGTTCAATGCCGAGCTTGGCAAGAACGCCAAATTGACGCTGTTCGTCATGAATGCCGGCGGCAGGCTGGTGCGACAGGAAATTCGCGTTGCCGCAAAAGGCGAGGGCGGTGTCTTCACCCTGCGCGGGGTCAACCTGCTCTCCGGCGACACGCATACCGACGTCACGATGACCCTCGACCACGCCGCGGCGCATACGAATTCGACGGAAGTCGTGCGCAACGTGGTGACGGGCAAGGCGCGCGGGGTCTTCCAGGGGCGCATCAACGTGCACCAGAGGGCGCAGAAGACCGACGCCAAGATGGCCTGCAATACGCTGCTGCTTTCCGACGAGGGTGAGTTCTCGACCAAGCCGGAGCTGGAGATCTTCGCCGACGACGTGCAGTGCGGCCATGGTGCGACGGTCACCGAGATCGACAGCAATCATCTCTTCTATCTGATGTCGCGCGGCATCGACGAGAAGGCGGCGCGCGGGCTGTTGGTCAAGGCCTTCCTCGCCGAAGTCATCGAGGAACTGGACGAGGAGCCCATCGTCGACGCGTTGGAGGGCGTGCTTGGAGATTGGTTCGCAGCGCATGGCTAGAACAAGCCTCGACCACTGCGTGATCCACGTCTCCGATTGGGAGAGGGCGGTGGATTTCTACACACGCGTGATCGGCGCCGAGGCCGTCCCGGCGAAGGGCGGCGGCTGGGTGTTTCGGCTGGGCGAGCAGCAGCTCAATGTTCATGGCCCCGACAAGAAGGGCGATCCGCTCGCTCGCATTCCAGTCGCTCCGGGCAACAGCGACCTTTGCTTCCGCTGGCACGGACCGATCGAACACGCACGACGCCACCTGGAAGCCGAGGGTGTGGAGATCGAGCTGGGGCCGATTGCCCGCTATGGCGCAAAAGGCGACGGGGCTAGCGTATATTTCCGCGATCCGGACGGGTCGCTGATGGAGTTCATCAGCTACGATGCTTGACACCCCTGCCAACGGCTATGATGTTGAGGCGATCCGCCGCGACTTCCCGATCCTCGCCCGCAGCGTCTACGGCAAGCCGCTCGTTTATCTGGACAATGGCGCCTCAGCGCAGAAGCCGAAGGCAGTGCTCGACGCGGTCAATCACGCTTATGCGGAAGAATACGCCAACGTTCACCGCGGCCTGCATTTCCTGTCGAATGCCGCAACCGACGCGTATGAAAAAGCGCGCGAAACCGTGCGCCGTTTCCTCAACGCCCCCAGCACCGAAGAGATCGTCTTCACGTCCAATACGACGTCTGCGATCAACCTGGTCGCCTATGGCTGGGGGATGCCGCGGATCGGCGAAGGCGATGAGATCGTGCTCTCGATCATGGAGCACCATTCCAACATAGTGCCGTGGCATTTCATTCGCGAGCGGCAAGGCGCGAAGCTCGTATGGGCGCCTGTCGACGACGACGGCATCTTCCACATCGAGGAGTTCGAGAAGAAGCTGACGGATCGCACGAAGCTCGTCGCCATCACGCAAATGTCGAACGTGCTCGGCACAGTGACACCGATCAAGGAAATCGTTCGCATCGCCCACGCGCGCGGCATTCCGGTCCTCGTCGACGGCAGCCAGAGCGCCGTTCACATGCCGATCGACGTCCAGGACCTCGGCTGCGATTTCTTCGCCTTCACCGGCCACAAGGTATACGGGCCGAGCGGCATAGGCGTGCTCTACGGCCGCAAGGAGATGCTGGAAGTAATGCGTCCCTTCCACGGCGGCGGCGAGATGATCTTCGAGGTGACGGAGGATAACGTCACCTATAATGATCCGCCCCATCGTTTCGAGGCGGGCACGCCGCCGATCGTCCAGGCGATCGGGCTCGGGGCAGCGCTCGACTATATGGAGAAGGTCGGCCGCGAGCGCATCGCTGCGCATGAGGCCGGCCTCAAGGCCTACGCCCATGAGCGGTTGCGCTCGATCAACTCGCTGCGCATCTATGGTGACGCGCCGGACAAGGGCGCCATCGTCGCCTTCAATCTGGAGGGCGTCCATCCGCACGATGTCTCGATGGTGATCGATCGTTCGGGTGTTGCCGTGCGCGCCGGAACGCATTGCGCACAGCCGTTGCTCTCACGGTTCGGCACCACCTCGACATGCCGCGCGTCCTTCGGCATGTACAACACGCGCGCGGAGATCGATGCTCTCGCCGAGGCGCTGGAGAAGGCGCGCAAATTTTTCGGGTGACCATCATGGAAGACGCAAACGCGAATCCAGAAACCGCAGCCGTCGAAGACGGCGCGAAGCCGCAATTTGCTGCCTCGGCCATTCCGCCCGAAGAGGTAGCCCGGCTGACCGACGACATCGTCGCCGCACTAAAGACGGTCTACGACCCTGAGATTCCGGCCGATATCTACGAGCTCGGACTGGTCTACAAGGTCGATATCGAGGATGACCGTACGGTGAAGATCGACATGACCCTTACCGCGCCCGGCTGCCCGGTGGCGGGCGAGATGCCTGGCTGGGTGCAGAATGCGGTCTGCGCTGTCGAAGGCGTTTCGGACGTTGAGGTGAATATGGTGTTCGATCCGCCATGGACGCCCGACCGAATGTCGGAAGAAGCCCGGATCGCGGTCGGCTGGTATTAGGCGGCGGGCGCCGATCGAGGCACCCGCCGCGTGAGACTACTCTTCTGAGCCGATGATGTGCACGATCCTGCGGGTGCCAGGATCGACGAGGACCGTACGGTTATCGAGAATCACATAGTCATATCGAGTCTCGACTTGGGGCACGTTCAGGGGACGGATTTCGACAGCCTCCGGAACCGTCGCACCGACGGTCACGTCGAAATCCGGCGGAGGCGCTACAGGCTCGACGTGCTCCTTAACGACGTATTCGCGGATCACAGTGTCCTGTTCCGGTGTGATCACGATATCCTCGGCCGCCGCCACTCCGGTACCTGCCAGAAGCAGAAAGCCCGTAATGGTGGGCAAAAGTCGGGTTTTCATGGTCATCTCCTCGTTGAAAATCCTGGGATCAACGAAACGGCGAGCCATGTGTTCCAATATGCTCGGTTTGATATGTTGCATCAGCTGCACAGCTTGCGAGATCGCAGGGTTGCGTAGGTCGCGATTATTCACCATTTTAAGGCAGGATCTTTCCGCGGGCCTTTAACCCGTGTGCAATGGAGCAAGGTATGGGACGCTTCGCCGTCATCACGATGACCGAGAGGGCCGCTACGCGGGTGCGCGAGATCGTTGCAACCCGCGACAATGCGCAAGGTATACGGCTTGGTATCAAGAAGGGCGGGTGCGCCGGAATGGAATACACGGTCGACCTCGTCACGGACCCGAATCCGAAGGACGACCACATCGAACGCGACGGT
Organism: Mesorhizobium sp. BAC0120; assembly: GCF_033542235.1. NCBI lineage: Bacteria > Pseudomonadati > Pseudomonadota > Alphaproteobacteria > Hyphomicrobiales > Phyllobacteriaceae > Mesorhizobium > Mesorhizobium sp. BAC0120. The sequence continues at coordinate 127,014 of NZ_JAWRCU010000008.1, read as the reverse complement.
GCTCATGTCTATGTCGCACCGGAGGCAGCGCTGTTCCTGCTCGGCACCGAGATGGATTTCGAGGTAACGACGCTGAGGACCGGTTTCACGTTCCGCAATCCGAACCAGAGCTCGGCTTGCGGCTGTGGCGAGTCCGTCGAGCTGAAGCCTGCCGATCTCAAGGCGCTTGCCGAGGCGCGAGCCGTCGGCGCGGCCTGAGGCCTGGCCGAATTTATTCGCTCCGCTGGCCGTGGCCATGCATCCTTAGCTGGTTTCCTCCGTTATCAGGAGCCAACCAGAGGAGGCCACCATGGCTGATGCCGCCAACATCAAGGAGCATATGGAAGTCATCGGCGCGGACGGCGTCCATGTCGGTAAAGTCGACCGCGTCGAGGGCGACCGCATCAAGCTGACCAAGGCGGACAGCGGAGAGGGCCACCACAAAGGCCACCATCATTTCGTTCCCCTCAGCCTTGTCGCTGAGATCGAGGGCGACAGGGTTCGCCTTTCTGCAAATGCGGATGTTGCAGTCACTTTCGAGGAAGAGAGCGGCGGCCAATCCGCATCTTAGCAGCTGACGTCGGACAGAACCGGGCTAGCCCTCTATCAGTTTGTTTTTGCCGCATTTGTGCAGCGCCAAGTGATTCCACTTGGCTGCAAAAAGCTATAGCGCATCGGACCGAACCGAAGGGCCTCGTCAACGAAAGGCGTTAGCGGTTTTTGGACGAATTTGATCCGCAGACTATAGATGGACCTCAGTCGATCCAGAGGCCGTGCCTCCTGTGCCAGTCGGCGATCGATTCTTCGGGGTAAACCTCGAATACCAGGTCACCCTCGCGGATGTCCGGCTCGACCCAGGAGGGCTTGTATTTCAGCATGAGATGGGTCCGCTGCGGCGGCTCCGGCAATTCAGTATCGATTGCAGAGGCGAAGGGGTGGACCAGTTCCGGCCAGGTCGGATCGTAGAGCCACAGAGCCGAACCGCACTTGCGACAAAAATTGCGCTCGCCGGTCGAGACTTCGCGGACCGCATGCTCATCGTCCTCGATCTCTGCGCGATAGACGCCGAGATTGTGTTTGCCGGTGATCTTGAGCGTCGAGGAGTCAGCGCCGAGATTGATGGCGAATCCGCCGCCGCCTTGCTGCTTGCGGCAGATCGAGCAGTAGCAGAGTTGATAGGGGACAGGCGTATGGCTGTCGACGGTGAAGCGCACCGCTCCGCAACGGCACGACCCTTCGAGTTTCATCGGCATTTGAGGCTCACGCTGATTGTCATGTGTTGGCAGGTTGATGAGGCCAACATAGCGCCGGCCAATGGCAAAGCCAGCGCACGCCTGCCATACTGCTGACATGGACAACGAGGCGATCAGCGATCTCTTTGCCGGGCTCGGACCGGTCGACATCCGCCGGATGTTCGGTGGCAAAGGCATTTACCATCGAGGCGTGATCATCGCAGTCGAGATACGCGGCGAACTGATGCTCAAGGGCGATCCGGAACTTGCGCCGGAGCTCGAGGCAGCAGGCTGCAAACAGTGGACCTATATCGGTTCGCGGCACGGAAAACGGGTAGCCATGCCTTACTGGACCGTGCCGGACAGCGCGGTGGACGATCCCGACGAAATGGCGTTCTGGGCGAGGAAGTCCTACGAGGCGGGGCTGAGGTCCGGCAAGAGCTGAGCAGCGCAGAAATGTCACGGCGCTCGATGAGAACCGCGACAAGAAGAACCTAGACTTTGACGGCGACCTTCATGAAGGCCGGCATGTCGTCGCCAAAACCGACGACGGTATTCGCTTCGTCATCGCGGCGGCGATGCGGGCGGTCGTTGCGGGCAGGGCGCTCCTCACGTCCCGGCTCCTCTGGTCCGCTCTTGCGCTGCGAATTCTCGGATCTGATCGCCTGTTTGCGCTGGCGGCGAGCTTCGATGACTTCGGCCGGAACAAGCGAAGGCTGTTCGGCGACATCTTCCGCGGTGGGCTCGACCGGGGGCGTTGCGTGCCGCTCGCCGCGCGGCTTGCGATCACGCTTCTCGCCGCGCTTCTCACCGCGAGCCTTCGCCCGGCCACGGCGCGGCTGCTCCTCTTCGCCTTCACTGGTGAAGATCGTCGAGAGGTCGCCATCGTGCCATTCGATTTTCTGGCCGATCAGCTTCTCGATCGCATCGACGTTCTTCGTGTCTGACTTGGTGGCGATGGTGAACGACTTGCCCGAGCGGCCTGCGCGCCCCGTGCGTCCGATTCGGTGGACATAGTCCTCCGCGTGGATCGGCACGTCGAAATTGAAGACATGGCTGACATCGGGAATGTCGAGGCCACGTGCCGCGACATCCGAGGCGACGAGCAGCTTCAGGCGGCCGTCGCGGAAATTGGAAAGCATGGTCATGCGGGCACGCTGGTCCATGTCGCCGTGCAGGGCGCCTGCATCGAAATCATACTTGATAAGGGAACGGAAAAGCTCGGATACGTCGACCTTGCGGTTGCAGAAGATAATCGCGTTCTTGAGGCTGTCTGCCTCCGAGCGGATCAACTCGCGCAGCACCGCGCGCTTCTCCCAGGGCTTGGAGCCGGACTTGACTAGCCGCTGAACGATATTGGTCGCAGTTGTCGCGGCGCGGGAAACCTCGATGCGCACCGGGGCATGCAGGAACTGCTCGGTAAGCTTGGTAATTTCCGGCGGCATTGTCGCTGAAAAGAACAGCGTCTGGCGCGTGAATGGGATCAGCTTGCAGATGCGCTCGATGTCGGGAATGAAGCCCATGTCGAGCATGCGGTCGGCCTCGTCGATGACGAGGATCTCCACGCCGGTCAGCAGGAGCTTGCCGCGCTCGAAATGGTCGAGCAGCCGGCCGGGCGTGGCGATCAACACGTCGGCGCCGCGCTCCAGCTTCTTTTCCTGGTCGTCGAACGAAACGCCGCCGATCAGGAGCGCGATGTTGAGCCGGTGGTTCTTGCCGTATCTAACAAAATTCTCCTCGACCTGCGCCGCGAGCTCGCGTGTCGGCTCGAGGATCAGCGTGCGCGGCATGCGCGCACGGGCGCGGCCCTTTTCCAATCGCGTCAGCATCGGCAACACGAAGGATGCGGTTTTGCCGGTGCCGGTCTGGGCAATTCCCAACACGTCCTTGCCTTGCAAAGCGTGAGGAATGGCGCCGGCCTGGATTGGGGTCGGAGTCGTATAGCCAGCATCAACCACCGCCGAAAGCACTTTCGGCGAGAGGCCAAGATTAGCAAAGTTCAACGCCTCTAGGGCGGTCTGGTCTTCAGATGACACGTGTCAGGCTGTCTTTATGTCCAGCGACGAAGCCGCGGCAAGCGCCCCCGCTTGCGAGATTTGTGCACTGCAGTACGGAGAAGCGCGGATTTTGTCAACACAAACGACCGGAATTCCCGGCCTTGTGACACGACATACTTAATAACGCACGCAACCGTGTTCAAGTCGCCGACGCGCGGCAGCCTTCTTTTCGGCCGGCTAGATCTGCCTGAATCATAGAGCGGTTGCGATTCAATTGGATCGCCACCGGCTCCATCTTTTTGTTTACGCATCGGATTTCTGCGAAACCGCTGCGCATGTTTCGGTCCGATGTGCTAGACCGCCAAGCTCCATTTTGGATGCCAGACGATCTCCCACAGGTGGCCGTCCGGGTCATGGAAATAGCCGGAATAGCCGCCCCAGAACCGGTCATGCGGCGGATCGGTTACCACTGCGCCGGCCGAGGCGGCCTGCTTCATAACCGCGTCGACGGCTTCCTTGGAGGCAACCAGATGGCCGATCGATACGGCCCCCAGCCTGGATTGTGTGGCCGGGACGTTCGCATCTTTGGCGAGGGAATCGGTCGGGTAAAGCGAGAGCGTCAGGTCGTCGTCGAGGTTGAAGAGGACGATCGCGCCGTCTTCCCACTCCTGTCCAACAATTCCTTCAGTCGGAAATCCAAGGCCATCGCGATAGAAGGCGAGCGAGCGTTCAAGGTCGCTCACGCCCAATGTGATGATTCTGATCTTCGGGTTCATGATCAGTCACTCCGGTTTGCGCGTGCGTGGATGAGACGCGTTCACCAAAAGGATAGGGCAGGCAACCGCGCTGGCTTGAACAAAACGGCCAAGTGGGCCTGGGTAAGTCAGTAGCGGAACTGCTCGGCGAGGATGCGGTCGTCCCAGGAATGGCTGGGATCGAACAGCAATGTAGCCGTCTTTTCGGACGACTCGCGCACAGTGACGGAGATGACCGACTTGATCTCTTCGTTGTCGGCCGCCGCATTGACCGGCCGCTTCGATGGTTCGAGCGTCTCGAAGTGAACGACGGATTTGTTGGGCAGCAGCGCGCCGCGCCAGCGCCGCGGCCGGTAGGGGCTCACCGGGGTGAGGGCCAGAAGAGGCGCATCGAGGGGCACGATCGGCCCGTGGGCCGACAAGTTGTAGGCGGTCGAGCCCGCAGGCGTCGCTACCATAATGCCGTCGCAGACCAGCTCTGCCAGCCGCACCTTGTCGTCGACGGCGATCCTGAGCTTCGCAGCCTGATAGGACTGGCGGAACAGAGACACTTCGTTGATGGCGAGCGCAGACGCTTCTTCACCGGTCTCCGTCACGACATGCATCTCGAGCGGACGGATGGTCTCGGCAATCGCCGCCTCGACTCGCTTCTCCAGATCCCTCTCGCGGAACTCGTTCATCAGAAAGCCGATAGTGCCGCGATTCATCCCGTAGACGCGCTTTCCGCTGCCCATCGTGTGGCGCAGCGTCTGCAGCAGGAATCCGTCACCGCCGAGAGCGACGACGATATCGGCCTCAGCGACGCTGTGCTGACCGTAGATGGTGGTGAGCCGCGCCGCGGCGTTGCGGGCGTCATCTGTGTCGGACGAAACGAAGGCGAAGGTCGGTGTCGGTTTTGGCATCACTTTCGGCCAGTGAGATTTCTGGCGGGAGGCGTATCGGTTAGCATGGTGTGTCAGCGCCTGCAAAGCTGCCTGAGCTTCTGGAGGCAAGTTTCGAGGAGACCCTATGATGAAGATAGAAGGTTCATGCCATTGCGGCGCGATAAGCTATCAAGCTGATGTCGATCCCGGCGAAGTAAGCATCTGCCACTGCACCGATTGCCAGGCACTGACGGGTTCTGCCTTTCGGGTGACGGTCCCTGCAGCAGCGGCAGACTTCAAGCTCACTGCGGGAAGCCCGAAGATCTACGTCAAGACTGCAGACAGCGGAGCCAGGCGCATCCAAGCCTTCTGTGGGGATTGCGGCTCGCCCATCTATACGACGTCGGCCGAATCGAATCGCGGAACCATCGGCGTTCGCGTCGGCACGATCCACCAGAAAAATGAGCTGCGTCCATCGCGGCAGTTTTGGCGCCACTCGGCACTGCCGTGGGTGCCGGCAATGGAGGATCTGGAGACCCTCGCCGGCGATGCCTAGCGGCGAGCGTTTGTGAAAATCGAGGCGGCCTTGCTGGACAATTGACTTTACTGCGGCGGCAAATGTGCTAACCGGAGCGCCGTGCCCTTGTAGCTCAGCTGGTAGAGCAGCGGTTTTGTAAACCGTTGGTCGCGGGTTCGAATCCTGCCGGGGGCACCACTCTTCAGATTGTCCGACCCGGAGATATAGTTCAGGTTTATACCTGACAGATGGGCAACACTTTCGGCCCTATTTTGGTCGATCTGCTTCCCCCCGACAATTGCAAGCCGGATTAAACTGCGACCGCGGAACCATTCTGCCGCTTGGAAATTCCAACAGCATGAAGAATGATCCCTATGCTCAACTCGCGATCGGAATGACGATCGGCGTCAGCATCGGTGCCGCCTTGGGAGCAGTGGTTGGCAGCTTTGAGATGGGCTTACCTGTTGGTCTTGCACTTGGCGCCAGCGTGAGCGCCATGTTTTACCACCACAGCTGACTTAGACTGGCGGGACCACTGGGCTGTAACTCAGCTCAGCCGCACTGGGACGTGAGTGTGCCGTTAATCCGTGGGCCAGGACCAGTATCCGGCCTTCTCGGCGCGCCGCACGCCGGCCGCGATTTCTGCGCGGATGTGATTGCATGAACGCGCGGTGGTGATCGTACGGGCACGTTTCGTGGCTGCCGTCCAGGCACGCGCGACCATGTCGAGGTCGGATCGCTTCTCGGCATCGCTTGCAATGGCGAGCGACTGCATTTCGACCTCGCCGCAGCGTTCTTCCAGGAGCTTGGCGAGGCTGAAGGTGTAGCTGAAGCTGGATTCGGCCCGCGCGACCGGGTCGGGCTTCACCGCGACGGGCACGAGTTGCGGGACTACTTCCGGCCAGGTCCAGGCGGCGTAGCCTATGGCGGCCGCCACGCCGACCAGCACCGGAACCAGACGCCGGGCGATGAAGCCGAATGACGGCAACCGCTGAACGGTAAGCGCCATTTTATCCATGCATAATATCTAATGTTCTAATGGTTAGCGTTCCGTTACGCCGTCCACGCCGACAAAATCTCGCCAGAACTATGAGTGACAGTTGAGCCGCGTCGCTGGCCGGCGCTGGCGCGCATTCAAGGTCGCTGGAAATGATCCGCTTCGTTGCGCTATTTGTTTTTCTCACCGTCGCAGCCTTCCTGCTGTCGGAAATTGCGCGCCGGATGAAGCAGGCCAAGATCGACTGGACGGGTGTTGCTTTTGCAGTGGGCTTCGTCGTGCTTGCCTTCTGGCTGCGCCATCTGACCGGGATGCGCTGAGCCGACAAATGGCTGGCAAACAGCCATGGCTATGGCATCCTGACTGCTGCGCGGGGTGAGCCTAGCGGAGTGATTCGATGCACTACCGAACCCTGCCCACTCTTTCCGCTGTTGGAATTTTCATTTCAGTCGCCGCGGCGTCGGCTTCCGAGAATCGGCTCGGCATCTGGCCTGGCATGACAATCGAAGAGGTGGCGTCGGCATTGAAGCCGCGCTGCCCCGACATCATGATCGTAGGAAGCGACGAGCGGTCCGTCACTTGCCGGATCGGCGGGGTCGGCGCGACCGTGATCAACGCTACAGCGTCGACCAAGGGGCGCACCTACTACATCGACTGGCGCGAGGCCGCCGATGATGAATTGATGAGCTATGTGAAGCGGATCGCCGGCGAGCTCGGTCTGCGCGGGCCGGGCAAGGGCTGTAAGTTCTACGATTACGAGCTGCGCTGCTGGCGTGCCAAGGACGGCTCCGTGCTCTACAGCGGCGAGCGTGACGCGCAGAAGCGATATATCAGCTACATCGTGAATGATCGGATCAAGGAAGAAGACGAAGGTCCCGCGATCGAAGCGCCGGTTAACCGGGACGAATAGCACGGGCAGCCCGGAAGCTCTGGAGCAGAACCGGCCGCGTAGATCAACGAACGGCGGATGGCCTGCCTGCGCCGCGCCGGGTTGAAGAGTCCCTGTGCAGACCTATCGACTGAATCTTGCCCTTGATCCCGGGCACTGTGCGATCAAGCCTGCTTGCTATTTCTGCGGCCGAGGAACCAGCTTCGACCAGCTTGCGGAGCTGTTGAATCTCGTCCGGCGTCCATGGCTGACCGTTTCTTCCGGCCATAGTGGCGCCTCCGATTCTTGACGGCAGCCGAACCGTCAGGAAGGAAGAAAGTTCCTCCGTAACAACCGATAACTGCTCAAGGGAGCCGTTAGAGGCGCGAATGAGGGCCCGAGCCCGCTCGTGAGAGCACCGGATCAGTGATCTCCGCTCAGCCCTGGTCCGGCAAAATGCCGCCGATCATCGTCGTGACAGCAGCGGCGGCCCGGCGAACTTCCGGTCCGAACGCCGCTAGCCTGTCCGGTGTCACTCGCACGGTCGGACCCGAAATCGAAATCCCGCCGACCGGCTCCGCAAACTCGTTGAAAATAGCCGCTGCGATACAGCGCATCCCGGGGAACCGCTCCTCATCGTCCACCGACCAGCCGCGTGCCCTGATCTTTTCCAAATCGGCCTCGAGATCGCTGCTATGCGACAGCGTCTTTGCAGTGAAGGGCTCTAGCCTCGTCTCCTCGATGATCGCCTCGAGTCGAGCCGGCGAGAGATGAGCAAGGATTGCCTTGCCGATGCCGGACGCGTGAAACGGGCTTCGGGTCCCGGGGCGGAAAAAGGCGCGGATCGCCTGGTGCGTCTCGACCTGGCTCACGAACACAACGCAATCATCTTCGGCAACACCTAGATTGGCGGTCTCGCCGGTCTTCTCCATCAGTTCCTGCATGACCGACCGCGCACGGTCGACCAGCTTGCGGCTTCTGAGGAATGCCGAGCCGATGCGGAAGGCCTCCACCCCGACCGACCAGAGCTGCTGCTGTTCGGCGAACTCGACCATGCCGTGGCTCTGGAGAGTCGTCAGCATACGGTAGGCGGTGGAGGCGGCCAGTCCGGATCGCTCCGCAACCTCCGACAGCGAAAGCCCGTCGCTGCCGGCAACAATCGACAGGATCCGCAAGGCCCGGTCGAGCGACTGCACCGCTGTCGGGTCGACAGGAGCATTGAAGGCGCGTGGCCTGCCGCGGCGGCGTTTTTCGATGATCTCCATCCTGCGATCCTAAAAAAATTTTTTGCAATGTGGAATATTCGCTCCATTGGAAAACGGAAAATGCAACGAGTCCAAAGTGAAAGCACAATTTCCCAAGGAATGAAAAAAATTTCTGAAAAATTGAAAAATGCGGGATGCTGCCGCATGCTTGGCCGGCAAGATGAAAGGAGACGGTTCATGGCCAGGATGCGCGCGGTCGATGCCGCAGTTCTCGTCCTCGAGAGGGAGGGCATTTCCTGCGCCTTCGGCGTGCCCGGCGCGGCGATCAATCCGCTTTATTCCGCGATGAAGGCTCGCGGCACGATCCGCCATATCCTTGCACGCCATGTCGAGGCCGCCTCGCACATGGCGGAAGGCTACACGCGCGCCAAGGCAGGCAATGTCGGCCTTTGCCTCGGAACTTCAGGCCCGGCCGGAACCGACATGATCACGGGCCTCTATTCGGCATCGGCTGATTCCGTTCCGATCCTCTGCATCACCGGACAGGCGCCGCGAGCTCGGCTCACCAAGGAAGACTTCCAGGCCGTCGACATCGCTTCGATCGCGGCGCCGGTCACCAAATGGGCAGTCACCGTCATGGAGCCTTACCAGGTGCCGATGGCGTTGCAGAAGGCCTTCCACTTGATGCGTTCCGGCCGGCCCGGGCCGGTCCTGATCGACCTGCCTGTCGACGTCCAGCTCGCCAAGATCGAGTTCGACGTCGAGACCTACGAGCCGCTGCCGGTCGAAAGGCCGAGGATGAGCCGCAGGCAAGCCGAGAAGGCGGTAGCCATGCTGAATGCTGCCGAGCGGCCGCTGATCGTTGCCGGCGGCGGCATCATCAATGCCGACGCTTCGGACCTGTTGATCGAATTCGCAGAGATCACCGGCGTTCCAGTCATCCCCACGCTGATGGGCTGGGGCGCGATTCCCGACGATCATCCGTTGATGGCCGGTATGTGCGGCCTGCAGACGTCGCACCGCTACGGCAATGCGACCATGCTCGCCTCCGATTTCGCGCTTGGTATCGGCAATCGCTGGGCGAACAGGCACACCGGGTCGGTCGACAAGTATACTGCCGGCCGAAAATTCGTTCACATCGACATCGAGCCGACACAGATCGGCCGCGTCTTTGCTCCGGACCTAGGTGTCGTTTCAGACGCCGGGGCGGCGCTCAAGATGCTGCTCGACGTGGCCACGGAATGGAAGGCCGCCGGGAAGCTGCGGGACTGGTCGGCCTGGGCGAGGGAATGCCGGCAGCGCAAAAAGACGATGAAGCGCAAGACGCATTTCGACCAGACGCCACTCAAGCCTCAGCGGGTCTACGAGGAGATGAACAAGGCGCTGGCGCGCGACACCACCTATGTCACGACGATCGGACTCAGCCAGATCGCCGGCGCGCAATTCCTCCATGTCTACAAACCGCGCAACTGGATCAATTGCGGCCAGGCCGGTCCGCTCGGCTGGACGCTGCCGGCGGCGATCGGCGTGCGCGCTGCCGATCCCGACCGCACGATCGTGGCGCTATCAGGCGACTACGACTTCCAGTTCCTGATCGAGGAGCTGGCGGTGGGTGCACAGTACCGACTGCCTTTCATCCACGTCGTCGTGAATAACGCCTATCTCGGCTTGATCCGGCAGGCGCAGCGCGGCTTTGCGATGGATTATGAGGTGAGCCTCGCCTTCGAGAATGTGAACAGGGCAGAGGATCCCGAGGCGGGCTATGGCGTCGACCATGTCGCCGTCGCGGAAGCCATGGGCTGCAAGGCAATACGCGTACGCCGGCCGGAAGAATGCGCCGCCGCGTTCAGGGAGGCCGAGCGGCTGACGAAGGAATTCCAGGTCCCGGTGGTCGTCGAGTTCATCCTGGAACGCGTCACCAACATCTCGATGGGCACCGAGATCGACAACATCGTCGAATTCGAGGAGCTTGCCGCATCGAACGAGGATGCGCCCACCGCCATAGCCCTGTTGGATTGAGGGAGGGAGCCATGCCGAAGTTTTCCGCCAATCTTTCGATGCTCTTCACCGAGCATGACTTCCTCGACCGTTTCGCCGCGGCGGCGAATGCGGGTTTTGAGGCGGTCGAATATGTCGGCCCGTACGATCATGCGCCGGAAGTCATTGCCACTAGGCTGAGGCAGAACCGGCTGACGCAGGCGCTCTTCAACCTCCCGCTGGGCGACTGGAGCAAGGGAGAGCGCGGCATTGCCATCCTGCCGGACCGTGTCGAGGAGTTTCAGCAGGGCGTCGAGATGGCGATACGCTACGCAAAGGCGCTCGGCTGCAACCAGGTGAATTGCCTTGCAGGCATCGCTCCGCAAGGCGCCGATCGCACACAACTCCAGAATACTTTCGTAAGGAACCTACGCTATGCCGCAGAAAAGCTTAGCGAATCCGGCATCAGGCTTTTGGTCGAGCCGATCAATACACGCGACATTCCTGGATTCTTTCTTACCCATTCGCGGCAGGCGCTCGACCTCATCGACCGCATTGGATCGGACAACCTCTATCTGCAATACGACATCTATCACATGCAGGTCATGGAGGGAGATCTCGCCCGTACCATCGAGAAGAACCTCAACCGCATCTCGCATATCCAGATTGCGGACAATCCCGGCCGCAACGAGCCGGGAACGGGAGAGATCAACTATCAGTTCCTCCACGAACACCTTGATCGCATTGGCTATTCCGGCTGGGTCGGAGCCGAGTATCGGCCCACGGGCGGAACCGTCGAAGGGCTTGGCTGGTTCAGGCAATTCGCACGGAAGGGAACAGCTGCGGCCTGAACTGCTGCAATCGGAGAAAGAAAGTGGAGACAATCGGTTTTATTGGTCTCGGCATCATGGGCGCGCCGATGGCAGGGCATCTGCTCGATGCCGGCTATGCGGTTTTCTCCAGCGAGCACCGCAAGCCGCTGCCCGCCGAGCTGGTCGCAAGGGGCCTGAAGGCAGTCCGTGGCCACGACTCGGTCGCGCGGGCGGCCGACATCGTCATCACGATGGTCTCGGACACGCCGCAGGTGGCCGAGGTGTTGTTTGGCGACAAGGGCGTGGCGCAGGGGCTGAGCCCAGGGAAGCTCGTCATCGACATGAGCTCGATCTCGCCGATCGAAACGAAGAAATTCGCTGCCAGGGTCAATGAGCTCGGCTGCGACTACCTCGATACACCAGTTTCCGGCGGCGAGGTTGGCGCCAAGGCAGCCTCGCTCACCATCATGGCCGGCGGGTCCGAGAAGGCCTTCGAGCGTGCCAGGCCCATCTTTGAAAAGATGGGGAAGAACATCACCTTGGTGGGCGAAAATGGAGTCGGCCAGACGACCAAGCTCGCCAACCAGATCGTCGTCGCGCTCACCATTGAGGCTGTCGCGGAAGCGCTTGTTTTCGCAGCAAAAGCCGGCGCCGATCCAGCCAAGGTCAGGCAGGCGCTGATGGGCGGGCTGGCGAGCTCGCGCATTCTGGAAGTGCATGGCGAGCGCATGGTGAAGCGGAGTTTTCAGCCCGGCTTCCGCATCGAGCTACACCAGAAGGATCTGAACCTTGCGCTTGAAGGCGCGAAGGCGCTTGGCGTCGCGCTCCCCAACACGGCATCGACGCAGCAGCTTTTCAATTCATGCGCGGCCAATGACGGGGCAAAGGAGGATCATTCCGCGCTGGTCAAGGCGCTGGAGAGGATGGCAGGGCATGAGGTGGCGAAGAGCGAATAGTGAGTAGCGAATAGCGAATAGGGACTCGCTAAATCACTCAACCCGCCAGCCCTTTCGCTACTCGCTATTCGCTAGAAATCTCCTCGCCGCATAAAGAGCCACCGCTGCCGCATTCGACACGTTCAGCGAGCGGATCGCGCCGGGCATGTCCAGCCGGGCGAGGGTGGTTACGGTTTCGCGGGTCTTCTGACGCAGCCCCTTGCCCTCGGCGCCGAGCACCAGCGCGATCCGTTCGCCCCTGATTGATTTCTCCAGCTCGGCCGGCCCGTCCGAATCGAGCCCCACGGTCTGGAACCCGGCCGAATGCAATTCGCCAAGTGCGGCGGCAAGGTTCCGCACTTCGATCAGGTCGATGTGCTCGAGTGCCCCGGAGGCCGACTTGGCGAGCACGCCCGATTCATGCGGGCTGTGACGCTCCGTGGTGATCAGCGCGCCGGCCCCGAAGGCGACGGCCGAGCGCATGATCGCGCCGACATTGTGCGGGTCGGTCACCTGGTCGAGCACGATTACGAGCTCTGTTTCGGCAAGCTCGGAGAGTGTCTTGGGTTTGAGCGGCTCGGCCTCGAGCAGCACCCCCTGATGCACGGCCTCGCTGCCGGTGACCTTCTCGATGGCTCGCGGCTCGGCAAGCTCGGCCGGGAAGGGCAGGGTGGCTATGTCGGAAATACCCAGCCGCTCCAGCGCATTGCGGGTTACCAGCATGCGGTGAATCCTGCGGCGCGCGTTGGCGATCGCGGCCTGCACTGTGTGGATGCCGTAGAGCCGCACAAGCCCGCGTTCCGGATCGGCGCCCGGCGGCACCGCTTTCCTGGGGGGCTTAGCCGGATGGCCGCCATGGCGTTCGCGGTGGGCGCGGCGCAACCTCGCGTAATGGCTATCCTTGGGCGTGTGGGTCTTCTTGTCATCTGGCATGGCGCTTCTATACCGAGGTCGGCCGATGTTGGATATGGCGCCCAGATGAGTTTGCGCTCTTGCCGGTGTAACCTGCTCCAGCGGCAGGTCTCCTGCGGCAAAAGTAAACTTGTCCCCAACGCCTCGTTTCGGTTGACAGGGTATGACCCAATCGCCATAAGGCGCTTCGCGGATTTCCGGGCGCTTGGCTCGGAGCATCCGCAAATGCTCGCAGCACGGCTCCGGCGGCAGTCATGGAGGGGTGCCCGAGTGGTTAAAGGGGACGGACTGTAAATCCGTTGGCTCAGCCTACGTTGGTTCGAATCCAACCCCCTCCACCACTGCCGGCCCGGGCCTTGCGAGGCGAGTTTAAGTAGAGTCAGCCTGTGAAGGTTTGAGACAGGTGAGCAGCGAACCAGCTGCTTCCGGTTTGGTCTGGCCGGCCAAAGCCATAGACCTGATCTCCACTCAGTTTAGTCCAAGCTGCAAGCAATCGATTCCGGAAACTGGCAATGATCGCCAGGTGCCGTAAAGGCGACACGCTCGATCTGCAACTTGAGAGGTTCGCTCGGTTCGGCGAATCGTCCCAGCCAACCGCTCAGGGTGTCGCTGCCCCATACGTTCATGAAAATGTTCGAGGGGTGACTGGGCAGTCCGCCCGGATTGTCGACAGTGCGGACAAGCTTGCCGTCGATGTACCAGCGAATGCGGTCTTTTTCCCAGACGAAGGCGTAGTCGTGGAAGTCCGCGTCCGCGCCACCCGGAACCTCTACGAGCTGCTCGTGACCGCCCTTGCCGCCGGTGAAGTAGTTGAGCTGGACTTTCGACGGATTTTTGCCGAGCACCTCGAAATCGATCTCGTCGTGCGGCTGCTTGTCTGTCTCGCCGATATAGGTGAAGAAGCTCAGGTCGAGACCTGGTCCGGCGGCTGTCTTCATCCGTACTTCGTAGGTCCCGTAGCCGTAGCGTTGCTTGGTCCGGATTTCCGAGCAGGCGTAGGCCCTGTCTTTGGTTTGCTCCTTCGCGAAGCCCAGATTGAGCACGCCGTCCTTCACACTCACCTGATGCTTGGACCAGGTGCAATTCTGGTGTTTGCCGTTCGTCCAGCCGTCCGAAATATACCAGCGGGATGTGTCGAGCTTGTCGAAGTTCTCGACGAACGAACCCGGGGATTGAGCTTCCCCTGCACGCGAGAGCGATGTGCTGGTCAGCCCGAAAGCTGCAACAGCCCCGAAGAGAACCGCCGGGAGGGCAGCCTGTCCGAAAATCCGCGAATTGATGGTCACTTTGCGTCCACTCCTGTTTGACCGCGCCTCATCTCACCGCTTCCTCGCGACGAAGGAGCAGTAGAGGGCGCGCCTCCGTCGACTGCTCGTCGGCATTGGCACCCCGCCAAAAATTCTGAATAGCCAAACTGCCCATGACAGCCTCTTCTGCGTTTCGAGGTCTGAGGGATGCGCATTTGGAGGAGAAAAACTGAACTGCGCGAGCCTTCTCCTCCGACGAAGGAGCGCAGCATATGGAAGGCTTGCTCGGGAAATATGGGCGCAAGTCCAAAGGTCAAGTGTCGGCTGCCGCAATCGGTTTCAGCCGGGCGGCGGCTTCCGAAAGGTGCCGCATGGATCGTCGGCCGCGGTTCATCAGGCCTGGAACAAGGCTCGGCGAGCGATGAGGCTTTTCCTCTGCGGGGACGTGATGACAGGTCGCGGGATCGATCAGATCATGCAGCGGCCATGCGACCCGGTCCTGCATGAGCGTTACATTCGCTCGGCTCTCGGCTATGTCGAGCTGGCGGAACGCGCGTCGGGCACGATTCCACGGAAGGTGCCGTTCAACTACATCTGGGGCCAGGCGCTCGACGAGATCGACAGGCGCGAACCGGATTTCAGGATCATCAACCTCGAAACCAGCATCACGGCCGACGGCACGCCTGAGCCGAAGGGGATCAACTATCGAATGCATCCCGACAATGTCGGATGCATTGTCGCAGCGGAGATCGACTGCTGTGTTCTAGCGAACAACCACGTTGCCGACTGGGGATCGGACGGCCTCGAAGGCACAGTGGCAGCGCTGCAGCGGGCCGGGATCGCGACGGCGGGCGCGGGCAAGGATGCGGAGGCCGCTGCCCGGCCCGCTATTCTCGAACAGATCTCGGGAAGCCGGCTCCTCGTCTTTGCCCTTGCTTCACCGTCAAGCGGTGTTCCCCTTCATTGGGCTGCCGACAAGCGGCGAGCGGGCGTGAACTTCCTTGCGGATTTCGGTGAACAGGCTGTCGCAAGCGTGGCACGGGGTATCGATGCGTTCAGACGGCCAGGCGATCTCGTGCTCGTCTCGATCCACTGGGGGCCGAACTGGGGTTACGAAGTGCCGGCAGAACATAGAAGCTTTGCCCATGATCTGATCGACAGCGCCGGGGTCGACATCATCCACGGGCATTCGTCGCATCATCCGCTGGCCATCGAGGTCTATGCCGGGCGGCCGGTCCTTTACGGGTGCGGGGATTTCATAAATGACTACGAAGGCATCCGCGGCTACGAAGAGTTTCACCCGGATCTCGCGGTCGCCTATTTCCTGGAGACCGATGATCACAGCCGTCGGCTGCTCGGTCTGGAACTGGTGCCGTTCCGGCTGAAGAAATTCCAGCTGGTTGAGGCCTCTGCGCGTGATGCCTTATGGCTCGAGAAGACCCTGGATCGCGAGTGCCGGCGTTTCGGCGGGCATGTTCGGCAGACGGGAGAGAACACGCTCGCCCTGTCCTGGTAACGGGACCCGCCCAATTTGCCCCGGGCGTCGATCACTGGAAACCCGCAGGCTGCCACGTCAAGTTCGACGCCGCGCTTCCTAAGCTTCGTAGACCCTTGACCTGCGGGACCTTCGTCGCATAGCTAGGGCCCACCAAGCGCGGGTGTAGCTCAATGGTAGAGCAGCAGCCTTCCAAGCTGAATACGAGGGTTCGATTCCCTTCACCCGCTCCAAGTTTCTCCTATATGAGGCACATCTTCAACTAACGCTGCGGATGGTCGGCTTCCGCGGTCGTTGCAGCCGCAGGGTCCGGTTGCCCTACAGGGCCTTGTGTTTTGTGGTCTTTGCCGCTAAGCGCGCGCAACCGAAACCGAACCGTAGGCGTCCAAGGAAAGAGAAATGGCCAAGGGTAAATTTGAGCGCAACAAGCCGCATGTGAACATCGGGACGATCGGGCATGTCGACCATGGCAAGACGAGCTTGACGGCGGCGATCACGAAGTTCTTCGGCGAGTACAAGCCATACGACCAGATCGACGCGGCGCCGGAGGAGAAGGCGCGCGGCATCACGATCTCGACGGCGCATGTGGAATATGAGACGGCGGTGCGCCACTACGCACATGTCGACTGCCCCGGCCACGCCGACTACGTGAAGAACATGATCACCGGCGCGGCGCAGATGGACGGCGCGATCCTGGTTGTGTCGGCGGCCGACGGCCCGATGCCGCAGACGCGCGAGCACATCCTTCTGGCCCGCCAGGTCGGCGTGCCGTCGATCGTGGTGTTCCTGAACAAGGTCGACCTCGTCGACGACCCGGAGCTTCTGGAGCTGGTCGAGCTCGAGGTGCGCGAGCTGTTGTCGAAATACGAGTTCCCCGGCGACGACATTCCGATCGTGAAGGGCTCGGCGGTTGCCGCCCTCGAGGACAGCAACAAGGAAATCGGCGAGAACGCGATCCGCAAGCTGATGGAAGAGGTGGACCGCTACATCCCCACCCCTGAGCGTCCGATCGACAAGCCGTTCCTGATGCCGATCGAGGACGTGTTCTCGATCTCGGGCCGCGGCACGGTGGTGACGGGGCGCGTGGAGCGCGGCATTGTGAAGGTCGGCGACGAAATCGAGATCATCGGCATCAAGCCGACCTCGAAGACGACGGTGACGGGCGTCGAGATGTTCCGCAAGCTGCTCGACCAGGGCCAGGCCGGCGACAACATCGGCGCGCTGCTGCGCGGTGTCGACCGCGAGGGCGTGGAGCGCGGCCAGGTGCTTGCCAAGCCGGGCTCGGTGACGCCGCACACCAAGTTCAAGGCCGAGGTCTACATCCTGACCAAGGAGGAGGGCGGGCGCCACACGCCGTTCTTCACCAACTACCGTCCGCAGTTCTACTTCCGCACGACGGACGTGACCGGTGTGGTGCAGCTGCCGGAGGGCACGGAAATGGTGATGCCGGGCGACAACGTGTCGATCGACGTCGAGCTGATCGTGCCGATCGCGATGGAGGAGCGTCTGCGCTTCGCTATCCGCGAGGGCGGCCGTACCGTCGGCTCCGGCATCGTCGCCAGCATCGTCCAGTAAATCTGGACCAGCGGAATTTCCGCAATACTTGTTCAAGAAAGGCAGCCCCACGGGGCTGCCTTTCTTGTTGACGGAATGAAATTGCTTGCGGCTACCTCTGCGCGATGCCTAATAGAGCTGGGCGGAGGCAAACTCATTGCAGCGCAATGGATGCGCGAGGTCGGGGAAACTGCGCGTCTGGTTGGTGCCAGCGCTGCTAATACTTGTTTGTTTCTTTTCACCGGCCATTGCTGATGCGGCGAAGAAGAAGCAGTCGCCCGAACCCGACATATCCATGCAATTTGCCGTCGTGCGCGGCAGCAGCCCGATTTGCGAGCCGAATTGCCCGGAATGGATATCGGCCGAGGGAAAAATCACCGTCGATACGGCGTCCCGCTTTGAAAAGTTCCTAAAAACGGTCGGCACGCGCAGATTGCCGGTGATCATACAGTCGCCCGGCGGAAGCATCGATGCGGCCTTGAAGATGGGCCGAATAATCCGCGCCAGGGGGCTGGATGTCGCCGTCGGCTACACCGTCTTCGCCTCGTGCGCTCCCCGCCAAAAAGGCTGCGCGGCCGCCAAGTCCGGCGGTTACAGGGGAATGGCCGCAGCCGGTTTCGCTTATTGCTACTCGGCTTGTCCGCTGGTGCTTGCCGGCGGCGCCAGGAGGCTCGTCGGATCCTGGGCGCAACTCGGCGTCCACCAGGTGACAACTGTCGTCACTCAGCAGAAGGTTGTCTACCGCACGACGACCCGCATCGTGGACGGCAAGAAAGTCGTGACCAAGAAGATCGTCAGCCGCAAGAATGCCGGGTCCTACACCACCACGAAAATGGGCAAGGACCTGCGCCGCAAGATCACCGCCTATCTGACCGATATGGGCGTAAGCACCGATCTGCTCGAGCCGATCAACAGGACCGCGGCATCAGACATTCTGCAACTCAATCAGGGTGAAATGCTTGCCCTGAACCTGATCACCAGTCTTGATCAGGTTGACGTGCTGACCAGGCCGTCGATCTGCAAGGCACAGCCCCTGCCGGAAAGCTGTCGGGAAATTCCGGTTGCCGAAGCTGCCGCCACGAGCGAGCCCGCAGCCAAGCCAGGCGGGATCAAATTTTCTGATACTAGGCCGGCTCCCGCCGAGCAGACCGGCATCAAACGGACCGAGACCACGCCGGCCAAAACCAGCTCCGCCGCAGCGACGCAGGCAGGGCCCATGCGTTTCGCCGTCGTTCGCGGCAGTGGTCCCCTCTGCGATCCCGATTGCCCGGAGTGGATTTCTGCGGAAGGCATCGTCACCGGCGAAACGCCGGAGAGGCTGAGAAAGCTTCTTGAGGAGATCGGCGACCGGAGGCTGCCCCTGCTTGTCAGCTCACCAGGGGGCGACCTGCTTGGCGCTCTGGCTGTCGGCAGGCTGATTCGCGAGCACAAGCTCGATGTCGCAGTTGCACGTACGCAATTTGCCGGATGTACGCCGCAGCAGGAGGGATGCGCCGCCGCCGACGGGACATTCCAGGGGACTACGGTCGACGTCGATGCCGAGTGCAGGTCGGCGTGTTCGCTTGTGCTTGCCGGCGGTATCAGGCGCCTTGTCGGCCCCCGCGCCATTTTGACTGTCCATTCAATGGGTCTCGAGCGGCGCGTCGCCGACTTCCTCGACGAGATGGCGATCAGCCGCCAGTTCTTCGTGATAATGCAGTCCACAATGTACTCGAAACACCTGCAACTCGAACCAGCTGGGATGTTGAAGCTCGGCTTGACGACCGGCTTGGAGGCGGCTGACGAACTCACAGCTCCCACGATCTGCAAATCGGCTTCTCGGCCGGGTAACTGCCGCCTGATCACGACGGCGGACCTCGCCCACTGAAGGGACGTCGACGGTTCGGTGGACAACCGACGTTGCAGCAGCTTGCATCTGTTACGGCGCTCTTTACATAACGCGCGGAAGCCCTTAGGAAGCTGCCTGCCTCAGGGCCACTAGGGGTATAGCTCAGTTGGTAGAGCGGCGGTCTCCAAAACCGCAGGTCACAGGTTCGAGCCCTGTTGCCCCTGCCAGTCAAAACGCCCGATTCTAGGTCAATGGCCTTAGCTGCGCTAAGGATCGGCACGGGTCCGTTCGAGAATGCGGATATCGTGCTGCACGACCAGATCAAGCTCAAGCGCAGTGCCGGGACCTGATCCTTGGTCCCGCGAAGATCACTTCTGCTAGCGCCGCTTCACGACCATCGGCATCGCTTTGATCTGATTTAGCATGTGCTGCGGAATCCATTGAGTGGGTGCGTCGGCGTGCACAAACTCGATACCGTTGTCCAACAAGGTTTCCAACAATACCCGGATCAGCATCACCCCGACATGTCTGCCAGGGCAAATGTGGATACCCTTGCCGAAGGTCGTCAGCCCTGCGTGCAGCCGGTGGATATCAAAGCGTTCAGGTTCCGGGAAAACCGAGGGATCATGATTGCCCGCTGCCCAAAGCATCGTAATGATGCTTCCCGCCGGTATCGTCTTGTCCTTGTAGGTGAAATCCTTGAGTGCATATCGTTTGAGCAAGATGATGGGCGGCTCCAGCCGAAGGGCTTCCGCGATTGCTCGCGCCGCAAGCTGGGGCGATTCACGGATCTCCGAAATGGCGGATGGATGATTGGTTAGAACGTGAAACGCGTTGGCCGACGCAAGTGCCGCGGTGTGGAAGCCGTCCACAAGATTGCCGGCTAGCATTTCGCCGACCGATTTTGGCGCGACGCCCACCTCGAACGGATCGTCAAACCTCAGCGCGGAAAGTTTGTCGGCTATCTCGGTGAGTGCGCTGTCGTTGCATTTCAATCTTCTCGCAGCCGCGGTCTCCAGGATCCGAGCGTATTCGGCAAATGCAATGTCGAGTGCCTGCACGTCCTCCGAGCTGCGGTTGAGATGGAAAAGCCTCGTCATCTCCTGGGAGCACTTGCCGATGGCGCGGCTCTCATCTTCCGTCAGATGAAGCAGTGAGCTCCAGAAGGAGGTGGTCATTCTCTCGGCTATAGCCGACGGGAAATCCAGTTCGCTGCAATCCTGAAACTGGTCGACCAACTCCTGAGCTGTTTGGCGGGCAACCGTCTCAAGCACGGCCATCTGCTTCGGCCCAAGCCAATTGATCAACATCTGCCGGGCGGGGCCATGCAGGGGAGGGTTGAATGTAAAGACCTGGCTGGAAATTACGTCCGCGATATCCGAACCTGGCGGGCGCTCCGTGCTCCCGTCCTGAGCAAATCTAGTGGGATACAATTTGCCAATCGGCAGGTTGCCGATTTCCGGCGCCGTCCCAAAAGCTTGCAGGTCTTCATGGCGAAAAACCACAAGGTGGTTCTGATCGGTCCGCAGAAAACGCGGCTCGTCGGCACGGAAAATGGTTCTGCAAAACGCCCTGAAGTTATCGCGACCGCCCGTGAAGCCTGCGTCTGCCAGAGATGGCAAGGCAGCGATGTCCAGAATCTCAGGCATGTTTGCGCCATTCCTACGAAGTCATCAACTTGCCGGGTCAGATGAGGCCCGGCCAATCCGTCGTTCTCGAGCCACTTGTGTGGGGGCTACGTCATGTGACAATCTTCAAATCGAAACAGCTTCCACTATTGGCAAAATAAAATCGAGAAACTGGTGTGGCAATGGGAAATCGCGCTCCGAAAATTATGCTCGTGACAGGTGCTGCAAACGGCATCGGCGCGGCGATTGCGAGTCTTGCTATCCGCCAGGGGCACAAGGTGGCGATCGCCGACATAGACGTCGCGGCTGCGCAACGGCTGGCAGGATCGCTTGGCGAGGCAGCGCTACCGCTCGACCTGGACATAACTTCGGAAGCGCGGTGGACAGCGGCGATCCAGGCGACTTGCGATCACTTCGGTCGCCTGGATGTTCTCGTCAACAATGCGGGCGTGGTTCATCCCGGCTTTGCCGGGGAAGTGGCGCTGGAGTTGCACGAGCATACTTTCAAGGTGAACGCGCTTGGGCCGATGCTCGGAAGCCTTGCCGTGATCCCGTACTTCCGCAAACTCGGTTCCGGCCATATTGCGACCGTTTGTTCCATGACCTCCTTTCTGACCTTGCCGGGCCTGGTCAGCTATGCCGCGTCGAAACACGCGCTGCGAGCGATGCATTTCGGACTGGCGCTGGAAGAGCGCGGATCGCCGATCGACTTTACCATTATTCATCCCGGCGCCACCGAAACGGCGATGCTGGAACGGGAAGCCGAGAAGGGCGTGGCCGCTGCCTTCTCCCGCGCGCCTGCGACCCCGGAAGAGATCGCCGCAATCGTCCTGAAGGCCATAAAGGACAAGAAGACAGAGGTATGCATTCCGGCGGCTCGAGGCAGGGTTGTCAAAGCGATCGGCGCAAATCCGCGGCGGCTTTTCGAGCTGGTTGGAAAGAATGAACAGATCGGTGCGGCAATGCTGGCGGAGCGCCAGCTCAAACGGCACTGATCCAACTGCCGGCTAGGCGAAGCAGGAGCAGAGCAGTCGCCCCACATGCGTTCAGCGGCCCGTCTAGTTGGCAACTTCAATGGGCATCCGCGCGCCCAAACACCTACCCAGGAGACTTGCATCGCCATGGCCGGAGGTAACGTTCCAGACATTGCAGCCATCCAGGACGCCGCCAGAAGGCTTGTCCCGGTGTTGTGCAGCCTGCCCCTCATGGAGAGCGAGCGGCTGAACAGCCGTGTTGGCGGCCGCCTGCTGGTCAAGGTCGAGACTCTACAGCCAACCGGCAGCTTCAAGATTCGTGGTGCATGGAACCGTATCGCTCAGCTGTCGCCTGATGAGCTGGCGCGAGGCGTGCTTGCCTTGTCTTCCGGCAATCATGGACGCGCGGTTGCCTGGGCCGCAAGGGCCACCGGGGCGCGTCGGACGGTCGTGCTGATGCCCCAGGACGCGCCGGCCAACAAGCTCGAGCAGACGCGCGCGCTTGGAGCTCAGGTGGTCGCGTATGATCGTCGAACTGCCGATCGAGGCGATCTTATCAGCCGTTGGTGCCGCGAGGAAGGGCTTGTCTACATCCCGGCATTCGACGACCCTCATGTCGTCGCCGGGGCTGCAACGGTTGCCTACGAGGTCGCGAAGGAGGCCGCCGCGTCGAACATCTCGCTTCACGGGTTCGCCGCCGCCTGTTCCGGGGGAGGGTTGATCGCGGGCAGTGCGCTTGCGCTCGGCGCGTTGTCGCCGGTGACGGAGGTCTGGGGCGTAGAGCCACAGGGTTATGACGACACCGCGCAGAGTCTGGCCCGCGGCGATCGCGTCGCGGTACAGGCATCTGGAGAAACCATCTGCGACGCATTGCTGTCGCTGACCCCAGGCGAGTTCACTTTCGAGATCAACAGAAGGCGGCTGGCGGGCATCATCTCGGCGAGCGACGATGATGCGAGACGCGGCATGCGTGCGGCATTCGAGGAATTCGGTCTGGTGACGGAGCCAAGCGGCGCGCTCGCGCTGGGCGCGCTATTGGCCGACAGGAAAAGGACAGAGGGGCGGACTTTCGCGGTCGTGCTCAGCGGCCGAAATGTGGACAGCGATCTCTTCGTCCGCCAATTCGCGGATCTCGATACCAGCACGACGCCTGCTTCTTTCAATCAGGTTGAAGCTCGATGAGGGTCGTCACTGACGAGCTCGTCTATCCCGAGGGCCCGGTCGCCATGTCCGACGGCTCGATCATTCTGGTCGACATAGCGGACGAAGCTTTGAAGAGAGTGTCCACCGCCGGGGAGGTTTCGGTCGTTGCCCAAATACCGGGCGGGCCGAACGGTGCGGCTCTCGGACCCGACGGAAGGGTCTATGTCTGTAATCACGGTGGCGTCGAATGGATAGACGTGCAGGACGGCCGGCTGCGCAGCGGGCCCCAGCGCGCGAGCTACGAAACTGGAAGCATAGATGTCGTCGACCTTGGAAGTGGGCGGGTTGAACGCCTCTACGACCGCTGTGGCGAGCATCCTTTGCGGGGACCGAATGACCTGGTCTTCGATGCCGGAGGCGGTTTCTGGTTCACCGACATGGGCAAGCGCCGGCAGCGAGATATGGATCTGGGCGCCGTCTACTGGGCCGCCAGCGATGGATCGGAGATCCGAGAAGTCATATCTGGGCTGATCTCGCCGAACGGCATCGCCCTGTCTCCCGACGGGCGGACGCTTTACGTCGCCGAAACCTATACCGGGCGCATATGGTCGTGGACCATCGACGGACCAGGGCGGGTTCGTAAATCTCCCTGGCCATCTCCCGCGGGAGGAACGCTTTTCGCCAGTCCTGGAGGGCTGACGCGCTTCGATGGGCTCGCAGTGACCGACTCAGGCGCGGTCTGTGCCGCGGCGCTGGACCTCTGCGCCATCCTGGAATTCAGAGGGCTCGGCAGCCAATGCATCGTCCACCCGGTGCCGGATCTGCTGGTGACCAACCTGTGTTTCGGTGGCGGCGACATGCGGACATGCTTTGCCACGCTCTCGCATCACGCCAGGCTTGTCGCGTTGGACTGGCACGAACCAGGCCTCAGGCTGCATCACTCTCGGTAGTCGGAAGTGCCAAGAAAATCGACTATAGGCGTAGCAAACGGCCCCAGCATGTCATATCAAACGCCCACATCGAGATTGCTGGTCTGACGAGCCGATACAGCAGGCCGAATGCAGAAGGCCGCCTGAGGCGGCAACACAAGGAGATTTGTGGAATGTCATACCCCGAACACGTGCTCCTGCACATCAATGGTGAGTGGAAGGCGGCCGCGTCGGGCAAGACACTGCCAATCATCAACCCGGCCAACGAGACGGTTCTGGGCAAGCTCGCTCACGCCGAAATCGCGGATCTCGACGAGGCGCTGGCGGCGGCGGAAAACGGCTTCGAAATCTGGAGCAGGACGTCGGCGTTCGAGCGCTACAAGCTGATGCGCGCAGCTGCCGCTATTCTTCGCGAGCGTGCCGACGCCATAGCGCGCATCATGACCAGCGAGCAGGGCAAACCGCTGGTCGAGGCAAGGATGGAAACACTGTCTGCGGCGGATCTGATCGATTGGTTTGCCGAAGAAGGACGTCGCACTTACGGGCGGGTCATTCCAGCGCGTGCAGGAGGCGTCAGCCAGATCGAAGTCAAGGAGCCGGTCGGGCCGGTCGCCGCCTTCACGCCATGGAATTTTCCGCTCAACCAGGTCGTGAGAAAACTGTCGGCGGCGCTGGCCACCGGATGTTCCCTCATCATCAAGGGACCGGAAGAAACGCCGGGATCCCCTGCCGAGCTCGTCAGGGCATTCGTCGACGCCGGTCTGCCGGCGGGAGTCGTCAACCTGGTCTATGGCGTACCGGCCGAGATTTCCTCCTACCTCATACCGCACCCGGTCATTAAGAAGATATCGTTCACCGGGTCGACCGCTGTCGGCAAGCAGCTGGCCTCGCTGGCGGGGCAGCATATGAAGCGGTCCACCATGGAGCTCGGCGGTCATTCCCCGGTAATCGTGCTGCCGGATGCGGACGTCGAACGTGCGGCAAAGATCATGGCGGGCTCGAAGTTCCGAAACGCGGGCCAGGTCTGTGTGTCGCCGACCCGCTTTCTCGTCGACCAGGGCGTTTATGACCAGTTTGTCGAAGTCTTCACGACGGCGGCCAAGGCAATCAAGGTAGGTGACGGGCTTGTCGACGGCACGACCATGGGCCCCTTGGTCAGCGAGCGGCGTGTCGAGGCTGTGGGTGCCCTCGTGCAGGACGCCGTTCAGGCCGGCGCGGAGGTGACGACCGGCGGCAAGAGGATGGGCAATGCCGGCTATTTCTTCGAGCCGACAGTTCTTTCCCGGGTTCCGAAGACCGCCCGGATCATGAACGAGGAGCCCTTCGGGCCTGTCGCCCTGATGGTTCCCGTCGACGGACTTGACGAGGCGATCGATGAAGCCAACCGGCTCAACTACGGCCTGGCAGCCTACGCATTCACTCGCTCGGCCGACAGCGCGGCCAAGATGAGCAGCCGCGTGCGGTCCGGCATGCTCTCGATCAACCATCTTGGCCTGGCGCTGCCGGAGGTTCCTTTCGGAGGGATCAACGATTCCGGCTATGGCACGGAAGGTGGTGCCGATGCCCTGGAGCCTTACCTGAACACCAAATTCGTCACCCATCTGCAAGCCGAATGACGGCATCGGCTGCGGGCCGCGAGCCGACAAAGTCGGCTTGCGTCCGCGGCTAGTTATTGATGACGCTGGAGAGGAGCTGGCGGCTGCATGAGTGTCAGGTTCGCCGTTATTGCCGACGATTTTACCGGCGGACTTTTCGTGGCCAGCAACCTCGAAAGGATCGGCATTCCCGCTCTTTATGTCTGCGACCCAGACATCCTGCCGACCGTGGGCGACCAGGAGGTCTTGGTCGTCGCCACTCGTCTGCGCTTCATACCCTCGGCCCAAGCAGTTGCCACGCTCGATTCCTTGACGAGCGCGCTCGACGCCATCGGTACGCAACACATTTTCTACAAATACTGTTCGACCTTCGATTCCACGGATGAAGGGAACATCGGGCCTTGTGCCGACCTTCTGATCAAGAAGTATGAGCAGCTGCGTCTGGTTTTCGGCCCCGGCTATCCCGACCTTCGCAATTATGTGCATGAAGGCTATATGTTCTACAAGGACCGCCTGATTTCGGAATCGATCAAACGGTTCGATCCGATCACACCCATGGACGATCCGGACATGGCGCGGGTGCTGCAACGCCAGACCGCCGAGAAGGTCGGGCTTCTGCCGCATCGCGTCCTTCATCGCGGCTCCGAGTTCGCGCGCGACTATGTGCGGGACCAGCAGGATACTGGCGTTCGCTATTTCCTTATGGACTGCGTCGACAATGACGATGTCGCGCTTGGCGCGGCAATCTTCCGGCATGACCGTGTCACCACGGGCGCGGATGCCTTGGCGATCGAGCTGGCTTCGCAATGGAAAAAGGAAGGTGCAGCACGCGGTCCGCACGATCGGCCCAGGCCGGTTCGCGGGCAGGGCGGGGAGGCGGTTCTGGTCGGGAGCTGCAGCGACGTCACGCTGCGCCAGCGCGATCACTTCGCCCTGAGAAACCCGGTTCTTGATATCGACATTTGCGAGGCGGCTGACGACGTATTGACGGGAAGATCCCTGGAATGGGCGGACAGACACCTCGATGCCGGACGGGCGATCGGGTTTTCTGTGGCGGCCGATCCGCCTTCCGTCACGCGGGCGCAATCCATATTCGGCGTGATGGGGGCGGCTCGCAAGGCTGAAGCGATCCTGGCCGGAATTGCCAAAGGACTGGCGGAAAGAGGCGTTCGCAAGTTCGTCGTGTCGGGAGGTGAATCCGCGGGTGCGGTTGTTCTGGCGCTCGGCATCCAAAGCATGCAGGTGCTTCCGTTCGATGAACTCGGCGCCGGCTCCTGCATTTCGCGTGACGACAGGCGCATTTCGCTCTTCCTCAAACCGGGAAAGATCGGTGCGGAGGATGTGTTTTCGCAGGCGCTGGAGAAAATGAGGAGCCCTTAGAGCGGCTGACGCCCGGATGAATCCGGGCTGCCGCTCTATCAGGACTTCAGCGGATACCTGGCGGATTGGCGGGTTTGACCCGACGGATACGTTCGCGCATGACCGTCAGCAGTCCGGCGCCGGCGATAATACCCACTCCGATCACCGCCAGCAGGTCGGGATATTCATGGAATATGATGATGCCGAAGAGCATCGCCCAGCCGAGTTGCGAGTAGGCGACCGGCGCGATCTGGTTCGCATTTCCATAGCGCGCGGCGCTCACGAACGCCCATTGGCCGAGACCTACACAGACGCCTGACAGCGCCATCAGGAGCAGATCGTGCGAGGCCGGCATGGTGAAGCCGCGCAGCAGCATGCCGACGCCATTGATGACGACGAGATAGAGAAACAGCGTTCCGAGTATGCTTGTCTTCTTGGCCGTCGAGCCAAGGCTTCGCATGATTATGATCGACGTGCCGGTGGAGAGCCCGGTGATCACCGCAGCGAAATGTCCAAGCTGGAACGTTTGGAAGCCGGGCTTGACCGCCAGCAGGACGCCGGCAAATCCGAGCAACACGGCGAGCCAGCGCCAGAACCCGACCTGTTCCTTCAGGACCAGGACGGACATCACAGTGACAAAGAACGGGGCAAGAAAGATCAGCGAGTAAGTGTCGACGAGCGGAATTGTCGTAAAGGCAAAGATGGCGCAAAGGCTGGACGACACGCCGCACAAGGCACGGAAGTGAACGGGCCAGGGCCGTTTCATTCTCCAGAACTCGACCCAGCGTTCGTTTTCGTGACGCGTGGCCAAAAGAACGGCGGAAGCGAAGACGTTCTCAAAAAATCCAATCTCGAAAACGTTCAAAGGCCCGTGCAGGGCCTTGGTGAACGCGTCGGAGATCGAGAAGCATGCATAGGCTGCGAAGGCGCAGACATAGACGTTGGTGAAGGCAGATGGCCGGACTGGCATCAGATGGAGACTGCGTGATGTTTGTTGCCGGCCAATAAACCGCGGCCGCCGGAATGCGGGAGCTACCGGCGCGCCTCGGCTCTTTTCAGATGGACTTTGCCTGGACGGCCTTCTCTGTTTCGCGAAGAGCCTTCTCCATCTTGGAGCCGATCTCTTCCACGTCACGCTCGTCGATTATCAATGGCGGGCAGAAGCCGACCGTGTCGCGCATAGCGCGAACCACCAGGCCATGCTGATAGGCGCTGGCAGCAAGATGAGCTCCGATCTGACGCGCCGGCGCGAAGGGCGTCCCGGTCGATGGATCTTCGACCAGTTCGACCCCATACATGAGCCCCACTCCACGAACATTCCCGACGATTGGCGAGCCCTTGCTTATGTCGGTGAGCACGTGCTGCAGAAGCGCGCCGATCTTGCGGACATGGGTGACGATATCGAGCTCTTCGTAAATGGCGATCGTTTCCGCCGCGACGGCTGCGCCGACAGGGTGAGCCGCGTTGGTGAACCCGTGGCCGAAAGAGGTGCCACCTTCATTATAGCGCTCGACGGCTTCAAGGATTCTTGGCGAGACCACTACCGCGGCAAGCGGGAAGTAAGACGAGGTAATGCCCTTGGCGAGTGACATCATGTCCGGCGTCATGCCAACAGTCTCGCATCCGAACCAGTTGCCGGTGCGGCCGAAACCGCAGACGACTTCATCGTCGAGGCATAGGATATCGTATTTTACGAGGACCTTCTGTACGGCTTCAAAATAGCCTGCGGGCGGCGGAATGATGCCACCGCCGGCAATGACCGGCTCGGCAATGAAAGCAGCGATCGTGTCCGGACCTTCCCGAAGGATCATCCGCTCGAGTTCGCTCGCCAGGCGGGCGACGAATTCCGCCTCGCTCTCGCCCGGCAGCTTGACGCGATAATTGTTGGGGCACAGCGTGTGAATGAAGCCGGGCAGGGGAAGCCCGAACTCCCTGTGCATCATCTCGAGCCCGCACATGGATCCCGCCACTATGGTCGACCCGTGGAAGGCGCGGTCTCGCGCGATGATCTTGCGCTTGGTCGGCTTGCCGCGTGAAGCATGATAGAGCCAGGCGAGCTTGACCATCGTCTCATTGGCTTCGGAGCCCGAGGTCACAAAGAAAGCCTTGCCGCCTGGCATGCCGCTCAACTCGACCAGCTTCTTGCTCAGACTCGCCGCCTTCGGGTTCGTCCGTCCATAGAAGCTGTGGTAGTAGCCGAGTTCTTCGTACTGCGTCGCGGCCGCTCTTCCCAGTCGCTCATTGCTGAAACCAAGCGAGGCGCACCAGAGCCCAGCCATGGCGTCGATGTAGCGTTTGCCGTTTTCATCGATGACATGCGTGCCGTCGCCCTTGACCACGACATAGGCCCCCTCACGCGACAGCGCCTGGGGGTTGGTTTGAGAGTGCAGGTGGTAGGCCAGGTCGGTCGCGTTGATTTCGGAATGCGCGTTCACGGAAAGCTCGATCATTGAATTGGGAAGGTAGCGGTCATGATAATGAAAGAAATTCGATTATCAACAATTGGGGATGGGTGCACACGGCCGATTCATTGAAGCCAGCACATTGTTGAATCGAAGAGTGCATGTGGTCGGCCCGATGCTCTAAGCCGCGGCGGCGGCCTCCTTGATCATGTTCTTGGCGATCAGGATCTGCTGGATTTGCGTCGTCCCCTCGTAAATCCGGAACAGTCGCACATCGCGGTAGGCACGTTCGATGCCATATTCCTCCATGTATCCTGCTCCGCCGTGGATCTGGACCGCCCGATCCGCGACTCGGCCGACCATCTCACTGGCAAACATCTTGCAGCAGGCGGCCTCGGTGGAGACGCTTTCATTTCGATCTTTCGATCGCGCCGTCTCAAGCACCATGCATTTGGCGGCATAGGCTTCGGCCCGGCTATCCGCGAGCATGGCCTGTATCAGCTGAAATTCAGCAATCGGCTGCCCGAACTGCTTTCGCTGCATGGCGTAGGCAAGGCTGTCCTTGATGAGGCGTTCGGCCATGCCGACACAGAAGGCAGAAATATGCAGCCTGCCTCTGTCCAGGACCTTCATGGCCGTCTTGAAACCCCGGCCCTCGCAGCCGCCCAAGACCGCCGTGGCCGGCACGCGGCAATCTTCGAAAATTACGTCGCAGGTGTGCGAACCGGCCTGTCCCATCTTCTTGTCGATCTTGCCGAGCGAAAGGCCGGGTGCCCCTCTTTCGACCAGGAACGCCGTGACGGCGCCGCCGGGTTTTTGACCGGTCTCGGTCCGGGCGAAAACGGTAAACAGATCAGCGTAGGGCGCGTTGGTGATAAAGCGCTTCGTGCCGTTGAGCACGTACTCGTCGCCACCGCGTCGTGCGGTTGTGCGCAACGAGCCTGCATCGGAACCGGCCTCCGGCTCCGTCAGGGCAAAAGAGCTGATCATCTCGCCCGTCGCCAATCTTGGAAGATAAGCGGACTTCTGGGCTTCAGTGCCATCCATGACCAGGCCCTGCGAACCGATGCCGTTGTTCGTGCCGAACGCCGACCGGAACGCTGGAGAGGTATGCCCTAGTTCGAAGGCGATGCGGGCCTCTTCCTCCATGTTGAGGCCGAGGCCGCCATATTCCTGTGGTATCGAAAGCCCGAACAGCCCGAGCTCGCGCATTTCCTGCCTGGTCTCGTCGGGTATCCTGTCGAGACGGGCGACATCGGCTTCAAGGGGAACCAGGCGCTCCTGGACGAAGCGTCGAATGGTGTCGCGAAGCTGTTCGAAGAGATCTGCTTCAAGGGCCATGGAGTTGCCTCACGTAGGATGCTTGCGATGCTGCTTGGGCGGAGGGCTGCGTGTTCAGCCTCCGAAGAGTCGAGCCCAGGCTCATTGAGGTGGTGGCCATGCCCGATCGCGGAAGGCGATCAATTGTCGGAGCGGCCCAACGCCAACATCTCATTGACAAGAGAAAGAGTGAGCTCCGGCTGCTCGAGGTACGGCATGTGACCGCATTGCCGGAAAGCGTGGAGGCCCACACGGCCGGGCAGGGAATGGCAGTGGGCACTGGGGATGATCCGGTCCTGGAGACCGAAGATGATGCGGACGGGGATGCGGAGCCGCTCGAGGTCGGGTCGGATCGAAAAGGTCTGCGTGCCGTCGCAGAAATAGCGTTCGGCCAGACTGGCCAGCGCGCGCGACAGCCCGTCATCCTTGCGCTGCTCCACCACGCTGCGGACGAACGCCTCGGAGATAAGGCTGGGGTCGAACACGAGCTCATGCAGCCAAGGCAAGAGGCTCGAAGGCTGTTTGGCCGCGACAAAGCCGCTAATGAACTGGTGGCGGATTTCGGGACCGAGCCCCGCAGGTGATATCAGCAGCAGCGAGTTGACCCTGACGAGGCCGCGACTGGCGAGTCTCGTCACCACGGCCGCGCCAAAGGAATGTCCGACGAAAGTGGCCTCGTCGACGCCTTCGAATGCCAGTCGCTGCTCAACCATGGCGCAGATCGCGTCGAGATCTTCGGGGATAGTCCTTGGCGATCGTCCGTGGCCAGGCAAATCGACAGCCAACATTCGTGCTCGCGGCCGGCCGGCAGCCAGCAGTCCCCGCCATGCGTTGCTGTCGGATGCGAAGCCGTGCAGGGCGATGAGTGTGCCCGGGCCCTCCTTCTGTAGCCAGACCGCGTTCAAATGGGTCTCTGGTGCAGGCAAGGAAGAGAGCGTGGCCGACACCGATCGGTCGACCACGTCACGCTTTTGAATTCGCCCTCTTGGCCCGGAGCCGCGGATACCGCGCAGATCGATCTGCTTGTCCGCCGCGATGCGCCTAGCGAGCGGCGTGGCAACGATACGCGCCGGAGATGTGCTCCGCGGCGCAGGATCGGTCCTGCCGCTGGCGGGATTGGCCGGTGGCGCCTGGTTGGCGACCGGCTTGCTTGGGACTTCAAGCTGCTCGCCATTCTGCAAGATTTGGGCAACGACTTCGCCGACCCGGACTTCTTCGCCGGCTTTCCGGACATGCGCTACTACGCCGGAGGTCGGAGCTTCGACCTCAACCGACGCCTTGTCGCCGTCGATCTCGAACAGGGCTTCTCCCTGGCCCACATTCGCGCCGTTTTCCTTCAACCAGCGCGAGATAGTGCCGGCGTCGGTTTCCAGGCTGACTTTCGGAAAGATGACTGCAGTGGCCATGAAACTATCCTTCGTTGGCAGCCTGCTGCAGAGCCACTGCTGCTGTCTGTTCGTCCATTGGCGGCAGAACGGCGCCGGTCAGCCGATTCTGGAGTTCGTCGAGCAGCAATTTGAGCTTCGGGACAAAACTCGAGATACAGGCTTCGACGGGCGCAAGATCTTTGATGCCGCCGCAGGTGATGGCGACCAGCGGGGAACCATCTGAGGGCCTGAAAGGCATGCCCACCGCGTTGATATAGCTGTACCAGTCTCCAAACGATGCCACGAAGCCGTGCTTCGCATAGCTTTCGAGGCCGCTGTCGATGGCGCGCAGGATCTTGTCCTTTGTGTCGGGATTGGTTTCGAGCAGCCGGCGGACGACCCGCTCGCGCAGGGATTGCTCCATCGCCGCGAGATAGGCGAGGCCCATCGAGGTCTGCCATATCGGCAGGCGCGAGCCGACGTTCAGCCTGAGCGTGACGGGCGTTTCCGGCCTGCAATTCGCGACGTAGACCATTTCCAGTCCGTCCCGCATGCCCATGGCCACCGCGACGCCGGTTTCGAAAGCCAATGTCTGCATGAGCGGCTTTGCCATATAGACCACCGCGTTGCTGCTCAGGCCTGAATAGCCCAACGAAACAGTGGCCGGACCGATCCTGTATCGGCCGAGCAGGGGGTCGTAGATCAAATAGCCCAGACCGAGCAAAGTGTAGGTCAGCCGCGATATGGTGGCTTTAGGCAGGCCTGTTCGCTCGATCAATTCCTGGTTGCCCAGCGAAACGTCTCCAGGAGTGAAAGCACGCAAGATCTGCAAGCCGCGCACCAGGGCGGAGGCGTGTTGGCCCGGCTCTTCTTCCGACGGCGCCACAATCGGTTTATTGCGTTTTCTCATGCTGCCTCCCAACAGCGCGTAGCGACTTTTGTCAGACCCATCCGGGCCCGTCGGGATCCCATTCTGTCAAGCGCAAACCAAGCTCGACAGGCTGTGCACGAATTTGGAACTTAATTTCATTTCTATTGACTGGTGTTTTCAGCCTTGTCAATATCGCCGCACTTTCGCTCAAGCGCAGGTGTGAACCAAGAGACCGCCGATGCTGAATCAAATCCTGAGGCGCAGCATTGCGATGCCCTTCATTTTGCTGGGCATCGTCACAATGGCGTTTCTGCTTACCGCAATCACCAAGGGTGATCCGCTCACAGCCGTCGTCAGCGAACAGCAGATGAACAATCCGGAAATCGTCGCCGCCGCCCGGCAACGTTGGGGACTCGATCGACCTTTGCCGGAGCGGTACCTGATCTATGTCGGCAACCTTCTGAAGGGGGATATGGGCACGTCCTTCGTCACGCGCCGCCCGGTGTCTGCCGACCTTGTTGCGCGGCTGCCCGCCACGTTCGAACTGGTCATCTCGGCGATGATAATCGGCAGCGTGATCGGCATCGTTTTTGGTCTTCTTGCCGCCTACTATCGCGATACTGCGGTCGATCAGAGCGCTCGCATATTCTCGCTTTTCGGCTCCTCCGTGCCGATTTTCTGGTTGGGCCTCGCGCTGCTTTTCGTCTTTTCAGTCAAGTATCAGATACTGCCTGGACCAGGCCGGATTGATCCCAGGCTATCTCCGCCGCCGATTGTGACCGGCTTCATGACAATCGACTCCCTGCTCGCGGGCAACATGACTGCATTCAGGGACGCGCTTGCCCATCTCGTGCTGCCTTCGATCGTCCTGGGCTGGACCGTAGCCGGGACGATATCGCGGCTTGTTCGCGCCAACATGCTGGAGGTGATGGAGCGCGAGTTCATCCTGACCGCGCGGGCGAAAGGAGCAGGGGAGATCCGTGTGGTGCTGCGCCACGGCTTCCGCAATATTCTGGTCCCCGTGCTGACCGTGATCAGCTACTCGTTTGCCTATCTCATTACCGGCGCGGTTCTCACCGAGGCCGTCTTTGCCTGGCCGGGAATGGGCAGCTATGCCGTGACCGCTGCGCGTTCACTCGATTTCCCGGCAATCATCGGCGTGACCATCGTCGGCGGCACGATGTTCCTCATCACCAACCTTCTCACGGATATCGCCTACGTTCTGGCCAATCCGCGCGTGCGCCTGAACTGAAAGAGCTGCCATTGTCTTCCGATCGAGCTTCATCGAGGCGCCTGAGCTTACCGGAATGGGCTTCACCGGCCTTCGTGGTCGGCGGCCTAGTCGTCCTCATCTGGCTGATCGCCACCCTGTTTCCGACATGGCTTGCCCCTCACGATCCGCTCACCATTGCAGGCAGGCGGCTGCAGGCCCCGAATGCAACCTACCTGCTGGGAACCGACGCCCTCGGCCGTGACGTTCTCTCACGCACGATCCACGGTGCACAGCATTCGCTGCCGATAGCGCTTCTGGTCGTGGTCAGCGCCGTGGTGATCGGATCCGCCGCTGGGGCGATTTCCGGTTACAAGGGCGGCATCATCGGTGCCGCCATCATGCGGTTGGTCGATATCACCCTTTCATTTCCGCCGATCCTGCTGGCGATGGCTGTCGCGGCCTCGCTCGGGCCAGGACTACGAAACGCGGCGATCGCGATGGTCGTGGTGTGGTGGCCGGTTTATGCCCGGCTCATGCGTGCTCAAGTCCTCGAGGTGCGCGAGCGCGAACATGTCGAGGCTGCGGTCGCGGCCGGAGCAGGTCACTTCCGCATTCTCACCAAGCACATACTACCGCTTTGCTGGACCCCTATTCTCATCAGCGCCACGATGGACCTCGGACAGGCGATCCTTCTTGCCGCATCGCTGAGCTTTATCGGGCTCGGCGCCACTCCACCTACCCCTGAGTGGGGCGCGATGATCTCCGACGGCGCGACGTTCTTCTACAGCTGGTGGATCGCGTTCGGGCCGGGCATGGCCATCCTGACGGTGGTCCTGGGATTCAACTTCATCGGTGACGGCCTGCGCGACTACTTTGATCCGAGGTCGTCCAAATGAGCGCGGCCGACATCGCCAATTCAAACCCCAGTGGCCCAAACCCCGATGGCGAGCCCTTGCTGCGCATCCGCGATCTCAAGGTCGGTTTCTCGGCGCAGAATCGAGTCTTGCCGGCTGTCCGCGGCCTCAGTGTCGAGTTGTCCAAGGGGGAAGTTCTCGGCATTGTCGGGGAGTCGGGGTCAGGCAAGTCGCTCGGCATGCTCGCATCGCTCGGGCTGCAGGCGCGAAATGCCGTCGTCAGCGGATCCGTCGTCTTCAAGGGCCAGGAACTCATAGGCCGGCCTCGCCGCGAAATGCGCTCCCTGCGCGGTTCGGAGATCAGCATGATCTTTCAGGACCCGCTTTCGTCGCTCAATCCGGTGATGACTGTCGGCGACCAGATCCGCGAAGCCCTTCTGCTCCACAACAAGAACATGAGCAAGGCGAAGGCCACCGAGCGCGTGCTCGAGCTGTTGCAACTGGTGGCCATCCCGCAGCCGGACCGGCGGATCAACCAATACCCGCATGAGTTTTCCGGCGGCATGCGTCAGCGCGTGATGATCGCCATGGCGGTCGCCAATAATCCCGAACTCCTGGTTGCGGACGAACCGACGACAGCGCTCGACGTCACCGTGCAAGCCCAGATCATGACCATGCTGCGCGACCTCAAGGAAAAGATGGGGCTTGCGCTCATCCTGATCACTCATGACCTGGGTGTGGTCGCCGGGCACGCGGACCGGGTCGCCGTCATATATGCGGGGCAGGTCGTCGAGGAAGCCGAGGTACGCGAGCTTTTCGCCAATCCTCGTCATCCCTACACGCGCGGCCTGATCGCCTCGATCCCCAAGCTGACGGCATCGAAGGAAAAGCTCTATTCGATCCCCGGCGCACCGCCCATGCTTGGCGCGCTGCCAGAGGGGTGCGCCTTCCATCCGCGCTGCAGCTTTGCGCAGGACGTCTGCCGCAAGGTATCGCCTCCGACCGTCGAACTCGGGCGTCACCGCGCCTCGTGTCACTTCGCCGAGAGCTTGCCGTCGTGGGACGATACAAGCCGTACGGCGCAATCGAAAGAGCGCAGCCATGGCTGAAGCCCCAAGCGCCGATCAGATCCTGGCGGGCGAAAGCGTTGCGTTGTCCGTTCGCAATCTGTGCAAGACTTTCCCGGTCATGGGCGGCACTGTGGTTCGCCGGGAAGTTGCGCAACTGAAAGCCGTGACCGACATCTCCTTCGACCTCAGGCCCGGTGAAACGCTGGGATTGGTCGGAGAATCCGGTTGCGGCAAGTCGACACTTGGCAGATGCCTGCTGCGGCTGATCGAGCCCACATCCGGCAGCGTGAGCTTCAACGGGGTCGACATCGTATCGCTCGGCCCTCAGCAGATGCGCAAGATGCGTCGTCACCTTCAACTCGTCTTCCAGGACCCGTATGGATCGCTACATCCGCGCATGCGGATCGAGGACAGTATCGCGGAACCGTTGCGCATATCGACGATGAGCCGTGCCCAAAGACGAGAGCGGGTGCTTGAGATGCTCGATCTCGTGAGCCTCAGCGCAGCTCATGGCAGGCGCTATCCGCACCAATTGTCGGGCGGTCAGCGTCAGCGCGTGGTGATTGCCCGAGCCCTGGCATTGAAGCCGGAAGTGCTCGTCCTGGACGAGCCTGTCTCGGCGCTCGACGTGTCGGTCCAGGCGGGCGTGCTGAATCTTCTCCAGGAAATACAGGAGAAGATGCGGACGGCGTTCGTCTTCATCGCGCATGATCTGTCCGTCGTGCGCCACATCTCCCACAAGGTCGCGGTGATGTACCTTGGCCGCTTTGTCGAGGTCGCGCCGGCGGAAGAACTCTACAGGAAGCCGCTCCATCCCTATTCGCAGGCGCTGATGTCGGCGGTGCCGGTCGCCGACCCGGATCTCGAGCGTGGACGTAGGCAGATCCTGCTGAAGGGGGATGTGCCGAGCCCGATCAACCCGCCGTCGGGTTGCCCATTCCGGACCCGCTGTTTCAAAGCACAGGAGAAGTGTGCCGAGGTGACGCCACCGCTCGTGGAGATCGAGCCGGGGCACCATGCGGCATGTCATTTTCCGGGTCCGGCCGACATCGGGCTCACGGCCTGAGCCCCGAATTCGTAGCAAGCTCGAGCAAGGAAGCGAGAACCTATGTCGGAATCCGTCGGGGAGAAGCCTGCGGGCGAAGTCGCATCCGGCTTGCCGCTGGCCGGCATCAAGGTGCTGGACCTTTCCCGTGTATTGGCCGGTCCCTGGGCGACGATGAGCCTGGCCGATCTCGGTGCCGAGGTTTGGAAGATCGAGAATATCGATGGCGGCGACGATACCCGTGCCTGGTCGGTGCCGAGCTACAAGGGCGTCAGCACCTACTACCTTTGCGCAAATCGCGGCAAGTCCAGCATAGCGGTCGACATCAAGCATCCCAGGGGGCACGAAATCATTCATCGTCTGGCCGCGAAGGCCGATGTCGTGATCGAGAATTTCCGGGCCGGTACGGTTCAGCGGCTGAAGATCGACTACGAGACGCTAAAGGCAATCAACCCCAGTATCATCTACTGCTCTATCTCAGGCTACGGACAAACCGGGCCCGAGTGGGATCGGCCAGGCTATGATTTCGTAGTCCAGGCAGAGAGTGGCCTGATGTCGATCACCGGTCCCGTGGATGGAGAGCCTCAGCGTATAGGCGTCGCCATGACAGACATCATTGCCGGCATGGTTTCGGTTCAATCGGTTCTGGCGGCGCTTTATCAGCGCCGGGAAACCGGTCAGGGGCAGTACATCGACATCTCGCTGCTGGAATGCGCCCTGAACACCTTGATCAATGTGGGCAGCGGCTACCTGAACGCCGGTGTCATTCCGCGGCGCTACGGCAACGCTCACCCTACAGTGGTGCCTTATCAGATCTGCGAGTGTTCCGACGGCAGCTTCGCGCTCGCCGTGGGCAACGACAAGCAATTCGCAGCGCTGTGTGAGAAGGTCGTGGGCGTTCCGGAGCTTGCCAAGGATCCTCTCTACAAGACCGCGGCGGCACGGGCGCTGAACCGCGACAGTCTGCTCGCCACGTTGA
This sequence comes from Mesorhizobium sp. BAC0120, assembly GCF_033542235.1. Classification (NCBI taxonomy): domain Bacteria; kingdom Pseudomonadati; phylum Pseudomonadota; class Alphaproteobacteria; order Hyphomicrobiales; family Phyllobacteriaceae; genus Mesorhizobium; species Mesorhizobium sp. BAC0120. Next base: position 89,092 of record NZ_JAWRCU010000008.1, on the reverse strand, counting down.
GCCAATCGTTCCGCTCCAACACCCGCCATCATTGGATGGAGGCCTGCTTGCGCCATGGCGTTCCCGCAGGCGAGGTGAAGTCTGTGCCCGAAGCTTTCGAAAGTCCGACGGTCAAGGCCCGTGACGTGGTGCAGACCTTGCACAGCCCACACATCGGACCGGTGTCGCTCGTCAGGCCGGCCCAGGGGCTCAGCGCTCAACGCGACGCCTCATATAAAGCCCCGCCCATGCTTGGCGAGGATACGACCGCCGTGCTGTCGGAGGTGCTTGGCTATGCCCCCGAGGATGTCGAAAGCCTCATTGATCAAGGCGTTGTGCGCCAGTATTCGCCTTCGGCCGCTTGATGATGCGGCGCAGGCCGCTTCCCCGGACGCAGTATAATGAAAGGTTATGCTGACCAAAGGATTTTGCAAGTGTACGGCGCGGCCGAGGAGTGCATAAAGCAGGCGCAATCGGCGGATTTGTCATGTCTCAGCGAGACGCGTCCGAAGGCTGCTACACGCCGTGACGCATAAGAGTTTCTTTCGCAGAGACACGGTGCGTCCGGCACATTTCAGGCCCAGTACGGGCGAATTTGGGTGAGTTCCATGGGACGCCAGCTGCATTTCGTCGGCTACTGCACGATCGGTCCGTCATGGCACAACAACGGCAGCTGGCGCCACGACGAAAGTGATGGGACCGACTTCCTGAATCCCGTCCGCTACGAGAACATCGCTCGCATCCTGGAAGACGGAAAGTTCGACGGGCTGTTCTTCGTCGATGTCCAGACCCTCTACGATACCTATGGTGGCGTCGTCGATCCGTGCATCAAATATGGCGGGCATATGTGCATGCTCGACCCATTGCAGATGCTGACAGCGATGGCGCGGGTGACCAAGCACATCGGGCTGTCGGCGACCATGTCGACCTCGCTCTATCACCCGTTCCATATTGCCCGCGCCTTCGCGTCGCTCGACCACATCAGCGGGGGCAGGGCCGCCTGGAACATCGTCACCTCGGCGACCGATCGCGAAGCGCAGAACTACGGCATGGACCGGCTGCTGGATAAGGCGCAACGCTACGACTATGCCGACGAAGTGGTCGAGGCCTGCACGGCGCTCTGGAACAGTTGGGGGGCAGATGCGCTGGTGCTCGATCGGCATGCCGGCATTTTCGGCGATCCCGGAAAAGTCCGTTACGCCAACTACGCCGGCAAATATGTGAGGACGCGTGGCCCGCTGATGACGCCACATTCCCCGCAGGGCAGCCCAGTGCTTATGCAGGCGGGGTCTTCGGAACGCGGGCGCCAGTTCGCTGCTCGCTGGGCTGAGATCGTCTTCACGCTGCAGAACAACAAGGCTGACATGACGGCCTTCTATCGCGACATCAAGGATCGCGTTGCCAATGCCGGGCGTGATCCTTCGCACTGCGCCATTCTGCCGGCGACCGATATCGTCATCGGCGAAACGGAGTCGATCGCGCGGGAGCGAGCCGACTACATCAACTCGCTGGCCAATGCCGAGCTTGGTCTTTCCGAGATGTCGAACCATATCGGCGTCGATCTGTCCGGCTTCCCGATGGATCAGCCGCTCAGCGAGATGGAGATCACGCAAGGCGCTCGAGGCGTATTCGACATCATCATGAGCGGCGGCAAAGGGAAAACGCTGCGCGATGCCGGATACCAGTACGCGACGACGCAGATGTCGCCGCAGCTGATCGGGACGCCGATGATGATTGCCGATCACATACACGAGCTTTTCGAGGCGGAAGCTTGCGACGGCTTCGTCATCTGTCCGTCGATTACCCCCGGATCGTTCTACCAGTTCGTGAAGTCGGTAGTGCCCGAACTCCAGCGCAGGGGTATTTACCGCCGGGATTACACCGGCAAGACGTTCCGGGAAAATCTGCGCGCCTGATTCTGTCGGAACGCGGCCTTGGCCGGATGCGGAACTATGAACCTGATCGAGGAATGAAATGAGCGGTTCTTCAACGAACAAGGCGCGGAGCAACAGTTTCGAGCCGACGCCGGAAGTTGTGGCAATGCTCAGGGAGCGCGCCCGTTTTGTGCGGCTGGAAACGATCCGGCTGATCGAGATCGCGAAGACCGGCCATTACACTTCGGTGTTCTCGGCGGCGGAAATCTTTGCGGCGCTCTATTACGACGTCATGCGGTTGCGCCGGGGCGATCCCAAATGGGCCGGGCGCGACCGTTTCACGATCGGCAAGGGGCACGCCGCCGTCGGCTTGTTTCCGATCTATGCCGATCTCGACTACTTCCCGAAAGAGTGGCTCGACCAATACACGCGCCTCGGCAGCCCGCTTGGCGATCATCCCGACATGAGGAAAGTGCCCGGCGTCGACTTCTCGTCGGGCTCGATCGGTCATGCGCTCTCGAACGCGTTGGGCATGGTGCTGGCGCAGCGTTGGACCGGAGAGAAGGACTATCGGGTCTTCTGCATGATGGGCGACGGCGAGATGCAGGAAGGGCAGGTGTGGGAGGCTGCGATCAACGCGGCCCAGCACCGGGCCAGCAACCTCATCGCCATCATCGACCGCAATGGCTACCAACTGGATGGCCGTGTCGACGAGCTGATGAACATCGAGCCGCTCGATGAGAAATGGCGCGCATTCGGCTGGGAAGTTCATCAGGTAGACGGCCATGACGTGGCGAAGGTAACGGAGCTGCTGCGACGGGTGAGGGCTGATGACGAGCGCACGAAGCCCTGCATGATCATCGCGCAGACCAGAAAGGGCAGGGGCGTTTCATACATGGAGACCGAGCCGGGCTGGCACCTGGGCTATCTCGACCCTTCCGATGCCGAAAAGGCAATCGCTGAGATAAACGCACTGGATGCTTGAAATGAACGGTCCGCTTTCTCCCAATTCCTGGCAATACCGCGCCCTGAATGCGGTCAATCCCGGCCTCGATCATTTGTCCAACGGGCTCATCGATCTCGTGAAGTCAGGCCACAATGTCATGGCCGGCTCGGCCGACTTGCAATATTCAAACGGCCTGAACCGCTTCGCCGCCGCGTATCCGGACCGCTACATCTCCTTCGGCATATCGGAGCAGAATATGGTGAGCACCGCCGCCGGCATCGCGACTTGCGGCGTTGTGCCATTCGTGGCGACTTTCGCATCCTTCCTGGCCCTGCTCGCCTGCGAGCAGATCAGGATGGACGTCGCATATTCCGCGCAACCGGTTCGCCTCATCGGCCATCATACTGGCATCTCGCTCGGCTTCTACGGCACATCGCACCATGCTACGGAAGACATCGCGATCATGCGCTCGATCGCCGATCTTGCGGTGGTGTCGCCGGCGGATGGTCCGCAACTGGAAGCGGCGATCCGCGCCTCCGCCGACTACGACAGGCCGATCTATTTCCGCATCGGCCGCGGCCGCGATCCCGTCGTCTATGACGGCTTGCCGACATTCGCGTTCGGCAAGGCGCATGAGCATCTCAAGGGAGAGGAACTGACCATTATCGCCTGCGGGATGGCTGTGCATGGCGCGCTCGAGGCCGCCAGAGCCATGAACGCGGGTGGGAGATCCGTCGGCGTGATCGACATGGCGTGCATCAAGCCGCTCGACCGCGAGGCCATTCTCGATGCGGCGTCCCGCTCAAAGAAGATCATGACGGTCGAGGAGCACAACGTCCTGGGTGGACTTGGCAGTGCGGTCGCCGAAGTGCTTGCCGACGAGGGACTCGGCGTAAAGCTCAAGCGCCACGGCATCTACGACGAGTACAGCCTGATCGCGCCGCCCACCCATCTCTACGCCCACTACAAGCTCGACGCCGCCGGCATCCGCAGCGTCGCCGAGGCGTTCATCGCCTAGCGCAGTCCCGGAGAAGGGCTCGTAGCCCTTCCTCCGCCCGAGCGGACACACAGACTGCGAGGCAGACTCCATCGCCGATGTTGTCCGCCCCGCGGTTTGCAGTCTTGCGAAATTTGACTGTGGGAGGACGTAAATTTCAGAGCAGGCAGCTCAGCCGGGCTGCACTTGATGGAACGTCCGCTTGAAATGGATGAGCGGCTCGCCACCGAAGTGCTCGATATCGCGGACGTCGCCGATCATGATCTCATGGTCGCCGCTCGGAATGATGCTGCTCACGTCACAGCTGATGCAGGAAACAGCGCCCTCGATGAGAGGCAAGCCAAGGTCAGAGAGACGGTGGCTGACGGAAGCGAATTTATCGGCAGCCTTGCTGGCGAATAGCATGCAGATGTCCTGCTGCTCCCGGCTGAGGAAATTGATGCAGAACCGCTTGGTCGCTTTCAGCACCGGCAGCGTGTTGGATGTCTTGTCGAGCGAGATCAGGAACTGCATCGGATCCAACGACAGTGCAATGACGGCACTCATGGTCAAGCCATGCAGGCTGCCGTCTCCGGCGGCTGTCGTGATCACCGCCACCCCCGATGGCCAATGGCTGGAAACCGTCTTGAAAAGGTCGGGGCCAATCGGCAGAGCGGCGGGCTTGGCGATGACGGGGGCGTTCATGTGCGGTGCGTCCTATGATCGCGCTTTCGGTATTGCGAGCATGCCTAAGGGCGATCAGGGCGTAAACGCGCAAAATTCTCGACAACCCATAACAAATCCTTTTGCCAGCACTTACGCAGCCAAAACCGCTGCTACCACTAAGCCTTTGCTATGCCCCGATATTTCCGGCTGCACCAGTTTTCAGCGGAAATCAGGATTTGGTGCGCAAAATGTGCGGCGCAATGGGGGCGGCGGGCAAGCGCTGACTTGCGGATCAAGGCCGTTTGGCATTAAAAATCCTTATGTCTTTGCTGCGCAAAAGCATCCCTTCCCTGGCGTCGCTCATCTCGTTTGAAGCAGCCGCGCGGCTGTTGAGCTTCACCAAGGCGGCCGACGAATTGAACATCACCCAGGCGGCTATCAGCAGGCAGATTCGCGAGCTCGAGAATTTCCTCCAGATTCCGCTTTTCGAGAGGGGACATCGGTCGATCGAGCTGACACCCGCCGGCGCCATGCTGAATGCGTCGCTGCCCATGCACCTGACGGCAATCGCTTCACTCGCGGATCGGGTCAGGGAGTTGCGCGACCCGCAGGCAATCGTCGTGGGCACAACCCACGCTTTTGGCACCTATTGGCTGGCGCCGCGGCTTGCCGAGTTCAGCAAGCTCAACCCGGACGTGGATCTGCGCCTGGCGGTGAACGACGAACTCGTCGACATTTCGAAGCAGCGGATCGATATGACTATTCGTTTCGGCGGCGGCTCATGGCCGTCCATGTCCGCCGGGTTCCTGGTCGGTTGCGAAGTGACGCCCGTGTGCCATCCATCCTATTGGGATGGCCGTAAGCGTCCAACCCGCCCTGCCGATCTGTTGGGCGAGATGCTGCTCGGCATCGAAGGACGCTCGGTGCAAGGCGGGGGCTGGAGCGACTGGTTCCATGCCCATGGCGTCGAGGCGGCAAAAGGCAAGCATCAGATCACGGTCAACAACTTCTCGGTCCTGATGCAAGCGGCATTGAGCGGGCAGGGGATCGCCCTGGGAGGAAGTCCTCTGGTGGACGATCTCTTTGCGAGCGGCGTGTTGGTGCCGGCGATGGATGTCGCCCCCTACAGAGTGAAGGCTTCCAACTACTATGTAGTCGAGCCAGCCGGACAAATCCGCAAGCATAGCTGCGAGAAATTCTGCGCCTGGCTTTACGACAGGATGCGGCGGGATGCGACGATGACAAACAACGAGCATCTCTTGGTAGAAACTCGAGAACCGCGCAGTTGACGGCCAGTCTTGTCAGGCAATGTTCAGGGCTGCGAGCGCTCAAGCCGCAGATTTAAGCCGAAGCATTCGCCAAGACTGGGTCGATCGCTTGCAAGGGCTGGTGTCTTGACCTCTGGACGGGTTTCTTTTTGTCTCGGAATCAAGGCTTTCCGCAATTCGAGGTGATGATGAGCAACGATGTCGATGAGAAGGCCGCTGCGGATCGGCAGCCGAAGCGCATCGTCGCGCGGCAGCCTCAGCGCAAACCCGGGCAAGTGCGTTTTCGCAAGCTGCTCGACGCGCTGGACGAGCTGCTTGCAACCAGCAATGTTCAGGATATCGGGCTTTATCAGATAGCTGCCAAGGCAAAGGTGCCGAACGCGTCGGTCTACCACTTCTTCCCCAGCACGGAAGCGGCACTGCTTGCGCTTGCGGAAGTGCACCACAACGCGTTGCTCGAGCTCTCGATGCTCCGGCTGGAGATTCGGCCGGCGCGTTGGCAGGATCTGTTTCGGCAGAAGGTGATAAGTGCGGCCGAATACCACAACAGCCACCCCGCGGCGCTACGATTGTTTCTTGGCGCCAATATCAGCGTGGAGGTCAAAAGCGCCGACATATCGCAATACCACCGGCTCGTCGACGGCAGGTCGCAGCTGCTTTCCTACTACTTCCATGTGCCGGCAGTGCCAGATTGGGAACGCCGTCTCGCCACATACTTCGCCATGATAGATGGCGTTTTCTCATTGTCCTACAGCGAGAACGGTTACATCAGGGAGGACTATGTCGCGGAAGCGCATTTGGCGGGCATCGCCTATCTGCGCTGCTATCTTCCGGAAATTCTCGTGCCTCGCGATCTCGGCGAGTAGAGTCTTCCAGCGCGCCTGACGGGACAAGAATAGAGCGGCTTGGCGGTTCACAATACTGAACCGCTCGCTGCCGCCCCGGATTTCGACCCGTCAGTTCTGCAGATTCTCGCGGAACGTCGCGTACTGATACTCCTTGCGGAATATTCCTCGGCGTTGCAGTTCGGGGACCACGGTCTTGACGAACTGGACGTAGGTTCCGGGGCTGATTGACGGGCATATCATGAAGCCGTCGCAGCATTCTGCCTCGAAGAAGTCCTGCAAGTGGTCGGCGATCATTTTCGGCGTGCCGATCAACTGCGGTGTCATCTGGCTGGTCGCCCAGGCCTTGCCGGCCTGTCCCAGCGTGAGCCCGTCCTTCTTCGTCCCCTGGAGCATCACATCGAGGATTCCGCGGCAGCCTTGGGACAGCTCCAGGTCCTCCAAGGGCTTGTCGAGGGGCTCCTTGGACATGTCGACGCCGAGGGCGTTCGAAATCTCGGCGACGCCGAGCGTGGGGCTTGCATACTCGTTGATGGCTGCGGCGCGTTCCTTCGCGATCGATTCCGTGTCTCCGAGAACGATGTCGACGGCGGGAACGATGGCGCATTCATTGGGCCGTCTGCCGCTGCTGACGACTCGATCCTTGATGTCGCGATAGAAGGCCTGCATGTGCTCCTTGGAGTTCTGCAGCGTGAAGATGACCTCGGCCCAGCGCCCCGCGAATTCGCGGCCACGCGGCGATGAGCCTGCCTGCATGATGACCGGCTTGACCTGCGGCGAGCTTGGCACCGTCAGGGGGCCGCTGGTGCGCACGTAATTGCCTTGGTAGTTCACGTAGTGAACCTTTTCGGGATCGGCAAAGACGTTGTTGTCGCGATCGCCGACGACCGCTCCCGGCTCCCAGCTCTTCCAAAGCCCATTGCAGGCCTCGAGCACCTCGTCGGCCATGTCGTAGCGCTTGTTCTTGTCCATCAGCGCATCCATGCCGAAGTTCTTGGCCTCGCGATCCATAGCGGATGTGACCACGTTCCATCCGGCGCGGCCCTTGCTGATATGGTCGAGCGAGGCAAAGGCGCGCGCGATGTGGAAGGGATGGTAGAAGGTCGTCGACATGGTCGATGCGAGGCCGATGCGCGAGGTGACGCGGGCCATGGCGGCAAGAAGCTGCATCGGGTCCATCATGCACTGCTGACCGCCTTCTTTCAGGTTGGTGCGGTAACCGCCCGCATATGAATCGAACAGCATCAGGAAATCGACGAAGAACAGTCCGTCGAATTTGCCATGTTCCAGGACGCGGGCGATCTCCTCGTAGCGGGCGGGATCGAGCATGTCCAAACCGTCACTCTCCGGATGCCGCCAGCTTCCGTAATGATGCCAGGTGGGCCCCGCCAGCACGTAGCCTATCAGATGCATTTGCCGCTTTGACATCGGTGGAATCCTCTGCGTGGCCAAGCCAGCGTAATGTGAGAGAGCGTTAGGATTACAGAGAAACTTATTTGTTATCAACTGGCATTCTGAGGGAAATTGCTGCGGCAGACATGGTCGTGGGCGTCAGTCGATCCGTCCCGAAAATCACTTGAGTTTCATATAGAAGAGGCGCAAATGCTACCAGTGCGGGTCCGTCTGGGATAGGTTGGCGGATCGAGAACGTAGTCGATATTTGTCATACTACAAAGCTGGACCTGCGGAGGGATGGATGGATACACGCCGCATAACCGGGCAGACCAAAATCATGCTGCTGATGGCGGACCCGGTCTCGCATGTGGTCGGAACGGAAGCCATCACGGCTTTCATCCGCGCCAGCGGTCATGACTTCATCTGCGTTCCCGTACATGTCGGAGCGCAGCACCTGGCCGCCGCCATCGACGCGTTGCGGGGATTTCGGAACTGTGTCGGATCGGGCGTCACCATTCCGCATAAGATTCCCGTTCTGCCATTGCTGGACGAGCTGACTGCCCGTGCCCGGACCATCGGAAGCGTCAACTACATTCGACGCGATCCGGACGGAAAGCTGACCGGCGACAATGTCGACGGCAGCGGGTTCGTGCGCGGCGCCGCTGAGGCCGGCATCGAGCTCGGGGGGCTGCGTGTGCTCTTGCTGGGAGCAGGCGGCGCCGGGCGCAGTGTGGCTTTTGCTTTGGCCGAGGCGGGCGTCGCGGAGCTGGTCATCTCAAATCGTAACCAGGGCAAGGCTCTCGCCCTCGTCAGTTCGGTCTCTGCCGCCTATCCCGGCGTGCGGGTTCGGATTGGCGATACCGACGCCAGCGGCTTCGACATGGTCGTTAACGCGACATCATTGGGGATGGCCGGCAAGGATGACGGCGACCCGGTCGACTTAGCGACGCTTTCATCAGACATGATCGTTGCCGACATTGTCATGAGGCCTGAAAAGACCAGGCTGCTGCAGGCTGCGGAAGACAAAGGTTGCCGGTTGCTGTTCGGTCGCCAGATGATGGACGGCCAACTGGCCCTGGCCCAGGCATTTCTCGGCTTGACATGAGTGTTCGTGATTGCCGAGGCACCGGGTGTCGCTATTCAAGGCTGGACAGGGCTTAGGGAGAATAGGTGGATGTTGGCAGAACGAGAGCGCCCGCTGCTGTTCGGCGGGATTGCCGACGACCTCACCGGCGGGTCCGAACTAGCGTCCATGCTGGTGGCGCGGGGGGTGCCGACGAGCTTTGCAACCGACATCGGCGCGAACATCCCCACGGGCTCGCTCGCGCATGTCATCGCGTTGAAGACACGCGTAATACCGGCGCAAGATGCGGTCGATCTCGTCATACGCGCGGCTCGACGACTGCTTTCGGCAGGCTGCGACCAGATATTCTTTAAATACTGCGCGACTTTCGATTCCACTCCGGCCGGAAATATCGGCCCGTGCGCGGAAGCGCTCGCCGATCTGCTCGGCGCTAAACTGGTCCTCTTCTGTCCTGCCCTTTGCGAGACGCAACGGACGGTGTTTCAGGGCTATATGTTCGGCGGTTCGCAGATCCTGGCGGAGTCGCCCAAGCGGTTCGACCCGCTCACGCCGATGACCGATTCCAACATCGTTCGCGTGCTTGCCGCGCAAAGCCGGTGCCCGGTCGGACTCGTTGCGCATCCAGTCGTGGATCGGGGCGCGGACGCAATCATGGAACAATGCGACATGCTCACAGGGGAGGGCATACGTTTTGCTGTGATCGATACGATCTATGAGCGCGATCTGGCTTCGATCGCCGAGGCGGCGGCCCGGATGCCTTTGCTGACCGGAAACGCGTCGGTAGCCGCTCATCTTCCGACCTCATGGCGGCGCGACGGCAAGCTTGCCGATCCTCAGCCGGCCGAGTTGCCGGCGGTAGAGGGCCCCGCCGTCGTCCTCGCCGGCAGCGTGGCACCTCGCACCGCCGAGCAGCTCGCTGATTTCGGCCGCCAAAACGAGGTCGTCACGATCGATCTATCCCGTGTCATGGGCGGCGAGGATGTGCTTGCCCCGGCCTTGCTATCCGCCGATCGCGCGATCAGCTCGGGCCGGGCGATCGCGATCGCCACGATGGCGCCGCAAGACGAAGTCGAACGCCTTCAAGGCAGATATGGGCGCGACGTGGTCGCCCGGGCCGCGGAAGATTTCCTGACTGATCTCGCACAACGCCTGATCTTCGAACACGGCGTTCGGCGGCTTGTCATCGCCGGTGGCGAAACGGCCGGAGCCATTGTTCCCAAACTACCCATCACGCGCTTCGTCGTTGGACCTTATCAGGGCTTGGGCACGGGACGGATGGTTGCCGAAATGCCGTTCCCGGTCGCGTTGATGCTCAAGTCCGGCAAGCTTGGCGGGCTTGACGTTTTTTCCACCGTGCTCGACGAGATGCGCCGGCCGGTAAGGATCGAACCCTATCTCGATGAATGGCCGCCGCAGGCGAGGGTCCAATGATGCAGTCGACCATGCGTCAGTCGCTTGTCGATGCGGTGCGCGCCATCGCGTCAAAAGGTTTGAACAGCGGGACCTCCGGCAATATCAGCCTGCGGCTCGAGGGTGAAGGCATGCTTATAACGCCGACGGGCATTTCACCGGAAAAGCTCGATCAGGCCGCCATGGTCGAGATGACCCTGGATGGCAGCTCGAACGGTCAGATGCGCCCGTCGAGCGAATGGAACATGCATGCGGCGATCTATAAGGCCTTGCCCCAGGCTCAGGCCGTGGTGCATGCTCATCCTGACCACTGCGTGGCGCTATCATGCCTGAGGCAGGGTCTTCCGCCGTTTCATTACATGATCGCCTCCTTCGGAGGCGACGACGTTCCCTGCTCCGACTATGCGCCTTTCGGCACCGCCGAATTGGCGAAGGTCGTGCTGCGTGCGCTCGCGGAGCGAAACACCTGCCTGATCGCCAATCACGGTATGATCGCCTATGGACCGGATCTCGCCACCGCGGTCGCGCGGACCGAAAAACTGGAGACCCTGGCCCGGCAGTACATGCTTGCCAAGACGATCGGGCGCCCCGTCATGCTGACGGACGATGAACTGAGCGTGGTCAAGAACCGATACAGGACCTACGGCCAGCAGAACCCGAAGTAAGAACGGAGAGCCCGGCCGTCGATCGTGGTGTCGACGATTGGCTACGACTATTCGCCGAGAATAGTCATGTCGTCCGCCGACCAGCCCACATCGACCGAGCTTCCGGTTTCGAAAACCTCCGTATTGCCCTGGGGCAGCACGCGCACCTTCAGCGCGCAGCCAGTGCCGTCCAGCTCGACCCGGTAGCGGATGCTGCCTGGGGTATACAGGCTCTCGCGCACTATGCCGGTATAGACATTGTCCAGGCCTCGCGCCTTCGGGCCGACTGTGACGCGCTCCGGTCGTATGCAGGCGAAGCGGCCCGAGCCGGGATTCCCATCCGTGCGGATGGCGGCCCGGGTGCCGTCTTCCAACACGATTTGGCAAGGCTGACCGGCCTGTTTCTGCGAGACCGATTTGACCGGAAAGATCGAAGCCTCGCCGAGGAACTCGGCGACGAAGCGGCTGCTCGGCTGTTCGTACAGTGAGCGCGGACTGCCGATCTGTGTCATGGCGCCGTCGCGCATGATGGCGATGCGATCGGCCAGGAACGCCGCTTCCTGCTGGTCATGAGTGACATAGATGACGGTCGCGCCCAACTCCTGCTGGAAGCGCTTGATCTCTTCCTGCATCTCGTCACGAAGGTTCTTGTCGAGCGCGCCGAGTGGTTCGTCCATCAAAAGGATCGACGGCCGATAGATGGATGCGCGCGCCAGCGCGATGCGCTGCTGCTGTCCACCGGAGAGCTCCGACGGCATGCGCGACGCGAACGCCTCCAGTCGCACCATGGCAAGGCTTTCGCGCACGCGCTTTGCGATCTCGTCTTTCGCAATGCCGCGAATCTTTAGCGGATAGGCCACGTTCTGGGCGACCGACAGATGTGGGAACAGCGCGTAGTTTTGAAACACCATGCCGATGTTGCGACGATAGATCGGTTCGGGAATGATGTCCCGGCCGCCGACCATGATCTGCCCCGCGGTCGGATCGATGTAACCCGCGATCATGCCGAGCAGCGTCGACTTGCCCGAGCCACTCGGTCCGATGATGGCAAAGAAATCGCCGGAATCGATCTCGACCGACGTGGGCACCACGGCTTCGAAATTGTTGTACCGCTTGCAAAGATTGCGAATGGAAACCGCTGCGCCCCCTGCGGCACGGTTCTGACCTGTCGTCGCGGATCGACCTTGCATCTGCAGCATCCTAATTATCCTTGCCGAGACGGGGCAACAAAGTTGCCGCGAGAATGAGTAGGCTGGTCACGGCGAGAATGACGGTGGCCGCGGCAGCGATTTCAGGGGTCACCTGGAAGTTGAGCTGCTCCCACAGCAGCAAAGGCAGCGTCCGCGTCGATGGGCTGCTCAGGAACAACGCGAGCACCAGCTCGTCAAGCGACGCCGCGAAAGCGAAGATGAAACCGGCGATAACTGCCGGCCGTATCATCGGGAAGGTGATCAGCCGGAAAGTCTGGAACGAATTGGCACCGAGCGTCATCGAAGCGATCTCGATCCGGTTGGAGTATGAGGCCAGGGCGCCGCAGACCGTGATGAAGGGAAAGGGCAGGCCAATGACCGCATGCGCCAGGATCACCGCCCACAGCGTTCCTTGAAGACCGAGCCATACGCTGATCGGGAACAGACCGATCGCCAGAACGATTTGCGGAAGAATCGCGGGAGCGACCGAAAGAGCACTCACGATCGTGGAGCCCGGCACCTTAGCGCGAACGACGGCCAATGCCGTGGAAATTCCGGCAATTGTCGCCAGAGCCGCAGCCGACGCTCCGATCAACATGCTGTTCAGAATTGCCGAGCGGTAGTCGTCGTTGCCGATGAACTGCTGATACCAGCGTAGGGAAAATTCGGTCGGGGGAAACGAAAGATAGGATTTGCTCTGGAAGGATACTGCCACGACGACCAGGATCGGAACCAGAAATCCAATGAGGAGCGCCCCAACCAGGCCGTTCAGAAAGCGGCTCCAGGCCGCCCAAAGTTTCTTCTCGGGCACGCTCACGCGAAAACTCCCGCCTGTGCCTTGCCCGTGCGGCGGGAAGCCAATTGGCTGAACCGCAGGAGTGCAAAGATAACGATCGTGAGCAGAAGGACGATGATCGCCAGTGCCGATGCCAGCGGCCAGTCCAACAGCCTGTTGGCTTGTTCGCTGATCAGCATCGAAACCACCGTCAGGTCTCCTCCCAGAAGGGATGGCGTGACGAAGAAACCAAGCGAGGTTACGAACACGATCGTGCAGCCCACCGCCACGTTGGGCAAGGAAAGCGGCAATGTGACTGCGAGGAACTGACGCAAGGGGTTGGCGCCCAGGACGGCGGCGGCACGCGAAAGATTGGGGTCTATGGTCCGCAATCCGTTGAGGATCGGCACGACTATGAACGGCACCATGATGTATGTCATGGCGATCATCAGCCCCAATCCGTTGTCGATGAACCGGATCGGATCCTCGATGAAGCCGATGCCGACCAGGATGGAGTTGACCGGCCCTTTGCGGCCGAGAAGGATCATCCATGCGAAGGAGCGAATGACTGTGCTTGCCCAAAACGGCAGGAAGATCAGGAATATGCCGACGGTGGCCCATCGCCCGCGGAGCCGCGCGAGCACATAGGCGATCGGATAGCCGATCAGCAGGGAGAAGATCGTCACCATCGCGGCAACATAGAACGTGTTGTAGAGGACCGTTCGAATGCCTTGATCGGTGACGACCTTGGCGTACTCTGCCGCGATCCCTTGCTGGCCGCTGAAACTCTGCGTCCCGATCACCGCCATCGGCGCAAGGAAGAACGGTGTCAGCAGCAAAGTGATGGGCAGGTAAAGCAGGAAGCTGCGATGCTTCATGGCGTCAACGGTTCCTAAGCTGCCGATCCGGATGTTCTGGATAGCGCGATCACTTCAGAAAATTGTCCGGCTCTCGCACAAGCAAGGGGCCGAATTGGAACGAAATAAGGAACTGCGCGAGCAAAGCATTGCCCGCGCAGTTCCTACTTGGGAGGATTCGGCTATTTCGCTACGACCCAGGTGTTGAAGCGCTCGTAGATTTTGGTCCCGTTCTCGAGCCAATAATCGCCGTCGATCGGGACCGACAGCTTTCTGTTCTCCGGAGAGCTCGGCATGCGCGCACGTTCTTCGGGCGACAGGATGTCGAACGCCTTGTCGTTCGTCGGCCCGTAGGGGATCAGCTTGGAGAAGGCGGCCTGGACCTCAGGATCCATGCAATGGGCGATGAACTGCATCGCGACGTCGCGGTTGCGGCCTCCCTTCGGCAGGCTCCAGATGCCAGGAGTATGCAGCGAATAGTCGAACGTATAGTCGATCGGACCGCCCTGCTGTTTGACTGGGTCGACGCGACCATTCCAGCACATGCCAAAATCGGCGTCGCCATTGGCCAGAATCTGCGCGCTCTGGGCGCCGGACGTCCACCAGGTGATGGATGAACGGATGCCATCGAGCATCGCAAAGGCGCGGTCGAGATCAAGCGGGTAGAGTTTGTCTAGCGTCTGACCTGCGCCGAGTGCCGCGACTTCCATGGTCTGCGCGGCATTCTTCCAGAGTGTTCTGCGACCCTTGATCTTCGGATCGAAGAACTCCTGCCAGTTCTTCGGCCGGCCATCGGCGGCATCCGTGTTCCAGCTGAGAACGCAGCCCGCAACGTAACACGAAGTCCAGTATTTGCTGGCGGCCCCCTTGATGAGGCTCTCCTTCGGCACGACGCTGTAGTCGATCTCGTCGAGAAGGCCTGCCACGGCCAGCGGCGCTGCCTCTGATGAATCCGTGTCGGTCACGTCGATGTCGACGGCGCCGGACTCGACCATTGCCTTGAGCCGCGCGCCCTCCATGTAAGGGGCGCTGATGATCTTGATGCCCGTCTTTTTCTCGAAGGTGTCGAAGCAGGCGGCCTTGAACGCATCACCCAGCGCACCGCCGCCATTGGCGACGGAGAGCGACGTGGGCGCCGCCCGACCAATCGCCGGCATCGCAAGAAGCGATGCCGCAGCTGTACCCGCTCCCAGCTTCAGGACGCTGCGTCTGCTCAAACCATTCTTGATCGTGTCCATAGATTCCCCTTTTGGATTTTGATTTCCTGCTTTGGCGGTGCCGCACTCTACCCGGCGCGCCGGACAGGGAGTCCCGAGGGCAAACTCGCTCCTCCGACAATCAAGCCTGCCATCAGCACTTCTCCCGGGATGCTCCGCACCGCAAGCCGGTCTGCAGTGGCACCAAGTGCGCGCGCATTGTCCGGCTTCGAAGTTTGTAGCCGAAAAGGTACCGGCAATCCATCGGTTTCATCGTTGATAGCAGATATTTTTATTGTTATACGCTGCGGCACAAACAGGGGTTTCAAAATTATGCCTTGGTCGAATCGTCGCAATTCAGAGCTGCTGGAACGCGCCCGCCGGGTCATACCAGGTGGGATGTATGGCCATGAATCGACAGCGCTTTTACCGGCTGACTTCCCCCAGTTCTTCAGCCGCGCGAACGGCACGAGAGTGTGGGATGTCGATGGCAATGAATATATCGACTATATGAGCGCTTATGGGCCGAATCTTTTCGGTTATGGAAACTCCATTATCGAAAGCGCGGCTCGCAGGCAGGCAGAGCTCGGCGACACCATGACCGGACCGTCGCATTTGATGGTCGAGTTGGCCGAAGCGATGGTTTCGATGGTATCCCATGCCGACTGGGTGATGTTCTGCAAGAATGGCAGCGACGCCACATCGATGGCGATGACGACCGCGCGGGCGTATTCGAAGCGCCGCAAGATCCTGGTCGCGACCGGCGCGTATCACGGGTCACAGCCCTGGTGCACCCCGAACCGGACCGGTATCGTCGACGACGAGCGGCGCCAGATCATTGCCTATGAATACAACAACATCGAGAGCCTGGAGGCGGCGGTGCGGTCGGCTGATGGCGACGTCGCCGGTATTTTCGCGACACCGTTCAAGCATGAGGTTTTCGCGGACCAACTCGTTCCCTCCCAGGCATTCGCGCAGGCCGTCCGCAAGATTTGCGATGCCGTGGACGCGCCGCTCATTGTCGATGATGTCCGGGCCGGCTTCAGGCTGGCGCGGGACTGCTCCTGGTCACTCCTGGGTGTTGAGCCCGACATCAGTTGCTGGGGCAAGGCGATTGCCAACGGGCATCCGATCTCGGCAATGATGGGCTCGCAGCGATTCTACGCAGCAGCCCGTTCCATCTTCGCCACCGGTTCGTTCTGGTTCTCTGCCGTTCCGATGGCGGCGGGCATCGAGACCCTGCGCCTGATCCGCGAAACCAAATATCTCGAACACACCATGGAGCTGGGAGAAAAGCTGCGGGAGGGTCTCGACGAGCAGGCGGCCGCTTTTGGCTTTTCGCTGCGCCAGACG
The DNA here is from genome assembly GCF_033542235.1 of Mesorhizobium sp. BAC0120. NCBI lineage: Bacteria > Pseudomonadati > Pseudomonadota > Alphaproteobacteria > Hyphomicrobiales > Phyllobacteriaceae > Mesorhizobium > Mesorhizobium sp. BAC0120. The sequence goes on along the minus strand of NZ_JAWRCU010000008.1, from coordinate 72,634 downwards.
GGTCCGACGCAGATGCCGCAAATCCTGTTCCGCGACGATCCGGATATGCGCCTTGGTTATGCCTGGGTGGCGAATGCTCTCAAACACGGGGTTTACTTCCACCCGTACCATAACATGTTCCTGAATGCGGCCATGACGGCCGCCGACATCGATCAGACGCTGAAGGCAAGCGAACAAGCCTTCGCAGAGCTGAAGGCTGATCGCACTCGAATTCCCGCCAATGAGAACCCGCTGGTTCTCGCAAAGCTCAAAGTCGCGCGCTGAAAGCGAGCTCGCTGCGGTCCGAGGGAATGCGGATCGCAGCCATTTCGGGGGCGAACTACCGAATGATCAGGCGCTCGGTCTCGCTTGGGGCAGGGCGCTTCCGATTTGACGCCCAAACGATGCGGATCGCGATGAACGACTACAGTATTTTCACAAGGGCCCGCACCCATAACAAATGGACGAATAGACCTCTTTCCGACGAGACGCTCAGGCAGCTTTACGACCTGTTGAAGATGGCGCCGACTTCGGCGAATTGCTCGCCGGGCAGGTTTGTCTTCGTCAGGTCGCCCGAAGCCAAGGAGAAACTCCGACCGGCCCTGAGCAGCGGCAATTCGGCCAAGACCATGGCGGCTCCGGTCACGGCGATCGTGGCGTATGACGAGGCTTTCTACGATCGGCTGCCGGAACTTTTCCCGCATACCGATGCGCGCTCATGGTTCACGTCGAGCCCGGATGTGGCGCATGAGACGGCGTTTCGCAACGGTACCTTGCAAGGCGCTTATCTTATCCTGGCCGCCCGCATGCTTGGGCTCGATGCCGGCCCGATGTCCGGGTTCAAGAACCGTCTCGTCGACGAGGCCTTTTTTGCCGGGACAAGCTGGAAAAGCAATTTCCTGGTCAATCTTGGCTATGGCGATCCCGCTGGCCTGTTCCCGAGGCTGCCCCGGTTAGCCTTCGAGAGCGCTTGCCAGATCGCCTGAACGGCCAATTCAGCAACGGCCAGGACGCGGCCTTTCTGGCAGCCCGCAGCCTACATATGGAAGTTCACCTGAGCCTATCGTTGTCGGTGTGCCGGCTGTGCGCCCATGCATGTCGACCAAGGTCCGTGGCGGTCTTGCGAGAACGACATGCATCCAAACAGAGACTTAAAGTGCGTCGGCCAGAATCGGTTGGCAGCGACGCACTTTCGCAACATCTCAATAGTTGATTGCGAAGCTGCGCATCGGATCGTAGTGGGCTTCCCAGTAAGCCTTCCAGATCGTCTTGCTGATCGGTCCAACCTCTCCGCCGCCAATCGGTGCTCCGTCCAGCCTGGTGATGGGCATGACACCGCCGGCCGTGGTGACGAACAGCAACTCGTCGCAATTATAGGCGGCACTCACGGGGACGTCCTCGACGCGGCATTCGATGCCATGAGACTGGGCGACCTCCAGCACGGTCTTGCGCGTCACGCCTTCCAGCACGCCGCGCTTCGGTGTTCGCAAAACACCGTCCTTGATGATGCAGACGTTGAAGCCGGAGCCCTCCGTCAGATTGCCGTCTCCATCCGTCAGGATCGGGTAGTTGGCGCCGCGATCGCGCGCCTCGAGCATGCCGCGCACGAAATCGCCCCATTGCAGGTTCTTGACCGTCGGGTCGATGGCGCCGGGCGGCACGCGACGGACGTCCCGCGCGATTATGGCGGAGCCGCCGGTCTTCTGCAGCTCTTCGCCCATGACCCACACGAACGGCTGCACCATCAGGTAGAGGTTGTTCTCGATCTCATCCGGGCTGTACTGGCGGATGAATTTCAGGCCGCGCGTCACGATCATGCAGACATAGGCGTCCCGGATGCCGCTCCTTGCCGCCATTTCAACCAGCTTCTGCCGGATGCCGTGCCGATCGAGGGGGCTGCGCAGTCGCAATTGCTTCAGGCTGCGTTCGAAGCGGTCAAGGTGGTCGTCAAGACGGAAGAACCGACCGTCCCAGATCGACGGCACATCATATGTCAGATCTGAATGGAGAAACCCCTGATCCAGAATCGGGATACGGGCCTCGTTGATCGGATAGAGCTCACCTTCGATATAGGCGACACCCTTGGCGAACGGATTGTCGCTGGCCTCGAGTTCGGCAAGCCGCCTGCGATAGCCATCGAAAATGAAGTCGGTATAGGCCACGAAAATCTCCTCGATAGTCGATTTTTATCGATTATGAAAATGCGATTAAGAGGCTTGTCCTGTCAATGAGAGTCAGGACAATTCAGTTTTGTTCTGCCCCATGTTTCTGAAGAAGCAGAGTTGTGTCAGCGGATCCGCACAGTTGTTCTGCCTAACCGCTTTTGTGCAACTCCTACGGTTGATGGAGGCGTGTCTGCGAGGCTTTTCCAAGCCTCGCAGACATCTGAAGCCGTTCTCAATCGTCGAGCGAGATCTCATAGAGAGGAACGTTGGAGCTTGGCGAATTGCGCACGCCATGCACCTTGCTGCCGTAAGCCAGAATGGTATTCGGGCTCATCATCGGAATGATGATATTCTGCGCCTTAATCTTTTCACCGATGTCAAAGTAGATCTTCTCCGCCTTTTCCGGTGGTGACTTCAATGCCTCGGCCAGCATCGTCTTGGTTTCGGGCAGGACGAAAGACGGATCGCGTTCGGCGCCGCCGCGCTTGGCCCAGGGCGAGTCCGGCGCAAGCCCAAAATAGTTCACGTACTGAGACGTTCCGTAGTAGTCGGGCGCGAAGAAGACGAAGGTGATCGGGATGTGATCTTTCGTGGCCGCCTCGCGCCAGTTCGGAAACTCGACGGGCTTGAGTTCCAGCTTGATGTTCACCGCAGCCAGATCCTGCTGGATCTTCTGCATCGCCAGCGAGAAGTCGACGCCGTAGACGTTCAGTTTCGGATAGGTCGCTTCGAGCGTGAAGCCGTCGGCATGTCCTGCCTTGGTGAGCAGTTCCTTCGACTTTTCCACGTCGTATTCCGGAATCGCATGTCCCGCTGCGCCTGGGAAATCCAGAGGGAAAGGAACCGAGATCAGCCGGCCGTTGCCCTCGCCCAGCGTGAATTCGACAAGCGACTTGCGGTCGATAGCATGCGAAATGGCTTCGCGGATTTCGGGAGTGAGCGGGAACGGATTGGCGACCGCGCCTGGGCTGATGGCGAGGTAGACAAAATTGTTGGACGGGGCCGATTCCGTCTTCACATCCGGACCGATGAGCGTCTTGGCCGTTTCGGGATCGATGTTCATTGCGATGTCGGTCTGACCACTCTGCAGAAGCTGGGCCTGGGCCACAGCGTCGCCGACCTGGCGGATGACGACCTCGTCAATCTTAGCCGGTTCGCGCCAATAGTTTTCATTGCGCTTCAGCCGGAGTTCGGCACCCGGCTGGTAGGAGTCGAGCACGAATGGACCTGCGCCGGCCGAATGAGCCAGGAACCAGGGTTCGGCCTGGTCGGACTGCGCGGCGTCTTCAGCTGCCGTAGCCTTGCCTTCCGACTGGGCAACATCGCTGTTGATGACGCCGAAATAGCTTGCCGCCAAAACGTTCAGCAGTTCCGAATTCGGCTCCGAGGTCTTCACGACGACCGTCTGAGCGTCGGGAGCCTCAACCGATGCAATCGATGAGGCGAGGTCGGCCGGGCCGCCCTTCATGTTCTTCAGGCGCTCCCACGACCATTTCACATCCTTCGCTTCAACTTTGGAGCCGTCGGAAAAAACGGCCTTGGGATTGAGCTTAAACGTGAACTCGGTCTGATCGTCGTTGACCGTCCAGCTCTCGGCAATGACAGGCACGACCTTGTTGTCCTTGTCCAACGCCAGCAGCCCCTCATAGACCGCTGCGTTGTAGATCATGCAGGTGTCGCACCAGCTCCTGTCCATATCCAGGGAGTTGATGTCCATGTCGCGGGCAATGACCAGTGTCTTGGCCTCAGCGGGCATGGCGGAGGCGCCCAGACCGGCAAGCATTGTCGCTGCCGCCAGCAACTTCCAGTTTCTCGAAATACGATTGTAGTTCCCCAGTCTCATTTCATGCTCCTTCTATTGGTCTTTCAGTTCAGGCACCTGTGGTGATCAACTCCATCGCCTGCCGCAGCTTTTCGGCGGAACCCAGCGCGGCCTTGTTCAGGACGGCCGAAACGACAGGCGCCGAAAGACTGCCGGTGACGTGGAGTATTTCGTGGTCGAGATCATCGAAGGCGCGCGCCTGGATCTCGGCAATCCAATGGCGGCCGAGGGAAAGGCCGCTGGCGACCTGCTCGACGATGATGACCCGGTTGGTCTTTGCGATGGATGAGAGGACAAGAGGCCAGTCCGTCGTGAGCTGGCCGATGCTGCGCATGTCGATGATTTCGGGGTCGATACCGGTTTCTTCCGCCACTTTCACGGCGGCAGGTACCATGACGGATGTTGCGAGAACCGTGCATGCAGAACCGGGTCGGACGATCTTGGCCGTACCGAACGGGATGCAGTAGTCGCGCTCGTCGCGTGGGACCAGGCTTTCGCGCTGATAGAATTCGACATGTTCGATAATCGCGACGGGGTCGTTGGTCCTGAGCGCCGTATTGAGCAACCCTACATAGTCGAATGCGGTCGTCGGCGAGACTACGTGCCATCCGGGAAACAGTCTGAACAGCGCGGCAGGATCACCCGAATGCTGGGAGCCGTATCCGGTGTGGGGGGACACACGCACCCGCATCACGAGCGGCACGGGAAAGCCGTCGCCGAACATGTGTCTTACCTTGGCGACGCCGTTGCCGATCTGGTCCGCCGCGACAAAGCAGAAATCGCCGAACATTATTTCGACGACGGGACGCAGACCGCGCAATGCGGCGCCGAGCGCCACGCCGGTAAAGCCGTTTTCCGCGATCGGCATTGCCAGCACGCGACCTGGGAACTGCTCGAGGGCCGACCTAGTGAAACCGCTCACACCACCGCGCAGCCGGTGGACGTCCTCCCCGAGAACCACGATGGTCGGGTCGGCAGCCATCGCCGCGCCGAGTGCTTCGCCGGCGGCAGTGACGAAACGGGTCTTTACCAGCTGCTCAGGCGCAAAATCTTCGATTTCGCGATATTTAAGCCCCTCGGCTTCGGAAGGCGGCGCCAAGATTCCCGTGTCCACCGATTGCGGGGAGGGCCACAATGTGTCCGGTATGCGAAGCTGGTTGCTTCCGGGTGCCGTTTCCGTCAAGCGGTTGGCGGCCGACTGGACGACAGCGGTTACGCGCTCATCGATCAGGGCCAATGCGGCATTATCGAGTATTCCCAGTTTGCCAAGACGCGTCTCGGCCAAGCGCAACGGGTCTCGCTTCAACCATTCCTGCTCTTCCTCGCGGCTGCGATACCCGAAATCGCTTCCGGTCTTGCTGCCGCTCTGGTGGAAGTATCGATAGCATTTCGCCTCGATCACGACCGGGCCACGACCGGCACGGATGGTTTCTACAGCCTCAGACATCGCGCGGTGGACCGCGACCACGTCCATGCCGTCGCATTCGATCCCGGTAAACCCAAGCATTGGACCGCGCGAGGCAATCCTAGGTTCGGCCGTCACGTCGTCGATATGCGTGGACACCGCGTAGAGGTTGTTTTCGACAAAGAAGACGACAGGCAGCTTGTAGACCGCCGCTATGTTCATCGATTCATAGGCTGCGCCCTGCAACGAGGCGCCATCGCCGAAAAAAGCCACCGAAATACCGTCCCGGCCAAGGACGTTGTCTGCAAGCGCGTAGCCGACCGCATGCGGAATGTTGCCGCCGACAATGGCGCTCGTGCCGGCTACGCCCGACTCGGCATGACGCATATGCATCGACCCGCCGCGACCCTCGCAGTAGCCGGGAGAGAGGCCCATGATCTCCGCCATGAAGCGATAGACGGCGTCATCCATCTGCGGCGTGAAATCCTGGCTAAGGATGTCGAAGCCCGGCTCGGTCTGCGCATTGACCAGCTTCGTCAGCACCTGATGATGCGCGCGATGCGTGCCGTTGATCTGATCGCAGGCGCGAAGCATCGAGACGGCTCCGACAGCAGCCGCCTCCTGACCGATACTGGCATGGGCCGGGCCGTGGATGAGACCTGCCTTCTCGAGATCGAGGATCTTCTCCTCGAAGCGCCGGATCAGTTTCATCTGGGCGTAAAGGCGAACGAGATCCCGCGCGGGCACGCTCGACCAGTCGGATTCGTCAAGCTCGATCCGATACCACGGCGCCGAAGGCTTCAACTCATGCTTTTGGGCCAAATCGTCTCCTCCCGGCCAGCTTATTCGTCCAGTGCAAGTCCCAATTCGGCGCGCCGTCGCAGCCAAAGACTTGCTCGGTAACGGGGATCCCGGGTGCGGTCATGGATCGCATCCAGGATGCGCAGAATACGGGCGGGGCCGAGCTTGTTGCCCCATTCCAGCGGTCCTTGCGGATAGCCGAGCCCGAGCCGCACGGCAGCGTCGACATCCGCCGCCGACGCGATCCTCTGCTCGACGATCTCGGCGCCAATATTGACGATCATTGCAACGACGCGCTGGCAAACCGCCCCGCAACTGTCATTGACCAGGGTGGCCTTACGGCCGGTACTTCTGACCAGTGCCAGGGCTGCGCTCTTGGCTTTGTCGGATGTTGCCGCCGATGTGACCAGCGTTACATGATGGTCCAAACCGAAGTAAGGGTCGAACCCAACGCAGAGGGCGGGTGGCAGGCCGAGACGGGTCGCCGTCCCGGCAACGTCATGTCCCTCCAGCCCCACGAGGATGAGCTCCGCCCGCTCCAGGGCGCGACCCCCGGGGCCGGAGACAGTGGTGCCGGCCGACTCGACCAGTTTTTGCATGTCGCCGCCGCCGTTGCCGGCCAGCACGGTGACGTGATCCGGAATCGCCGCACCCGCGATCGGCTGGATCGGTTCCGGCTGAACGACTCTACGGCTGTCTTCGTATGTATAGAAGCCGCGTCCCGTCTTGCGCCCCAGGAGACCCGCCGCCATTCGCTGGGCAGCGATAACGGAAGGGCGGTAGCGCGGGTCCTGATAGAACTGCGTATAGATGCTTTCCATAACCGGGTGAGAGACATCGAGTCCGGTGAGGTCCATCAGCTCGAACGGACCCATCTTGAACCCGGCGGCGTCGCGCAGGATCGCATCGATCTCGCTGATTGAGGCCACACCCTCCCGCAGCATTGCCAGCGCTTCCGTGCCGAAGGCGCGGCCGGCGTGATTTACGATGAAGCCTGGCGTATCGCTGGCGACGACAGGGCGATGGCCGAAGCGGGTTGCAAGGTCGACCAACGCGCGCTCGACCTCGGGTGCGGTGTGAGCACCGGAGATGACCTCAACCAGCTTCATGATGGGGACGGGATTGAAGAAATGGTAGCCGGCGACCCGCTGAGGCCGCTTCGCCGCCGACGCGATGGCGGTCACCGACAGGGAAGATGTGTTCGTTGCGATGATAGCATCCGGCCTGACGATCTTCTCAAGCGCCTCCACAAGCTGACGCTTTGGCTCCAGGCGTTCGACGATTGCCTCCACAACGAGATCGCAATCGGCAAGGGGCTCTAGTCTATCGACCGGCTTCATACGGGCGAGGAGCTTTTCGACCGCTTCGGCGCTTACCTTGCCGGCGGCTGCCCTGGCGCGTTGCCGCGACGCAATCTGTTCGATCGCCGCATGCGCCTTTCCGGGCGCGTCGTCGACCAGCAATACATCGACATCGACCGCGGCCAGAACTTCCGCGATACCGGAACCCATTACCCCGGCACCTACTACCCCGGCTATGTTGATCCGAACGGCGGACACCCCTCCTGCGCCCGCCAAGTCATCGCCCCTTGAACGTGGGTTTGCGCTTTTCGAGAAAGGCGGCAACGCCTTCCCGCTTGTCGGCGGTATCGAACAGTAACTGGAACGCCTTCCGTTCCATCCTCAGCGCCGTTTCCAATGGTGCGTCTTCGCCATTGAGGACGGCTTCCTTGATTTGCTCGACTGCCAACGGGGGGAGGCGGCTGATCTTCTGAGCAATCTGCAGCGCCTGCTCCAGAGCCTTGCCGTGATCAGCGAGGGTGCTGACAAGGCCGGCCCGCTCGGCGTCCTCAGCCGGGAACATGTCGCCCGTCAGAACGAGCATCAGCGTCTTGTATTTTCCGATCGCTCTGAGCAGGCGTTGCGTTCCCCCGGCGCCCGGCATCAAGCCTAGCTTGACTTCAGGCTGTCCGAAGGTCGCCGTGCGTGCGGCAACGATAATGTCGGCGTGCATGGCGAGCTCGCACCCGCCGCCCAACGCGAATCCCTCGACCGCGGCGATGATCGGCTTGGGGCATCTGGCGATCACGTCCCAGTAGCGGTGGGTACGTTGCAGAAGCATGTCTGCCGAGCCGACTTTCTCAAATGCCCTCACGTCGGCGCCCGCGGCGAAGTTGCCGCCGCGCCCGGCAATCACTATCGCTCGGATTTCGGGATCTTCCGAAAAGCCGGCCACGGCAGCGGCCAGTCCTTCGCGGACCTCCAGGTTGAGCGCATTGCGCACCTCCGGGCGATTAATTTCAACCAGCCCAACGTTCTCGACGGGACGACTCTCTATGACAACCGGAGATGGAGCGCTCATAGAACTCAATCGGTGGAATTTAATTTCAATACGGCGACTATAGTCGGCGACTGCGGGGGCTGCAAGCGCAGTAAGCACGTCAAAACACCGCGCCCACAGGCCGATGGCTCAAGGCATCCCGCGGCGCATTTGAACCAAGTCCTGGATTCGCCCGGGCGGTTTCGCCCGTCCGAGGGGGGAAGGGGGTTGGATAGCTCGCGGACACTTGCGGAAATGCGCGAAATGCAATAATCGCGATCTCCAACACCGCAGGCCATAGGTTCGAGCCCTGTTGCCGCCGCCAGCCTTGCTCGGCAGAAGCGGGAAACGTCACATAGCCGGTGACGCGGACGACTGGATGGTTCGCGGATCGGCGTTCGGGACTAAAGCTGAGCTCAGCACTTGCGTGCACCCGGAATCGGCTTTATATGGTGACAGACACGCGGCGCGTGGAGCTGGGGACGGCTTTACGCGCCCGAAATGCGTGGGCAAAAGAATGTGCGCCGATTCGGCGTTGCTTCGGGCCCAGGGCATCGGACTCGAGCCGAAGCGCTGCATCAGCGGAAGCTTGGGGGAAATCCGAAGCTCCAGCAGAACGATAGAGCGAAAAGCTCAAGCGGAACATGCCCCAGGTCAGGGGCGACAAGAAGCCCCTTGCGAGGGGAGGCTTCGGGAACAGAGCGGCAGATGGCGTCCAGGACGATCAATCCTTTCACATTTCTTCAGCAGGTGAGGGCCGAGACCGCGAAGGTGACTTGGCCTTCGCGGCGCGAGACCATGATCTCCACAATCATGGTCGTGGCTTTCGCCTTCATCGCGGCAATCTTCTTTTTCGCCGCTGACCAGCTGATGGGCCTTGGCGTCGAGCTTATCCTCGGCATTGGGCGCTGATAAGGCCACCACGGAGAACGATCGAGATGACTGCGCGGTGGTACATTGTCCACGCTTATTCGAATTTCGAGAAGAAGGTAGCTGAGGATATCGAGCACAAGGCCAAGCAGAAGGGCCTTGCCGGCGAGATCGAGCAGATCGTCGTGCCGACCGAGAAAGTCGTCGAAGTGCGCCGCGGCCGCAAGGTGGACGCCGAGCGCAAGTTCTTCCCGGGTTACGTGCTCCTCAAGGCCAATCTGACCGACGCCGTGTTCAGCCTTGTGAAGAACACGCCGAAGGTCACCGGCTTTCTCGGCGATTCAAAACCTGTGCCGATCACGGAATCCGAAGCTCAGCGCATCCTGAGCCAGGTTCAGGAGGGCGTGGAGCGCCCGAAGCCTTCGGTGACGTTCGAGATCGGCGAGCAAGTGCGCGTGTCGGACGGCCCGTTCGCCTCCTTCAACGGCTTTGTCCAGGAGGTCGACGAGGAGCGGGCGCGCATCAAGGTGGAAGTTTCGATCTTCGGGCGCGCCGTGCCCGTCGATCTGGAATTCGGGCAGGTCGAGAAGGGCTGATCCGAATGGTCGCCGCGCAACGCGCGGCGCGGGGCGGAATGCTTCGGCATGCTGTCCTGGACGGTGGGAGGCGAAGCGGCTTAGCCGGCCGCGCGGACCGAACCACCAGACTGCAACCGCCGGGCTCCGTTTGAAGAGAGAGCCGGCATGACAACAAGGCAGGAAAGAGATGGCTAAGAAAGTTGCAGGCCAGCTCAAGCTTCAGGTCCCCGCGGGATCGGCGACGCCGTCGCCGCCTATCGGGCCTGCGCTTGGTCAGCGTGGCATCAACATCATGGAGTTCTGCAAGGCGTTCAACGCCCAGTCGCAGGAGATGGAAAAGGGCGCGCCTATTCCGGTCGTGATCACCTACTATCAGGACAAGTCGTTCACTTTCGCGATGAAGACGCCGCCGGTGACGTATTTCCTGAAGAAGGCCGCGAACCTGAAGTCGGGCTCCAAGGAGCCGGGCAAGTCGAAGGTCGGCACGATCGCGCGCGACAAGGTGCGTCAGATCGCCGAGGCCAAGATGAAGGATCTGAACGCAAACGACGTCGAGGCGGCCATGCGCATGGTCGAGGGCTCCGCCCGCTCGATGGGTCTGGATGTGGTGGGCTAAGACGATGGCGAAGATTGCAAAGCGTGTAGCCAAGTCCCGCGAGGGCATCGACCGCAGCAAGTCCTATGCGCTCGCGGAGGCGGTACAGCTTCTTAAGGGTCGTGCCACGGCGAAATTCGATGAGACGATCGAGATCGCGATGAACCTTGGCGTCGATCCGCGCCATGCCGACCAGATGGTGCGCGGCGTGGTCAACCTTCCGAACGGAACCGGGCGCTCGGTCCGCGTCGCCGTGTTCGCGCGGGGCGCCAAGGCTGACGAGGCCAAGGCCGCCGGCGCCGACGTCGTCGGCGCGGAAGACTTGGTCGAAACCGTGCAGAAGGGCGAGATAAACTTCGACCGCTGCATCGCGACCCCGGACATGATGCCGCTCGTCGGCCGTCTCGGTAAGGTGCTTGGCCCGCGCGGCATGATGCCGAACCCGAAGGTCGGCACCGTGACGATGGACGTTGCGGGCGCGGTCAAGGCCTCGAAGGGCGGCGCGGTGGAGTTTCGCGTCGAGAAGGCCGGGATCGTGCACGCTGGCGTCGGCAAGGCATCGTTCGATGCCAAGGCGCTGGAAGAGAATGTGCGCGCCTTCGCGGACGCCGTCTCCAAGGCGAAGCCAGCTGGCGCCAAGGGTAACTACATCAAGAAGGTGTCGATCACCTCGACCATGGGACCCGGGCTGAAGCTCGACATTGCGAGCCTCAGCGCAGCGTCCTGAAAATAGAGCGAGGATCGGGCGTCAACCGCCCGATCCTCAAACAAGAATTCCGGGCCGAGAGGTCCGGATTCCGGCGGCCGGAAGGCTTCCGGAACATCCTGTCCGAGATTGCAGGCGGCTCGCCTTAATTCGTCAACGGGCCTGCATGAGACGGGTGAGACCGGACAAAGGGGCTCAACTGGGCTCCGATGGAAGGTTCGAACCGTGTTGGCCTTTTGTCTGCGCGCCAGATCCGAGTGATCGGTACGGCGTGGCGAAAGGGGGCAGGATCCTCGAGCGCCGTTCGGGTGATCCAGGAATGGAAGAGCCCGGCCGGCAAAAGGCAACCCGACCGAAGTCCCGCAAATGGGGCTGAGGTCAACTGGAGATAGGCAGTGGACAGAGCGGAAAAACGCGAACTCGTCACGGGCCTGAACGACGCTTTCAAGGGCGCTGGTTCAGTGGTCGTGGCCCACTATGCCGGTATCACCGTCGCGCAAATGAACGATCTTCGCACGAAGATGCGTCAGGCCGGCGGTACCGTCAAAGTCGCGAAGAACCGTCTCGCCAAGATCGCTCTTCAGGGCACGGAGTCCGAAGGCATCATCGATCTGTTCAAGGGACAGACGCTGATCGCCTATTCGGCAGATCCGGTCGCGGCGCCCAAGGTCGCTTCCGATTTCGCCAAGGGGAATGAGAAGCTCATCATTCTCGGCGGCGCGATGGGGAAGACCGCGCTCGACGCAGACGGTGTGAAGGCACTCGCCTCATTGCCGTCGCTCGACGAGCTGCGCGCCAAGATCGTCGGCATGATCCAGACGCCGGCAACCCGGATCGCCCAGGTCGTCAACGCCCCCGCGGGTCAGCTCGCGCGCGTGTTTGGCGCCTATGCCCGGAAGGACGAGGCGGCGTGAGGCCGTTCCTCGCCATCATCAACACTGTTCGAACTTTTTGAAGGAAACAAAAATGGCTGATCTCGCAAAGATCGTGGAAGACCTTTCGAGCCTGACCGTCCTCGAGGCGGCTGAGCTGTCGAAGCTGCTCGAAGAGAAGTGGGGCGTTTCGGCTGCCGCTCCGGTGGCGGTTGCCGCTGCCGGCGGTGCGGCGGGCGGCGCTGCTGCCGCTCCGGTCGAGGAGAAGACGGAATTTGACGTCATCCTCGCCGACGCCGGCGCGCAGAAGATCAACGTCATCAAGGAAGTCCGCGCGATCACCGGCCTTGGCCTCAAGGAAGCCAAGGATCTGGTCGAAGGGGCTCCGAAGCCGGTCAAGGAAGGCGTTTCCAAGGCCGACGCCGACAAGTTCAAGGCGCAGCTGGAAGCAGCCGGCGCCAAGATCGAGCTGAAGTAAGCGTTACGGGTTTCGGCGGGCGGGTCACCCCGTCCGCCGGTCCCCGCGTAACCGGGGGAAGTTGGGGAGAACCTCTTTCCTGAGGGCCGGGAGCAGGCCTTCAGGAAACGGGTTTTCTCCCGTTTTTAGGACCAGCCGCCGGTAGTCCCGTGATTATGGGCGGCAGGCAGGAAGTTGAAGGACCGCTGCCCCCAATCCTGGGACTATCGGCGGTCGAGAATGCAAGGCGCGCCGGGAGCGGGCGTGCCCCAAGAGAAGGCAGCAAGGAGCGATGATGGCCCAGACCGTCACTTTCAATGGCCGCAGGCGCGTACGCAAGTTCTTCGGGAAAATCCCCGAAGTCGCGGAAATGCCGAATCTGATCGAGGTCCAAAAGGCCTCCTACGATCAGTTCCTCATGGTGGACGAGCCGGAAGGCGGCCGTCCGGACGAGGGATTGCAGGCCGTTTTCAAGTCGGTATTCCCGATTTCGGATTTCTCCGGCACTTCGATGCTGGAGTTCGTGAAGTATGAATTCGAGGCGCCGAAGTTCGACGTCGACGAGTGCCGCCAGCGCGACCTCACCTATGCGGCGCCGCTGAAGGTGACGTTGCGCCTCATTGTGTTCGACCTCGACGAGGACACCGGCGCGAAGTCGATCAAGGACATCAAGGAGCAGGACGTCTACATGGGCGACATGCCGCTCATGACGTCGAACGGCACCTTCATCATCAACGGCACCGAGCGTGTGATCGTCTCGCAGATGCACCGCTCGCCGGGCGTCTTCTTCGATCACGACAAGGGCAAGTCGCACTCGTCGGGCAAGCTTCTGTTTGCCGCGCGCGTCATCCCCTATCGCGGCTCCTGGCTCGACATCGAGTTCGACTCGAAGGACATCGTGCATGCCCGCATCGATCGGCGCCGCAAGATTCCGGTGACGTCGCTCTTGATGGCGCTCGGCATGGACGGCGAGGAGATCCTTTCGACCTTCTACAACAAGCTCACCTATGAGCGGGATGGCGACCATTGGCGCATTCCGTTCTCGGTCGACCGCTTCCGCGGCCTCAAGGCCGTGACCGACCTGGTCGATGCGGATTCGGGCGAAGTGGTCGTGGAGGCGGGCAAGAAGATCACCGCCCGTCAGGCCAAGCAGCTCGCCGACAAGGGCCTCAAGGCGATCAAGGCTACCGAGGACGATCTCTACGGCAGCTATCTCGCCGAGGACATCGTCAATTACGCCACCGGCGAGATCTATCTCGAAGCCGGCGACGAGATCGACGAGAAGACGCTGAAGGTTCTTCTGGATACCGGCGCCGACGAGATCGCCATTCTCGACATCGATCACGTCAATGTCGGCGGCTACATCCGCAATACGCTGGCTGTCGACAAGAACGAGAGCCGCCAGGACGCGCTGTTCGATATCTACCGAGTGATGCGCCCTGGCGAGCCGCCGACGCTGGAGACCGCGGAGGCGATGTTCAAGTCGCTGTTTTTCGATCCCGAGCGTTACGACCTTTCGGCGGTCGGCCGCGTCAAGATGAACATGCGCCTGGAGCTCGATTGTCCGGATACCGTGCGGGTGCTCCGCAAGGAGGACATCATCTCCGTCGTCAAGACGCTGGTTGAGCTGCGCGACGGCAAGGGCGAGATCGACGACATCGACAATCTCGGCAACCGCCGGGTGCGCTCGGTCGGCGAGCTCATGGAGAACCAGTATCGCGTCGGCCTGCTGCGCATGGAGCGCGCGATCAAGGAGCGCATGTCGTCGATCGAGATCGATACCGTCATGCCGCAGGACCTGATCAACGCCAAGCCGGCGGCCGCAGCCGTGCGCGAGTTCTTCGGCTCCTCGCAGCTCTCGCAGTTCATGGACCAGACCAACCCGCTGTCGGAGATCACGCATAAGCGGCGCCTCTCCGCGCTCGGGCCGGGCGGTCTTACCCGCGAGCGCGCCGGTTTCGAGGTGCGCGACGTCCACGTCACGCACTACGGCCGTATCTGTCCGATCGAGACCCCTGAAGGCCCGAACATCGGCCTCATCAACTCGCTGGCGACCTTCGCGCGCGTCAACAAGTACGGCTTCATCGAGAGCCCGTACCGCAAGATCCTCGACGGCAAGGTGAGCGAAGAGGTCGTCTACCTGTCGGCGATGGAGGAGGCCAAGCACTATGTCGCGCAGGCCAATGCCGAGCTCGACAAGCAGGGCCGCTTCGCGGATGAGTTCGTGATCTGCCGCCACGCCGGCGAGGTCATGATGGCGCCGCGCGAGAACGTCGACCTGATGGACGTGTCGCCGAAGCAGATGGTGTCGGTCGCGGCTGCGCTGATCCCGTTCCTTGAGAACGACGACGCGAACCGCGCGCTGATGGGCTCCAACATGCAGAGGCAGGCCGTGCCGCTGGTGCGGGCCGAGGCGCCGTTCGTCGGCACCGGCATGGAACCGGTGGTCGCACGTGACTCGGGTGCCGCGATCGCGGCACGCCGCACCGGTGTCGTCGACCAGGTCGATGCGACCCGTATCGTCATCCGCGCCACCGAGGATCTCGAGCCGGGCAAGTCCGGCGTCGATATCTACCGGCTGATGAAGTTCCAGCGCTCGAACCAGAACACCTGCATCAACCAGCGCCCGCTGGTGAATGTCGGTGACCGGATCCATAAGGGCGACATCATCGCGGACGGTCCGTCGACGGATCTCGGCGATCTGGCGCTCGGGCGCAACGTGCTCGTCGCGTTCATGCCGTGGAACGGCTACAACTACGAGGACTCGATCCTTCTGTCCGAGCGCATCGTCGCCGACGACGTCTTCACCTCGATCCATATCGAGGAGTTCGAGGTCATGGCGCGCGACACCAAGCTCGGTCCGGAGGAGATCACGCGCGACATTCCGAACGTGTCGGAAGAGGCGCTGAAGAACCTCGACGAGGCCGGCATCGTCTATATCGGCGCGGAAGTGCAGCCAGGCGACATCCTGGTCGGCAAGATCACGCCGAAGGGCGAAAGCCCGATGACGCCGGAAGAGAAGCTGCTGCGCGCCATCTTCGGCGAGAAGGCCTCCGACGTGCGCGACACTTCCATGCGCATGCCGCCCGGCACCTTCGGGACGGTCGTCGAGGTGCGCGTCTTCAACAGGCACGGCGTCGAGAAGGACGAGCGCGCCATGGCGATCGAGCGCGAGGAGATCGAGCGGCTCGCCAAGGACCGTGACGACGAGCAGGCGATCCTTGACCGCAACGTCTACTCGCGCCTTGCCGACATGCTCGCCGGCAAGGATGCGATCGCGGGACCGAAGGGCTTCAAGAAGGGCACCAAGCTCTCCAAGGAGGTCCTGGAGGAGTACCCGCGTTCGCAGTGGTGGCAGTTCGCCGTCGAGAACGAGAAGCTGCAGGGCGAGCTCGAAGCGTTGCGCGGCCAGTACGACGACTCCAAGAAGGCGCTCGAGCAGCGTTTCATGGACAAGGTCGAAAAGGTGCAGCGCGGCGACGAGATGCCTCCGGGCGTCATGAAGATGGTCAAGGTCTTCGTGGCGGTGAAGCGCAAGATGCAGCCCGGCGACAAGATGGCCGGCCGTCACGGCAACAAGGGCGTCGTCTCCAAGATCGTGCCGGTCGAGGACATGCCGTTCCTGGAGGACGGTACCCATGTCGACATCGTGCTCAATCCGCTCGGCGTGCCGAGCCGCATGAATGTCGGCCAGATCCTCGAGACGCATCTCGGCTGGGCCTGTGCGGGCATGGGCAGGAAGATCGGCGAACTCATCGAGGCGTACAAGGAGAAGGGCGACATCAAGCCGCTCCGCAACACGCTCGAGGAGCTCATTCCGGCCAACGACCGCAACGAGCCCGTTGGCAGCTACGACGACGACTCGATCATTCGTCTCGGCGAGCAGATGCGCCGCGGCGTGTCGATCGCGACGCCGGTGTTCGACGGTGCGCATGAGTTCAACATCAACGAGATGTTGGAGAATGCGGGCCTGCACACCAGCGGTCAGTCGACCCTCTTCGACGGACGCACCGGCGAGCCGTTCGATCGCAAAGTGACGGTGGGCTACATATATATGCTGAAGCTCCATCACCTCGTGGACGACAAGATCCACGCTCGTTCGATCGGTCCGTACTCGCTCGTCACCCAGCAGCCGCTGGGCGGCAAGGCGCAGTTCGGTGGCCAGCGCTTCGGCGAAATGGAGGTGTGGGCGCTCGAAGCATATGGCGCTGCTTACACGCTGCAGGAGATGCTGACCGTCAAGTCGGACGACGTCGCAGGCCGCACCAAGGTCTACGAAGCGATCGTGCGGGGCGACGACACGTTTGAGGCGGGCATTCCCGAGAGCTTCAACGTTCTCGTCAAGGAAATGCGCTCGCTGGGTCTCAACGTCGAGCTGGAGAACACCAAGATCGAAGAGGCACCGCGCGCGCTGCCCGACGCGGCGGAGTAAAAGACATGGCGCGGCCGGAGCGGAGGCTCGGGCCGCGCCCGCCAAATTCTCAGAGGTGGCCAGGGAGCGGCTGCCTCACCAGCCCGCGCCCAGCGCGGGATCAAGATTGGGCCTAGGCCCAGAATGTTCGAAAGGGACCTCGGTCCCACAAGGAGAACGGCATGAATCAAGAGGTCATGAATCTTTTCAACCCTCAGGTGCCGGCGCAGGTCTTCGATTCTATCCGGATCTCGCTGGCTTCGCCTGAGAAGATTCTGTCCTGGTCCTTCGGCGAGATCAAAAAGCCGGAGACGATCAACTACCGTACGTTCAAGCCCGAGCGTGACGGTCTCTTCTGCGCCCGCATCTTCGGTCCGATCAAGGACTACGAGTGCCTTTGCGGCAAGTACAAGCGCATGAAGTACAAGGGCGTCATCTGCGAAAAGTGCGGCGTGGAAGTGACGCTGTCACGCGTTCGCCGTGAGCGCATGGGCCATATCGAGCTGGCGGCCCCGGTCGCCCACATCTGGTTCCTGAAGTCGCTGCCCTCGCGCATCGGCACGCTGCTCGACATGACGCTCAAGGATATCGAGCGCGTCCTCTACTTCGAGAACTATATCGTCACCGAACCCGGCCTCACGGACATGAAGCTGCACCAGCTCCTGTCCGAGGAAGAGTACATGATGGCGGTCGACCAGTATGGTGAGGATTCCTTCACCGCCATGATCGGCGCCGAGGCGATCCACGACCTGCTCGCCGGCATGGACCTCGAGAAGATCGCTGCCGACCTGCGCTCTGAGCTTGCCTCGACGACGTCTGAGCTCAAGCAGAAGAAGCTGCTGAAGCGCCTGAAGGTGGTCGAGAACTTCATCGAATCCGGCAACCGGCCAGAGTGGATGATCATGAAGATCATCCCGGTGATCCCGCCGGACCTGCGTCCGCTGGTGCCGCTCGACGGCGGCCGCTTCGCGACGTCGGATCTGAACGATCTCTACCGTCGCGTCATCAACCGCAACAACCGGCTGAAGCGGCTGATCGAGCTCAGGGCGCCCGGCATCATCATCCGCAACGAGAAGCGCATGCTTCAGGAGGCCGTCGACGCACTGTTCGACAACGGCCGACGCGGCCGCGTGATCACCGGCGCCAACAAGCGTCCGCTGAAGTCGCTGTCGGACATGCTGAAGGGCAAGCAGGGCCGCTTCCGCCAGAACCTGCTCGGCAAGCGCGTCGACTATTCCGGCCGCTCGGTGATCGTCACCGGTCCGGAGCTCAAGCTGCATCAGTGCGGCCTGCCCAAGAAGATGGCGCTCGAGCTCTTCAAGCCGTTCATTTATGCGCGGCTTGACGCCAAGGGCTATTCGTCGACCGTCAAGCAGGCCAAGAAGCTGGTCGAGAAGGAGAAGCCCGAGGTTTGGGACATCCTCGACGAGGTGATCCGCGAGCATCCAGTGCTCCTGAACCGCGCGCCGACCCTGCACCGCCTGGGCATCCAGGCGTTCGAGCCGACCCTCATCGAGGGCAAGGCGATCCAGCTTCATCCGCTGGTCTGCACGGCTTTCAACGCCGACTTCGACGGCGATCAGATGGCGGTGCACGTGCCGCTGTCGCTGGAAGCGCAGCTCGAAGCGCGCGTGCTGATGATGTCGACCAACAACATCCTGCACCCGGCCTCCGGTGCTCCGATCATCGTGCCGTCGCAGGACATGGTTCTCGGCCTCTACTACCTGTCGATCGTCAATCAGAACGAGCCGGGCGAGGGCATGGTGTTCGCCGACATGGGCGAGCTGCAGCATGCGCTCGAGACCAAGGCGGTAACGCTGCACGCCAAGATCAAGGGCCGTTTCCGGACGGTCGACGAGCAGGGCAATGTCGTGTCGAAGATCTATGACACGACGCCCGGCCGCATGATGATCGGCGAGCTCTTGCCGAAGAACCCGAACGTGCCCTTCGACATCTGCAACACCGAGATGACCAAGAAGGCCATCTCCAAGATGATCGACACGGTCTATCGCCACTGTGGCCAGAAGGAGACGGTTATCTTCTGTGACCGCATCATGGCGCTCGGCTTCACGCAGGCTTGCCGGGCCGGCATCTCGTTCGGCAAGGACGACATGGTGATCCCGGATGCCAAGGCGAAGCTGGTGGCCGACACCGAGGCGCTCGCGAAGGAGTACGAGCAGCAGTACAATGACGGCCTGATCACACAGGGCGAGAAGTACAACAAGGTCGTCGACGCCTGGGCGAAGTGCTCGGAAAAGGTCGCCGACGAGATGATGGGCGGCATCAAGGCGGTCGAGTTCGACGACAACGGCCGGCAGAGGCCAATGAACTCGATCTACATGATGAGCCATTCGGGCGCCCGCGGCTCGCCGACGCAGATGCGTCAGCTCGCCGGCATGCGTGGCCTGATGGCCAAGCCGTCGGGCGAGATCATCGAGACGCCGATCATCTCGAACTTCAAGGAAGGCCTGACCGTTCTGGAGTACTTCAACTCCACGCACGGCGCCCGCAAGGGCCTCGCCGACACCGCGCTGAAGACGGCCAACTCCGGCTACCTGACGCGCCGCCTCGTCGACGTCGCCCAGGACTGCATCGTCACGACTATCGACTGCGGCACCGACAAGGGCCTCACCATGCAGCCGATCGTCGATGCGGGCCAAGTGGTGGCCTCGCTCGGCCAGCGCATCCTTGGCCGCACGGCGCTCGTGGACATCGCCCACCCGGTCTCCGGCGAGGTGCTGGTCAAGGGCGGCAAGCTGATCGAGGAGCGCGACATCGATGTGATCGAGAAGGCCGGCATCCAGTCGGTGCGCATCCGCTCCGCGCTCACCTGCGAAGTGAGGACGGGCGTCTGCGCGGTCTGCTACGGGCGCGACCTGGCGCGCGGCACGCCGGTCAACATCGGCGAGGCGGTCGGCGTCATCGCGGCGCAGTCGATCGGCGAGCCAGGCACCCAGCTCACCATGCGTACCTTCCACATGGGCGGCACGGCGCAGGTCGTCGACCAGTCCTTCCTGGAAGCCTCGTATGAGGGCAAGGTGCAGATCCGCAACCGCAACGTCGTGCGCAACTCCGACGGCCAGCTCATGGTGATGGGCCGCAACATGGCGGTTCTGATCCTGGACGAGGCCGGCAAGGAACGCGCGACGCACCGCGTCACCTACGGTTCGCGCATCTTCGTGGACGACGGCGACAAGGTGAAGCGCGGCCAGCGCATCGCCGAGTGGGACCCGTACACCCGGCCGATCCTCACCGAAATCGAGGGTCACGTGGCGTTCGAGGATCTCGTCGACGGCCTTTCGGTGCAGGAGACGACCGACGAATCCACCGGCATCACCAAGCGCGAGGTCATCGACTGGCGCTCGACGCCGCGTGGCTCGGACCTCAAGCCGGCGATCACCATCCTCGATGCGAAGGGCAAGGTCGGCAAGCTGGCCAAGGGCGGCGACGCCCGCTTCCAGCTCTCGGTCGAGGCGATCCTTTCGGTCGAACCGGGCGCTCATGTGAAGCCCGGCGACGTGATCGCGCGTATTCCGATGGAGAGCGCCAAGACCAAGGACATCACCGGCGGTCTGCCGCGTGTGGCCGAGCTGTTCGAGGCGCGTCGTCCGAAGGATCACGCCATCATCGCCGAGATCGACGGTACGGTGCGTTTCGGGCGCGACTACAAGAACAAGCGCCGCGTCATCATCGAGCCGCACGACTCGACGCTGGAGCCGGTCGAGTACCTGATCCCGAAGGGCAAGCCGTTCCATCTTCAGGACGGCGACGCCATCGAAAAGGGCGACTACATCCTCGACGGCAACCCGGCGCCGCACGACATCCTGGCGATCAAGGGCGTGGAGGCGCTGGCCTCCTACCTCGTCAACGAGATCCAGGAGGTCTACCGGCTGCAGGGCGTGGTGATCAACGACAAGCACATCGAGGTGATCGTTCGCCAGATGCTGCAGAAGGTCGAAATCACCATCCAGGGCGACTCGACCTACATCCCGGGCGACCACGTCGACGTGATCGAGCTGGAGGAGGTCAACGACCGCCTGATCGAGGACGGCAAGAAGCCGGCGGAAGGCCAGCCGGTGTTGCTCGGCATCACCAAGGCCTCGCTGCAGACGCCGTCCTTCATCTCGGCCGCCTCCTTCCAGGAGACGACGCGGGTGCTCACCGAAGCGGCTGTCGCCGGTAAGGTCGACACGCTGCAGGGCCTCAAGGAGAACGTCATCGTCGGCCGCCTGATCCCGGCCGGCACCGGTGGTACGATGAGCCAGATCCGGCGCATCGCGACCCACCGCGACGAGCTCATCCTCGACGAGCGCCGCAAGGCCTCGGGCGTGGAAGTCGCCGAGCCGATGCTCGCCGACATGTCGACCGCCGCGCAGTAAGGCACGGCGGAAGGCAATGCGAATTGAAAAGGGGCCCGTTTTCGGGTCCCTTTTTCTTTAAGCTCCGATGTTGCTCAAGGCAGCCAAGGCTACCTCGCGCATGTCCGATCGAGCTTCGGCGCCAGCCACTCAAGAGCCGGGATGATCGCCTGCTGCCAGGTGTCCCAGAAGTGACCGCCTTTGCCGATGCGTAGCGTGGTGTCGATCCCGAGCTCGCGCAACTTGTTGTGGAACAGGGCGGATGCCTCGATGAGATCGGGATAGTCCTGATCGCCGATCGTCAGGTAGAAGGCGGGTCGTTGGGAGGCCATGCGCAGCTTGCCCACGCGGTTGAATGCGTTGGCGGCATTGAAGCGCTCACGATCGAACGGGTCGCCGAAGACATTTCGGTAAAGCGACGGGATCCATCTCAGGCGCGGGTCATCCTGGGCCAGGGGCTGATGGAGGGCACCCGAAAGGCTCATCACTGCGACGTAGGTGTCGGGATGGTTCAGGCCCTGCAGAACCGCGCCTGCCCCTCCCATGGACAACCCGCCGACGGCGCGGCCGAACCTGCAGGCAGCAGTGGGGAACCTGTAGTCCACGGCGTGAACGAGGTCGGTGGCGAGTGCGGTGTCCACCCTGCCGTATCCGCCCGGATCGGGATTATCCACATACCAGCTGTCGCCGAACCCTGGCGCGACCACTATCAGTGGAGGAATGCGACCGTCGGCGATCGCCTGGTCGAGAATCGGTCCGAGATTGCCCCAGGTGAACCAGTCGCGGTCCTTTCCGGTCAGCCCGTGCAGCAGGTAGACGACCGGCCAGCGCTCGCCTTCTGCAGGATGGGGGAACGGCTTGTAAGCCGCGTAAGGGATCGGGCGGCCGAGGACAGGGCTGTCGGCCTTGAGCCCGTATTCGACGATGCCGGCAGCGTTCGCTCCGGCGACGATGCCGAACAGCGCGAAAAGGGCAAGGCTCACGAGCTTTTGAGTTTTTCCAAGCAAGACATCCCCCACCAGCAGCTAGGAAAACGTTTTCCCATGGTCTGTAGCTTTCACCAATGGCACGGAGAAAGCAAGCTTCGGGGAGTGAAGAAGCAAGTTCCCGGTGAGCCGGTTCAGCCGTTGCACTTCGATCAACCGGAAGAAATGGGGGAGGAGGCAGCCAACCTTTTGGCTGAATTGCTCATCAGTTCAAAAAGGTGAGTACATTCAAGGCATGGAGAACATTGACTGCCTAGTTGTCGGTGCGGGTGTCATCGGTCTTGCTATCGCGCGCGCTTTGGCCCGAGCGGGTCGCGAGGTGGTCATCCTCGAGGCGGAACAGGCAATCGGCACCGGTATCAGCTCGCGCTCGAGCGAGGTGATCCATGCAGGCATCTACTATCCGACTGGACTGGCGAAAACGCGGGCCTGCGTTACCGGCAATGAAAGGCTCTATCGCTTCTGCGAGGAGTACCAGGTGCCGCACCGACGATGCGGCAAGCTGCTCGTTGCGACCGGCGAGGCCGAACTGCCGAAGCTCGAGGCCATTCGTGCGCAGGCAACGGCCAACGGCGTGCATGATCTCCGTCCGCTCTCGGCTGCCGAGGCAAGGGCAATGGAGCCGCAGCTCTCCTGCGTCGCTGCAGTCATTTCTCCCTCCACCGGAATCGTCGACAGCGCCGCGTTCATGAACGCGCTGCTCGGTGATGCCGAAGCGCACGGGGCAATGCTCGCGCTTGGCACACCCGTTCTCGGTGGCGCAGTCGAGAATGAAGGCATCGTCGTGGAAACAGGTGGGGTCGAGCCGATGCTGCTCCGCGCGAGGCTGCTGATCAATGCCGCGGGCCTCGCTGCGCAGACGGTAGCCCGAAGCCTGCGCGGCATGCCGGAAGGCAAGATACCGCGCCTGCATCTGGCCAAGGGCAACTACTATTCGCTGGCAGGCCGCGCGCCGTTCAGCCGTTTGATCTATCCCATGCCGGAAGGAGGCGGGCTCGGCGTTCATCTCACCCTCGACATTGGCGGACAAGCCCGCTTTGGCCCGGACGTCGAATGGGTCGATGAAATCGACTACCAGGTCGATCCGCGGCGTGCAGATGGCTTCTACGCTGCGATACGGCGATACTGGCCCGACCTACGCGACGGCACGTTAGAGCCCGCTTATGCAGGCATCAGGCCCAAGATCGAGCGGCCAGGCGGACCGTCGACAGATTTCATGATCCAGACCGCTGGCTGTCACGGGATTCCCTCGCTCGTGAATTGTTTCGGCGTGGAGTCCCCAGGCTTGACTTCGAGTCTTGCAATTGCCGAAGGGGTTCTTGCTCAAATAGCGGTATGATCGGCACCGCCTCACGGTGACGAGCGCTCGCGGCAAGCCGACGCGCGCCTTTCCAGCACATGGACAACCGAACGGAGAGAAGCATGAGCCAGAAAATCTGGACCGCGGTAGACAACTATATCGCGCAAAGCCTCATTCCCGCCGATCCGGCCCTCGATGCCGCGCTCGAAGCGAACCGGGAGCATGGCCTGCCGGCGATTGACGTGTCGCCGGCGCTAGGCAAGCTGCTCAACCTGCTCGTTCGCATGAGCGGTGCCAGACGGATCCTCGAGATCGGCGCGCTCGGCGGCTATTCGACGATCTGGCTCGCTCGCGCGCTGCCGGCCGGCGGCCGGGTCGTGACACTGGAGCTCGATCCGCGCCACGCCGAGGTGGCGAGTGACAATATCAGGCGGGCAGGGCTCTCCGAGCGCGTCGACCTGCGCGTCGGGCCTGCGTTGGAATCCCTGTCGAAGCTCGAAGCCGAAGGCGCAGAGCCGTTCGATTTCATTTTCATCGACGCCGACAAGCCGAACAATCCCAACTATCTCGTCTGGGCGATGAAGCTGTCGCGGCCGGGCAGCGTCATTATCTGCGACAACGTCATCCGCGACGGTGCGGTGTTGAATACCGACGGCGGAGACCTCAATGTCGAAGGCGCGCGGGCGGCGTTCTCCTTCATCGGAGGCGAGAAACGGCTTGCGGGCACTGCAATCCAGACCGTCGGCGCGAAGGGCTATGACGGGTTTGCGATCGCGGTCGTG
Source organism: Mesorhizobium sp. BAC0120 (assembly GCF_033542235.1). NCBI lineage: Bacteria > Pseudomonadati > Pseudomonadota > Alphaproteobacteria > Hyphomicrobiales > Phyllobacteriaceae > Mesorhizobium > Mesorhizobium sp. BAC0120. Next base: position 48,228 of record NZ_JAWRCU010000008.1, on the reverse strand, counting down.
GAGTAGCTGCAAGAATCGGTATGCGAGGCGCTCGCCCACCGTCTAGATTGAGATGGTGGACCAGACGGCAGCAACGGAGAATCGATCTTTCAAATGGACGCGGTTCCAGACCTCACCTGCGAGACGATCGAGACCCCAATCGGCGACCTGCTGCTGATCGCCGATGGGAACGGGGCGTTGCGCATTGTGGAGTTCGCCGACTGCCGGCACCGTATGGATTGTTGGCTCGCCCGCCGATTTCGCTCGGGTAGTTCCGTTATCGAAGGCAGGGTGTCGGAGGCGATCAAGGCGTCTTTTGCGGCTTATTTCGACGGCAATCTCGCCGTTCTCGAACAAATCCCGGTGGCGCTCGACGGCACCGCATTCCAGATCGAGGTCTGGTCTGCGCTGCGTCGAATTGTGCCAGGCCGGACCTTTGCTTATGGCGCCTTTGCGGAGAGCCTCGGCCGCCCACAATCGGCGCGAGCGGTCGGTCACGCCAACGGAGCCAATCCACTGTCGATCGTGATTCCCTGCCATCGCCTGGTCGGCGCCGACGGAGCGCTCACCAACTATGGCGGCGGCATCGAGCGCAAGCGGTGGCTGCTCGAGCATGAGGCGCGCCACGCCGTCGGCCTGGTTTAGAGCGGCGTGCAATCAAGCGAAAGATCGCGGCGTCGCTCTAACTATTTGTCCAGGCATTGGATTTTATCCGAAAACCACTACGCACTTTCCGCTTCGGTCCTTTAATCGAAGAAGGGTTCCACGACCCGGCGCTTACCGAGCATGAAGGCGTCGGCAACATGCTGCAGCGGCGCGATATCGACATCGGAGACACCGGTGCGGACGACTTCGGCGAATCGCTCATAGAGCCTAGGATACTCCGCTTCCGGCTCCTCGTGCAAAGTCTTGCCGTCTATGGCGAGCCTGGCCCCGCCCGAGGAAAGCACCATGCGCCCGGCGGCGGTCTCGGCGACGATGTCCCATGTCTGCGGGCCGGTCTGCAGCCAGTCGAGATCCATGGTCAACGGCATGCCATTCGAGGCACTGAAGCTGATCTCGGCGGCGACCGGCGCATCGCGGTTCTCGGGAAAATCCAGCGTGGCGGAGGTGACGAAGAAGGCGGTCGGAATGATGTGAGTGGCGATCGAAAGCGCATTGATGCCCGGATCGAAGACGCCGAATCCGCCCGCTCGCCAGATCCATTCCTGGCCGGGATGCCAGCGGCGGACATCTTCCTTCCAGGTGATCGTGACCGAGTTTGGCGGGTTGGCTGCGAGGAACGCCCGAGCAGCTTCGACGGCGGGCGCATAGCGCGAATGCCAGCTGGCGAAGAGGGAGACCCCTTTGTTTGCGGCGAGTACCTTGAGGTCCTCGACCTCGCTGACGGTCGCGCCCGGCGGCTTTTCCAGGAAGACATGCTTGCCGGCTTCGAGCGCCTGGCGCGCAGCCTGGTAACGGACCTGCGGCGGCTGGCAAAGTGAGACTGCGTCGAGCTCCTTTACCGCATCGAGCATCTCCTCGATCGAGGTGAAGCTCTGCACGCCGTCGACGGTTGCATTGCGGCTGGCGGTTGCGACGAGACGATAGTCGGGGTTCTTGGCGAGCGCCGGCAGATGCTGGTCGCGCACGATCTTGCCGACGCCGACAATGCCGAGGCGGATGGGCGAGGTGGTGTTTGCCGGCATGGAGGCTCCCGCGTGGTTGATGAAGGGTGCGCTGTCTTAGCAGAACGGGGGAGGCGGGCAAGTTGCAGCAGGCTGCGGGCGGGCCGTTCTGTCGGCGGCGCAAGGCTGCTTGGAACAAGCCTGCGACATCGCCTTCATCTCTGGCTCGACCGCTTCAAGGTATCTCGTCGACGAACGCCGCGGTTTTCCAGAGATCTTCAGTCGCTCTCGTCGAACGTCACGATCGAGACTTCGCCCTCCAGCGCGCCCTGATAGGCCGACAGGTGCGGCTCCTCGTCGGGTGCGCCCTCCATGTCGCCGATCTGGTCAAGCTCGGCTTCCGCATAACCTTCGCTCGTGAGCGCATTGAGCGCCGCACGGACAGCCGAATCGTCATCGGGGGCGGTGAGCATGATGTGGACGCCCTCGGGCCTGCCGCCCTTCCTGCGCCAAACCCGGCCAGTGATGATCGTCACCGGCCGCTGCTCGTTGTCGTTCATGGCTTGATTCCTCGGTTTCATGACCCAACATATAGGGCCTTCGCCAGGATTGGCAGGAAGTTCGGCATGCCGGAATGCGGTGCGCCATTTTCTGCCGTCAGCGCATCTAGAAGCGACAGAAAATTTCATGTCGAGCTCCTTTTGGAGTGCGGCTGATATCAAGCTGCGGTCCGGCAAAGATTATTGGCCGGGCGGGGTTGACGGGTAAGGGTCTTCACAGTATGACCCGCGCCGTCTGAGCCGATGTGAGGCTTCTCTTTTCGGAGCGACGCGCTCTGGAGTTCGCCTCAAACAGGGTTCGTTTTACGAGCGACTAGACAATCCGGCGTGCATGAAGCGGGCTTCCGCTTCCTCTGCTTTTGTTCGGGCGCTACCGCGGTAATGCGGTTTGTGGCCCGAATTTGCGTATGGAAACGGTGCTCGCGAAAGGCCCTTGGGCTTTAGACACAGGTTTGAGAAAGAGGAAGGTTGATGCCTACCGTAAACCAGCTGATCCGCAAGCCGCGCGTTGCGCCGGTGAAGCGCAATAAGGTTCCGGCCATGCAGGCCAACCCGCAGAAGCGGGGTGTTTGCACGCGCGTCTACACGACGACGCCGAAGAAGCCGAACTCTGCGCTGCGCAAGGTGGCGAAGATCCGTCTGACCAACGGTTTCGAGGTGATCGGCTACATTCCGGGTGAAGGTCACAATCTTCAAGAGCACTCCGTGGTGATGATCCGCGGCGGTCGCGTGAAGGACCTTCCCGGTGTGCGCTATCACATCATCCGAGGCGTGCTTGACACGCAGGGTGTGAAGAATCGCAAGCAGCGCCGTTCGAAATACGGTGCCAAGCGTCCGAAGTAAGGTTTTCCCGGCTTCGGCGCTTTTGTTCTGCGCTGATGCCGACGAAGTGAGAGACGAGAAACATGTCACGACGTCACAGTGCAGAAAAGCGCGAGATCAATCCGGATCCGAAGTTCGGTGATCTGGTCGTCACCAAGTTCATGAACGCCGTCATGTATGACGGCAAGAAGTCGGTCGCCGAGACCATCGTGTACGGCGCGCTCGACCAGGTGCAGGTCAAGACCAAGCAAGAGCCGGTCTCCATCTTCCATCAGGCGCTCGACAACGTTGCGCCTCATGTTGAAGTTCGCTCGCGTCGCGTCGGCGGTGCCACCTACCAGGTGCCGGTCGATGTGCGTCCCGAGCGCCGCCAGGCGCTTGCAATCCGCTGGCTCATCCAGGCTGCGCGCAACCGCAATGAGCAGACCATGGTCGACCGCCTCTGCGGCGAGCTGATGGATGCCGCCAACAATCGCGGCACTGCCGTGAAGAAGCGCGAAGACACTCACAAGATGGCCGAGGCGAACCGCGCCTTCGCTCACTACCGCTGGTAACGGCGCGACCGAACCAAAGAGGCACCTCCCATGGCCCGCGAATACAAGATCGAGGACTACCGAAACTTCGGTATCATGGCGCATATCGACGCCGGCAAGACGACGACGACCGAGCGCGTTCTCTATTATACCGGCAAGTCGCACAAGATCGGCGAAGTCCATGACGGCGCGGCCACCATGGACTGGATGGAGCAGGAGCAGGAGCGCGGCATCACGATCACGTCGGCTGCGACCACGACCTTCTGGAAAGGTCGTGACGGCAAGACGCGCCGGTTCAACATCATCGACACGCCCGGCCACGTCGATTTCACGATCGAGGTGGAGCGCTCGCTCCGCGTGCTCGACGGTGCGATCGCGCTGCTTGACGCCAATGCCGGCGTGGAGCCGCAGACCGAGACCGTCTGGCGCCAGGCCGACAAGTATCATGTGCCGCGCATGATCTTCTGCAACAAGATGGACAAGATCGGTGCCGACTTCTACCGCTCGGTCGAGATGATCGGTTCCCGCCTCGGCGCGACGGCTGTCGTCATGCAGCTGCCGATCGGCGCCGAGAACGAGTTCAAAGGCGTGGTCGACCTCGTCGAGATGAAGGCGATGGTGTGGCGCGACGAGTCGCTGGGCGCGCAGTGGGACGTGGTTGAGATCCCGGCCGACCTCAAGGCAAAAGCCGAGGAATACCGCGAAAAGCTGATCGAAGCGGCCGTCGAGATGGATGAGGTGGCGCTCGAGAAGTACCTTGAGGGCAATCTTCCGTCCAACGACGAAATTCGGGCGCTGATCCGTAAGGGCACGATCGAAGTCAAGTTCTTCCCGATGTTCTGCGGCTCGGCCTTCAAGAACAAGGGTGTGCAACCGCTTCTGGACGCTGTTGTCGATTACCTGCCGTCGCCGATCGACGTGCCGCCGATCAAGGGTATTGATCCCAAGACGGAAGCCGAGGTGGTGCGCAGGCCGGACGACAACGAGCCGCTGTCGATGCTCGCCTTCAAGATCATGAACGATCCGTTCGTCGGCTCGCTCACTTTCTGCCGCATCTATTCGGGCAAACTCAGCAAGGGTGTGTCGCTCGACAACACGGTGAAGGGCAAGAAGGAGCGCATCGGCCGCATGCTGCAGATGCATGCGAACTCGCGAGCAGACATCGAGGAAGCCTATGCGGGTGACATCGTAGCGCTCGCGGGCCTCAAGGAAGTGACGACCGGCGACACGCTTTGCGACCCGCTGAAGCCTGTGATCCTTGAGCGCATGGAGTTCCCCGAGCCGGTCATCCAGATCGCGATTGAGCCGAAGACCAAGAACGACCAGGAGAAGATGGGCCTTGCGCTGCATCGCCTGGCCGCCGAAGACCCATCCTTCCGCGTCAAGACTGACGAGGAATCCGGCCAGACCATCATCGCCGGGATGGGCGAATTGCATCTCGACATCATCGTCGATCGCATGCGGCGCGAGTTCAAGGTCGAGGCCAATGTCGGCGCTCCGCAGGTCGCCTATCGTGAGACGATCACACGCGCTGCCGAGCATGACTACACGCACAAGAAGCAGTCGGGCGGCTCCGGCCAGTTCGCACGCATCAAGGTGCTGTTCGAGCCCAACACCGAGGGCGAGGATTTCGTTTTCGAATCCAAGATCGTCGGTGGCTCGGTGCCGAAGGAATACATTCCTGGCGTTGAGAAGGGCATCGAGAGCGTGATGGGCTCCGGTCCGTTCGCGGGTTTCCCGATGATCGGCGTGAAGGCGACGCTCATCGACGGTGCGTATCACGATGTCGACTCGTCGGTGCTGGCGTTCGAGATCGCGGGCCGTGCCTGCTTCCGCGAGGCGGCGCCGAAGCTTGGCGTGCAGCTGCTCGAGCCGATCATGAAGGTCGAGGTGGTGACGCCGGAGGATTATGTCGGCAACGTCATCGGCGACCTGAACTCGCGGCGTGGCCAGATCCAGGGTCAGGAGTCTCGCGGCATCGCGGTTGTCATCAATGCGATGGTGCCGCTCGCCAACATGTTCAAGTACGTCGACAATCTGCGTTCGATGTCGCAGGGCCGTGCCCAGTACACGATGCAGTTCGACCACTATGAGCCGGTGCCGACGGCAGTCGCCCAGGAAGTACAGAAGAAATACGCGTGATCCGAATGGGTTACGTCGGAAACATCATGTAAGGCCGCAGTCGGCTGACAGGAATGGAGACCTCAGATGGCCAAGGGTAAATTTGAGCGCAACAAGCCGCATGTGAACATCGGGACGATCGGGCATGTCGACCACGGCAAGACGAGCTTGACGGCGGCGATCACGAAGTTCTTCGGCGAGTACAAGCCATACGACCAGATCGACGCGGCGCCGGAGGAGAAGGCGCGCGGCATCACGATCTCGACGGCGCATGTGGAATATGAGACGGCGGTGCGCCACTACGCACATGTCGACTGCCCCGGCCACGCCGACTACGTGAAGAACATGATCACCGGCGCGGCGCAGATGGACGGCGCGATCCTGGTTGTGTCGGCGGCCGACGGCCCGATGCCGCAGACGCGCGAGCACATCCTTCTGGCCCGCCAGGTCGGCGTGCCGTCGATCGTGGTGTTCCTGAACAAGGTCGACCTCGTCGACGACCCGGAGCTTCTGGAGCTGGTCGAGCTCGAGGTGCGCGAGCTGTTGTCGAAATACGAGTTCCCCGGCGACGACATTCCGATCGTGAAGGGCTCGGCGGTTGCCGCCCTCGAGGACAGCAACAAGGAAATCGGCGAGAACGCGATCCGCAAGCTGATGGAAGAGGTGGACCGCTACATCCCCACCCCTGAGCGTCCGATCGACAAGCCGTTCCTGATGCCGATCGAGGACGTGTTCTCGATCTCGGGCCGCGGCACGGTGGTGACGGGGCGCGTGGAGCGCGGCATTGTGAAGGTCGGCGACGAAATCGAGATCATCGGCATCAAGCCGACCTCGAAGACGACGGTGACGGGCGTCGAGATGTTCCGCAAGCTGCTCGACCAGGGCCAGGCCGGCGACAACATCGGCGCGCTGCTGCGCGGTGTCGACCGCGAGGGCGTGGAGCGCGGCCAGGTGCTTGCCAAGCCGGGCTCGGTGACGCCGCACACCAAGTTCAAGGCCGAGGTCTACATCCTGACCAAGGAGGAGGGCGGGCGCCACACGCCGTTCTTCACCAACTACCGTCCGCAGTTCTACTTCCGCACGACGGACGTGACCGGTGTGGTGCAGCTGCCGGAGGGCACGGAAATGGTGATGCCGGGCGACAACGTGTCGATCGACGTCGAGCTGATCGTGCCGATCGCGATGGAGGAGCGTCTGCGCTTCGCTATCCGCGAGGGCGGCCGTACCGTCGGCTCCGGCATCGTCGCCAGCATCGTCCAGTAATAAGAAGAAGCAACCGATCCGGCCGGAGCGCGAACTCAGTGCTCCGGCGGAACAAGGAAAAGACGCATGAACGGACAGAATATCCGCATCCGCCTCAAAGCGTTCGATCACCGAGTGCTCGATGCTTCGACGCGTGAGATCGTGTCGACGGCCAAGCGCACCGGCGCGAACGTCCGCGGCCCCATTCCGCTGCCGACGCGGATCGAAAAATTCACCGTGAACCGCTCGCCGCACATCGACAAGAAGAGCCGCGAGCAGTTCGAGATGCGTACGCACAAGCGGCTGCTCGACATTGTCGACCCGACGCCGCAGACGGTCGATGCGCTCATGAAGCTCGACCTGGCGGCAGGTGTGGACGTCGAAATCAAGCTCTAACGAGCCAAGACCATGAGCCGGCCGGGCTTGCCCGAAGGCTCCTCTGAAGGAAGATGAACCGATGCGTTCAGGAGTGATTGCACAGAAGGTCGGGATGACCCGCGTCTACAACGACGCAGGGGAGCATGTTCCCGTGACGGTGCTGCGCATGGAAAGCTGCCAGGTCGTGGCACAGCGCACCGAGGAGAAGAACGGCTATACCGCCGTTCAGCTCGGCGTCGGGCTGTCGAAGGTGAAGAACACCTCGAAGGCGCTACGCGGCCATTTTGCGAAGGCCGAGGTCGAGCCGAAGGCGAAGCTCGCCGAGTTCCGGGTTACTCCCGAGAACCTGCTCGACGTCGGCGTTGAGATCACGGTCGACCATTTTGTCGCCGGCCAGAAGGTCGATGTGACGGGCACGTCGACCGGCAAGGGCTTTCAGGGCGTCATCAAGCGCCACAATTTCGGCGGCGGCCGCGCGACCCACGGCAACTCGGTGTCGCACCGCACGCACGGTTCGACCGGCCAGCGCCAGGATCCCGGCAAGGTGTTCAAGGGCAAGAAGATGGCCGGCCATATGGGCACGTCGCGCGTCACCACGCAGAACGTCGAGATCGTTTCGACCGATGCGGACCGCGGGCTGATCCTGATCCGCGGCGCGGTTCCCGGCACGAAGGGCTCCTGGATACTGGTGCGCGACGCCGTGAAGGCACCGCTCCCGGCCAATGCGCCGAAGCCGGCCGCCATCCGCACCAAGAAGAATGAGGCTCCGGCCGAGAAGGGGGCTGAATAATGGACATCACGATCACCACGCTTGCCGGTGCAGATGCAGGCAAGGTGAAGCTCTCGGAAGAGATCTTCGGCCTCGACCCGCGGGAGGACATCCTGCAGCGCGTCGTGCGCTGGCAGCTTGCCAAGCGCCAGCAGGGCACACATCAGGCCAAGGGCCGCGCTGATATCGCCCGCACCGGTGCCAAGATGTACAAGCAAAAGGGCACGGGCCGCGCCCGCCACCATTCGGCACGCGCTCCGCAGTTCCGGGGCGGCGGCAAGGCGCATGGCCCGGTCGCTCGCAGCCATGAGCACGAGCTGCCGAAAAAGGTGCGCGCGCTCGGCCTGAAGCACGCGCTGTCGGCCAAGGCTAAGGCAGCGAGCCTGATCATTGTCGACGATCTGAAGCTTGCCGAGGCCAAGACCAAGGGGCTCTCCGAGAGCTTCGCCAAGCTTGGCCTGTCGAACGCGCTGGTCATCGGCGGCGCCGAGCTCGACCGGAACTTCAAGCTGGCGGCGGCCAACATTCCGAATATCGACGTGCTGCCCGTCCAGGGCATCAACGTCTACGACATTTTGCGCCGCGGCACGCTGGTTCTTTCCAAGGCGGCTGTCGAGGCACTCGAGGAGCGCTTCAAATGACTGACCTTCGCCACTACGACGTGATCGTCAGCCCGGCCATCACCGAGAAGTCGACAACGGCTTCCGAGCACAACCAGGTCGTCTTCAACGTGACCCGGAAGGCTTCGAAGCCCGAAATCAAGGCTGCCGTCGAGGCGCTGTTCGGCGTCAAGGTGACGGCGGTGAACACGCTTCTGCGCAAGGGCAAGATGAAGCGGTTCCGCGGAACCGTTGGCCGCCAGAGCGACGTGAAGAAAGCGATTGTCACGCTGGCCGACGGCCATTCGATCGACGTCGCGACGGGCCTCTAAGGCACGAGGGCTAGAAAATGGCACTGAAGAAATACAAGCCCGTAACGCCGAGCACCCGCCAGCTGGTGCTGGTCGACCGTTCGGCTCTCTACAAGGGCAAGCCTGTCAAGGGACTGACCGAGGGGCTCACCTCGTCCGGCGGCCGCAACAACTACGGCCGGGTGACGGCGCGTTTCCAGGGCGGCGGCCATAAGCGGGCCTACCGCATCGTCGACTTCAAGCGCCGCAAGCTTGGCGTGGCGGGAACGGTCGAGCGGATCGAGTATGACCCGAACCGCACAGCCTTCATCGCGCTGGTGAAGTATGAGGATGGTGAGCTGTCCTACATCCTGGCGCCGCAGCGCCTCGCCGCCGGCGACCAGGTCGTCGCCGCCGAGACCGCCGACGTCAAGCCCGGCAATGCGATGCCGCTCTCGGCCATGCCGGTCGGTACGATCGTGCACAATGTCGAGCTGAAGCCCGGCAAGGGTGGCCAGGTCGCACGCTCGGCAGGCTCCTACGCGCAGCTCGTCGGCCGCGACCAGGGCTGGGCGATCCTGCGCCTGAATTCCGGCGAGCAACGCGTCGTTCACGGCTCGTGCTTCGCCACCGTTGGCGCGGTGTCGAACCCGGACCACGGCAATGTCAATCTCGGCAAGGCCGGCCGTAAGCGCTGGCTGGGCAAGCGTCCGCACAACCGCGGCGTCGCCATGAACCCGGTCGACCATCCGCATGGCGGCGGCGAGGGCCGCACCTCCGGCGGCCGTCACCCGGTGACACCGTGGGGCAAGCCGACCAAGGGCAAGAAGACGCGGTCCAACAAGGCGACCGACAAGTTTATCATGCGCTCGCGCCACCAGCGCAAGAGCTAAGAAGGGATAGTCAGACGTGACCCGTTCAGTTTGGAAAGGCCCGTTCGTCGACGGCTTTCTGCTCAAGAAGGCAGATAAGGTCCGCGAGGGCGGCCGCAACGAGGTGATCAAGATGTGGAGCCGCCGCTCCACCATCCTGCCGCAGTTCGTCGGCCTCACCTTCGGTGTCTACAACGGCCAGAAGCATGTCCCGGTGCTGGTCTCCGAGGAAATGGTCGGCCACAAGTTCGGCGAATTCGCTCCGTCCCGGACCTATTACGGTCATGGCGCGGACAAAAAGGCGAAGAGGAAGTAACAATGAGCAAGGCCAAGGCCCCGCGAAGGCTTGCCGACAACGAGGCACGTGCGGTTCTGCGCACGATCCGCATCAGCCCGCAGAAGCTGAACCTCGTCGCGGCGCTGATCCGCGGCAAGAAGGTCGCGACTGCGCTGAACGACCTGGAGTTCTCGCGCAAGCGCATCGCCGGCACCGTCAAGAAGACGCTGGAATCGGCGATCGCCAATGCTGAGAACAACCACGATCTCGATGTCGACGCGCTCGTCGTGGCCGAGGCCTATGTCGGCAAGTCGATCGTCATGAAGCGGTTCCATTCGCGTGGTCGTGGCCGCGCCAGCCGCATCGAGAAGCCGTTTTCGCACCTCACGATCGTCGTTCGTGAAGTCGAAGAGCAAGGGGAGGCCGCCTGATGGGCCAGAAAGTCAATCCGATCGGGCTTCGTCTCGGGATCAACCGCACCTGGGATTCGCGCTGGTTCGCGAACACCGGCGAATATGGTGACCTGCTGCACGAAGACATCAAGATCCGTGAATACCTGAAGAACGAGCTCAAGCAGGCTGCGGTCTCCAAGGTTGTCATCGAGCGCCCGCACAAGAAGTGCCGCGTCACGATCCACGCAGCGCGTCCGGGTCTCATCATCGGTAAGAAGGGTGCGGATATCGAGAAGCTTCGCAGGAAGCTCACCGAGATGACGAAGTCGGAAACGCACCTCAACATCGTCGAGGTTCGCAAGCCCGAGATCGACGCGACGCTGATTGCGCAGTCGATCGCACAGCAGCTCGAGCGGCGCATCGCGTTCCGCCGCGCCATGAAGCGTGCGGTGCAGTCGGCGATGCGGCTGGGTGCCGAAGGCATCCGCATCAACTGCTCGGGTCGTCTGGGCGGCGCCGAAATCGCGCGCATGGAATGGTACCGCGAAGGTCGCGTGCCGTTGCACACGCTGCGCGCCGATGTCGATTACGGCACGGCTGAGGCGCAGACCGCCTACGGCACCTGCGGCGTCAAGGTGTGGGTGTTCAAGGGCGAGATCATGGAGCACGACCCGATGGCGTCGGAGCGCCGTGCCACCGAAGGTGATCATGCGCCGAGCGCGCGCCGTCGCGAAAACGCGTGACGGCAAGATACTGGAGTAACTAGAGATGCTGCAGCCAAAGCGCACGAAGTTTCGCAAGCAGTTCAAGGGCCGTATCCACGGTGTCGCCAAGGGTGGCACGAACCTGGATTTCGGCGGCTTCGGACTGAAGGCAATGGAGCCGAACCGCGTCACCGCGCGCGAGATCGAAGCTGCGCGCCGTGCGATCACCCGCGAGATGAAGCGCCAGGGCCGTGTCTGGATCCGTGTGTTTCCGGACGTGCCCGTCACCTCGAAGCCAACCGAGGTGCGTATGGGTAAGGGCAAGGGCGCGATCGACTACTGGGCATGCCGCGTCAAGCCCGGCCGCATCATGTTCGAGATCGACGGCGTTCCGGAGGAAACTGCGCGCGAGGCGCTGCGTCTCGGCGCTGCCAAGCTCTCGGTGAAGACGCGCTTCGTACAGCGCATCGCTGAATAGGAAGGCCAGGAACATGAAAGCCGAGGATATTCGGACCAAGACTCCGGACCAGCTTGCCGACGAACTCGCCGCCCTCAAGAAGGAGCAGTTCAACCTGCGCTTCCAGAAGGCGACCGGCCAGCTCGAGAAGACCGCGCGCGTCAGGCAGGTCCGCAGGGACATCGCGCGCATCAAGACCATCACGGCCCAGAAGGCCGCAGCCAAGAAGGCTTAAGGACAAGATCATGCCAAAGCGCGTCATGCAGGGCACTGTCGTCAGCGACAAGAACGACAAGACGGTCGTCGTCCAGGTCGAGCGCCGCTTCACGCATCCGATGATGAAGAAGACGGTTCGTCTCACCAAGAAGTACAAGGCGCACGACGAGAACAACACGTTCAAGGTCGGCGACACGGTGCTCATCGAGGAATCGAAACCGATTTCCAAAGACAAGCGCTGGGTCGTGATCACCGAACAGCAGGCGCAATAAACAACCGGGAAGCCGGGGAGGGCGATGCCGCTCCCCTAGATAAGAAGAAGGCGGCCAGTCATGATTCAGATGCAAACAAACCTCGACGTCGCGGACAATTCCGGCGCTCGTCGTGTCATGTGCATCAAGGTGCTGGGCGGCTCGAAGCGGAAATATGCTTCGGTCGGCGACATCATCGTCGTGTCGATCAAGGAAGCTATTCCGCGCGGCCGCGTGAAGAAGGGCGATGTGATGAAGGCGGTCGTGGTGCGCACGGCCAAAGACATCCGCCGTCCGGACGGCAGCGTGATCCGTTTTGACAACAACGCGGCCGTACTGGTCGATAACAAGAAAGAGCCGATCGGCACGCGTATCTTCGGGCCGGTTCCGCGCGAGCTGCGCGCCAAGAACCATATGAAGATCATCTCGCTCGCGCCTGAAGTGCTGTAAGGAACCGGGAAATGCAGAAGATCCGCAAGGGCGACAAGGTCGTCGTGCTCGCCGGCAAGGACAAGGGCCGCACCGGTGAAGTGCTGTCGGTCTCGCCGAAGGAAGAAAGAGCCGTGGTGCGCGGCATCAACATGATCGTGCGCCATCAGAGGCAGACGCAGTCTCAGGAGGCCGGCCTCATCCGCAAGGAAGCGCCGATCCACCTGTCAAACCTCGCTATCGCCGACCCGAAGGACGGCAAGCCGACGCGCGTCGGCTTCCAGACCCAGAAGGACGGCACGAAAGTTCGAGTCGCCAAGCGCTCGGGAGAAGTCATCAATGGCTAAGGCAGCAGAAGCAGGGAAGGCAGAGGCCGCGAAGGCGGCCGGCGACGCTCGCCCGAAGGATTACACGCCGCGCCTCAAGAAGGTCTATCAGGAGACCATTCGCAAGGCATTGCGCGATCAGTTCAAGTACGACAACGAGATGCAGGTTCCGCGTCTCGACAAGATCGTCATCAACATGGGTATCGGCGAGTCGACTGCCGATTCCAAGAAGCCGACGGTGGCGGCCGAGGATCTCGCGCTGATCGCCGGCCAGAAGCCGGTCATCACCCGCGCCAGGAAGTCGATCGCCGGCTTCAAGGTGCGCGAGAACATGCCGATCGGCACCAAGGTGACGCTGCGCCAGGAGCGCATGTACGAGTTCCTCGACCGGCTCGTGAACATCGCTCTGCCGCGCGTGCGAGACTTCCGCGGCTTGAACCCGAAGAGCTTCGACGGACGCGGCAACTACGCGCTCGGCATCAAGGAGCACATCGTTTTCCCCGAGATCAACTACGACAAGGTCGACCAGATCTGGGGCATGGACATCATCGTTTGTACGACTGCGAAGACGGACGACGAGGCACGAGCTCTGCTCAAGGCCTTCAACTTCCCCTTCCGGCAGTAACGGCAGCGAGAAAAGGATTATCTGAATGGCAAAGACCAGCTCAGTCGAGAAGAACAACCGGCGCCGCAAGCTCACCGGCCGTTACGCCGCCAAGCGCGCCGCGCTGAAGGCGATCGTGATGGATCAGAAGAAGCCGATCGAGGAACGTTTCCGCGCACAGCTCAAGCTGGCAGCGCTGCCGCGCAACTCGTCCAAGGTGCGTATTCGCAACCGCTGCGAGGTCACGGGCCGTCCGCGCGCCTACTATCGCAAGCTCAAGATGTCGCGTATCGCGCTGCGCGGGCTGGGCGCGCTCGGTGCCATTCCCGGCTTGGTCAAGTCGAGCTGGTAAGGAGGACTTAACATGTCTTTGAACGATCCTCTCGGCGATATGCTGACACGCATCCGCAACGCTTACGGCCGCAAGAAGACCAAGGTCTCGACGCCGGCCTCGCGGCTGCGCGCCCGCGTCCTCGAAGTGCTTAAGGCGGAAGGCTACATCCGCGACTACAGCCAGGTCGACTATGACAACGGCAAGTCGGAAATCGAGATCGAGCTGAAGTATTTCGACGGCGCTCCGGTCATTCGCGAGATCTCGCGCGTCTCCAAGCCGGGCCGTCGCGTCTATGTTTCGGTCAAGTCGATCCCGCAGGTCGCCAACGGGCTCGGCGTCTCGATCCTGTCGACGCCCAAAGGCGTAATGACCGATCACCAGGCGCGGGAGAACAATGTTGGCGGCGAGGTGCTCTGCCAGATCTTCTGATCGGGCAGGCGAGCCGTCTAAGAACAAGGAACGAGGACAGGAAAATGTCTCGTATTGGCAAGAAACCGGTGTCGCTGCCGCAGGGCGTGACGGCTTCCGTCAGCGGCCAGACCGTGACCGCGAAGGGCCCGAAGGGCGAGCTGCAGTTCGTCGTCAACGACGAAGTGCTGGTCAAGATGGAGGATAACCAGATCTCTGTCGAGCCGCGCGATCAGTCGAAGGACGCCCGCTCCAAGTGGGGCATGTCGCGCACGCAGATCGTCAACATCGTCGAGGGCGTGCGGAACGGCTTCGAGAAGAAGCTCGAGATCAATGGCGTCGGCTACCGCGCGGCGATGCAGGGTAAGAACCTGCAGCTTGCTCTGGGCTTCAGCCATGACGTGATCTACGAGACGCCGAAAGGCATCACGATCAGCGTGGGGAAGCCGACCGAGATCACGGTGTCGGGCATCGACAAGCAGCAGGTCGGCCAGGTGGCCGCCGAGATCCGCAAGTTCCGCGGCCCCGAGCCCTATAAGGGCAAGGGCGTCAAGTATGCCGCGGAGCGGATCGTGCGCAAGGAAGGCAAGAAGAAGTAAGAGAGCGAATGGCGAGTGGCAAATAGCGAATAGAGTGGCTGGCGCCACACTCGAGCTAAGCGGCCCTATTCGCTATTCACTATTTCGCTACTCGCTTATGTAAGGAAAACGCCATGGCTTCATCCAAGGAAATCGGCCAGCGCCGCGCCGCCCGAGTGCGCCGCCAGCTCAAGAAGGTAGCGGGCGATCGGCCGCGCCTTTCGGTGCACCGCTCGTCGAAGCATATCTATGCGCAGATCATCGACGACGCGAAGGGGCATACCCTTGCCGCAGCCTCGTCGCTGGAGGGTGATCTGAAGGGGTCGCTCAAGACCGGCGCCGACACGGCAGCAGCCAGCGCCGTCGGCAAGCTGATTGCGGAGCGGGCGGTGAAGGCGGGCGTCAAGGACGTCATCTTCGACCGCGGCGCTTATATCTATCACGGCCGCGTCAAGGCGCTCGCCGACGCCGCCCGTGAGGGTGGCCTGAACTTCTAATCGTCCGCCGGCCGCAGAGGCCGGGGATCAACGTCAACCGTGCTACCGGAAAAGAACAAGGAACCAGGATAATGGCACAAGACCGCAGGGAAGGCCGCGAGCGCGGCCGTGACCGCGAGGAGCGCGACAGCGAGTTTGTCGACAAGCTCGTCCACATCAACCGTGTCGCGAAAGTTGTGAAGGGCGGCCGGCGTTTCGGTTTCGCCGCTCTGGTTGTCGTGGGCGACCAGAAAGGCCGCGTCGGCTTCGGCCACGGCAAGGCGCGTGAAGTACCGGAGGCGATCCGCAAGGCAACCGATGCCGCCAAGCGCGATATGATCTTCGTGCCGCTGCGTTCGGGCCGCACGCTGCATCACGACGTGGAAGGGCGTTGGGGCGCGGGCAAGGTGTTGCTGCGCTCTGCCAAGGTGGGTACCGGCATCATAGCCGGTGGTCCGATGCGCGCCGTTTTCGAGACGCTCGGCATGCATGACGTGGTCGCCAAGTCGATGGGCTCGTCGAATCCGTACAACATGGTGCGCGCCACCTTCGAGGCGCTGAAGAGCCAGCTGCATCCAAAGGATGTCGCCGCCCAGCGCGGCATCAAGTATTCGGCGCTGCAGGCACGCCGCGGCGCCGCCGTAGCGGCAGACGAATAAGGCCGGGATCAAGGATAACGATCATGGCAAAGAAGGATAACAAGACGATCGTCGTCGAGCAGATCGGCAGCCCGATCCGCCGACCGGGGGTGCAGCGCGCGACCCTCATCGGCCTCGGCCTGAACAAGCTGCATCGCAAGGTGACGCTCGAGGATAGTGCTTCCGTACGCGGCATGATCGCTGCGGTTCAGCACCTCGTCCGCGTCGTGGACGAGGCGTAAGCCGGAGCCTCAGGAGAAAGACTATGAAACTCAACGAACTCCGCGACAAGGAAGGCGCTACCCATTCGAAGAAGCGCGTCGGCCGCGGCATCGGCTCGGGCTCCGGCAAGACTGCCGGGCGCGGCGTGAAGGGCCAGAAGGCCCGCTCAGGCGTGGCCATCAATGGCTTCGAGGGCGGCCAGATGCCGCTCTATCGGCGCCTGCCGAAGCGCGGCTTCAGGAATATCTTCGGCAAGGACTTCAACACAGTGTCGCTGGCGCGCATCCAGGCCGCTGTCGATGCCAAGAAGCTCGACGCCAAGGAAACCGTAAATGCCGAGGCGCTGGTGAAGGCCGGCGTGATCCGCCGGGTAAAGGACGGCGTACGCCTGCTCTCCGGTGGCGAGCTCAAGGCGAAGCTTTCGTTCGACATCGCCGGCGCCTCGAAGGCGGCGGTCGAGAAGGTCGAGAAGGCCGGGGGTTCGGTGAGGCTGCCCGAAAGGGCAGCGGCCGAATAAGGGGGCCTTCTTCGAAGCGGCCGTCCTTGCGGACGGCCGCTTGCATCTTGTATCGACGAAGCCTATGTCGAGGTTTCATCGACACGCGCTTTGCTCGCTGCGGGCCTGCCTGCGTGACCTGGAACGAGAGGCATGATCCTGCCCGAAAAGTATGCAGTTTCCGCTCAGCTGACCTTCGGTTGCGGATCGTGCCCTAGCGGAGAATACTGATGGCGTCGGCCGCTGAACAACTCGCCTCGAATCTGAATTTTGCCGCCTTCGCCAAAGCCGAAGACCTGAAGAAGCGCATCTGGTTCACGCTGGGTGCGCTGCTGGTCTACCGGCTCGGCACCTATATCCCGCTTCCGGGAATCAATCCCGACGCCTTCGCCCAGGCTTTCAACAACCAGAGCGGCGGCGTGCTCGGGATGTTCAACATGTTCTCGGGCGGGGCGGTGCAGCGCATGGCGATCTTTGCGCTGGGCATCATGCCCTACATCTCCGCCTCGATCATCATGCAGTTGATGACCTCGGTCGTTCCCTCGCTCGAAGCCCTGAAGAAGGAGGGCGAGCAGGGCCGCAAGGTCATCAACCAGTACACGCGCTACGGGACCGTGCTTCTGGCGGCCGTGCAGGCCTATGGCATCTCGGTCGGGCTCGAGAGCGGCAACGGAATCGTGGTCGATCCCGGCTGGTTCTTCCGACTGTCCTGCGTCATCACGTTGACCGGTGGAACCATGTTCCTGATGTGGCTCGGCGAGCAGATCACGGCGCGCGGCATCGGCAACGGCATTTCGCTGATCATCTTCTCCGGGATCGTGGCGAACCTCCCAAATGCGATCAGCCACACGCTGGAACTCGGACGCACCGGCGCGCTCTCGACCGGGATCATCCTGGCGATCATCGTCTTTGCCGTGGCTGTGGTGGCGCTGATCGTGTTCTTCGAGCGCGCACAGCGGCGGCTGCTGATCCAGTATCCGAAGCGGCAGGTCGGCAACCGCATGTTCCAGGGCGATACCTCGCATCTGCCGCTGAAGCTCAACACCTCCGGCGTTATCCCGCCGATCTTCGCCTCGTCGCTGCTGCTGCTGCCGGCAACGATCGCCGGCTTCTCGCAGACGACCGGCCTGCCTGGCTGGGCCAGCTCGATCCTGGCCGCACTCGGGCACGGCCAGCCGCTCTACATGGTGCTCTACGGCGCGATGATCGTGTTCTTCGCCTTCTTCTACACGGCGATCGTCTTCAACCCGAAGGACACCGCCGACCAGCTGAAGAAGCATTCCGGGTTCATCCCGGGTTACAGGCCGGGCGAGCGGACAGCCGAGTATATCGACTATGTGCTGACGCGCATTACCGTCATTGGTGCGCTTTACCTCGTCGTGATCTGCATGATACCGGAGTTTCTGATTTCAGCGACCGGCGTGCCCTTCTATCTCGGCGGAACCTCGCTTCTGATCGTGGTTTCCGTGACGCTCGATACGGTTGCGCAGATCCAGGGTCATCTCATTGCTCATCAGTATGAGGGGCTGATCAAGAAATCGAAGCTCCGGGGAGGAAAGAGAGCACGATGAGGCTTATTCTGCTTGGGCCGCCTGGGGCGGGTAAGGGGACACAAGCGCAAAGACTGGTCGAGAAGCACCGGATTCCCCAACTCTCCACAGGCGAGATGCTGCGCTCCGCTGTCGCAGCCAGGACGCCCGTAGGGCTCAGGGCAAAGGCGGTAATGGACGCGGGCGAGCTTGTGTCGGATGCGATCGTCAACGCTATCGTCGCGGAGCGGATCGATCAGGAGGATTGCGCCAGGGGCTTCATCCTTGACGGATATCCTCGGACGCTTCCGCAGGCCGATGCTCTTGAGGCGATGCTCAGGGAGCGCAGTCTCAAACTGGACGTGGTGATCGAATTTGCGGTGGACGACAAGGCGCTGGTCGGTCGCATCCTCAAGCGGGCCGAGGAGATGAAGGCAGCCGGGCAGCCCGTGCGCAAGGACGACACCCCGGAGGTTTTCGAGGAGCGCCTGCGCGAGTACTACAAGAAGACCGCGCCGCTGATCGGCTATTACTGGGCGAAGCGCAAGCTGAAGACCCTGGACGGCATGGCCGGCATCGACCAGGTGACGAAACAGATCGAGGCGATTCTCAAGGACTTCGCCGAGAAAGAAAAAGTCGCTTGACGCGATTGACTGGTAAGGGGGACTGGCGTATAGGCGCGCGTCTCCCAATCAGGACAGGCTGATCGGGCCGTATAGGCTTTGGTCACGCGCTTGACGGGAAACCCGCAGGGGCCGGCCTCCACCGGACGCGGGTCAACATTGAAGCGTCGGCAGTGCCGACCCATATGGAGAAGCAGCATGGCTCGTATAGCGGGCGTCAACATACCCACGAATAAGCGCGTTGTGATCGCGCTGCAGTATATCCACGGGATTGGTCCCAAGTTCGCGCAGGAGATCATGGACAAGGTCGGCATCCCGACCGAGCGCCGGGTCAACCAGCTGACCGACGCCGAAGTTCTGCAGATCCGCGAGACGATCGACCGTGACTACCAGGTCGAGGGTGACCTGCGTCGCGAGGTGTCAATGAACATCAAGCGGCTGATGGATCTTGGCTGCTATCGCGGCCTGCGCCATCGCCGTTCGCTGCCGGTACGCGGCCAGCGCACGCATACCAATGCGCGCACGCGCAAGGGCCCGGCCAAGGCGATTGCCGGGAAGAAAAAGTAAGTTAAGGGAATAGGGGAGTAAGGGAATAGGGCAGTAGGTGCGGGAAACGCATTCCTTATTCCCCTACTGACATATTCCCTTACTCCCCTAAACCAGGTGTAGCCGCTGGAAGTACGGCGGTGTCGAGATCATTCGAAAGGAAATAAATGGCCAAGGAAGCCGTCCGTGTTCGCCGGCGCGAACGCAAGAACATCTCGTCGGGCGTGGCGCACGTCAACTCGACCTTCAACAACACGATGATCACCATCACCGACGCGCAGGGCAATTCCATCGCCTGGTCTTCGGCTGGTGCGCAGGGTTTCAAGGGCTCGCGCAAGTCGACCCCCTTCGCGGCGCAGGTTGCCGCCGAGGATGTCGCCAAGAAGGCGCAGGAGCACGGCGTGCGTACGCTGGAAGTCGAGGTTTGCGGACCCGGCTCCGGCCGTGAATCGGCGCTTCGCGCGCTGCAGGCGGCGGGTTTCACCATCACGTCGATCCGCGACGTGACGCCGATCCCGCACAATGGCTGCCGCCCACGCAAGAAGCGTAGGGTCTGAGCCCGATTTTTGCTTAGCCGCCGCATGAGCGCCAGCCTGGCGCTCCTCTACGGCTTTCCAGATCGCCGGCCACGATTGGATGGTGGCAGGGAAACGGAAGGAAAAGAATATGATCCAGAAAAACTGGCAGGAACTGATCAAGCCGAACAAGATCGACTTCACGTCGAAGGGCAAGACGCTGACCACGCTCGTCGCCGAGCCGCTCGAGCGCGGCTTTGGCCTCACGCTGGGCAACGCGCTGCGCCGGGTGCTGCTGTCATCGCTGCGTGGTGCCGCTGTGACGGCGGTGCAGATCGACGGCGTGCTGCATGAATTCTCCTCGATTGCCGGTGTGCGCGAGGACGTCACCGACATCGTCCTGAACATCAAGGAAATCGCAATCCGTATGGAAGGCGACGGGCCGAAGCGCATGGTCGTGCGCAAGCAGGGCCCTGGCACGGTGCTGGCTGGCGACATCCAGACCGTGGGCGATGTCGAGATCCTGAACCCCGACCACGTGATCTGCACGCTCGACGAAGGGGCGGAGATCCGCATGGAGTTCACCGTCAATAGCGGCAAGGGCTACGTGCCGGCTGATCGCAACCGCGCCGAGGACGCGCCGATCGGGTTGATCCCCGTCGACAGCCTCTATTCGCCGGTCAAGAAGGTCTCCTACAAGGTCGAGAACACCCGCGAGGGCCAGGTTCTGGACTACGACAAGCTTACAATGACGATTGAGACCGACGGCTCGGTGACGGGTGAGGACGCGGTCGCGTTCGCGGCTCGCATCCTGCAGGACCAGCTCGCGCTGTTCGTCAACTTCGAGGAGCCTCAGAAGGAGGCTGCGGCAGAGGCCGTGACCGAGCTCGCCTTCAATCCGGCGCTGCTCAAGAAGGTCGACGAGCTCGAGCTTTCGGTTCGTTCGGCCAACTGCCTGAAGAACGACAACATCGTCTATATCGGCGACCTCATCCAGAAGACCGAAGCGGAGATGCTGCGCACTCCGAACTTCGGTCGCAAGTCGCTGAACGAGATCAAAGAAGTTCTCGCGGCTATGGGCCTGCATCTGGGCATGGAAGTGCCGGACTGGCCGCCGGAGAACATCGAGGACCTCGCCAAGCGTTACGAAGATCAATACTGAGCGTGATCCCAAGAAGTGGCAGACTTCTTGGGAAGATCACGGGGCAGACGGAACACGGGCGCAGAGCGCCCTATTAGGGAACTGAAGGAGAAAAGCGATGCGCCATGGGTTTGCAGGCCGTCGGCTCAGCCGCAGCATCAGCCACCGCAAGTCGATGTTCGCCAACCTCGCGACCTCGCTCATCGAGCATGAGCAGATCGTGACGACGTTGCCGAAGGCGAAGGACCTGCGCCCGATCGTCGAGAAGCTGGTCACGCTGGGCAAGCGCGGCGACCTGCATGCGCGCCGCCAGGCGATTTCGCAGCTTCGCAATGAGGCCGCGGTGAAGCGCCTGTTCGACACGCTTGCTCCGCGTTATGCGGATCGCCATGGCGGGTATCTCCGCATCATGAAGGCGGGCTTTCGTCAGGGCGACAACGCCGCGATTGCGGTGATCGAGTTCGTCGATCGCGACACCTCTGCCAAGGGTGCGGCCGACCGCGCCCGCACCGAGGCAGAAGGTGGCGCCGAGGAAGCAGCAGCGGCGTAATTCGGACGAGATGCCGATGCATGAGGGGCCGTGAGGCCCCTTTTGTTTTTTGCGGCGAGTGTTGGGGCGGTGTGCGCTCAAGCTGGATCACCACACCGCTCCGTCTCCTTATCGACGCACCGGATTGTCCCACAACCGCTGCGCATTTTTCGGTACGATGCTTTAAGTCGCAACCATTGCGGCCTTTCAATTTGCACATTCATGGCCAGAATGCGCGGCTCACAATTCGGAGGATTCGCGATGCGCCTTATGGCGTCGAGACGCTTCTTTGCAACGGTCCTGATTGCGTTCGCGCTCGCCTTGCCGATTGGCCCGGCTACCGCGGAGGAGGGCAGCGGCACGCTAGGCGACTTCTTCAAGGAGTTGCTGCGGGGCGGCGCCGACGAAACGCAGTCGCCTGCCGACAAGAATGCGTCTCCAGCGGGTGGGGGCAATGCGACCGAAGCGACGCCGCCCGCTGCCCAGCCGCCGGCGAAACCGGACAAGCGTGTGCCCTTCGGCCGCGAGGATGTGGAACTGTCATTCGCGCCGCTGGTGAAGAATACCGCGCCGGCGGTGGTCAATGTCTACGCCTCGCAGAAAGTCCGCGTGCGTTCGCCCTTCGAAGGCGACCCGTTCTTCGAGCAGTTTTTCGGCGATCGGGGAATAGCGCCGCGCATGCAGCAGTCGCTGGGCTCCGGCGTCGTCGTTGATCCGTCCGGCCTCGTGGTGACCAACTTCCACGTGATCAAGGATGCCGATACGGTCAAGGTGGCAACCTCTGACGGCCGCGAGTTCGAATCGAAGACGCTGCTGAAGGACGAGTCCCTCGATCTTGCGGTGCTCAAGATCTCCTCGCCCCAACCGTTTCCAAGCGTGCCGGTCGGCGATTCCGATGCGCTCGACGTCGGCGATCTCGTGCTCGCGATCGGCAACCCGTTCGGCGTCGGCCAGACCACGACGAGCGGCATCGTCTCGGCGCTCGCGCGCTCGCATCTCGGTATTTCCGACTTCGGCTTCTTCATCCAGACCGACGCGGCGATCAATCCTGGCAATTCCGGCGGTGCGCTGATCAACATGCGCGGCGAACTGGTCGGCATCAATACGGCGATCTACAGCCGGTCGGGCGGTTCGATCGGGATAGGCTTCGCTATCCCGTCCAATATGGTGCGGGCCGTGTTGCAGTCGGCCAGAAACGGCAACGACTATTTCGAGCGTCCATATGTCGGCGCTACCTTTGAGGAGGTTACGCCGCAGATCGCCGAAGCGCTTGGGCTGAACAAGCCGCAGGGCGCTCTGGTTTCGGACGTCGTGGCAGGCGGGCCGGCGGCCGCGGCGGGCGTCAAGCCGGGCGACGTTGTGCTCTCGATGAACGGCACGGCGATCGAGCATGTCGAAGCTCTGGGATATCGGCTCGCCACTCAGCCGATTGGCAGTACGGTGACGCTGGGCATTTTCAGCAAGGGCGGCAACAAGGCGGTCAACGTGGCGTTGCAGCGCGCGCCGGCAGGTCAGTCCACGGAGCAGGTCACGATCGGCGGACGCAGCCCCTTCGCCGGCGCCAAGGTGGCGGAGCTCTCGCCGCGGCTTGCACAAAGACTGGGCCTGAACACTGAAACCAAGGGCGTCGCCATGGTCGACATCGCGCCCAACTCACCGGCCGCCGGCTTTGGTTTTCAGCCGCGCGACATCGTGCGCGAGGTGAACGGGGAAGAGATCGACACGCCTCAGAAGCTGAAGGAAGTCGCGGAATCGAATTCGCGCTGGTGGCGCTTCACGGTAGAGCGCGATGGCCGGCTTATCCGCCAGATGCTGCGCTACTGACGCTTCAGTCTTTGCCTAAACTGCCGCCCGCACCTACGTTCTGCGGATGAGTGAAGGGCTGCATGACGAGATCGCTACATCAATCCCGAGGCGATTGTAGTGCGGCGCGGTAGGAGTTGCTTTGGGTGAAGCGGGATTCTGATGGCTGATCTTTTCGAGCCGGATCGACAGGAGGAGAAGGCGCCTGCCGCGCGGCCGCTCGCGGACCGGCTGCGTCCGAAGAGACTGGAGGACGTGGTCGGCCAGGAGCATCTCACCGGCCCGGATGGCGCGCTGACGCGCATGATCCGCTCGGGCTCGCTGGGCTCGATGATCTTCTGGGGCCCGCCGGGTACAGGCAAGACCACGGTCGCGCGGCTGCTCGCCGGCGAGACCGGGCTCGCCTTCGAGCAGATCTCGGCGATCTTCTCGGGCGTGGCTGACCTGAAAAAAGTGTTCGAGACGGCCAGGCTTCGGCTCGCGAACGGCCGCCAGACATTGCTCTTCGTGGACGAGATTCATCGTTTCAACCGTGCCCAGCAGGACAGCTTCCTGCCGGTGATGGAGGACGGCACGGTGATCCTGGTCGGGGCCACGACGGAGAACCCGTCCTTCGAGCTCAACGCCGCATTGCTGTCGCGAGCGCGGGTGCTCGTCTTCCACTCTCTCGGCGAGGATAGCCTCGGGAAGCTGCTTGCGCGGGCCGAAGAGGCGGAGGGCAAGCGACTGCCGCTCGACGAGGAGGCGAGGGCGGTTCTCCTGCGCATGGCGGACGGCGACGGCCGAGCCTGCCTTACGCTCGCCGAAGAAGTCTGGCGCGCGGCCAAGCGCGACGAGGTCTTCGATGCCGCAGCGCTGCAGGCGATCGTACAGCGCCGCGCACCGATCTACGACAAGGGCCAGGACGGCCATTACAATCTGATCTCGGCGCTGCATAAATCGGTGCGCGGCTCCGATCCCGATGCCGCGCTCTATTATCTCGCGCGCATGTTCGATGCCGGCGAGGATCCGCTCTATATCGGCCGCCGGCTGGTTCGCATGGCCACCGAGGACATCGGTCTCGCCGACCCGCAGGCGCTGGTGATCGCAAATGCGGCCAAGGACGCCTATGATTATCTTGGCTCGCCCGAAGGCGAACTCGCCTTTGCCCAGGCCTGCGTCTATCTCGCCACCGCACCGAAATCGAATGCCGTCTACAACGCTTTCTCGGCGGCCACGGCGGCGGCGAAGCAATACGGCTCGCTCCTGCCGCCCAAGCACATTCTCAATGCGCCGACCAAGCTGATGAAGGCTGAAGCTTACGGCAAGGGCTATCTTTACGACCACGACCAGCCCGATGCCTTCTCCGGTCAGGACTACTTCCCGGAGAAGATGGGCCGCCAAACCTTCTATGAGCCGCCCGATCGGGGCTTCGAGCGAGAGATCAGGAAGCGGCTAGATTATTGGGCGAAGCTCAGGAAGGAACGGGGCGGCGCTTAGGGCAACTAGCGTTCGCCATAGTCCCCTAGCCAGGCGAACGATCCGCTCAGTTGCTTGTATTCGGCACCGAAGAAGCCGCTATAGCCTGCGCTGGCAAAGGCGGGCAGCAGCCAGCCAAAATTCACCTCGCCATGATCCGGCTCTGCGCGATCGGGCACGGCCGCAAACTGGATATGGCCGATGGCATCCAGGTGCTGCTCGACCGTCCGGAGAAGGTCTCCGTGTACGATCTGCATATGGTAGCAGTCGTACATCACCCGGACCGCGCCATCTGTGGCTTCGATGACGCGCAGCGCCGTCGGCAGGTCGGCCAGAAAATAGCCGGGCGCATCCCGCGGATTGAGCGGTTCGATCAGGATACCGATGCCGTGCGGGGATGCTTTCTCGACGGCGTAGCGCAGATTGTCCGTGAATGCCTGGAATGCTCTTTCTCCGGCGGATCTTCCTGCCATGACGTGGATATTGCGACAGCCCGTGACAACGGACCAGGCAACCGCCTGATCGATTGCGGCGCGTGCTTCAGCCTGCCGTTCCGGCAGGGCCGAGAGGCCGAAGTCGCCCGCCGCGACATCGCCTCGCGCCGTGTTGACGCCGAGCAGCGGCAAGCCCGTTTCGGCGAGCGCGGCGGCCACCGCTGAAGCATCGGTCTCGTAGGGCCAGTGCATTTCGACGGCATCGAAGCCTTGCCGCTTCGCCGCACGGATGGCCTCGGGCAGTTCGAACTCGCGGAAGAGAAATCCCAGATTGGCGGATATACGCATCAGTCGTCCCATTCGATGTCGAAATGCTCAACCAGTCCACGCACTTCGGCGTCGGAGAGAAGTTTGGGCCGCATGCCCTGGGTCAGGAACGTGAGCTTCGCCGTCTCCTCGAGTTCTTCCATGGCATATGCGGCGGCCTCCAGATCCTTGCCCGCGACGACCGGCCCATGATGGGCGAGCAGGACGGCCGAGCGCTTGCCGGCCAGCCCGCGCACCGCATTGCCCATCGCCGGATCTCCTGGACGGAAATAGGGGAGCAGCTTGACCTTGCCGAGGCGCATGATGGAGTAGGCCGTCAGCGGCATGAAAACGCTGTCCGGATCGATGTCAGGCAGCAACGAGACCGCGACGGAATGGGCGGAATGGAGATGCGTCACGGCGCCCGTTTTCACTGGCCGCGTCTCGTAGAACGCCGTGTGCAGCGGCATCTCCTTGGTCGGCTTGTCGCCGGACACGAATCTACCGGCGGCATCGAAGAGACAAAGGCGCATCGCATCGAGTTGGCCGAAGGACGAGCCTGTCGGCGTCACCAGAAGCCGGCCGTCCCCGAGGCGCGCCGAAATGTTCCCCGAACTCCCAGCGGTCAGGCCACGCGCAAACATCGATGCGGCAATGCGGCAGATCTGTTCGCGCAGCCTGGTTTCCTCGCTCATCGTCCGAGATCTCCCGCGAGAACGCGCGCCGCTTTGGCAAAGAAGTCGGGGCCGCCGAAATTGCCCGATTTCAGCGCTAGCGTCATGCCCGTGTCGCCCGCCCTCAATGATGGCACGCCGGGGTCTATCTCTGGCCCGATTTCAAAGGACGGTATGGCAAGTGCCGATACGACCGCACCAGATGTCTCGCCGCCAGCCGTGACCAACCGGCGTACCCCGCGCGTGACCAGTTCGCGGGCGAGCGCCGCGAAAAAGCCCTCCACGGCCTGGGCGACCCGCTCTCTCCCGAACCGCTTCTGGGCCATGGCAACGGCGTTTGGCTCGGCCGAGGAATAGACCAGCGGCGGTCCGCCTGCGCTCTGCTCGGCGATGACCCATTCCGCATACTCGGCCGAATAGGCGACGCCAGCTACGATCGAGTCAGCGTCCGCTTCGCGAGCCGGGAATCTCGCACGATGTTCTGCGATCTGACGCCGGCTCATGGTTGAGCACGAGCCGCACAAAGCTGCCGACGGACCTTCAGCGCCCATCCATTCTGAACCCGCCGAGCCGATCAGGCCGGCGCGCCGGAAGTTTTCGGGCAGCCCCAGCGCGATGCCCGATCCGCCGCTCAGCAGGATGTCGCCGGCTGCAGCCTTGCCAATCGCGGCCAGGTCCTCGTCGCGTATCGCATCGACGACCAGGTATCGCGCGCCTGTTGCCGCAGCCGTTTCTATCGCGTCGGCGATCGCTTCCGGACCCTTGGCTACGGCACCATAGGCGACATGGCCGATCTGCTGCGGAGTTTGCAAAGCGAGCCAGCGTCTGAGATCCGGATCGGTCATCGGTGTCAGCGGATGCTTCTCCATTCCGGATTCGCTCAACAGACGGTCGTTCACGAAGAGATGACCCTGATAGATCGATCTGCCCGTCGCAGGAAAAGCGGGGCAGACAATGGCGCGAGCAGCGCCTAGCGCCTCCGAAAGGGCATCGAGGACGGGACCGATATTCCCCGCGGGCGTCGAATCGAAAGTGGAGCAGTATTTGAACAGGAACTGACGGCATCCTTGCCGCCTCAGCCAGTCCAGTGCGGCGAGCGACTGCTGTACGGCGACAGCGGCCGGGATGGTGCGGGTCTTCAGCGCTACGACACCGGCCTCTACGGCTGGATCGGCGGGAATGGACGGCACGCCATTGAATTGCACCGTCCGCATGCCGCCCTTCGCCAGCGTGTTCGCCAGATCGGAGGAGCCCGTGAAATCATCCCCAATGCAACCAAGGATCATGTCTCAGCCCACCTCCGACTTTACGAATTCGGCTTTGCACAAAATGCTCTCTCGAAGGATTGCATGCTGGGCAGGACCACATCATCTCAAAGGAGCGCGGGCGTCCAGACTCCACCTGCGGATTGCGATGCGACGGCTGCCGCGACGAATTTCACGCCGCGGGCGCCATCCTCGACATCCGGCACCAGGCTGGTGCGTGCCGGATCGACCGCACCGCCCCTTCTATGCGCCCGAATGATCTCGGCGGCGTCGCGGTAGAAATTCGCGAAGGCCTCGATATAGCCTTCCGGATGGGCGGCCGGCATGCGCGAGACGCGGCGGCTTTCTCCAAACGAGCCGTGCCCGCCGCGCATGAGCGTGCGGCTTTCCTCACCATAGGGAGAAAAGCGCAACTCCTCCGGCCGCACGCCGTTCCATTCGAGGCCAGCCTTGTCGCCGTAGATGCGGACCGACAGGTCGTTGTAGTGGCCCGGCGAGGTCTGGCTTGCCAGGATCGTGCCGCGGGCGCCGCCCGACCAGCGCACCAGCACATGGGCATTGTCGTCGAGCCGCCGACCGGGCACGGCCGTGAAGAGATCGGCTGCGACCGCTTCGGCTTCGCGTCCCGAGACGAAGCAGGCAAGGTTGAACGCGTGCACGCCGATATCGGCGAGCACGGCCGATTGGCCGGCGCGCGCGGGATCTGTGCGCCATTCGGCCTGCTTCTGGCCCTCGGCGTCGATCGGCTGCGTCAGCCAATCCTGGATATAGGATGCGTGGATGGCGACCAGTCGCCCAAGCTCGCCGGAAGCGACCATTTCCCGCGCCTGGCGCACCATGGCATAGCCGGTGTTGTTGAGCGTCACGACGAATTTGCGCCGGCGTTCGCGCGTGAGGGCCACCAGCGCTTCGGCTTCGGCCAGCGTCGTGGAAAGCGGCTTGTCGCAAATGACGTCAATGCCGGCCTCGAGAAAGGCGGTCGCGACAGGCGCATGGAGGTGGTTCGGGGTGACGATGACCACGGCTTCTATTCCGTCGGGACGGGCGGCCTCGGCACGGGCCATCTCTCGGTAATCCGTATAGCTGCGATTGGCTGGAAGGCCGATCTCCGCGGCCGACGCCATGGCATTTTCTGGATCCGAGGACAGCGCTCCGGCCACCAATGCGATCTGGTCGTCGAGCCGCATGGCCAACCGATGCACGGCACCTATGAAGGCATTGCGCCCGCCGCCGACCATTCCGACCCGCAGCCGTTCGGCCCTCGACCCGTCAGCAGTTGCGTAGACCATCTTGCAGTTCCTCCCTCGAGGCTCGATGTGACGACGGGTAACTATACGGAATTGGAGCTCATTTCGAAGCAGATTTCCATTTTTCGAATTGTGAAAATTGTCGTACCGTCAAAAACCTGCCGCCTCCGGCAAGTCGACATTTCGTGTCAGCGATCCGGTTGGGCGACATCAGGGGCCGTCTCCACAGATCGATGCCGGGGAATTGTATGGCCAACGGGACGACGCGGAACTCCAGAAGGCCGGCCGAAGCTGGTGTGCGGAAAAGCGACTCAGCCAAAATGCTGCCGAAGAAGCAGGGCAGGGCTCGAGGCGAGGCAGCTCTCGGCTATGCCAAGCCGCGGACCTATGAGGATCTTAGAGCGGTGCTCTCGTCGGGCACGCTTCACTTTCCCAAGCGCTTGCGCCAAGTCGCGATCTTCCTATGGCAGCATCCAAAGGATGTTGCTCTCGGCACGATCAGCCAGGTTGCTGAACAGGCCGGCGTACAGCCCTCGACCCTGGTCCGTTTCGCCAAGATCTTCGGCTTTGGCGGCTTCTCGGATTTCCAGGAAATCTTCAAGGAGCATATCAAGGGATCCTGGCCGGATGCGAAGAGCCGAAACGGTCTGCAGCGCAACGGCACCCCGGCACCCCCCAATCTGCATTTCGTGCATGGGCTGGTGCGCGCCTCACAAGCTTCTCTCGGCCGCATCGGCGACAGCTTCGACATAGAAAGCTTCGAACGGATGATTGGAGTGCTGGCCGAGGCAGATCTCATCTACGTGATCGGCAGCAAGCGCGCCTTCCCCGTCACGGCCTATGTGTCGCTCGCTTTGTCGCAGCAGGGAGTGCGGAACGTGCTGATCGACAATGTCGGGTCCACCGCTCTCGATCAGGTAAGCTGCGTCGGCGCGAAAGATGCGGTGCTCGCCGTCAGCTTCAGCCCGTACAACTCCATTACTCCCGACCTTGTGGCCGCGGCCCGCGAAAGGAACGCGCGGATCGTTTCGATCACCGACAGCATGTTCAGTCCACTGGTCAAGCTCTCCGACACCTGGGTCGAGGTGATCGAGTCCGATTTCGCCGGCTTCCGTTCGCTCGCCGCTACCCTGGCAGTCGGTATGGCGCTGGTGCACGGCATCGCCGCGCGGCGCTCGCTTGAGCAGGGCTGACCTTCGGTCGGGGATCAGGCTCTGTCGGTTGACGCCCAGGAAGTCTCGTTCCATATTGCCAAAAATAGAAACTTCGTTCCAGGAGGAGGGAACGTTGGAAGCTCGGATCGATGGCAAGGTGACGCTCGTCACCGGCGCAACGCAGGGTATCGGACGCGCGATAGCGGAAGCCGCCGCCCGCTCTGGGGCCGCCGGCCTTCTGCTAACGGGTCGCGATTCCGACCGCGGTGCTGCGGTGGCAAAGCAGCTTTCCGATGAAGGGGTGCCGACTTTCTTCGTGGCAGCCGACCTTGCTGATGACAGCGCTCCCGCCCGGCTCGTTTCTGAATGCCTCGGCCGCTTCGGACGGATCGATGCGCTGGTCAACGCGGCTGCCCTCACCGACCGGGGATCCATCCTCGACGCGGATGTCGACCTTTGGGCGGCGCTCTTCGCCGTCAATGCACGCGCGCCTTTCTTTCTGATGCAGGAGGTCATCAAGGCAATGCGTGAGCGAGGGCAGGGTGGGGCAATCGTCAACATCCTGTCGATCAACGCATATTGCGGCGCGCCCGAGCTCGCGGTCTATTCGGCGACAAAGGCGGCGTTATCGCTGCTGACCCGCAATGCCGCAAATGCCCATCGCTTCGACCGCATCCGCGTCAACGGCATCAATATGGGCTGGACCGACACCCCTGGCGAGCGCGTGATGCAGGCAGAGACGCTCGGCAATGGCCCGGGCTGGCTCGAACAGGCAGGGGCGTCTCAGCCCTTTGGACGTCTGTTCGTGCCGGAAGACGTCGCCAATCTTGCGATCTTCCTGCTGAGCGACGCCGCAGGGCCGATGACCGGTGCGCTGATCGATCAGATGCAATCGGTGATCGGGGCGAACGCATGAGCCGATCGGAGATGCTCAGTCCGTCTTTCCTGGGCCGCCTTCCCAACGCCGTGCGGAGACCGGACTACGACCGCGGTTCACTCGCGGTCGGCATGGCCCATATCGGCGTCGGCGCCTTCCACCGCTGCCATCAGGCAGAGTATACGGACGATCTTCTCGGACAGCGCTTCGACAGATGGGGCGTCGTCGGAATCAACATCCGCAATCCGTTGCTTGCCGACACGCTGGGGCGGCAAAGCGGTCTCTACACGCGTCTTCTACGCGAGGACGGCAAGGTCGATGCGCGCGTCATCGGTTGCATGCTGTCGGTGGTGGACAGCCAGGCAAGCCCTCAGCCGGCTCTCGAAGTGCTCGCCTCTCCAGAATTCGACGTGATCACCCTCACGGTCACGGAGAAGGGCTATTGCCACAGGCCGGCGAGCGGCGACCTGAATACGGATTTGCCCGATGTCGTCCACGACATGTCCAATCCCGGCACACCGCGCAGTCTCCCGGGCCTGCTCGTGCGCGCATTGGAGCTGCGCAGGCTTTCGCATGGCCGCCCAGTTACCATCATCAGCTGCGACAACATTCCGGCGAACGGCGCCATCCTCGGCAATGTCGTGCGGTCGCTTGCCCAGCGGCGGGGAGATGATCTGCTCAGCTGGATCGAGGCAAACGCGGCCTTCCCCTCCACAATGGTCGATCGCATCGTTCCGGCGACCTCGGCGGCGGATATGGAAGCGCTGCAGCAGGACTATGGCTATCGTGACAATGCGGTTGTCGTCGGCGAGCCGTTCCGGCAATGGGTGATCGAGAACCGCTTCGCGGGCCGGGTGCCGCAGTGGGATCTTGCAGGTGCGACGGTCGTCGACGACGTGACGCCGTTCGAGCACATGAAGATGCGGATCCTCAATGCGGCGCAGTCGACGCTCTCCTATCTCGGCGTGCTTGCCGGGCATGCGCACACCTCGGATGATATGGCCGACCCGCTGCTTGCGGGCTTCGTTCGCCGCATGCTCCTCGAAGAAAGCGTCCCGACGCTTCAGCCGGTGCCGGGCATGCCGGCGGAGGACTATGTCGAGCAAAGTCTCGCCCGGCTGCGCAACACGGCAATCCGCCACCGCAACCACCAGATCGCCACCGACGGGTCGCAGAAGATCGTGCAGCGCATCCTCAATCCTATCCGCGAGCGGCTGCAGCGCGGGCAGGGCATTGCGCTCCTTTCCGTGCCGGTTGCAGCCTGGATGACCTATCTCATCTGCTCGTCAGCGAGGTTCGGCAAGAAATGGGTCGTGGAGGACCCCTATGGCGATCGCGTCGCTGCCATAGCCGAACGGGTCGGCCATGACGTGACCGCGCTCGTGGCCGAGATCCTGGCGATTGACACGATTTTCGACCCGGAGCTCGCGGCAAGCGCAGTCTTTCGCGACGCCATCGTCGCGAGCCTGAACGGCTTCTTGTCGGACGACCCGCTCGCCTGTGTCCGGCATATCTGCGGACTCGCACCGGACAGGAGTTGAATCCGGCGATCAAACGGCTTAGTGCGAAACAGGGAGGAGATATGAAGCTTGGGCTGTTAACCGCGCCGTTTCCGGCTACGCGGCTGTCGGACGTTGCCGAATGGGCAAGTTCCGCTGGCTTTGAGGCTTTGGAGATTGCCTGCTGGCCGCAATCATCCGGGCCGAGCCGCCGCTATGCGGGAACATCGCATATCGATGTTGCCGGGCTCTCGGCCTCCGAGGCCAAGGAGACGGTCGCCGCGCTTTCGGAAAAGAAGCTGACGGTCTCCGCGCTCGGTTATTACCCGAACCCGCTGCATCCTGATCCGGCTCACCGCCAGGCTGTCATCGATCACCTGAAGAAGGTGATCGCCGCCGCCGGTAGGATGGGCATCGGCCTGGTCAACACTTTCTGCGGCGGCGACGCGTCGAAGCACGTCGATGCAAACTGGGAAGAAGCGCAGAAAGTCTGGCCCGACATCATCGCGCATGCGCGGGATAACGGCGTCAAGCTGGCCTTCGAGAACTGCCCGATGATCTTCAGCTACGACGAGTGGCCGGCCGGGCACAACATCGCCTACTCGCCTTACGTCTGGCGCAGGATCATCGAAAGCTGGGACGGGGCGGTCGGCATGAACTTCGACCCGTCTCATCTGGTCTGGCAGATGATCGACCAGGCTCGCTTCATCCGCGAATTTGGCCCGCACATCAGCCATGTGCATGCCAAGGATCTGATGATCGACCGCGATGGCCTCTACGAGCGCGGCATCATGTCGGCAGGCATGGGCTGGCAGATCCCGCGCATGCCTGGACTCGGTGACGTCGACTGGAGCGTGATCTTCTCCGGCCTCTACAGGGCGGGATATGACGGGCCGGTCATCATCGAGCACGAGGACCGCCGGTTCGAGGGCAGCGACGAGCTGGTGAAGCGCGGGTTCCTGCTCGCGCGCGACGTGTTGAGCCCCTTTGTCAAATGAGGGCCAAACAGAATAAGGTTCACTGAGCACTTCGGAGGAAAGGAACGTTCAATGAGTAAGGTAAGATATCTGGCAGCGCTCCCGCTGCTCGCCGGCGTGGCCGTGATGGCCTCGGTGGCCGCGTCGGCTGCCAAGGACAGCT
This sequence comes from Mesorhizobium sp. BAC0120, assembly GCF_033542235.1. Taxonomy (NCBI): domain Bacteria; kingdom Pseudomonadati; phylum Pseudomonadota; class Alphaproteobacteria; order Hyphomicrobiales; family Phyllobacteriaceae; genus Mesorhizobium; species Mesorhizobium sp. BAC0120. The sequence continues at coordinate 14,908 of NZ_JAWRCU010000008.1, read as the reverse complement.
ACACGATCGGTGTCTCCAATACCGTGCAAGGCAATGGCTGGCGCGAGGAGATGGTCTGCGCCATGAAGGCGGAGGCGCTCGCCTCGGGCAAGGTCTCGAAGCTCAATATCGCCCATCGTAATACCGACGCCGCCGGCCAGCTCGAGGACATCCGCAACCTGATCAGCGCCGGCGTCGACGCGATCGTCGTGAATCCGGCTGATCCAGCGGGAATCAACGCGGCGCTCAAGGAGGCCACCGGCAAGGGCATCGTGGTCGTTGCCGTCGACCAGGCCGTGACCGAGCCTTCTGCCTATGTGATCTCGAATAACCAGGAACAGTACGCCTATTTGGGTGCCAAATGGCTGTTCCAGAAGATGGGCGGCAAGGGCGACGTGGTCTATATGCGCGGCGCTGCAGGCGCGTCTGCGGACAGCGACCGCGACAAGGGCTTCAAGAAGGCGCTGGCCGAGTTCCCGGACGTGAAGGTCGTGCATGAGGTCTTCACCGGATGGCAACAGGACCAGGCCAAGCAGCAGATTCTCGACTTCATAGCGAGTGGAGTGCCGTTCAACGGCATCTGGACCTCCGGCATCGACAACGTGATCGTCGATGCGCTGGTGGAATCGCAGGCTCAGCTTGTCCCGGTCGTCGGGGCAGACAATGCGGGCTTCGTCGGCCAGCTCAATTCGGTCAAGGGACTTGAGGGGGCGGCGGTGACCAATCCCGGTTCGATCGGAGGCGCCGGCGTGACGCTTGCCCTGCAGATCCTGGACGGCAAGAAGCCCGCACAGCAGACCGTTCTGGTCGACCCGCAGATCTGGGACAATGCATCCGACGAGGGCAAGGCCAAGCTCAAGGCCGCTGCCGATCCGTCGCTCAACCCGGAATGGCCGGTCAGCATCTCGATCCCCGACTGGACCACCTACACCAAGGATCAGATCATCGCCTGCAAGGGCCCGGGGGAATAAGCCGCAAAAGCAGGCATTCGTGGGTTGTCCCATGAATGCCTGCGTATCCTTTGTTTGTCGCAGGATCTCGTCGCAAACCGTGTGAGGCTTGTGCAGACCTGCTTACCTGAACGAGACTCGGGGACGCAGTCGAATCCTGCCGTCCCCGCTCAGCAACTTGATCGGCAATGCTCACGCCAGTGACGACGAAACCGCTCCTGCACGCTACCGGCGTGGCGAAAAGCTACGGCGCAGTGGCTGCGCTGCGCAACGCATCGCTCGCCGTTCTGCCCGGTGAGGTGCATGCCCTCATGGGCGCGAACGGCGCGGGCAAATCCACCCTCGTCAAGATTCTCACCGGCGCCGTCAGGCCGGATACCGGGCAGATTCTCATCCGCGGCGAAGCCCGCTCCGTCAATTCCCCAGCCTATGCCCGGCGTTCAGGGCTGGTGCCCGTCTACCAAGAGCCGTCGCTTATTCCTGACCTCGACATTGCCTCGAACCTTCGGCTAACGCGTACGCCTGTGGAGCCGTTCATCGGCTGGGTTCGCGAACTCGGCGTTCCCGATCTCGATCTGCGCGACGCCGCCCGCGATATTCCGCTGGCGGTGCTGCGCGTGCTCGATCTTGCGCGCGCCCTCGCGGTCGAGCCCGATGTGCTGCTTCTGGACGAGATGACCGCGGCGCTGCCGGCCAATCTGGCCGAGCGGGTGCTCGACGTGGTGCGCCGCCAGAGCAAGGCAGGGCGATCGGTCATCTTCATATCCCACCGGTTCGTGGAGATTTCAGCGCTCTGCGACCGGGCCACCGTACTGCGCGATGGCCAGACTGTCGGCGTGGTCGTCATCGCGCCCGGCGTGGAGGAACGGATCGTAGAGCTGATGCTCGGCGCCCGTATCGAGAAGACCCGCACCGCGGTCCGCCGCACGGTCGAAGCCAGCAGCCCAGCCGATGATCGTCCTCGCCTCAGCGTCCGCAATCTGCGCGTCGGCACCAAGCTCAACGACGTTTCGTTCGATCTTCGCAATGGCGAGGTGGCCGGTGTCGTGGCGCTCGAAGGCCAGGGCCAGGACGAGCTTTTTGCGGCGCTTGCCGGATCCATCCGGCCGGCTAGCGGCTTGATCGAGGTCGATGGCAAACCGGTCAGGTTCAGTCATCCGTCCGACGCGATCGGTGCCGGCATCGCCTATGTCCCCGGCGATCGCAGCGACGCCCTTTTGATGCAGCGTTCGGTGCGCGAGAACATCGCCTTGCCGTTCAGCGCACGGCTCCGCCATTGGGGACCAATCGACATTCGGCGGGAGCGGGCGCGCGTGGTGAGCGCCATCGAGCGGCTGCAGATCGACACGCGCGCACAGCGTGAAGTCCAGAGGCTTTCGGGCGGCAATCAGCAGAAGGTGACAATCGCCCGCTGGATAGCGGCGGAGGCGCGCACGCTGCTCTGCTTCGACCCGACACGGGGCATCGATGTCCGCACCAAACAGGAAATCTACAAGCTGCTGCGCGAGCTCGCCGCCCAAGGCTGTTCGGTGCTGTTCTACACTTCCGAGCTCGAGGAGATTCAACTTGCCTGCGACCGCGCCATCGTCATTTTCGGAGGGCGCGTGGTAGACGTGCTTCCTGTTGAAATTGCCGACGAAGCGGCGCTCACTCGGGCGGCCTACGGGCTGCCGCGCGATGCAAAGCAGGACGTCGGCGTGCTTGCCGACCCCGGCAGTTCGGCGAGCGCGCCGTGACCAGTGTCATTCGTCGCCAAGGCTGGGTTTCGGGCCTGGTCGTCCTGCTCGCGCTCCTTTTCGTCGTCACGAAGCTGATCCAGCCCGGCTACGGTGCGGGGGACTTCGGCTCGCTTGCTCGCGCCGTCTTGCCCTACGCTTTTGCCGTCGCGGCCCAGACGATCGTCGTCATTGCCGGCGGCATCGATCTCTCGGTGGCCGCGATGATGGCGCTGACCAGCGTCACCGCCGCCTCCATGATGAACGGCGCCAGCGAGGAATTTGCCGCGCTGGTCGTGGTGTTCGTGCTTTTGATGGGCTTCGTGCTTGGAGCTTGTAACGGTCTCCTGATCGTGGTCACCCGGGTGCCGGACATCGTCGTCACGCTGGCTACCTTGTTCGTGCTGCAGGGCGCGGCTCTGCTCGTCCTCGAAGCGCCGGGCGGCGCTGCGGCAGAGTGGTTGAAGGCGCTGATCGTCGGGACGGTTCCGATCCCTGGTGTCCCCGAGGCGATAACGGCCTGGATCCCCAAGGCGCTCGTGCTTCTCATTGTCTGTCTCGGCATCGTCTGGATACCCTTGAAGCGTTCGAGGCTTGGACTCTCTATCTACGCCATCGGCAGCAGCGAGCTTGCAGCGTTCCGCAGCGGCGTGCCCGTCGCAAGCACGAAGATCATCGCCTATGCGCTTGGCGGGCTATTCGCCGCGATGGGCGGGCTCTCGCTCACCATGAGCACGGGTATCGGCGCTCCCATTCCCGGCCCGTATCTTCTGGCCAGCGTAGCGGCGGTCGTGCTTGGCGGCGTCACGCTCGGCGGCGGTCGCGGCGGACTCGTTGGTCCTATCGTGGCGGTGTTCATACTTCGGCTCGTCCGCACCGACCTGACGCTTCTTGCCGTCGACCCGAACGTGACCACCATCATCGAAGGCGTGATCATGGTCGTCGTCGTGATGCTCGGTGCCTTCATCGCCATGAGAGGTCGGTCGTCATGAGCGAAATCGCGTCAACACCGCAGGCGGTGTCGCTGGGTCGCCGGATCAGGCGCTTCATGAGCGACCAGCCGCTGGTGCCGCTCGTCATCCTGCTCGTCCTGCTGGTCGTTCTCTTGCAGATCCTGCGCCCGGGCATCGTCAACGAGCGCTGGATCGCCAATACCGTGAAGTTTGCGATCCCGCTCGCGATCCTTGCGGGATGCCAGACCATGACCATGTTGACCGGCGGCATCGACCTGTCGGTCAGCACAGTCGCGACCATGAGCGCCTTCATTATGGCCTCGCTGGCGTCTGCCTATCATCCGGCCACGGCGATCGCGATCGCGCTCATTCCCGCGTTGCTGATAGGTGTCGCCAACGGGATTGGCATCGGCATTTTTCGCGTCCATCCGCTGATCATGACACTGGGCACGAGCCTGATCGGAACGGGCTTCTTGCAGGTCTATCAGCGCACCGTGATCTCGACGGGCACGAAGATCCCGGATTTCCTCACCTGGCTCGGAACCGGGCTCACCTACGGATTTCCCAACGCGCTACTTCTCTTCGTGCCGGTCGCCGCACTGATCATCTTCACGCTCAATCGGACAGGGTTTGGAAGGCTCCTCTACGCGGTCGGCGACAACGAGAAGGCGACCAGACTTTCGGGCGTCATCTATTCGCAGGTGATCATCGCCCTTTACGTCGTGTCGTCGCTGCTCGCAGGCGTCGCCGGATTTCTCTATGTGGGGCTGATCAAGGCGCCGTCGTCCTTGTCGCTCGCCGAGCCGCTGTTACTGCCCTCCGTCGCAGCGGCGGTCGTGGGCGGCACATCCATCTTCGGCGGCCGGGGCGGCTATGCCGGCACGATTGTCGGTGCGCTCATCCTGACCGTGCTGACGACCCTGCTTACGATCCTGCAGATGCCCGAGGGGTCGCGGCGAATCCTGTTCGGGGCGATCGTCCTGCTCGTCACGGCCGCCTATCTGCGCATCGTCGAGGATCGCTGAGAGTCCACGTTCCAGCGCAGCGGCGATCAAGACCGCCGTGATGCGCGGTGAACCGTTCCCGGGCTTGCTCGTTGACAGGTCAGGTCTCAACGCGTATCAGTTCACGGTCAACGGGTTCGTCCACTTCAAGCCGGGAAACCGGGAAAAGTCACGGTCGGTCGTGCAAAGGACAGAGCCGTGTTCAAGGGCTATGGCGGCGAGGACGGCATCCATGACGAGCGGCCCGGTCGCCTGGCCGTGGCGGACCAATCTACATAGAATATCCCAGTGACGATCGCCCGGCTCGAGAACGCTGACAGCGGGCTGAGCAAGCCATGAGGAAATCGCCGCTTCGGCTTCTGCGGCGGAGAGTGGTCGCTCGAACACGCGTGGATTGGTACTGATCCTCAGGAAAGCCCAAAGCGTAAGCCACGCGAAACGGACGAGGTCTGGCCCAGCAAGCGCCATCTCAAGCCAAGCCTTGCTTTTCGCATGTTGTTCTGCTCTCGGATTGTAGGCGTAGAGCAGAAGGTTCGCGTCGATGAGTATCACCTGTGAAGCGGGCCTTCGATCTGCTCGATGAGTTCGGCCACATTGTCGAGAGAAATTCCGGGCTTTAGCTCGCCGAGATCGCGCACTTTTATTTTGAAGGGCCCCCGCGTAGCGGTACTGCGCTTGCCCGCCAATCCATGGCGCAATGTCTCGTTGACGACGTCTCGGAAGGAACGGCCAGAGCGGTGCGATTCGGCCTTGAGCTTGGCCGCAACGTCGTCATCCAGTGTCAGGGTGGTTCGCATGCATTGATGCTAGGTGCGAGGCATCATGATGTCAACGCCGAAGCATCAGGTCGTGAGCGGCTGGAAGCGGCCGGCCGGTGCGGCGTCGAGCTCGGCCCAGTCGATCTCCTCCTCCAGCCGATGAAAGGCTTCGTCGCCTATCGTTCCGCTCGCACGTAGCCGGTAGAGCGCCTCGCGCTGATGCTTGACGGCTCGAAGCCGCAATTCGTCGTAGTCGGTCGAGGCCTGGGGGTTGGCGGCATCTTCGGCGACGCCGCGCGCGGCGAGATACTGCTTGCGCATGACTTTGGCTGCTATCGAGTCGTCGCCTTCAAGGCTGTCGAGCGCAGCCTGGAGGACGACAACGCGGCCGCGTGAGACGTCGTCTTCCACTGACCGATCCTCCTCGAAACGCAACAGCCTGAGCAGCGGCTTCAGCGTCAGACCCTGCAGGACCAGCGTGCCGAGCACGACGAAAAATGCGGATAAGACGATCGGGTCACGGCCAGGAAAACCGGCCGGCAGCGCGAACGCCGTTGCGAGCGTGACCAGTCCACGGACGCCGCACCAGGATATCAGCACGTCGCCGCGAAAGGCTGATTTGGTCTGCTGCGAGCGTCGAAGGCTCCGCTGGGCGGCCCCGCTGGCAAGCACCCACATTATGCGCACGGCAGTGACGGTTGCCAGCACGGCAATTGCCAGCGCGAGCGCTTCGAGCAGGTGTTCCTTGGAAAGCCCCGCAAGGATGGGGCGAGCCTGGAGGCCCATGATCAGGAAGGCAAGCACGTTGAGAACGAAGACCGCCGTCTCCCACACGGAATAGGAACTTACCCGGTTGCGAGCCGGCATGCGGCTCGGGGCTCGTTGGGCGAGCGTCATGGCATACACGACCATCGTGATGATCGCCGAGAGACCGATGCGCTCGGCGAGCAGCCAGACGCCAAACGTCCCGACGAACTGAAGGATGGTGCCGCTGGGCGCATCGTGAACGGGAGCGGTCGCGACGATGTAGAGCCGGCCGAGCAAATAGCCGGCAGCCACGCTTGCAACGGCGAGCAAAACAAACACCGGACCGTCGCTGGCCAGCATGAACGAGCCGGTCGCGGCGGTTACGGCCATGCGGTAGATCACAAGCGCCGTCGCGTCATTGAGCAGAGTCTCGCCCTGCATGATGGCGAGCAGCCTGCGTGGCGGACGGAATTGGCTGAGCACGGCGCTGGCCGCCGCCGCATCGGGAGGCGCGACAATTGCGCCCAATGCGATCGCGGCCGCCAAAGGCAGCCCGGCAATCTTTTGGCCGACAAAGGCGACAGCCGCGGTCGTGAGTACCACCGCGACCAAAGCGAGGGAGGCGATCGGCCAGGCATAGCGCCGGATGTCGCGCGGCGAGGTGTCGAAGGCGGCATCGAGCAGCACCGGCGCGATGAAGAGCGCGAGGGCGAGATCAGGTTCAATGGTGATCGTCGGAGCGAAGGGCAGGAAGCCGATCGCCGCGCCGGCGGCCGCAAGGAACGGCGGGTAGGGAACGCCTAGCCGCCTGGCCACGCCGGCCAGCAGGACCGCAACAAGCAGCAGCGCGAGGGTTAATTCGAAGAGAACCATGTCTCACCAGGGTGTGCCGGCGGTGAATTCTTAGCCTGCCCTGCGGTGCCATCATAGCACCCTGCAGGTTTCCTGCGATCGCGTTGGCGCACTTACCTCATGGAGGTAGTGTGCCCATCGCCTGCAGGGCGTTCGCCGATGAGATCGACCCCACTCCGGTTCGCTTCGCGAACCACCTCCCCCTCTCGATGGAGGAGAGGAAGCGCCGGCCCGTAATGCCAGGCGCACTTCCTCTCCCGTTTTGAGGGGGAGAGGTGCCGAGCGAAGCGGTGGGCCTGCCGTGTCATTTGCGATTGTCCTGCTATCGCCTGGGGAATGCAGACAGGCTTCAGGCGGAGATGCTGAGCGCCGAACGCGCACGATCGCTTTCGCGGGGCAGAGCCGGGCGCCAGCGCTCGAGCAGCATGGAATCGCCAAACTCGTGAGCGCGGTAGCCGTTCCTGTCGAGTGTTGCGGAAATTCGGTCCAACTGTGTATCGCCGGCAAACGCCCTGAGCAGCTCGAAATGGCTTTCGCCCGGCTGATGGACACCCGTGAGGATCGCATCGACGACGCTAAGACGCGTCTCTCGCCCTATGCGGCCGCTCGCGAGGCCCATCCCGGCGTGCACGCCGCCATCCGGCTTTGCCGCCGCTTCGAGCGCGCGTACGACCGTCGTGCCGATTGCGATGATGCGCCGCCCCTGCGACTTTGCGCGAAAAACGGCCGCGGCGGTAGTGTCGGGTATATGGTACGGCTCGTCGAAGGGTAGCCGTTGGTCAAGAACGGGATCGCCGGTCGATGAGATTCCGGCGGCGTGGGTAAGGGTCATGAAGCCAGCGCCGCGTTGCCGCCAGTTGGCGAGGGTGTGCCAGTCCAGCGCGAAACCAGCCGATGGCGGCTCGAATGATACAGGCTCGGCGGCGATTGCCGTCCAGACATCCCATAGGGCAAGCGGCTCGGGAACGTGCGCGTATTGGATCGGCCGTCCGTGACGTGCAATCCCGGCGAGCAGGGCTTGAGGATCTCCCGTGAAGCGCAGCTCGACCAGGCGAGGGTGATCCAGAACACGCTCCACGACCGCCTTTAGCGGGCCGAGTTGAAGGCAGTCGCCCGGCGACAGCGCCGGCGGGGATGGTCGATCTTCGGTACGCATGCGGTAGTCGCCTGCTCCAAAGGCTATCGCTGCAAACCGCGTCGGGTCCGCGGCCGACACCCAGCCAGCCAGGCGGATTTCGACAGGCTGGCCGGTGGCCGTGCGGATACCTGCCAGGCTCGCAGGCAATGTCGCGGCGTCGTTCGCCACGATCAGATCTGCTGGGCCGAACAAGGCTGCGAGAGCGGCCCGCGGCAAGTTGCGGATCGAGCCATCCGCCTCGACAACGAGCAGCCTCGCGGATCGCCGGTCAGGGTGGTCGGCGGCGATCATGCCTCTGCTCCAGTGCGCTCTTCGACGGCGATTGGCAGCGCGGCCAGCATCTTCCCGATGATCTCCGCAGCGGCTGTATTGGGGTGCTTCAATGTAGAAGTGTCGGCGTCGGGCACGGCGAGAGCGTGCAGCGGCGTATCCATGTCGCCGGGGTCGACGGCGAGAAAACGCACGCCGTGATCCTTCGCCTCCTCGTCCCAGATCGCCGTCATATGGGCGAGCGCGGCTTTGCTCGCGCCATAGGCGCCCCAGCCCGGATAGGCGTTTACGGCCGCGTCGCTCGATATGTTGATCACGAGCGCGCCCCGGCGATCGCGTGCGGAGGCGGCGAGCGCCCCGAACAGGGCTTTGGTCAGGCGAAATGCGCCGACAAGGTTGACGGCAAGGGCAGCCTCAAGCTCCTCGCACTCGGTGTCGGCGAGAAGCGCGAGCGGCACCGGGCCGAGGCTCGACGCGTTGTTAACCAGCACATCGAGCCCGCCGAGAGTGCCCGCAATCTGCATTGCGATCGGGTAGATGTCGGTCTTCCGCGCGACGTCTCCGACAATCCCGTATGCGCCCGTTTCCGCGGCTGTACGCTCGACGGCCGAGGCTGTGCGGGCAACGAAGGCGACGCACGCGCCGCGCGCCGTTAGCAGATGCACCAATGCCAACCCCAGGCCGGAGGTCCCGCCTGTGATAGCCACGCGAAGTTCCCTGAGATCAGTAGCCTTTTTCCTCTGCATTGCTGCCGTTCCTTCTTTCGAAGATCGCTTGCTACAAGTTCAAGTGAACTTGAAGTCAAGCGGAAATCATGCTTGAAATCGAGTCATGGATTCCATGCTGACCATCAGCGACGTCTCGCGGCGCAGCGGCGTCGCATCGTCGGCCCTACGCTTCTATGAGGAGCGTGGGCTGATCACATCGGAGCGGGCAGGCTCGGGACATCGCCGCTTCCCGCGCTCGGTGCTCCGACGTATCGCCTTCATCGTGTTCGCGCAGCGGATCGGGTTGTCGCTCGAGGAGATCGGCGCGGAACTCGCCAAGCTGCCGGCCGACCGCGTTCCCACGCGCCGCGATTGGGCGCGATTGTCAGGCGAGTGGACGAAGCGTATCGACCAGCGCATAGCCGAGTTACAGCGACTGAGGTCGGGACTGACCGAATGTATCGGCTGCGGATGCCTGTCGATCGACCGTTGCAGCCTGGCGAACCCGGCGGACCATGCCGGGCGCAAGGGCCCGGGGCCGCGCTATTGGGTCGGCTGAACACACTGCCGGAACTAGATTTTCCAACAGGCTGCCGGGATTCACCGCCAGACTCGGTTCTGTGGCATTGTTAGAGTGAACACCGAACTGCACGCGAGTTTTCTGGTAGGAGAATGGATGGCCATGGCCCGCCGGAGCAGGCACCTTGAGGAAGCCCGCACCCTTTATGCGCGGATGATGGCGGCGGCGAGCGGTTCGACCGACCCCAGGCTGGAACGCATCTTCGAACTGGTGCCGCGCGAAGCCTTTCTGCCGCCCGGCCCCTGGCACATCAAGGTCGAGCACGGCCTGGTCGAGACGCCGAGCGCCGACCCGGCGCTGCTCTACCAGAACGCACTCGTCGTGCTCGACCAGCAGAAGGGCATCAACAATGGCGAGCCCTTTCTGCACGCCAGGTTGATCGGCGCGGTCGCGCCGCAGCCGGGCGAGACGGTGATCCAGGTCGGTGCCGGTGGCGGGTACTACACGGCGATGCTTTCCATGTTGGTGCTTCCGGACGGCAAGGTCTTCGCCTACGAGCTGGACGGACCCCTCGCGGAGGCGGCACGTCGCAACCTCACGCCGTTCGAGAACGTCACTGTGCTTCTTCAGAATGCAGTCGAGGGCGCGATCGAGCCGTCGGATGTCATCTATGTGAATGCCGGTGTGGTCGCGCCGCCACGGTCCTGGCTGACCGCCCTGAAGCGGGGAGGGCGCATCGTGTTCCCGTGGCGGCCGGCAAATGACATCGGGCTCGCGGTGCTCGCGCGGGCCGAACATGCCGGCTCCGAACCGATCGGGTTCTCGACTCGGATCCTGGGGAACGCTTGGTTCATCCCGTGCGAGGGCGCGTCGGACGAGGAGGCTTCGATCAGGAAGCCGACGGTGCGGGAGGCACGTCAGGCGAGGGCGATCTTCCTTCGTTCGCAGCGCGAGCCGGATGCATCAGCTGTCGCCGTCTATCCCGATCTCTGGTTTTCGTCGCAGGCGTTGCGGTAAGAGCCGGGTAATTTTCGCAAATACACGTGCTCTGGAACCAATGCAGGAATCTTTGTTCAACTTGATCTGGGTGGTGCTTGGCAGCGCCTTCGGCGGGGTAGCTCGCTTCTTCCTCTCCGGCTTTGTCGGCCGGCGGATCGGCGAAACGTTTCCCTGGGGCACGCTGGCGGTCAATATCAGCGGCGCCTTCACGATAGGGGCGATTGCTGCTGCGGCAGACGCCCGACTGCTGTTCAATGTACCGGAGGCGTGGGCGCTGGCCGTGACGGGGTTTCTCGGTGCCTATACGACCGTATCCTCATTCAGCCTGCAGACGTTGGCGCTCGCGCGTGAGGGCGACTGGCTGCGTGCCGGCGGCAACGTGGTTCTGTCGGTGGTGTTGTGCCTCACTGCTGCAACTTTGGGCTTCAACCTCGGGGCAAGGCTGCTTGCCGGAGCCGCGTTGTGAGCCGGCCGCTGAAGCGTGTACCCGAAGAGGGCGACAAGCAGCGGGAGGGCGGGCGTAGCAGCCCGGCCAGAGGCGGCGCACCCATGATCGGCGACGTCTTCCTGACCTATGCTGCAGTCGGGCTGGGAAGCGTGATCGGCAGCGTGCTGCGCGCCCTCGCGTCCCTGGCGAGCGTCGCGCTGTTCGGCGCTGGCTTTCCTCTGGGCACACTTTTCGTGAACGTGACCGGTTCGTTCCTGATCGGCTTCTACGCCACTCTGACCGGTCCGGAGGGCCGCCTTTTTGCGAGCTCGCGCGGGCGCCAGTTCATGATGACGGGAGTGTGCGGCGGCTACACCACCTTCTCTATGTTCAGCCTCGAGACCCTGCGCCTCGCACAGCGCGGCCAGTTGAACGCCGCCGGGCTGAATGTCGGAATCTCTGTCGTCGCGTGGCTGACAGCCGTCTGGCTCGGTCACGTCCTTGCTTCGCGCTTGAACCGTCTGAGAGGAGCAAAGCAATGAGGATACCGAACCAGGCGCAGCTGTTGCGCATCTTCATCGGCGAGAACGATCGCGACGAAGGCCGCCCGCTCTACGAATCGATCGTGCTCAAGGCCCGCCAGATGCAGATCGCCGGCGCGACCGTGCTCAGGGGTGCGATGGGATTCGGCCATTCCAGCCGGCTGCACACGACGAAGATTCTCCGGCTCTCGGAGGATCTTCCACTGGTGATCGAGATCGTCGACAGCGAGGAGAAGATCAGCGCATTCCTACCGGTGCTCGACGCCATCATGACAAGCGGCCTGATCACGCTCGAAAAGGTGCAGGTCCTTCAGTACGGGAGGGACGGCCGTTCACAGGCATGATCGTCGCCCCTTCGCTGGGACTGTGGTCAAAACCGGACAAAATGCTATTGCCCAGGCTCGACAGGGAAAGGCACTGAAGTGGCAGGTGTTGAACAGATAGCCGTCGAGCCGGGTGAGGCAGGCATGCGCCTCGATCGCTGGTTCAAGGCGCATTATCCGGGGCTCGGCTTCGGCGAACTCCAGAAGCTCTTGCGGTCCGGCCAGATCAGGGTCGACGGCGGGCGGGCCAAATCCGATACGCGCGTCGAGCCGGGCCAGGTGGTGCGCGTGCCGCCGCTCGCCGTCGACCGCAAGGGCAGCGGCGATCTCACGCCGCGCACCATGCGCGACAAGGGCGACGCTGAGCTGCTTGGCCAGATGCTGCTCTACGAGGACAAGAAGGTCTTCGTGTTCAACAAGCCGGCCGGCCTCGCTGTGCAAGGTGGGTCCGGCGTGTCGCGCAGCGTCGACCACATGCTCGAAGCCTGGCGCAACCAGAAGGGCGAGAAGCCGCGTCTCGTGCACCGGCTCGACCGCGACACTTCCGGTGTGCTGGTCGTGGCGCGCTCCCGGCTTGCAGCCATGAAGCTCTCCGAGGCCTTTCGTGGCCGTGATGCGAAGAAGACCTATTGGGCGCTGGTGCGCGGCGTGCCGAGGAAACGCGAGGGCGAGATCTCGACCTGGCTCATCAGGGAGCCGACCGAGGCCGGCGACCGCGTACGGGTCGCAAAGCATGGCGAGGAGGGCGCCGACCACGCCGTGTCGCGCTATCGTGTCGTCGAGCAGGCAGGACAGTCGCTTAGCTGGCTGGAGATGGAGCCGCATACGGGCCGCACGCATCAGCTTCGCGTGCATGCTGCCCATCTCGGGTGCCCGATCATCGGCGACCCGAAATATTTCGAGGCTGACCAGAATTGGGAGTTCCCGGGAGGCATCCAGAACAGACTTCACCTGCATGCCAGGCGCATCGTCATCCCGCATCCCGATGGCGGTGTGATCGACGTGACAGCGCCGCTGCCGCCGCATATGCGGCAAAGCTGGAATTTGCTCGGCTTCGACGAGTCGAGTGCAGAGGAAGAAGGATGAGCGCAGCAGTGGGGACGCTCGACCGGCGCGAATCAATAGACAGCGCGGCAGCCGCTCTCATGCTGCTGCTGACATTCTCCTGGGGTTTGAACGGTGTGGCCGCCAAGGTCTCCAATATCGGCTTCAGCCCGATATTCGTCACGGTCTCCCGGTCCATGATCGCGGCGGTCCTGGTTTTCCTGTGGTGCCGCTTCCGCGGCATCCGTCTGTTCGAGAAAGACGGGACGCTGTGGAGCGGTTTACTCGCCGGGCTGCTGTTCGGCGCCGAGTTCTTCTGCATCTTTTTCGGGCTCGACTACACCACGGTCGCGCGCAGCGCACTGATGGTCAATACTATGCCGTTCTGGGTGCTTCTCGGCGCGCATTTCCTGCTCGGCGAAAAGATTTCGACTACGAAGCTCGGCGGTCTGACCCTGGCTTTTGCCGGCGTCGTGCTGGTGTTTTCAGACAAGCTCAGCCTACCGGGCCCACAAGCGATCAAAGGCGATCTGCTGAGCCTGTGCGCGGGCGGATTGTGGGCGGCCACCACGCTCGTCATCAAGTCGACGAAACTCACCCATGCGAGCGCGGAAAAGACCCTGCTCTATCAACTCGCCGTTTCGGCCGTGCTCGTGGCACCGTTGATTCCGCTCGCCGGACCGGCGCTACGCGAGGTCTCCGCGCTAAGAACCGGCGCGCTGCTGTTCCAGGCGATCTATGTCGTCGCGTTCACATACATCCTGTGGTTCTGGCTGATGCGCCGCTATCCGGCCGCCGGCCTGTCGAGCTTTGCTTTCCTGACACCGGCGTTCGGCGTCTTGCTTGGCGGGTTGCTGTTGAAAGAGCCGCTCAGCATCCGCATCTTCCTGGCATTGGCGTTGATCGCCGTAGGGCTGATCATCGTCAATCGGCCGCAACGGAAGAAGGCTTGATGTAATGCGTGAACTTCTGACCGATCTCGAAGCAGGGCGTCAGCTCAGCGATCCGGATCCCGTGCGCCGGGCGCAGAACCAGATGAAGTCGGCCGCCGCCCGACGATTCTATAAGACGGTCACGGTAGAGCGGGAGGGCGACGGCTTCTCCGTGCTGCTCGATGGCAGGGTGGTGAAAACGCCTTCCGGCAATGCGGTGATACTGCCGACCGAGAAAGCGGCGCGGCTCGTCGCCGAGGAGTTCGACAGTCAGGGCGACAGGATCGACCCGCTCACCATGCCGGTCACCAGACTGGTCAACACCGCAATCGACGGTGTCGCCGCCGATACACAGGCCGTGCTCGAGGACATTCTTCGCTTCTCGTCCTCTGATCTCGTCTGTTACCGTGCGGAGAGCCCGGACGCGCTCGTCGCCCGACAGGCCGAAGCATGGGATCCGGTTCTCGATTGGGCTCGTGCAGCACTTGGTGCCCGCTTCTTTCTCGCCGAAGGCGTCATGCATGTCGAGCAACCGCGCGAGGCGATCGGGGCGGTCGGCCTGCATCTGCGCCAGCGCGAGGACGCGTTTCGCCTCGCAGCGCTTCACGTCATCACGGCGATCACCGGCTCAGCGCTGCTCGCCCTCATGTTCGAGGCGGGTGCTCTCGATGCGGAAGCGGCATGGAATGCTGCGCATGTCGATGAGGACTGGAATATCGAGCATTGGGGGCTCGACGCAGAGGCCGCCGCGCGCCGGACAGCCCGCAAGCGCGACATGATAGGCGCGGCAGCTCTCATCGAGGCACTGCACTAGCGGCGTGCGTTCAAATTGAACCACCACGCCGCTCTATCTCTTTGTTTCCGCATCGGATTCGTCCGAAAACCGCTTTCGCACTTTTCGGCCGATGCGCTAGGCAGTCGGCCGTGAAGAATTGCCAAGTCGCTGATTTGCAGTGGGAATTTGGGGCAGTCGAAGCTGCCGATTTTGCCGGAAAATAAGTCTTCGGCTGGGGATTCCTTGCAAAATGGATTTGTGATTCCGTTGCGC